>NZ_ANAE01000161.1 GCF_000341265.1 Nocardiopsis prasina DSM 43845 | reverse complement strand
AGCCCGAGCGGCGCCCCAACCCCATGGACGCGCGGCCCCCCGCCGAGTTCCTCCTCACCATGCGCCGCTACCTCTCCTGGGCTGGCGGCTGGTCGTACCTGGAACTGGAGTACAAGTGCGGCGGTGTGGTCAGCGCCGCCAAGTTCCAGCGTGCGCTGGAGGGCTCCGATCTGCCCGGGTACGTGTTCCTGATGGCCTTCGTCACCGCCTGCGTGGGCACCGACGAGGGTGAACGCCTGCGCTGGGCCACCTCCTGGCACCGCCTGCGCCGCGCCGCCCGCGCCGAGGAGGACGCCCAGCGCGTCCCGAGACAGGACGAGCAGCACCAGCACTGACGGCCCGGGCGGCTTCCCGGGCCGCGGCCCCGGTCGCGCGCCGGGCCGGCGGTCCCTGCCGCGCGCCCGAACCGGTGACGCCCGGCCGACACCGCCGACGCCGCACGCACTGGCGCCTCCGGAACGCCTCCGACTCACGGAACCCCGTCGTGGCCTCACGCACCACCGCCCAGGCGCGTTGCCCCCTGGGCAACACCACCCACACCGGTGCCCCCGGCCAGCCTCCGTTCCGGTGACCGGAATCCGCACCCTGCCTCCGGGACGCCCCTTCCGCACCCCTGGACCGCGCAGCCGCCCCGGCCTCTATACACACCATGTATACCTCGTATGTATAGTTGACTCATGTCACTCGGCCAGACTCTCCTGGGGCTGCTGGAAACCCGCCCCCAGCACGGATACGACCTGAAGCGCGCCTACGACGAGCGCTTCGCCACCAAACGGCCCCTGGCCTACGGGCAGGTCTACGCGACCCTCTCGCGTCTCCTCAAGAACGGGCTCGTGGAGGTGGACGCCGTCGAGCCCGGCGCCGGACCCGAACGCAAGCGGTACACCGTGACCGAAGCCGGGGTCACCGACGTCGAGCAGTGGCTCACCCAGCCGGAGACCCCTGAGCCCTACCTCCAGAGCACCCTGTACACCAAGGTCGTACTGGCCCTCCTCACCGGCCGGCCGGCCGATCAGATCCTCGACGTGCAACGCGCCGAGCACCTGCGTCAGATGCGCGAACTCACCCGCCGCAAGACCGGCGGGGACCTCTCCGACCAGCTCATCTGCGACCACGCGCTGTTCCACCTCGAAGCCGACCTGCGCTGGCTCGAACTCACCGCCGCCCGCTTGAACGACCTCGCCGGGGAGGTGCGCGGTCGATGACCCCTCCCACCCCCCGCCCCCTCCCCGACCAGCTCCCCGGGTCTGCCGGGAAACCCCTGCTCGTGGCGTCGGGACTACGCAAGTCCTTCGGTCTCACCAGGGCCCTGGAGGACGCCTCCCTGAGCCTGTACCCGGGTGAGATCGTGGCGATCATGGGCCCCTCCGGCTCCGGGAAGTCCACCCTCCTGCACTGCCTGGCCGGTGTGGTGCGCCCGGACGAAGGGGGGATCGAGTACGACGGGCGGGACCTGGTGAACACCTCGGACACCCGGCTCAGCTCCCTGCGCCGCTCCGAGTTCGGCTTCCTCTTCCAGTTCGGCCAGCTCGTCCCCGAACTCTCCTGCCTGGAGAACGTCGCCCTCCCCCTGAGGCTGGGCGGCAGCTCGCGACGCCGGGCCGAACGTACGGCCGCGCAGTGGCTGGACCGACTGGACGTGGGCGAGCTGGCGCGCAGGACCCCCGGCGAGTGCTCGGGCGGTGAGGGACAACGGGTCGCGGTGGCCCGGGCGCTCATCACCGGCCCACGCGTGGTGTTCGCCGACGAACCCACCGGCGCCCTCGACTCCCTGAACGGGGAACGGGTGATCCGCATGCTCACCGACGCCGCCCGGGAGAGCGGGGCGGCCGTCGTCGTGGTGACCCACGAACCCCTGGTGGCCGCCTACGCGGACCGCGAGGTCGTGTGCCGGGACGGCCGCACCCGGGACTTCGGAGGGCTGGGATGAGCCCGCGTGAGCGCTCCCCCCGCGGGAGCGACACGGAGAGGGACCGCCCCTCCATCCTCGGAGACCTCTCGCTGGGTGCGCGACTGTCCCTGCGCGGCGGCCGGGAGGTGGTCCTGCGGACCCTGCTGACGGCGATCGGGGTCGGCGTGGCCACCGCCGCCCTCCTCCTGGCCGCGTCCCTGCCGACCATCCTGGACAACCTGGCCCAGCGGCACGCTGACCGCATGGACTACCAGGTGGCCCTTTACCCGGAACCCCCCGCTGGCGACGACACCCTGCTGGTCGGCCTCGCGGACACCCAGTACGACGGGCGGGACATCCACGGGCGGGTGGTGCGCGCCGAGGGATCCGACCCCCCGCTCCCGCCGGGGTTGGCCGAGATCCCCGGCCACGGCGAGATCGTGCTCTCCCCCGCTCTGGCCGACCTCCTCGGCGATCCCGAGGCGAAGGCCCTCCTCCAGGGGTTCGACCACCACACCGTCGTCGGGGAGATCGGACCCGAGGGCCTCATGGGCCCTGGCGAGCTGGCCTTCTACCTCGGCAGCGCGGACCTCTCCCTGGAGAACGCCGGCATCCGCGTCACCGAGTACGGCGGCGAACCCCGTGCCGTCCTGGAGGGAACGGTCATCCTGCTGATCGGCGTGGTGGGCGTGGTCGTCATGCTCACCCCGGTCGTGGTGTTCCTGGGCGCGGCCGTGCGCTTCGGTGGCGAGCAGCGGGACCGGCGCCTGGCCGCGCTGCGGCTCATGGGCGCCGACCGGCGGGCCACCCGGCGCATCGCGGCCGGTGAGACCCTGCCCGGGGTCGCGCTCGGCCTGGCTCTGGGAACGGGGATCTTCTTCCTGGGGCGCCCGATCGTGGAGTCGGTCTCGGTGTCCTCGGGACTCTTCACCGCCGACGTGACCCCCCAGCCCCTGCTCGCGCTCCTGGTCCTGGTCGGGGTCCCGATGCTCTCCCTGTGGGTGGTAGTCGGTTCCATGAAGGGTGTGGTGGTCGATCCGCTCGGCACGGTGCGCCGCGCCGAACGGCCGAGCCCCAGGCTGTGGTGGCGTCTGCTGCTGCTCGTGCTCGGGGTCGTCCTCATCGTCCTGAGCATGGACTTCGAGATATCCAGGCGTCTCGGCCTGACCGGGGCCGCGTGGCTGCCCCTGGTGTCGATCGGGCTCCTGGCCGTCCTGTTCGGCACGACCGCCGCACTGCCCTGGTTGGTGGAACGTGTCTTCGGGCGCGCCTCGGGCGGCCCCCTCTCCCTCCAGCTGGCCCTGCGCCGTCTCGGGGCGGCGGGCGGCGGCCCGACACGCGCGGTCAGCGGGATCATCGTGACCGTCGCGGGCGCCATCGCGTTGCAGAGCCTGTTCGCGAACGCCTGGGCGGAGTCGACGGTGGTGCGGGCGGAGACCCGCACGCAGGCGTACGCGGAGGACGAGTTCGGGGGGTCCGGGTTCCAGATCCAGGCGGACCTGATGATGCCTCCGGCCGACAACGACCCCGTCGCCGCTGTGTCGGAGGTCCCCGGAGTGGAGGAGGCCGTGGCCTTCAGCACGGTGTGGGGCGTCGCCGACAGCGGTGCCGACGTCGTCGTGCACGTCGCCGACTGCGCCGCTCTGCGGCAGATGGCCGACCTGCCGGAGTGCTCCCCCGGGGACGCCTTCAGCGGGGTGCCGGGGTTGGCGGCCGGTGACACGGTCACGGTCCGGCCCAAAGACGAGAGGGCCGAGAGCGCGTGGACGGTGCCCCGGCTCACCGAGTTCGAGGGACCGCTGGTCGAACACCCCTGGAACGCCTGGGGGCACACGGCACGGGACGTCGTCCTCGCCACCCCCGAGGCCGCCGTGCTGCCAGGGGAGATCGCGACACGGAGTTCGGTCTGGATCCGAGTCGACCCGTCCGTCCCCGGGATGGAGGATGAGCTCAGATTCGCGGTCGTGGCTCTGGACCCGACGTCACACGTGGGCTTCCCCATGCTCAGCGCCACCTACTCAGCCATGATCAACATGCGTGACGCGCTCATCGCCGGCGCCCTGGCCTCTCTGGCGGTCATCGCCGCCGGTCTGGTGGTGGGCACGGTCGAGCAGGTCCGCGGACGCAGGCGGGTGCACGCGGTCCTCACCGCCTTCGGCACGCGGCGGAGCACGCTGGTGGCCTCGGTGCTGTGGCAGACCACGCTGCCCGTGCTCCTGGGCGTCGCCCTGGCTGCGACGGTCGGGACCGCGCTCGGCCTCCTGGTGCAACGGGTGGCGGGGATCCCCCTGGCCTTCACCCCGATCGACACCCTGGTCATCGTGGGCGCGGGCGTGGGGGTGGCGTTCCTGACCACCCTGTTGGCGATCCCCGCTCTGCTGCGCACGATGCGCCCGGAGGGGCTGCGCTCGGAGTGAGGGACGCGGTGGGTCCGCCCGCGACGGCGGACCCACCCTCCGGCTCGGGCTCACCCTCCGCCCCGGGTCCACCCGCTGACCCTGGGCCCATCTCCGACCCGGGGACACCGTCCGACCAGGCCCGGCGGGGGCGCACCGGACCGCCCCTGGCTAGGCTGGAGCGATGTCGCAGACCGGGGAGCCGCCCGAGACCGGGCCAGCACCGGACACCGCACCGCTGAGTGGCGCCGCCTGGCCCGGCGAGCTGCGCCCCTACCAGCGCGAGGCGCTCGCGGAGGTGGACCGGCGCTGGTCGGACGGGGCCCGAAGGACCTGGATCGTGCTCCCTCCCGGCTCCGGCAAGACCCTCGTCGGCCTGGAGGCCGCCCGCCGCCTGGGCCGCCGGACCGTGGTCCTGGTCCCCAACACCGCCATCCAGGGGCAGTGGATCCGGCACTGGGAGGGGTTCGACCGGCCCGAGGGCCGCACCGCCGGAAGCGAACGGGACCTCGGGCACGCCGTCAACGTGCTCACCTACCAGTCGTTGGCCGTCTTCGACCCGGACGCCGAGACCGACGAGGAGGGGCGTTCGGCCACCCCGGTCCGCGACCGACTGCACACCAACGGGCGGGCCCTGGTGGACGCCCTGCACGGCGCCGGTCCGCTCACGCTCCTGCTGGACGAGTGCCACCACCTCCTCCAGGTGTGGGGGCGCCTGCTCGCCGAGATCCTCGACGAACTCCCCGACGCCCACGTGATCGGGCTGACCGGGACCCCCGCCGCGAGCCTCACCGCCACGGAGAAGGACCTGGTCGACCGGCTCTTCGGCCCTCCCGTGACCGGGGCGTCCATCCCCGCGCTGGTCCGGGACGGATACCTGGCCCCGTTCGCCGAACTCGTGCACGTCACCGAACCCACCCTGACCGAGCACGAGTACCTGGCCGGTCAGGCGGCGAGGTTCGAGGAGATGTGCACGGACCTGCTCGCCCCCGGGTTCGCCACCACCGACTTCCTGCCCTGGCTGGACGCGCGCTTCGTCTCCCGGGAGGCCCGGGAGGGCGGCCGTGTGGACTGGGGCGCCCTGGCCGTGCGGGAACCGGAGCTCACCGACGCCGTGCTGCGCCTCCACCACCGGGGCCTGGTCGCCCTGCCCGAGGGCGCGAGGGTGCGTGAACGCCACCGGCACCCGCCGCAGGCCGAGGACTGGACGGCGCTGATCGGCGACTACGCGAGGCACTGCCTGGACCCGTCCTCCGCGAGGGACCGGGAGGCGCGTGACCGGGTCCGCGCCGCCCTGCCCTCCGTGGGCTACCACCTCACGCGCAACGGCGTCCGTCGCGGCGCCTCCCCGGTGGACCGGGTCCTGGCCCGTAGCGCCGCGAAGTCGCTGGCCACGGTGGAGATCCTCGCCGCGGAGAAGGACGCAGTGGGCCCGCGGCTGCGCGCGCTGGTCCTGTGCGACCACGAACGCGCCTCCGCCCGCTCCCCCGCCGCGCTCCGGGGTGTGCTCTCCGACGACGCGGGGTCGGCCTGGCTCCAGGTCAGCCAGCTGGCCGCCGATCCGCGCACCCGCGGCCTGGACCCGGTCCTGGTCACCGGCCGCACCGTGGCGACCGGGCCGGGCACGAGCGCCGCGTTCCTGGAGTTCGCCCGGTCCGAGCTGCCCGGGGTGGACCTGGCCCTGCGCGAGACCGACGGCCTGCACACGGTGGAGGGGGCATGGACCTCCCGCACGTGGGTGGGGGTGGTGACGCGTTTCCTGGAGTCCGGCGGTTGCCAGGTGCTGGTGGGCACGCGCGCGCTGCTCGGCGAGGGGTGGGACGCGCGCGGGGTGAACACCGTGGTGGACCTGACCACCGCGACCACCCCCACGGCGGTCGTTCAGAGCCGGGGACGGGCGCTGCGCCTCGACCCGGCGTGGCCGGAGAAGGTGGCGCACACCTGGACGGTGGTGTGCGTGAGCCACGAGCACCCGCGCGGCGCCGCCGACTGGAACAGGTTCGTGCGCAAGCACGAGGGCTACCTGGGGGTGGGCGCCGACGGCGGGGTGATGAGCGGGGTGGCGCACGTGGACCCGGAGCTGTCCCCGTACGACCCGCCCGAGGACCCCCGTCGGGTCAACCGCCGGATGCTCGGGCGCGCGGCCGACCGCGAGGGGACCCGGGCCCGGTGGCGGCTGGGCACCGGCTACGCGGACGTGCTGCTGCCCACGCTGCGGGTGTACGAGGGGCGGGCGATGCCGGTGGAGGTTCCGGAGGCGGGCATGGACCTGGCGCTTCCCGCGGCGCCCGAGGTGCTGGTGGGGGATCAGGTGATCCATCCGGAACCGGTCGACACACCGCCCGCCCGGCATCTGGTGCCCACCCTCGTCCCGGGCGCGATCGCCGCGCTCTGCCTGGTGTTCGCTCCCCTCGGGCTCGGGCTGCTCGCGGCGGCCGCCGGGTTCGGCCTGGCGGCCCTGGTCCACTGGTGGCGCGACTCCCTCCGGGTCCGCCGGGAGACCCTGCGCAGGCAGCGGGAGGCCGATCGTGTGCGCTCATTGGCCCGCGAACCGGTGGGGACCTCGCGGTACGCGTGCGCGGTGGCCGACGCGCTGCACTGGGCGGGCCGCTCGGACACCGGCGCCGAGGGGGTCCGTGTCCACGTGGACACCGACGGGGTGTACCGGTTCACGCTCGCCGACCCGGGTTCGGCGGAGCTGTTCGCCGAATCCCTGGACGAGACCCTGGGCCCGCTGGTGGGAGATCTGCGCTACCTGGTGCCCCGGCACGTCCTCACCGCCCAGGAGGGGGACGGGACCGGTGCGGGTTCCGAGGTGACGCCGAAGGACACGACCGTGCCGGTCTTCCACGCGGTGCCCTCCGCCCTGGCCCGTAACAGGAAGGGCGCGCTCGCCTTCGAGCGGGCGTGGCGCCGGTGGGTGTCCCGGGGCTCGGTGGTGCACACCCGCTCCGAGGAGGGGCGGGCCCTGCTCGCCGCCCACTTCGGCGGCTCCCCCCTGGAGGTGACCACGGCCCGCCGCCTCGCCTGGGAGTGAGACCGGCGGAGCCGGGGAGCGGGTCCGGGCAGATCAGAGAGCTGGTCGAGCGTCCCGAATCACGGGCTTCATCCACAGGACACCGGACGTTCGGCCCGGGATCGCCCTCCCCTGGTTGGCTCGGCGCGGACGCGACCGCGTCCGCCTCCCCCGAACCTCCAGGAAGCAGCATGCGCAGATCCCTCACCGCCTCGGCCGTCCTGGCCCTCGGCCTCACCCTGGCCGTCCCCGTCCACGCCGACGAGGCGCCCTCGTACGGGGGTCCCGAGGCGACCGGGGCCGTCGAGCTGTCCGTGTTGGGCACCTACCACGCCGACGTGTTCGACGCCTCGGGGGCGGAGATCGTCGCCCACGACCCGCGCACGCAGCGCCTGTTCGTGGTCAACGCCGCCGCGGCCGTGGTGGAGGTCCTGGACGTGTCCGACCCGGAGCGGCCCGAGAAGCTCTTGGACCTGGAGACCGCGGGTGTCCGGGCGGCCGACGGGTCCGTGGTGGAGCGGGGCGGGGCCGCCAACTCCGTGGCCGTCCACGGGAACGTGGTGGCCGTGGCGGTGGAGGCCGCCGACCGAACCGACGACGGCTGGGTGGTCCTCTTCGACACCGCGGGCCGGTCGGTGAACGCCCTGAGGGTCGGCGCGCTGCCGGACATGCTGACCTTCACCCCCGAGGGCCGCACCCTGCTGGTGGCCAACGAGGGAGAGCCCAACGATGACGTCACGGTCGACCCCGAGGGTTCCGTGAGCGTGATCCCGGTGAACCGCAGGCCCGCCAACCTCACCCAGGACGACGTGCGCACCGCCGACTTCCGCGCGTGGGACGAGGGCCGTGAGCTCCACCCGGACGTGCGCGTGTACGGCCCGGACCTGTCCACCGGCGAGCCCGGCACCCCCGGACGGGTGGCGCGCAACCTGGAACCCGAGTACATCGTGGCCGACACCAACCACAGCGCCCACGTCGTGCTCCAGGAGGCCAACGCCTTCGCCGTCCTGGACCTGCGGAAGGCGGAGATCACCGACATCGTCCCCTTCGGCACCAAGGACCACATGGAGCCCGGGAACGAGCTGGACGTCTCCGACCGCGACGGCGGGATCGCCATCGCCAACTGGCCGATCCGGGGCATGTACCAGCCCGACGGCTTCGACACCTACCGCTGGCGCGGGCAGACCCTGCTGGTCACCGCCAACGAGGGCGACGCCCGCGACTGGGACGGCTACTCGGAGGAGACCCGGTTGAAGAACCTGGACCTGTGCGAGGACGCCCCGCGCGTCCGGGAGTTCCTGGAGGAGAACGACCAGGGGATCGAGACCATCGAGGATCTGACCGCCGACCACAACCTGGGACGGCTCTCGGTCAGCACCGCCGAGGGGCTGCGCGAGGACGGCTCCTGCCACGAGGAGATCCACTCGTTCGGCGGCCGGTCCTTCTCGATCTTCGGTGCGGACGGCGAGCAGCTGTTCGACTCCGGTTCCGACTTCGAGCGGATCACCGCCGAGGCCGCACCGGAGTTCTTCAACTCCAACCACCGCGAGAACAACCTCGACGGCCGCAGCGACGACAAGGGCCCGGAGCCCGAGGGGGTCGCGTTGGGAAAGGTGCAGGGCCGCACCTACGCTTTCGTGGGCTTGGAGCGCGTGGGCGGGGTGATGGTCTACGACGTCACCGACCCGCGCGACGTGACTTTCACCCAGTACCTCAACAACCGCGACTTCGGTGCCGACCCGGCCAGCCGCGAGGCCGGTGACCTGGGCGCGGAGGGTCTGACCTTCATCAGCGCCGGTGACTCCCCGGTCCCGGGCGTCCCGGTGCTGGTCGTGGCCAACGAGGTCTCCGGCACCACCACGCTGTTCCGGATCGACTAGGGGCAGCGTGGGGGAACGCCGTCGGGGCGGGTGCGCGACGCACTCGCCCCGGCGGCGTTCTCAGTGTTCGGCGCCCATCAGGTGCAGCAGCGAGTGCACCGTGGTGTCCACGAGTGTGTAGCGCACCGTGCGCCCGTCCCGTTCGTCCTGGACCCAGCCCTGGAGGCGGAGTGTCCTCAGCGCCTGGGACGCGGCGACGTCGGTGATACCGGCCGTCGCGGCGAGCTCCCCGACCGAGGCCTGGGCCGGGCCCGCCTGGTGCATCGCGGCCAGCAGGCGCAGACGAGTCGGGTCGCCGAGCAGGCGGAAGCGGTCCGCCCAGGCTCCGATGTCGATGTGGTGCTCCGAAGAGGCATCGCTGTGGGAGGTCATCGGGTCCATTATCCCCGATCGGGTCCCGGAGGGTGACCGTCGTCTCCGGCCTCGCGGGGCGGCCAGGGCGCCGCCTCCGGTTCAGAGGGGGTCCTGGTCGAACACGTGGCCGACGGGAACGACCAATACCTTATCATCTGATCAGATGGTCAACTTTTCGCCATCGAAAGACCACGTCTCCCACAAGGAAGCAGTGAATGAACGGAACCGTCCCGACACGCGCCCTCCTCGCGACCGCTCTCGCCCCGACCCTCCTACTGACCGCCTGCACCGACTCCACCGAGGCCGACACCACGGGAACCCCGACCCGCATCGTCCTCGCCGACGCCCAGCCCCTCGGTGAGTTCGAGCCGGTGAACGGCTACGGCGAACTCGGCGTCTCCCCGATCTTCGAGGGCCTCCTGCGCCCCGAGTCCTCCGGCGACGACGCGCTTCCCGAACTCGTCCCCGCCCTCGCCGCCTCCGCTCCCGAACCCAACGAGGACAACACCGTCTGGGACGTGGAGCTGCGCACCGATGTCACCTTCTCCGACGGCTCCGCCCTCGACGCGGACGACGTGATGGCCACCTACTCCGCCGTGCTGGACCCCGACACCGCCTCGGAGGTCGCCGGTTCCTACTCGATGATCGAGTCGGTCACCGCCGTCGACGACCACACCGTGCGCTTCACCCTCAACTACCCCTACTACGCCATGCCCGCGCGGCTGACCCTCGGCATCACCCCGTCCGAGGAGATCACCCCGGGCCCGGCCGCCGACTCCGAGCGCAACCGCGCACCGGTGGGCACCGGCCCCTACGTGCTGGCCGACCTCAGCGCCGACCAGGCCGTGTTCGAGGCCAACCCCGAGTACCACGGCACCGCGCCCGAGGTCACCGAGCTGGTCATCCTCTCCGTCCCCGACGACAACACCCGGGCCCAGCGCATGCGGGCGGGCAACATCGACGGCACCGTGCTTCCCCCGGTGACCGCCGAGACCTTCGCGCACGTCGACGGCTCCGAGGTCCTGCCCGTGCGCACCGCCGAGTGGCGCGGCCTCTCCCTCCCCTCGGACCACCCCTTCACCGCCGACCCGGACGCCCGGCTCGCGATGAACCTCGGGGTGGACCGCGACGGGATCGTGGAGAACGTGCTCGCCGGTCACGGGCGCCCAGCGCACACCCCGGTCCCGGACGTCTACGGTGAGGCGCACGACCCGGAGGCCGTCTTCGCGTACGACCCCGACGCCGCCGCCGAGCTCCTGGACGAGGCCGGCTGGGAGGAGGGCCCGGACGGCGTCCGTGTCCGTGACGGCGACCGCGCCGAGTTCACCCTGTACTACCTGGCCTCGGACCACCTGCGCCGCGACCTCGCCACGGCCTTCGCCGCCGAGATGGAGCCGCTGGGGATCGAGGTCGACATCCAGGGAGCCTCCTGGGACGAGATGGGTGAGAACTCCACCCAGGCGGGCATCCTGCTCGGCGGCGGCGACAAGCCCTACGACCTGGACACCCAGGTGTACGCCACCCTGCACACCCGCGAGGCCGACACCCCCACCTACGAGAACCCGGGCGACTTCGCCATCCCGGGCGTCGACGAGGACCTGGAGGAGGCCCGCCGGAGCCTGGACCCCGACGAGCGCGTCGAGGCCTACCACCGGGTCCAGCGGTCCTACGTCGAGAACCCCACGTACGTGTTCATGGCGTTCGTCGACCACACCTACGTCGCCGCCGAGGACGACTGGGACCGCGGCCCGCTCGTGCTCGAACCCCACGCCCACGGGGTCTCCTGGGGGCCGTGGTGGAACCTCGCCGAGTGGCGACGATGAGTTTCTCCCCCGTCCGCCGGATCCGGTCGCACCGGACCCGGTGGCGGGACCGCCGCCGCGAGCTGGCGGGGCTGGTGGCGCGCCGCGTCGCCCTCGGGCTCCCGATGCTCGTGGGACTGAGCGCGCTGGTCTTCCTGCTCGCCGCGCGCTCCCCGTTCAACCCGCTCGCCGCCTACCTGGGGGCGGGCTTCCAGCGGACCACCGCCGAACAGCGGGAGTCCCTCAGCACCGCGCTGGGGTTCGACGTCCCCTGGTGGCGGGCCTGGTGGTCCTGGGCCTCTGATCTCCTCCACGGGGACCTGGGCTGGTCCCGGGGGTACGCGATGCCGGTCTCCGAGGTGTTCGCCGAGCGGCTCCCGTGGACCCTGCTGCTCTCCGGCACCGCCCTGGCCGTGGCCGTGCTGTCGGCCCTGGTGTGGGGCACGGTCGCCGGGCTCCACCCGGGGTCGTGGCCGGACCGGATCGTCACGCGCGTCGGCGTCCTGGTCCAGGCGGTCCCCCCGTTCGTCCTCGCCCTGGGCTCGGTCACCGTGTTCGCGGTGATCCTGCGCTGGGCCCCGGTGGCGGGTGCCGCCGCGCCAGGCGAGGCCCCCACCTTCGGCGGGGTGGTGACCCACCTGGTGCTGCCCGCCTGCACCCTCGCCCTGACCCAGCTCCCGTGGCTGCTGCTGGCGGTGCGCACCGCCGTGGCCCGCGCCCGGGGATCGGAACCGGTCCGTGCGGCCCGGGCTCGGGGGGTGTCCCCCGCCAGGGTGGTGACCGGACACGTGCTGCCGGTCTCGCTCGCCCCCCTCGTGACGATCGTGGGGGCGCGACTGCCCGAACTCGTCGTGGGCGCGGTGCTGGTGGAGGAGATCTTCGCGTGGCCGGGGATCGCCGCGGCCCTGGTCGCCTCGGCCCAGTCGCTCGACTTCCCGCTGCTGGCCGCCCTCACCCTGGCCACCACCGCCGTGGTGCTGCTCGGCTCGCTGCTGGCCGACTCCGCCTACCTGTTCCTGGACCCGAGGGTGAGCGCCGATGTCTGAGCCCGACCCCGGAACGAGCGCGACGGCCGCCCGACCGCGTCGACGCGCCGTCCGGTTCCTGCCCGCCGCGACCCTGACCGCCCTCGTCGGCTACGCCGTCCTGGTCCCCTGGTGGGCCGGGACGCAGACGGCCGACTTCGCCCAGGCCCTGCTGCCCCCCGGCCCGGGACAGTGGTTCGGCACCGACCACTCCGGCTACGACCTGTTCGTTCGCTCCGCTGAGGGGTTGCGGGTGTCGCTCCTGGTGGCGCTGGTGTGCGCCGTGGTGGCCACGGTGCTGGGGGTGGCGGTCGGAGCGGTCGCCGCCACCGCGGGCGGCCGGGTCGACCGGTTGCTCATGCGCACCACCGACGGGGTGAACGCGCTGCCCCACCTGTTGATCGGCGTCGTCATCGTCGCCCTCTACCCCGGTTCGCTGCCCGCGATCATCGCGTCGATCGCGCTCACCCACTGGCCGCAGATCGCCCGCGTCGTGCGCGCCGAGATGCTCTCTGTGCGCTCCTCGGAGTACGTCGAGACCGCCTACCTGTGGGGCGCCTCCCGGGGACAGGTGCTGTACCGGCACCTGCTGCCCGCAGCGCTCCCGCAGGCCGCGGTGGGTCTGGTGATGCTGGTCCCGCACGCCGTCTGGCACGAGTCCACGCTCAGCTTCCTGGGCCTCGGCCTCTCACCCGACGAGGCCAGCCTGGGCACCCTGCTGGAGGTCGCGCGCGGCGACGTCTTCACCGGGGCCTGGTGGACGCTGGCCGCCCCGGCCGGTGTGCTCGTGGCCACCACGCTGTCGGTGGCCGGACTGACCCGGGCGCTGGACGGCGGACGTCCCGGTCGGCGGCGCGGACGGTCGCCGCGATCGACCCCGTCACCACGTGCGCCGTCCGGGTCGACTTCCTGACGGCAGACAGCACCGGGCCGGGGTGGCCGGGCCCCATACGTCACCGGCGCCGGGTCATCCGCCGGACCATCAGGTAGTACAACACCGCCACCCCCACCATGACCC
The DNA here is from genome assembly GCF_000341265.1 of Nocardiopsis prasina DSM 43845. Taxonomy (GTDB): domain Bacteria; phylum Actinomycetota; class Actinomycetes; order Streptosporangiales; family Streptosporangiaceae; genus Nocardiopsis; species Nocardiopsis prasina. Next base: position 147,269 of record NZ_ANAE01000161.1, on the reverse strand, counting down.
CGCCACCCAGCAGGTTCTGCCAGTCCGGATCACCCGTGAACGGGCCCGCTGACAGCAGGATCACGAGACCGCCGACGAACAACAGCGCGGCGGCGATCATCGGCTTCAGCAGTCCCCGGGGGTCGCGTTCGGTCACCGGGACTCCTGCTTCATGGGGATATCGGGGGCGTGGGTCCCGGTAAGACAACCCGGGGCGACGGGCTCACGCAAGCCCGCGCGGAGCTTCCGACGTACCGACGGGGCCGCTGCCCTTGGACCCTTCGGCCGCTCAAGCCGGAGACCAGCTCGTCGACTCCTCCGACACGGGCTCGGGCCGTCGCCCCGGGGCCGGACTCGGAGGGAGTCGGGCGCGGCGGTTCCTCCCCCCCGGGGCCGGGATCAGTGTGCGGGCGGGGCCGCGGCGGGCGGCCTCAGGCCCGCGACGAGGGTGTCCACGAAGACGTCGCAGTCCTCCGGCGTCCCCAGGCGGATGGCGTGTTCGATCCCGCAGGCCAGGCGCTCGACCTGGGCCGTCGTCAGGTCCCCGCGGATCGCGCCGCTCTCCTTCGCCCTGTCGAGCAGATCGGTGAGCTCGCCGAAAATCGAGGCCTTGAGCTCCGCCACCTCCTCGCTCACGTCGTCGTTGGCGAGCAGGACCGCCTGGAGGCCGCCCGCCTCCAGGTGCAGGTCGACCACGGCGCGCAGGGCCACGTCGAACCCGCGCCCCGGGTCCGGGTCGGCGCAGGCCCGCGCGGTGAGCTCCCGCAGGCGGCCCAGGGTCTCCACGGTGAGTTCCTCGACGAGCGCATGGGACGTGGGGAAGTGGCGGTAGACGGTCCCGACCCCCACACCCGCCTCACGGGCGATCTCGTTGAGGCGCAGGTCCTTGGGATCGCTCCGCCGCGCGACCTCCAGGATGCGCTCGCGGCTACGGGCGGCGTCAGCGCGCAGTGCGTTCATGGGGACATCCTAGCCGAATCGGATAGATCATCCGATTTGCTGTTACAGTAAGCGGATAAGTCATCCGATTGATGGGAGAGGCGCCATGGACTGGGACCCCGAAGTACTGCCCGAACAGCGCGGACGCACGCTGGTGGTGACCGGGGCGACCGCGGGCATCGGCTACTTCGCGGCCGAACGGCTCGCCGGAACAGGCGCGCACGTCGTGCTCGCGGGGCGTTCGGCCGAACGTCTGGGCACCGCCGAGGCCGCGATCCGCGCGCAGGTGCCGGACGCGAGTCTGAGCTCGCTGCTCCTGGACCTCGCGTCGCCGGAGTCGACGGCCGCGGCCGTCTCGGAGCTCGCGGAGTACGAACGCCTCGACGGGCTGCTGCTGAACGGGGGCTCCATGTCGCTGCGCGCCGCCGACCGGACCCCGGACGGCCTGTCGATGCTCCTGGCGACCCACGTGCGAGCGAACGTGGGGCTGGTGGCGGGGACGCTCCCGCTCATGGCACGAACCGCGCGTGAGCACGGCGCGACCGCGAGGATCGTGCACACCTCGACGTCGTTCGTGGACCTGCTGCGCAAGGGGGTCCGGGACGTGCGGCACGGTTCCCGCGTCGGCGTCCTCGCCTACACCCGGAGCAAGGCGGTCACGGAGATGTTCGCCTACGAACTCGACCGTCGGCTGAGGGCGGCGGGTACGCCGGTGGCCTCACTGGTCTCGCGCCCGGGGGTCGGTGTGGACGCCCGGACACCGCGCCGCCCGGGGATCCGGGACGAGACGATCCCCATCCAGCGCAACCCCTACACGTTGTGGGCCCAGGGCAAGGACGCCGCGGCCTGGTCCGCCCTGCGCGCCCTCACCGACCCCCTGGCCCAGGGAGGCGACCTCTACTCCCCGAGCGGCGGGGTCAAGGGGTGGCCGGTCCGCCTGACCCCGAACCCGCTGACCCAGTCACCTCCCCCGGACGCGCTGGAGTCGGTGTGGGACCAGCTGGAGGCCCTGGCCGGGGTCCGGCTGCCGCGCACCGGTGACCGCGCCCCGGCCTGAGCCGCGACCGGGCGCGCCGTCCACGCGGGACGGGCGGGGTCGTCTCACCTGCCGCCGGTCAAAGACGGGCGCGTCGACAGTGAGGGACGACGTCCGCTCAGTCGGACTGCTTCTCCATGTGGTCCGAGACGCGCCGGGAGAGCCGGGCGAACGTGCTGAGCTGGTTCGGGGTGAGGGCCTCGATGAACAGTCGGCGCACGTGCTCGACGTGGAGGGGAGCGGCCTCCTCGATCGCCTCGTAGCCCGCCGGGGTGGCGACGATGAACGCTCCGCGAGCGTCGTCGGGGCACTCTTCCCTGGCCACGAGACCGCGCTTCGTCATCCGCCGGACCTGGTGGGACATGCGGCTCTTCTCCCAGTTCACGAGCTTGGCCAGTTCCAGGATGCGCATCTTTCCGTCGCTGGTCTCAGTGAGGTTGACGAGCACGATGAAGTCGGAGGCGGACATTCCGGAATCGGCCTGAAGGAGACGGGAGAGCCGCCCGATGAGCGTCTCCTGCATGTGGATGAAGCCGTCCCACGCGGCCTTCTCGTCCGCATCCAGCCAGCGTGGTGTCTCGTTCATGCGCGCAGTTTAACGAAGAAGTTGACACCTCATCCACCCGAGGACGGCGGAGGGGAGACCCCTCCGCGCGTCGACGACCGCCGTGACCTGCCGGTTCAGGCCCCGTCCCACCGGAGGGGGTCGTCCTCCAGTGCGGGGCGGTCCCAGTGCCCGCGATCCGCGGCGGCCTCGTAGGTGGTGCGGAGGAACTCGGCGACCGCGCGGTCGGGGTCGGGTGCGGCGCGGGCCACCTCGTAGGGCAGCAGGAACTGCTGGAACTCGGTGCTGTAGTACGCGCCTTCGGGGCCGACCGGCTGGTCGGCGAACCCGTCGGGGGCCGGGTAGGCGTAGGAGTAGAAGGCGCCCTCCTCGCCACCACCGGGCCAGAACCCGCAGCTGGACAGTTCCCGGGAGTAGCCCTCGACCATGACCCAGTCCCCGCAGTTGGGCGCTCCGCCCGGATGCGGAGGAGCCGACCGTCCGGAGAAGCGGGTGCAGGCGAGGTCCATCCCTCCCCAGAAGAAGTGCACCGGGCTGACCTTGCCGACGAAGTGCGACCGGAACTCGCCGATCACCCGGTTCGCCTGCAACAGCTGACGCCAGAAGAGGGTGGCCGCCTCGGCGTCGTAGGAGGCGTGCTCGTCGTCCTCGGCGAAGGGGATCGCCGGGTCGACCTCGTTGGGATGGGGGCGGATCGGTGCCTCGATCCCGAGTCGGCCGAGCGCGTCCAGGATCCGGGAGTAGAACTCGGCGACCGGCATCGGCCGCAGCGGGAAGCTCCGCGTCCCGCCGTCACTGCTGCGGACCTCAAGCTGGTGGCCGACGAAGTCGAACTCGATCTCGAAGGCCCCGCTGCGGTACGGGATGGCCGACGTCGTCAACCCGCGCGGACTGACGTAGAGGGTCACCTGCCACCAGTGGTTGACCAGCGGTGCGTGGGCCATGCGGATCTTGCCCACGATCTGGGTCCACATGTGCAGGGTGTCCCGGGTGGGGGTCCAGTCCGAGACCCGCAGGCCGGGCCAGTTCGTCTCTGATGTGAGGGTCATCGTTTCTCGCTTCCGTCGCTGCGCCACCCGGAGGAGTGGTTGACACATCATCCGCATAGTAGATGATGCATCAACCTATTGGGCAGAGGTCGCGCCTCGGAAACCAAAAGGTTGACGCATCATCCAATGATGCTAATTTGGATGACGCATCACCTAAATCGGTGGGGATGTGTCGTCACTCTCGCGTGCATCCCTGGCGCCTGCGCGGAGATGGACGGTGCCCCGGCCGAGCCCCGGATCACCCCCTGGAAGGGACCCCCTGTGAGCACCAAAGCCAAGAACGGACTACAGGCACTGCTGACCCCGGAGGAGAGCGTTCTCGTCCTGATCGACCACCAGCCGTTCCAGTTCGCCAACCTGAACAGCCACGAGCCGTCGATGGTCGTCAACAACGCCGTCGCCCTGGCCAAGGCCGCCAAGGCGTTCGACGTTCCGACCGTCCTGACGACCGTGCTGGAGGAGCGCGGCGGCTACCTCATCAAGGGGCTTCAGGACGTGTTCCCGGAGCAGAAGCCGATCGACCGGACGTTCATCAACACCTGGCAGGACGAGCGCGTCGTCGACGCCGTCCGGGCGACCGGCAGGAAGAAGCTGGTCATCGCCGGTCTCTGGACCGAGATCTGCCTGGCCATGCCCGCGATCCAGGCGGCGGGCGAGGGCTACGAGGTCTTCGCCGTCACCGACGCGTCGGGCGGCGCCTCGGCGGAGTCCCACGACATGGCCGTCCGGCGCATGGTCCAGGCCGGCGTGGTGCCGATCACCTGGCTGGCCGTGGCGGGCGAGTGGCAGCGCGACTGGGCCCGCGAGGAGACCGTGTCGGCCATGACCGGAATCCTGGAGCAGCACGGTGGCGCCACCGGCGTCGCCTTCGCCTGGGAGACCCAGCTGCTGGCCTCCCGCGCCGACGCCTGACACTCCCACCAACAGCACCGATCGGGCGGGTCGCCTTCTGCCGACGACCCGTCCCACCTCGGATCCCGCGCGTGAACGAGTTCGAACACCAAGCCGATCGGGTGGCCAACCGCCCGGCCGATCCATCAAGAAGGAGGACCCATGGCGGTCAAGGTGAACGACGTGCCCGAGGCCAAGCGCTACGAGGCCCGCGTCGACGGAGAGTCCGGGGTCGCGGGCATCGCGGGGTACATCCGCACGAAGGAGCTCGTCGCGTTCGTGCACACCGAGGTCGCTCCGGAGTACGAGGGGCGCGGGGTCGGGTCCGCCCTGGTCCGCACGGCCCTCGACGAGGCGCGCTCCGCACGCCTGCGGGTGCTGGCGACCTGCCCCTTCTTCGCAGGCTGGATCGCCCGTCACCCCGAGTACCAGGACCTGCTCTACCAGTCCCGGAGCAGCGTCACTGACTGAGCGCCGGACACGGTGCTGGATCAAGCCGTCAGGCAGTCGGCCGCACCCCGGACTCACCCCGGCGCCCCTGGCCGAACGCCAGGGCCGCCGGATCTCCTGGCCATGCCACAAAAGAAGCCGCCCGAGCTGCTTGCGCAGTTCGGGCGGCTTCTCCACTGTCTCAAGGTGGTGCACTCGGGAGGACTCGAACCCCCAACCTTCTGATCCGTAGTCAGATGCTCTATCCATTGAGCTACGAGTGCAGGTCTTCAGTTGTGTGTCGCCCGGTTGAGCTAGGCTCTCCCTTGCGACGTCTCCGACTCTATCACGGTGCTGGAGTGCCTTTGCGCCGTTTTCCGGTGTGACCCGGGCCATGGGGCGCCGACGCGCGGTCGGCGCCCCACAGGTGCCTACTGGCTCTCCTCCACAGAGGCCGCCCACAGCTCGAGGGCCGTGTCGATCTGCTCGCCGTTGACCACGAGGGCCGGGATGAAGCGGACCACGTTGCCCGCCGGGCCGCAGGTGAGCAGCAGCAGCCCGTTCTTGGCGGCGGCCTGCTGGGCGCGCTGGGCCGCGTCGCCGTCGGGTGTCCCGTCGGCCCTGACGAACTCGTTGGCCCGCATCAGGCCGCGGCCTCGGACGTCGCCGATGCCCGCATGGGACTCGGCGATCTTGGCCAGGCCCTGCTGGAGCCGCTCGCCCTGGCGGGCCGCGTTCTCCACCAGGTTCTCCTCCTGGATGACGTCCAGGGTGGCGAGGGCAGCCGCGCAGGAGACCGCGTTGCCGCCGTAGGTGCCGCCCTGGGAACCCGGCCAGGCCTTGTCCATGATCGCGGCCGGGGCGGCGATCGCGGACAGCGGAAAGCCGCTGGCCAGGCCCTTCGCGGTGATGACGATGTCCGGGCGCACACCGGAGGGCTCGTGCCCCCAGAACGTGCCCGTGCGACCGAAGCCGGTCTGGACCTCGTCCATGACCAGCAGGAACCCGTGCCTGTCGGCGCGCTCCCGCAGCCCCTGGAGGAAGGCGTCCGGGACGGGCACGTAACCGCCCTCACCGAGGACGGGCTCGATGAACACGGCGGCGGTGTCCTGCGGGGAGGTCACCGTCGCGAACTGGTAGTCGAGCTCGCGCAGCGCGTACGCCACCGCTTCTTCCTCGGACATCCCGAGCCGGTAGGCGTACGGGAAGGGCGCGACCACCACACCGGGGACGAGCGGGCCGATCCCCGCGCGGATCTTCACCCCGGACGTGGTGAGGGAGGCGGCGCCCATCGTGCGCCCGTGGAAGGAACCCTGGAAGACCACGGCGTTCTGGCGGCCGGTGGCCTGGCGGGCCAGGCGCAGCGCCGCCTCCACGGCCTCACTGCCCGAGTTCACGTAGAACAGGCGGTCGATCCCCTCGGGCAGCACCTCTCCGAGACGTTCGGTGAGTCGCAGCAGGGGCCGGTGCATCACGGTGGTGTACTGGCCGTGGATCAGCGTCGCGACCTGCTCCTGTGCGGCGGCCACCACCCTGGGGTGGCAGTGCCCGGTGCTGGTCACGCCGATCCCGGCGGTGAAGTCGAGGAAACGACGGTCGTCCTCGTCGTAGATGTAGACACCCTCGCCTCGCGCCGCGACGACCGGTGTCGCCTGCTTGAGAACCGGGGAGAGCTCCGCCATGCGGTGGCCTCAATTCCTTGTGTCGAGTTCCGTAGGATTGTTGACAATCGACGCTGCTATGGAAACATCCGGGGCGCGGCGGTGTCCAGCGGACGCACGTCGGGCAGTTCTGACCACAGGCCGTCCCATGCCCGGGGCGGCCCGTCGACGGAGGAGAGAACATGTCGGATCGCGAAGCACGGGTCGTCGCACAGGTGGACAAGAAACTATTTCTCGGCGGGAAGTGGCGGGACGCCTCCTCCGGCGCGACCTTCGAGGTCGAGGACCCGTCCACCCGCAAGGTGCTGTGCGACGTCGCGGACGCGGGCCGGGAGGACGCCATGGAGGCCCTGGACGCCGCGGCGCGGGCCCAGCCGGGGTGGGCCAGGGTCGCGCCCCGCGAGCGCGGTGAGATCCTCCACAGGAGCTTCGAGCTGCTCATGGAACGGCAGGAGGAGCTCGCCGTCCTCATGACGCTGGAGATGGGCAAGCCGCTGGCCGAGGCGCGGGGGGAGATCGCCTACGCCGCCGAGTTCTTCCGCTGGTTCTCCGAGGAGGCCGTGCGGATCGAGGGCGGGTTCGCCACCTCGCCGGACGGCAAGTCGCGTTTCCTGATCATGCGCCAGCCGGTGGGCCCCTGCATGCTCATCACCCCCTGGAACTTCCCCATGGCGATGGGCACCCGCAAGATCGGCCCGGCCATCGCGTCCGGGTGCACGATGATCCTCAAGCCCGCCCAACAGACGCCGCTCTCGGCTCTGGCGCTGGCCGGGATCCTCAGGGAGGCGGGGCTGCCGGAGGGCGTGCTCAGCGTCCTGCCCACCTCCGACCCCGGCGCGATCACCGAGCCCCTGTTGGCGGACGGCCGCATCCGCAAGCTGTCCTTCACCGGTTCCACCGCGGTCGGCCGCAAGCTCCTGGAGCAGAGCGCGCCCCAGGTCCTGCGCACCTCCATGGAGCTGGGCGGGAACGCGCCGTTCCTGGTGTTCGACGACGCCGACATGGACGCGGCGGTCGACGGGGCGATGCTCGCCAAGATGCGCAACATCGGTGAGGCCTGCACGGCCGCCAACCGCATCTACGCGCAGTCCGGGATCGCGGAGGAGTTCTCCCGGCGGCTCAGCGAGCGCATGGGCGCGCTCCGGCTGGGTCGGGGGCTGGACGACGGAACGGACGTGGGCCCGCTGATCGACGACAAGGCCCGGGACAAGGTCCAGGGGCTGGTGGACGACGCGGTGCGGCGGGGCGCGCGCGTGCTCGTCGGCGGCGGCCCCGGCGACGGCCCGGGGCACTTCTACCAGCCGACCGTGCTGGCCGACGTCCCGTTCGCGGCGGAGCTGTCCACCACCGAGATCTTCGGTCCGGTGGCCCCGGTGCTGACGTTCGAGACGGAGGAGGAGGCGGTCCGAGCCGCCAACGACACCGAGTTCGGCCTGGTCAGCTACCTGTACACCCGGGACCTGAACCGGGCCATGCGGGTCAGCGAGGCCCTGGAGACCGGCATGGTCGGCCTCAACCAGGGTGTGGTGTCCAACCCGGCGGCGCCGTTCGGCGGGGTCAAGCACTCGGGTCTGGGCCGCGAGGGCGGCCGTGTGGGCATCGACGAGTTCCTGGACACCAAGTACGTGGGGATCGGCGGGCTCGTCTGATCCGCGTGTGGGTCCGACCGGTGGGGTGGGCCCACGCGGTGTCAGCCCCCGGTGCCGTTTCCCGGCGCCGGGGGTTCGCCGGGGGTTCCCCGTGAGGGCGCGGGGCGGCCCTCGGCCTCGGTGCCGCGAGGAACCGGCGGACGCGACGCGGGCGTCCGCCTCCGAGCTCCGGTGCCGGCCGTCAGGACCCGGCGCCGGTCTCCGCGTTGATCCGGGCGACGGTGTCGACCATGTGGGACTCGATCAGCGTGAGCAGCCGCTCCTCCTCACCGTCCACGATCGCGTCCAGGATGCGGCGGTGCTCGTCGAGGAGCTCCTGGGGTTCGGGGTAGACGGCCTGCATCACGGTCAGGCACATCCGGGTCTCCACGAGGAGCGTCTGGGCCATGCGTTCCAGGCGCGAGTTACCCGAGCAGCTGACCAGGGTCCGGTGGAACTCCTGGTCTGCGTCGCTCATGGCGGTNGGCGCCCCCCCCCAGCCGGTCCACGGCGGGAGTGAGGCGGGCCAGGGCCTCCCCCCGGTTGCCCCGCATGATCAGCTCGCAGGCGGTCCGCTCCACCGCGAGCCGGGCCACGTAGACGTCGCGGACGTCGTCGGGGGTCAGCTCGCGCACGAACAGGCCCCTGTGCCGTTCACTGCGGAGCAGCCCCTCCTGGACCAGGCGCTGCATGGCCTCTCGGAGCGGCCCCCGGCTCACGCCCAGTCTCCCCGCCAGTTCGGCCTCGCCGAGCTGGTCCCCGGGTGCGAGGGAGCCGTACATGATCGCCGACCTCAGCTGGTCGGCGATCAGCTCGGCGGTGGAACGCCTGGGGACGGGTCTGAGCTGGCCGGGGGCTGACATGGTGTTCCCTTCTGAACGACGGTGCAAAGGTGACGAACCGGGCGTGGGCTGGCCCTGAGGCTAACCGGCCCCGAAGGCACTCCTGACCACGGAGGCTCCGGAACGGAAGAGCGTCCCGGGGCCGGACCGGGCCTCGCACCGGCCGGCGAGCCGGAGGCCCTCCCAGACACTGACCTGGTTGGCGGTGAGCACCGTCTTGCCCAGCAGCGCCTCCATCGGTTCGATGAGGTCGGCGCTGTGCAGGGCGGTGTCCGGGACCAGGACCGCCTCGGCCCTGGGGTGGTCGTTGGTGATGACGAAGTCGAGCGCGTCGTCGGGGTCGAGGTAGCCGACCTCGGCGGCCGTGGCGATCCCGTGGCTGGCCAGGGACATCACCTCCACCCCCGCGTCGGTGAGGAACTCCACGAAGCGCTGGGCGACGTCGTCGGGGTAGGTGGCGGCGATGGCGACCCGGGACGCGCGCAACTGGCTGAGGGCGTGCACGAACGCGAACGACGTGCTCGAACTCGGGACGCCCGTCGCCTCCTGCACGCCCTGGACCTGGCGCCGGGCACCCTCCCAGCCGAACACGAAACTGCCGCTCGTGCAGGCCCAGACTGCGGAGTCGACCTTGAGGCCGCCGAGCTCCTGCGCGCCCTTGGCGAGGACTCCCTCACTGCCCACGTCGAGCAGGGCGTCCACCCGGTGGGCGTCCTCGCGCATGAGCGTGTGCACGACGGGAAGCTCGACGTCCCCGCCGAGCGTGTCGGCGAAGGTCCTGTAGTCGTCCTCGGCGCTGTGACCGGGATAGAGGATTCCTACTCGGGTCATGATTCTCCTTGGCTCGCGGGCGCTCTCCCGGGCGGTCGTTCAGACGGCGCTGGGGGCCGTCGCGTCGATCAGCCGCTGTCCGTGGGCGACGGCCCGGCGGTCGGCGGCCCGCAGCAGGTCCCACATGGTGACCTGGTTGGCCGCGATCACCGGCTTGCCCAGCTCCTGTTCCAGGGGCGCGATGATGTCGTAGGTGAGGACGTTGGTGCAGCTGATGAACACGGCCTGGGCGTCGGGGCGGTCCACCTCGTGCACCGCCCTGGCGACCTCGGCGTAGGTGACCCTCCAGATGTGGCTGAGCAGGCCGAGTCCGACGCTGGAGGTGACCCCCACGTCGTGTTCGGCGAGGTAGTCGAGCAGGCGGTCGGTCACGCTGTCCACGTACGGCGTGACCACGGCGATCCGGTCCGCCTCCAGAGCTCGCAGGGCGTCGATCAGCGCGCCCGAAGTGGTGACGGCGGCCGGGGCGCCCGCGGCCCGCATGGTTCTTCGCAGCTCACTCTCTCCCTCTGCGCCGTGGACGAAGCTGCCCGAGGCGCAGGCGTAGCCGATCGCGAGGGGTTCGGGTGCCATGAGGGCGCGGACCGCCTTGGTCACGCCCTTGCCCTTGCTGAGGGCCGCGGCCTGGTCGACCGTCACGGGGATGCGCACGAACGGCAGGCGGGTGATGAGCAGGGAGACGTCGTCCGGAGCCCAGCGCCACAGTTCGCGGTCGAGCGCGAAGTCGTAGGGCGCCACGACGCCGACCGCCGACTGCCAGGGGGTCAGTGTGTCCGCCGACAGTTCGACGACCTCGTGCGGCGCGGGCGGTGGGGGCGGGGTGGGACCTCCCGTGAACGGGGTCGCGGCGTGGGCCACGGGTACGGCACCGTCCTCGTGGGCCGGTCGGTCTTCTTCGGTCCGCATCGGTCACTCACCTCCCAGTACTGTTGTCGGCTCGGTCGGTTCGTGGGGTCTGCGCGGCCCCGGGGCCTTCTCCTCGGGGCGGGGTCCTCCGCGCGGGCCCGTCAGCGTTCGAGCCGCTCGTACAGGAGGCGCTCGCCGACGCTGCCGGAGCGCCAGACGTCGTTGCAGGCCTCGGCCATGGCGGGCAGGTTCTCCACGACGGTCGCGAACACGTTCCCGGGGACCCAGCCCACGTCGCCGTTGAGCAGCAGGTTGTTGCGCCCGTAGAACAGGGCGAGGTCGATGACGCCGGCCAGGCCCTCGATCCCCTTGTCCTCCTTGAAGGTGCGGTCGAGCATGCCCTCGTCGAAGGAGAAATAGACGATGTCGCCGGGGATCGGTGTGACGGTGGGGTTCTCCTGGCCCGGTTCGGGGTCGGCGAACCTCGGGACCATCGTGTAGACCTCGTTGCGCGCGTACTTGGCGTGCTGGACGGCGTCACCCTGCGGGAGGGCGTTCCACACCGCCTCGCAGGTACGGGGCGCGTCCTTCTCGAGCAGTTCCGCCACACAGGAGACCCCGCGCTTGGCGAGGGTGACGGTCATGTACCTGGGCAAGTGGTGTCCCTCCGACGACGTTTCTTCTTCCGGATCCCTCTGTGTCTTGTGGAAGTGTTGATTGTCGACAATCTTACGATCTACCTGCCGAGTACGGCAATAGACACCGGGACGTGCGGGTATGTCGGCAGCGTCGGTGCGGGTCGTTGACACCCCGGGAAGACGTTGGACGCCTCCGCGAAACACTCCGCATAGGCCCGAAACGGGCGTTTTGTGGATTGTTGACAATCCTATGTCGGCTCCCTAGCGTTTCCCGTGCAGGGCGGAACCACCCATCCGACGACAGGATCAGCACGTCAGAACACCGTCGCAACCGGAAAGCGCGCCCGTGAACAGTTCCACCACCAGCCCGTCCGTGCCCCAACGACCGCGTCTCGTCGTCCTCCGAGGCGAGGACCTCCCGCCGGGCCACGAGCGCATAGACGACCACCCGGGACTCGGCGAGGTCGTCTACGCCACCGCCGACGAACTCTCCGCCACCCTTCCCGGTGCGGACGTCCTGCTCGTGTGGGACCTGTTCACCGAGGCGCTCGCCGACTCCTGGTCCAAGGCCGACTCCCTGAAGTGGGTGCACGCGGCCACCACCGGCGTGGACAACCTGATGTTCCCCGGGCTGGTGGAGAGCAACGTCCTCGTCACCAACTCGCGCGGGGTGTTCGACGAGCACATCGCCGAGTACGTCCTCGGTCTGGTCATCTCCTTCGCCAAGGACTTCCAGGGCACCTGGGACCTCCAGCGAGAACGCCAGTGGAGGCACCGCGAGACCGAGCGGGTGGCCGGTCGGCGCGTCCTCGTGGTCGGCACCGGCCCCATCGGCCGCGCGATCGCCCGCAAGCTCACCGCGGTGGGCATGGACGTGCGCGGTTCCGGCAGCCACGCCCGCGACGGCGACCCCGACTTCGGCTCCGTCGCGGAGTCCAGCCTCGCCGGACCCGGCGCCGACAGCGGGCGCACCCTGCTCGACGAGCTCCCCGAGGCCGACTACGTGGTCGTCGCCGCCCCGCTCACCGAGTCCACCCGGGGCCTGGTCGACCGGGAGTTCCTCGACCTGATGAAACCCACCGCGCGGCTGGTCAACATCGCGCGCGGCCCCATCGTCGTCCAGTCCGACCTGGTCGCCGCCCTGGACAGGGGCGCGATCGCCGGTGCGGCACTGGACGTCTTCGAACGGGAACCGCTCAAGGCCATCAACCCGCTCTGGGGGCTGCCCGGCTCCGTCGTGTCGCCGCACATGTCCGGTGACGTCGTCGGCTGGCGGGAGGACCTGCTGGAGCTGTTCCTGGACAACCTCGCCCGTTACCTGGACGGGCGGGGACCGCGCAACGTCGTGGACAAGAGCCGGGGCTACGTACCCGGCTGACCCCTCGCGTGACTTGGGAGGCTGAAGTGACGATCCGTTCCGACCGGGCCGGGACCGATGACGCTGGTGCGGCCGGTACGGCCGAAGGCTCCGCCGGTGCTGACACGGGAGCCCCGCGCGGCGTCCCCGCGGCGCGCGCGGGGCAACCCGTGACACCGGCCGACCTGTCCGCCGAACAACTGCTCCACGCCTACTCCACCGGGGAGCTCTCCCCCGTGGAGGCGGTGGACGCGGTACTCGAACGCATCGAGCAGGACAACCCGGCCCTGAACGCGTTCTGCCTGGTCCGCCCCGAGGAGGCACGCGAGGCGGCCCGCGCCTCCGCCGAGCGGTGGCGGCGCGGCGAGCCCGAGGGACGGTTGGACGGGGTGCCCGCCTCGGTCAAGGACATCCACCTGACGAAGGGGTGGCCCACCCTCAAGGGGTCGGTGACCTCGTCGCAGGAGGGGCCGTGGGAGGAGGACTCCCCGGTGGTGGCGCGGATGCGCGAGCAGGGAGCGGTGTTCGTCGGCAAGACCACCACCCCCGAGCTGGCCTGGAAGGGCGTCACCGACAACCCGCTCACCGGGATCACGCGTAACCCGTGGGACCTGTCCACCACGCCGGGCGGCTCCAGCGGGGGTTCGGCTGCGGCGGTGGCGGCCGGGATGGGCCCGCTGTCCACCGGGACGGACGGAGGCGGCTCCATCCGCATCCCGGCCAGCTTCACCGGCATCTGCGGGATCAAGCCCACCTGGGGCCTGGTGCCGCACTTCCCGGCGAGCCCGTTCGGGTCGCTCGCGCACACCGGCCCGATGGCGCGGACCGTGGGTGACCTGGCGCTGATGCTGGACGTCGTCTCCGGGTTCGACGCCCGGGACTGGATGGCGATGCCGACCCCGGGCCCCGGCCTGGCCGAGGCGGGACGCGGCACCGAACCGGAGGAGCTGGTCCGCGGGCTGCGGATCGCCTACAGCCCCACCCTGGGCGGGTTGGACGTGGACCCCGAGGTGGCCCGTGCGGTGGCCGACGCTGTGGGCGTGTTCGCCTCGCTGGGCGCCGAGGTGGAGGAGGCCGACCCCGGCCTGCCGGGCTCCCTGGAGGAGTTCCACGTGCTCTGGTACTCGGGCGCGGCCAAGGCCACCGAGCATCTCACCGACCGGGACCGGGACCTCCAGGACCCCGGCCTGCGGGAGATCATCGAGGAGGGCGTCACCTACTCGGCGCAGGACTACCTGACGGCGATGGCGCTGCGGATGGCGATGGGCGCGCGGATGGGGCGGTTCCACGAGTCCTACGACCTGCTGCTCACCCCCACCATGCCGATCGTGGCCTTCGAGGCCGGGCTGGAGTCGCCGCCGGAGCTGTCCGGGAAGCGGTGGACCTCCTGGGCCGGGTTCAGCTACCCGTTCAACATGACCCAGCAGCCCGCCGCCAGCGTGCCGTGCGGGTTCAGCGAGTCGGGTCTGCCGATCGGCCTCCAGGTGGTGGGCCCCCGGCACTCCGACGAGCGCGTGCTCCGGGCCTGCCGCGCCTTCGAGCTCGCCAGCCCCTGGGTGGGGCGTCGGCCGTGACGCGCGGGCACCGGCCCCGGCTCCGGGGTCCGGTGCCCGGCTGGGTCACGGGTTCCCGGCTCCGGGCTCCGGGTGACGAGATGGTGACGATGCGGCGACGGTAGTCACACCCGCACCAGCCGTCACCAGGCGCTTTGCTCCCCGGTCCCGCCCTTTGTCCGTTTACGGGACCTTCGCCCGGGGAGTTCGGTGCCTTAAGGCTCCCTCCGTGCCCCCCGTAGGCGTTAACGTCTTCCTCGGAGTGGTGTCATGTGCGTACGGACACGAGACGAGGGAGGTCCGCGATGACCGACGGTGGAGCCGAGGGTGCCCGAAAGCCGATCAGGGTCTTCCTCGTCGACGACCACGAGGTCGTCCGGCGCGGTGTGGCCGCGCTGTTGGAGACCGAGGACGACATGACCGTCGTCGGTGAGGCCGGGACCGCCGAGCAGGCGCTGTCACGCATCCCCGTGGTCCTGCCCGACGTCGCCGTGCTGGACGTGCGCCTGCCCGGCGGCTCCGGCGTGCAGGTGTGCCGTGAGATCCGGTCCGACCACCCCGGGATCGCCTGCCTGATGCTCACGTCCTTCGCGGACGAGGACGCGCTGTACGACGCCGTCATGGCCGGGGCCGCCGGATACGTGCTCAAGCAGATCCACGGCGCGGACCTGGTCGGCGCGGTGCGCACGGTCGCGGCGGGCGGCTCCCTGCTGGACTCGGGCAGCACCGGCGCCATGCTGGAGCGGCTGCGCGGAGCCCAGGCCGAGCCGGACCCGTTGGCGGAGCTGACCCCGCAGGAGCGCCAGATCCTCGACCTCATCGGCGAGGGCATGACCAACCGGCAGATCGGCGAACGGCTGTACCTGGCCGAGAAGACCGTGAAGAACTACGTCTCGGCGCTGCTGGCCAAGCTGGACCTCAAGCGCCGTACCCAGGCGGCGGTGCTCGTCGCCGAGCTGCGCGGCCGCCGCTACTGACCCGGCCCTCCCGTCCGGCTGCGGGACCGCGGCGAACCCGGCTCCCCCAGTGCCGGACGGACCCCGGCGGTGACGCGGTCGACGTCGCCCCGTTCGCCCGGGGGAAGCGGCGGACCCGCTGACTCCCTGAGCGCGGCCGCCGTTCCCAGCATGCCGGGTCCCACCCCTCGTGGCACGCCCCGACCTGGGATCATGAAGACTTCCTCATGTCCGCTTCATGCGGACGCCGCCTTCGTCGGGGAGGCTCTGCTTCATGAGATCACCTCTGGTGCCGCTGGCGGTCGGGGCGCTGACAGTCGTCGCCGTCTCGGTCGTCGCCCTGCTGTGGGCGCTGTTCCTGCGCGACCCGGACCCCGGGCGCGCCTCCGAGGTGGTGCTCGGCGAGTCGCCCGAGGCCACCGCCTCCACCGATCCCGACGACGACGTGGTCAGCCCTCCCCCACCGGTCACCGACCATGAGGGGGGCGGCGGGGAGACCTCCGGGGGCCCCTCACCCGAACCCTCCGCCAACCCCTCACCCGAGCCGCCGACCGGGTTCCCCTTCGACTGCCTCGACGGGGGCACCGGCCACGAGGCCTGGGGCGAGGAGCAGTGGGAGAGCTGGTGGGAGGCCTGCCTGGACACGCGGTACGAGAACGGGGACGACGATGACGACTGACCGTCAGCGGGGGACGGACGGGGACGGGTCGGACCGCCACGCCGATCCCGACGCCACCACCGTCAACGTCCCGCCCGGCCGGTCCAGACCCAGGGGGTCGGGGAACGCCGCACCGCCACCGTCGTCGGGCGGCACCTCGGTGTTCCCGACCCTCGTCCTGCGCGGCCCCCAGCCCGAACTGCCCCAACGCCGTCGGGTGCCCGCCCGGCTGCTCATCACCGCGTGGGTGGTCCTGCTCATGGCCGCCGTCCTCGTACTGGTCAACGTGGTCACCTGGAGCGCGCTGACCGCCCGGACCGACGAGCGGGTCGACCGCGCCCTGGACCAGGAGATCGCCGAGTTCCAGGAGTTCGCGGCGGTGGGCGTCGACCCCGGCACCGGCTCCGCCTTCAGCGACGTCTCCTCCCTCATCCGGGTCCACCTGGAACGCCAGTTCCCCGAGGACTCCGAGATCCTCTTCGGCTGGGTCGACGAACCCGAGGAGGGCGCCGCGGACGGCGAGAGGTCGGCGTCGCGCGGGAGCCGGGGCTCCGCCGAGCCCGTCACCGGCCGCATCCGGCAGGGGCAGGAGCCCCCGTACGACCTGTCCGCCGACCCCGCGAAGGTCGAGGCGATCCTGGACACCCCCGACGCCCGGGGCGTCCTGGACACCCCCGCCGGGCCGGTCGAGTGGGAGAAGATCCGCGCGCTGCCGCCGCAGGGCGACGGCGGACCGGCGGGATGGTTCGTGATCGGCTACTTCACCGCCCAGGACGACGACACCTCGGCCGGGACCATGGGCACCCTGGCCCTGGTCAGTCTGGGCGGGCTGCTCGCGGCCGCCACCGCCGCATGGTGGGTGGCGGGCCGCATCCTCGCCCCCGTCCGGCTGGTCCGGCAGACCGCCGCGGAGATCTCCGAGGAGGACCTCACCCAGCGCATCGAGGTGTCCGGTCGGGACGACATCGCGGCGCTGGCCGAGCAGTTCAACAGCATGCTGGACCGGTTGGAGGGCGCCTTCACCGAACAGCGCCGGTTCGTCGACGACGCCGGGCACGAACTGCGCACTCCCATCACGATCGTGCGCGGCCACCTGGAGCTCATGGGAGACGACCCCGAGGAGCGCCGCGAGGTGGTCCGGCTGGTCACCGACGAGCTCGACCGAATGGGCCGCATCGTGGAGGACCTGCTGCTGCTCGCCAAGGCCCAACAGCCCGACTTCGTCCACCCCGAACCCGTCTCCCTGGCCGAGCTCACCAGCGACATCGACGCGAAGGTGCGTCAGCTCGGCGACCGCGACTGGCGGCTGGAGTCGCTGGCGGAGGAGACCGCGTACCTGGACCCCCAGCGCGTCACCCAGGCGATGGTGCAGCTGGCGGCCAACGCCGTACGGCACACCGCCCCCGGCTCCACCCTGCGCACCGGTTCGCGGGTCAGCGGTTCCGAGGTGCGCCTGTGGGTGGCCGACCACGGCCCCGGTATCCCCGCCGAGGAGCACGGCCGCATCTTCGAGCGCTTCTCCCGGGGCGGCCGCACCGCGCGCGGCGACCGGGGCGCCGGGCTGGGCCTGGCCATCGTCCGCGCCATCGCCGAGGCGCACCACGGCCGGGTGGACCTGGTCTCGGCACCCGGTGCGGGCTCCACGTTCACCCTCGTCATCCCCCTGACCCCCGTTGACGGCCGCGTTGGAAGGGAACACCTGTGAGCCGTGTACTCATCGTCGAGGACGAGGAGCGGATCGCCTCCTTCGTCCAGAAGGGACTGACCGCCAGCGGGTTCACCACCACGGTGGTGGGCACCGGGGCCGAGGCGGTGGACTACGCCGTCACCGGCGGGTTCGACCTCATGCTGCTGGACCTCGGTCTGCCGGACACCGACGGGTTCGACGTGCTCCGCCGGGTGCGCGCCCTGGGGGTGGACGTCCCCGTGGTGATCCTGACCGCCCGGGACGGGGTGCGGGACACCGTGACGGGTCTGGAGATCGGCGCGGACGACTACGTGACCAAGCCGTTCCGGTTCGAGGAACTGCTGGCGCGGGTCCGGCTGCGGATGCGCACGGAGCGCGCCCCGGACCTGACGGTGCTGCACGCGGGTGGGCTCCGGCTGGACCTGCGGACCCGCCGGGTCGAGGTGGGTGAGGAATCGGTGGACCTCACCGCCCGGGAGTTCGCGCTGCTGGAGCTGCTCATGCGGCACCAGGGGCAGGTGATGACCCGCCAGCAGATGCTGTCGCACGTGTGGGGCTACGACTACGACCCCGGGTCCAACGTGGTGGACGTGTTCGTGAGGGCGCTGCGCCGCAAGGTGGGCGCGGACCGCATCCTCACGGTGCGGGGTATGGGGTACCGGCTGACCGGCTGATCCGTTCGGCGGGGGCGGCCCACCTGGCCGCCCCCGCGTGCCGCCGGGTGACCAGAGGGGACCCGGGTGACGCGCATGCCACCGGGTACCCGGGTGACGAACTCCGGCGAACATGAGGGTTCCCTCATGCGGGTCTCATGAACGCCTCACCGGCGCTGCCCACCATGGTCGACATGTTCTGGTTCGCTCTGGCGGTCGACCTGACCGCGATCACGGTGTTGTCCTACGTCCTCTACTTCCGCAGGCACGGTCGGCGGGACCTGGTGCTCGCCTACGTGGCGCTCAACGTCGGCATCTTCGCGGTCGTGTCGATGCTGACCCAGCAGGAGGTGGGCCTGGCGGTCGGCTTCGGGCTGTTCGGTGTGCTGTCGATCCTGCGGCTGCGCTCCGACCTGATCAGCCAGGGGGAGATCGGCTACTACTTCGTGGCGATCGCCCTCGGTCTGGTGAACGCGGTGGCCGCCCCGGCGCCGTGGCTGATGCTGGGTCTGAACGCCCTGCTGCTGGGTTCCCTGTACGCCGCCGGTCACCCGAAGCTGCTGGCCCGCACCCAGCGGCGGATCATGACCCTGGACGTGGTGCACGAGGACCCGACGGCGCTCCGGCAGGACCTGGAGCGGCGGCTGCGCGGGCGGGTGCGGCACGTGGACGTCACGGAGGTGGACTACGTGCGCGACCTCATGGTGGTGGACGTGCGCTTCCAGGAGCCGAGGCCGACCGAGGTCCCGGGACGGCCCACCGGGCGCCGCCAGGCCGCGACCGGCCCGTGGGGTGGGCGTTGAGACCTCTCCCCTCCCCCACCCCCGCACTCTCCCCCGCAACCGGAACCGCAGCCGCAGCCGCGCCGCTGAGTCTGCGCCCGGTGTCCCTGGCCGAGATCAACGAACGCGCCGCCCTGGTCACCCGCACCTGCCGCAAGTACCTGCTCCCCGCCGATCTGGTGCCCGCCCTGTTCGACGGGGCGGAGCGGGGGTTCGGGGTGCTGGAGATCGACGGCCGGACGTCCTTCCTGTACTCGTCCACCTACCTGGACACCCCGGACCTGCGGACCTTCCACGACCACCGGCAGGGGCGGAGGCTGCGCTACAAGGTGCGCACCCGTTCCTATGTGGACACCGGAACGACGATGTTCGAGGTGAAGCTGAAGGGGGCGCGCGGGATCACCGACAAGGTCCGCGTCGAACTGCCCCCTGGTTCTCCCGTCGACCGTCTGACCTGGCGAACCCGCGACTTCCTCGACCGGTCCCTGAGCCGCTGCCGTCTCGCGCCGCCCGACGTCCTGGTGCCCTCCGCGGTGACGGACTACCGGCGGACCACCGTCGTGGCCCTGTCCGGTGAGGAGCGGGTGACGGTGGACCGCGACCTGGTCGGCTACCGGGGCGACTGGGAGGTGCGGATGCGGCCGGACCTGGTGCTGTTGGAGGTGAAGACCCGGGGCGGACTGACCGCGACGGAGCGGAGGCTGCACGCGCTCGGAATCCGTGAGGCCCGGTTCAGCAAGTACGCGGCCGCGCTGGCCGCCCTCGAACCGGCTCTGAGGGGCAACCGCTGGCACCGGGCGATGGGCCACTGCATGGACTACCCGGCTCCCGTACGGCGCCGCGAGGACGCCCTGGCGGGCGACTGACCGGCTCCGGTTGTTTCACGTGAAACAACCGGAGCCCGCTTCGGGAACCGCCCCGGCGGGAGAAGGAGGCGGCCGCCGCCCCGTAACCGGTCGGGGCGGCGGCCTGACTCCGTGGGCCCTCTCCCGCTACAAGAGGGAGTCCACGGCACTCACAATGGTGACACCCGGTCCCCCGCAGGTCCAGACCGGCGAACGTTCCTCTCTTGCCACACTTGCCCCTCTTGCCACACTTGGCGCTCCTGCCCCGGATCAGTCGGCGGGGCGCAGGTCCAGCCCCCGGAGCAGCTGGGCGTTGAGCGCCACGATGATCGTGGACAGGCTCATCAGCACCGCGCCCACCGCGGGTGCGAGCACGATGCCGACCGGCGCCAGCACGCCGGCGGCCAACGGGACCGCCGCGACGTTGTACCCGGCGGCCCAGACCAGGTTCTGGACCATCTTCCGGTAGCCCGCCCGCGACAGCCTCCGGACGGACAGCACGCCTCGCGGGTCGTCGGAGGCCAGCACCACACCGGCGGACTCGATGGCCACGTCGGTCCCGGCGCCGATGGCGATGCCCACGTCCGCGCGGGCCAGGGCCGGGGCGTCGTTCACCCCGTCACCGACCATGGCGACCCGGTGGCCCCTGTCCTGGAGGTCGCGGACCACGGCGTCCTTCTGGTCCGGCAGCACCTGGGCGAACACCTCGTCCAGGCCGAGCTCGGTGGCGACGGCGTCGGCGACGTTGCGGGCGTCACCGGTCACCATGGCCACGCGCACCCCCTGCTCCTGGAGCCGTCGGACGGCCGACGCGGACTCGGGCCGGACCTCGTCGGCCAGGGACAGCGCCCCGACCACGGACCCGTCCACCACGAGGTGCAGGACGGTGGCGCCGCGGTCGCGCCAGAACCCGGTGCGTTCGGCGAGGTCAGCGGGTTCCGTGACGCCCAGGGAGTCCAGGAGCGCGGGCCCGCCCACGTGGGCCTCGATCCCGTCCACGACGGCCCGTACCCCGTGTCCGGTGAGGGAACGGAAGTCCGTGGCCTCGGGCACCGGCCCCGCCTCCTCGGCCGCCCGGACGATCGCCCTGGCCAGCGGGTGCTCGGAGTCGGCCTCGACCGCCCCGGCCAGCGCCAGGACCCGTTCGGCGGTCCACCCGTCGACGGCGTCGGCGTCACCGACCGCCGGGGCGCCCTTGGTCAGGGTCCCGGTCTTGTCGAAGAGCACGGTGTCCACGAGCCGCGTGTGCTCCAGGGCCAGCCGGTCCTTGACCAGGATGCCGTTGCGCGCCGACAGGGTCGTGGAGATCGCGATGACCAGCGGGATGGCCAGCCCCAGCGCGTGGGGGCAGGCGATGACCAGCACCGTGACGGTGCGTTCGACCGCCTGGCTGCCCTCACCGAGGACCAGCCCCCACACGACCGCGGTGACCACGGCGGCCGCGAGGGCGAACCAGAACAGCAGCGCGGCCGCGCGGTCGGCCAGCGCCTGGGACCGCGACCTGGAGTCCTGGGCCTCGCTGACCAGGCGCTGGATACCCGCGAGGGTGGTGTCGTCGCCGACAGCGTCCACCCGGACCCGCAGGGAGGAGTCGGTGGCGACCGTCCCGGCGACCACCCTGTCGTCCTCGGCGCGGGTGACCGTGCGGGACTCACCGGTGATCATGGACTCGTCCACGGCCGCGGAGCCCCGGACGACGGTGCCGTCGGCGGGGACCCGTCCGCCGGAGCGGACCAGGACGGTGTCACCGGCGCGGAGTTCGGCGGCGGGGACCTCCTCGACACCGCCGTCGGGACCGACCCGTTCGGCGCGGTCCGGCAGCAGGGCGGCCAGGGCCTCCAGCGCGCCGGAGGCCTGCCCGAGGGCGCGCATCTCCAGCCAGTGGCCGAGGAGCATCACCACGACCAGCAGGACCAGCTCCCACCAGAAGTCGAGCTCCATGCCGACCACCCCGAAGGTGGCCAGCAGGCTGGCTCCGAAGGCCACGGTGATCGCCATCGCGACCAGCGTCATCATCCCCGGCCTGCGGTCGCGCAGCTCCCCGGGGACCCCGGCGAGGAACGGCCAGCCGCCGTAGAGGAACACGACGGTGCCCAGGAGCGGAGGCACCCAGGTGAGGGCGTCGGGGACCTGGTACCCGAGCCACCCGGAGATCATGTGGCTGGTGAGGACCACGGGCACACTCAGGAGCAGGCTCCACCAGAACCGGGTACGGAACATCGCGGCGTGGTCCCCGTGTCCGCCGTGACCCTCGTGGCCACCGTTTCCGCCGTGACCCTCGTGGCCACTGTTGCCTCCGAGGCCCGTGTGTCCCTCCTGCGCGTGACCTTCCTCGTCACCATGTTGACCCATCGTCATGTCGACCCCTCTCCGGTTCCGACCCTGCACGCCCGGCGCCGCCGAACCACGCAAGCGCGCCCCGTTCGCGCGTCTCTCTCCGACGAATATACCCCTAAGGGGTATCCCGAACCGGGCCGGAACACGAAGAACACCCGCCGAGCGTCTCGACGGGTGTTCTCTGCGGGGTCCTCTCGGGAGCGGTGGGGCCCTAGGAGGCGGTCTCGGTCTCCCTGCCGTACCAGGGCCACCACTGCACGGTGTGGCCGTGCGGGATCATCCGGTCCAGGCGGATCGTGAGCCTCAGCGCGAACCCGCCCGCGATCATCCCGGCCACCAGGTCCGTGAACCAGTGGAAGTGCAGGTAGATCGAGACGGTCGACTGGAGGAGCGCGATGCCCACGATGCAGTAGGCCAACCGCCGGATGATGTGGGGCCGGGCCGCACCGAACCTGATGATGAGGAAGAGCACCAGGCCGTAGATGAGGATCGCGTTGGCGCCGTGCCCGGAGGGGAAGGCGACGTTGCCCGCACCGGCGAAGAAGTCGGGGTCGTAGTACTTGGCGTGGCCCCGGTTGAACATCAGCTTCATCACGGAGACCAGGGACATCATCCCGAAGACGCCACCCGCCCCGAGGATGATCGGCCGCCAGCTGCGGTGCCAGTAGGCCAGCTGGAGCGTGGTGACGCCCAGGACCGGCAGGGCCACGTAACGGGAGGCCACGTTGTCCGGCCAGAAGATCAGCGGCTCGCGCAGCGTCTCCCAGTAGGGGCGCGGCAGTTCGTTGAGGAGGTTGTCGACCGGATGCAGCGGCCCCGCGGCCAGCATCGTCATGACGATGAGCGCCACGAAGAGCATGATCGCGATGCGGTCGGAGGCCAGCCCCCACGCGATCTCGCTCACACTCGGCCACCTGACCGCGCGCACGACGGGCGGCCCCGGCGCGAGCTCCTTGCTCGGCACCACGGGGATCGGGCCGCTGTAGGGTCCGGGATCCGGCTTGCGCCGCTCCGGTTCGTGCGGCGTTGTCGACTGTCTGGACCCCACGTGCCGGGTCCGCGAAGGTTGCGTCATGTGCTCAGTGCTGTCTCACACGTCGTGGGCTGCCTGTGGCACTGCTTGAGGCGTGGGGGACGGGCTAGCCGCGGTTGTTGGGACTGATCCTGACGTCCCCGGGGGCCGACACGGAGTGTTGGTGACGTACCGGGGGTTCACCCCTTACACCCCGTTCGACGGTCGAACCTTCGGACTGGTTCACAGTGGTCGTGACCGGCCGCCGGACAGGCTCGACGTCCAGGGAACGGAACTGGTCGACAGTGGCGTCTGTGTGGGCGCTCGTTACCGCAGTTGCTTCGGTCAGCGCAGGTCAGGGCGCTCTCGTCGGGCCATCACCGTGACGTGGGTAACTCTCCGTACGGCTTTGGGTGGTTATTGCCAACATGCGAGCCTACCCGGACCGTTGCCCTCGTTGGTGGTTTCCCGGGCCAAGTGTGACCCTTCCACCTCGGACTTTGCCGGAATCCCACGTCGGCGACCGGTGCGCTTCACCAGCACGCGACCGGTTCGTGAGGGTTCCGTTAGCGCTTCGAGGCCGAGCGTCCGGCGGACACGTGCGCGTGTGGCACCCTTCAAGGAGCTTGTCAGACGCTGGAGTGTGTCGGCACGTGTGCTGGTCGCGCACGGGTCGGAAGACGGAAGGGCCCTGGATGGTCGACCTCCCACAGTTGCCGGACGATCCCTCGAAACTGGCCCGCGAACCACTGAGGGAGCAGATCCGGCAGGTACTGGTCGAGGGTCTGCTGTCCGGGCGGTGGCAGCCCGGCGAGCGCATCGTGGAACGCAGGATCGCCACGGAGCTGAAGGTCAGCCAGGCACCGGTACGTGAGGCGCTCCGCGAGCTGGAGACACTGCGGCTCATCGAGACCGTGCCGAACAAGGGGGCCAGGGTCAGGGCCTTCGGGGTCCAGGACATGGCGGAGATCTACCCCGTCCGCGCCGGTCTAGAGCTGGTCGCCGCACAGTTGGCCGCGCCTCGTCTGGCCGACGACCCCTCCGTGCTGGAACGCGAGGTGGAGGCGCTTCAGCGCGCCACCGCCGAGGGCAACGTCACTGAGCAGATCCGGCACAGCGTGGAGTTCCACCGAGAGGTCGTGCGGGCCGCGGACAACAGCGTGCTGCTGCACACCTGGGAGTCCCTGGGAGTCGAGGTGTGGACGGCGCTGTCGGTGCGCTGGCTCAACATGGAGCTGCACGCCAAGGCCGCCGACCACGCGCAGATCACACGGGCCTTCCGCGAGGGCGACCCCGCCGTGGGGCAGATGCTCAGCGACCATGTCATGAACTACGTGGAGGCGGCGCTGCGGACCCACGAGGGCAGCCGCTAGGCACGTACCGGGCCCCGGGCCGGGGGTTCCCCCACCGCGCTCGCCCCCTCCCACCTGGGCGACTCCTGTCGCCACCTGGCGGTTTGCACCGAACTTCGCGTTTCTGTCCTAAAGTTGTATTGATCGATCATCGATCAGACCGTAGAGTGTGCGCGACGCACGTCACACCACACACGCGCGTGCCCCCTGGTGGCACGGGGTTGTTCATCCGGCCGGTGAACGAACTCGGCCGACCTCCCGGCGGATGCTTACCGCACCCCAGACCGGGAAGCAATGCCGTCAAGGGTCGCGGCGCGACAACTGCACACGCGACCCGATTCGCTTCGCGTCCGCACCCGGGCCCCGCCAGGCCCGAGCGGACGCGCCCCGCAACAGCCACAGTGTCGCCGCCGATGAGCCCGGCGGCGGCACGCGCCGGGACCACGCCTGACAGCGGGGTCCGGGCCGGCCGCGTCATCCGACCCACAGGACGGTAGCCGCGCGGCCTCCGCGCACGTAGAAAGGCACACCATGGCTGACACGGCCAAGCCGAAGGGCGGCACCGCCCGGGCCTCCGCGTCCCGACGCCGGAACCGGAAGGACACCGGCATCGGCAACGAGAAGCCGGAGACCCTCCTCGACTACTACCGGCAGATGCTCTTCATCCGACGCTTCGAGGAGCGCACCGGACAGGCCTACACCCAGGCCCGCATCGGCGGTTACTGCCACCTCAACCTCGGTGAGGAAGCCACCGTCGTCGGTCTGATGACCGCCCTCCAGGAGCGCGACTACCTGTTCACGAACTACCGTGACCACGGGTACGCGATCGGCAAGGGCATGGACCCCAAGCGGGTCATGGCCGAGCTCTACGGACGCGTCGACGGCGTGTCCAAGGGCTGGGGCGGCTCCATGCACATGTACGACACCGAGACCCGCATGCTCGGCGGCTACGGCATCGTCGGCGGTCAGCTCCCCCTGGCCACCGGTGCGGCGCTCGCCGTCACCTACCGCGGCGGCGACGAGGTCGTCATGTGCCAGATGGGCGACGGCACCACCAACATCGGCGCCTGGCACGAGTCCCTCAACATCGCCAAGCTGTGGAACCTGCCGGTCGTCTTCGTGGTGATCAACAACTTCACCGGCATGGGCACGACCGTGGAGATGTCCTCCGCCGAGCCCGAGCTGTACAAGCGCGGCGCCGCCTTCCGCATCGAGGGCGAGCGCGTCGACGGCCGTGACGTCCTGGCCGTCCGCGACACCGCCTCCCGCCTGGTCGAGCGCGCCCGCGAGGAGCAGACCCCGTTCCTGCTGGAGGCCTGGAGCTACCGGCAGAAGGGCCACTCCGTCGTGGACCCGGCCAAGTACCGCACGGACGAGCAGCGTGAGCTGGCCCGCGCCGATGAGAACGACCCCATCACGATCTTCGACGCCCAGCTGACCAAGGCCGGTGTCCTCACCGACGACCTGCGCGACGAGATCGCCGCATCGGTCAAGGCCGAGGTCGCCGAGGCCGCCGACTTCGCGGAGAACAGCCCGAAGCCGGACGTGTCCACGCTCTTCGACTACACCTACGCCACCCCGGTGCCGAACGAGTCGCGGCGTATGCCCGCCGACCCGGTGTTCGCGGAATAGGAAGGAACCACTCACATGTCCGTGATCACCTACCGCCAGGCTCTGCGCGACACCCTTCGCGCCGAGATGGTGCGTGACGAGAACGTCCTCGTGATCGGCGAGGAGATCGGCGTCTTCGAGGGCTCCTACAAGATCACCGAGGGGCTCCTCAAGGAGTTCGGACCCCGCCGGGTCAAGGACACCCCGATCGCCGAGGAGGGCTTCGTCGGCGCGGCCGTCGGCGCCGCCATGCTGGGCCTGCGCCCGGTCGTGGAGCTCATGACGATCAACTTCTCGCTGATCGCCATCGACCAGATCATCAACCACGCCGCCAAGATCTACGGGATGTTCGGCGGTCAGACCAGCGTCCCCCTGGTCATCCGTACCCCCGGTGGCGGCGGCCAGCAGCTCGGCGCGACGCACTCGCAGAACATCGAGCTGTTCTACTCCTTCATCCCCGGCCTCAAGGTGATGGCTCCCAGCACCCCGGCCGAGGCCTCCTCGATGCTGCGCGCCGCGATCCGCGACGACGACCCGGTCCTTTTCCTGGAGAACCTGGGCCTGTACAACTCCAAGGGTGAGGTGCCCGAGGACTACGCGGAGCCGAAGAACGACAACATCGCGACCATCGGCCGTGCCGCCGTGACCCGCGAGGGCAGCGACATCACGCTGATCGGCTACTCCCGGATGGCCACCGTCGCCACCCAGGTCGCCGAGAAGCTGGCCGAGGAGGACATCAGCGTCGAGGTCGTGGACCTGCGCAGCCTGCGCCCCCTCGACCGGCAGACCTTCGTGGACTCGGTCAAGAAGACCGGCGCCGCGGTGATCTGTGAGGACGACTGGCTCACCTACGGCATCGGCGCGGAGATCGCCGCGTCGATCCAGGAGGGGGCCTTCGACTACCTGGACGCCCCGGTGCGCCGGGTGGCCATGGCCGAGGTGCCGATGCCGTACGCCAAGCCGCTGGAGACCGCCGCCCTGCCGTCGGTCGAGTCGATCAGCACCGCGATCAAGGAAACCCTGAGCGCCGTCGGCAAACGGGTCGGGTAGAGGGAGTAGTCAATGAGCGAGATCCACATGCCGCGCCTCTCCGACACCATGGAGGAGGGCGTCATCTCCACCTGGGTCAAGAAGGTGGGGGACAAGGTCGCCTCCGGTGACGTGCTGGTCGAGATCGAGACCGACAAGGCCGTCATGGAGTTCGAGGCCTACGAGGACGGTTTCCTCGTCAAGCAGAACGTCTCCGAGGGCGACACCGTGCCGATCGGTGAGGTCATCGGTTTCATCGCCGACTCGCCGGACGCGGTGCCCGAGGAGACGGCCGCGCCCGCCGCCCCGGCCTCCGAGGCAGCCGAGGAGCCGAAGGAGGAGGCCAAGGAGGAGGCGAAGCCGGAGCAGGCCGCCGAGCCCGCCCCCGCCGCCGAGTCCACCGGTGAGCGCCCCCGGACCTCCCCGCTGGCCCGCAGGCTGGCCAAGGAGTACGGCCTGGACATCACCAAGATCCAGGGTTCGGGCCCCAAGGGACGGATCGTGCGCGCCGACATCGAGGCCGCCGCCAAGGACGGCTCCGCCGCCCAGGACTCCCAGGCCCCCGCCGCGAGCACCCCCGCGCCCGCCGCCCAGGCCGCCCCGGCCCAGGACGACGTCCGGGGTTCCGAGGAGGTCAAGACGAGCAACGTGCGCAAGGTGATCGCGCGCCGTCTGACCGAGAGCAAGCAGACGGTCCCGCACTTCTACCTGCGCCGCACGATCGATGCCGAGGCCCTCAAGGCCTTCCGCGGCCAGATCAACCAGCAGCTGTCCAGCACGGGCGTGAAGGTCAGCTTCAACGACCTGATCGTGAAGGCCTGCGCCACCGCGCTCAAGCTGCACCCGGAGGTCAACACCTCCTGGATCAACGACACCCTGGTCCAGCACCACCGGGTCAACGTCGGCGTGGCCGTCGCCGTGGACGCCGGGCTGGTCGTGCCGGTGCTGCACGACACCGACAAGGCCACCCTGTCCGAGATCTCCACGCGTACGCGTGAGCTCGCGGGCAAGGCCCGGGACAACAAGCTGAAGCCGCAGGAGATGAGCGGCGGTACGTTCAGCGTGTCCAACCTGGGCATGTTCGGTATCGACAGCTTCTCCGCCGTGATCAACCCGCCGGAGGCCGCCATCCTCGCGGTCGGCGCGATGCGTCCGGAGGCCGTGGTCGTGGACGGTGAGGTGGCCGTGCGCAACCGCATCGCCCTGGAACTCTCCGTCGACCACCGCGCGGTGGACGGTGCCGTGGGCGCCGCCTACCTCAAGGAGCTCGCCGAGATCCTGGAAGAGCCCATGCGGATCATCCTGTAACACCCCGTACGCGACGCCCCGGCCCGGAACCCCGGCCGGGGCGTCCGTCGTTCCCGGGGCCCGGACCACGGAACCCGGCGTGACCGGGAACCCCTGGTCCATGATTCGCCGGGGGTAACGCGGTAGCGTCCGCTGCATGGCTCATGTACTGCACCTGACCGAACTCTCACGCTGGCGCGCCGGCGGGGACGTCGAGGCCGACTCCCTTGGCACCGAGGGGTTCCTGCACGCCTCACCGGACGAGGCCACCATGCTGGCGGTGGCCAACGCCTTCTACTCCGCACCGGAGGAGGCGCTGGTCGTGCTGGTGGTGAACACCGAGAAGGCCGACGCCGAGGTGCGGTGGGAGGCCGCCGCGCCCGTTCCGCCGCCCGGAGTCAGACCGGACGTGCTCTTCCCTCACGTGTACGGGCCGATCCCCCGTCCGGCGGTGACCGGGCTGCGCCGCCTGGTCCGGAACCCGGAGGGGCGGTACACGGCGCTGGAGACGGTGATGGAGCCCGGACCCTGCTTCCAGGGCTGATCCCACGTCGACGTGTCGACATGGGAACTTGTCCACAGCCTGTGGACAACACGAAGGGGCCCCGGGGTGGAGGTTCTCCACATCCCGGGGCCCCTTCGGTCGTACTCAGGCGTGGCCGAGGCCGGTCTGGTCGGGCGGGACGTCGCTGTGCTGCCCGACACTCCCCGCGACAGTGTGCCGGGCCTTGCCCTTGTCGATGCCGAGGAAGCGGTTGAGGTGCCCCTTCTTGCCGACCACGAACCAGGCGACCGCTCCGAACAGCGGGAACCACAGGATGAAGATGACCCAGAGGAGCTTCCCCCCGCCGGTGGTGTCGCCGTTGGCCAGCGCCGAGATGATCGCGGCGATCACCAGCACGGCGATCGCGAGGAAGACGAGAAGGAAGAGGACACCGGTGATGCCGCTCATCCAGGCGAAGGTGCGCTCGCCACTGTCCATCGACGACAGGCTCACTCGATCGGCGAGCTCCGACAGGTTCGTGATCATGACTCCCCCAAGCAAGAAGTGACTGTCTAGTCACATAGCGTAGTATTCTGTGGGGGTCCGTCACGTACATTCCGACGTTTTCCGGCGTTTCCTCACATCAGCCAACGCACCTCCGATACCGTCGTCCCGGCAGTCCCGTGGCCGACTACTTTCGGGTAGCGCCCCCCACCAGGCTTCCCCGCTGCTTTACTGGAACCATGGGCGAGCTACGGCGAACTGGCAGGTCCACTCCCTCCCTCCGGCCCGGGGCCGGCACCGGCGACGGTGACCACACGGCCACCCGAGACCACCGACCCGCGCTTCTGGCCAGAGCCATCCCTCCGACCAGGGGCGCGACAGAGGTCGGGTGAGCGGTGTCCAGGCAACCTCGCTACCTCTGGCTGGCCGACCAACTCCGTGAACCGATCCTCAACGGCGAGATCTCCCCGGGCAGCCGCCTTCCCTCCCGCACCCGCCTGGCCCGCTCCTACCGGGTCAGTGAACAGATCTCCCGCACCGCGTTGCGCCTCCTGGTCACCGAGGGCCTGGTCGAGGCCCGACCCGGCTCCGGGTACTTCGTCCGGACCGTCCCGGAGACCTTCCGGCTCTCCCGGACGGACGCCACCTCCGGCTCCGGCCTGGGCCAGCTCAACCGGGAACGCGTCAGCACCGAACAGGAGCGGTGCACCGCCCCGCTGAGCACCAGACTCCGGCTCCGCGACGGCGACCCCGTGTACCGGACCACCTCGCGGGGGCTCTCCTCCGAGCGTCCGGTCACCCTGCACCGCTCCTGGGAACCGGCGATCCTCACCGCCGGAACCCTGCGCACCCCCTTCGACGCCACGGAGGTCAACACGCTGGAGCGGCTGGGCGCCGCCGGGTTCCCCGTGGACCGGGTCGTGGAGGAGGTCGGGGTCCGTGCCCTGCGCGACTCCGAGGCGGCCCTCCTGGACTCCGCTCCCGGGGTCGCGGTCCTGGTCGTCGAACGCACCCACTACTGCGGCGAACGTCCTGTCGAGACCTCCGACCTCATCGGCTCGGTCGAGCAGTGCCGACTTCTCTACAAGTTGTCACTGGCCCGCCCCCGGCGCCGGTAGCCGGACACGACCGAGGGCGGTGGCCCGCCCCTTCCGTGGAAGGGAGCGGACCACCGCCCTCGGTGCCCGGGCTCTAGGCCTGGGTGAACTCCTTGGCGACGACCTCGGCGATCTGCGCGGTGTTCAGCGCGGCGCCCTTGCGCAGGTTGTCCCCGCACAGGAAGAGGTCGAGCGACTTCGGGTCGTCGATCGACTGCCGGATGCGGCCCACCCAGGTCGGGTCGGTGCCCACGACGTCGTTCGGGGTCGGGAACTCGCCCTTGGCGGGGTCGTCCAGGACCTGGACGCCCTCGGCGCCGGCCAGCAGCTTGCGGGCGTCGTCGGCGGCGACCTCGCTGTCGAAGGTCGCGTGCACCACCAGCGAGTGCGTGGTGATGACCGGCACGCGCACGCAGGTCGCGGAGACCTTCAGGTCCGGCAGCCCCAGGATCTTGCGGGACTCGTTGCGGACCTTCAGCTCCTCCGAGGACCAGCCGTCGTCCTTGAGCGAACCCGCCCACGGCACGACGTTGTAGGCCAGCGGCGCCGGGAAGGGGCCGAGCTCGTCGACGGCCGAGCGCATGTCGCCGGCGCTGTCACCGAGGGTGCGGTCCCCGCCCGCCTTGGCCATCTGGTCGCGCAGGACGTCGATGCCCTCCTGGCCCGCGCCGGAGGCGGCCTGGTAGGAGGAGACCACCAGCTCCTTGACGCCGTAGGTCCGGTGCAGGGCACCGATCGCCACGATCATCGAGAGGGTGGTGCAGTTCGGGTTCGAGATGACGCCGCGCGGACGGTTGCGCACCTGGTCCGCGTTGACCTCGGGAACCACCAGCGGGACGTCGGGGTCCAGACGGAAGGCGCCGGAGTTGTCGACGGCCACCGCGCCACGGGCTGCGGCGATCGGCGCCCACTCCTTGGACACCTCGTCCGGCACGTCGAACATGGCGACGTCCACGCCGTCGAAGACCTCGGGGGCCAGCGCCTGTACGACGACGTCCTCGCCGCGCACGCTCAGGACCTTGCCCGCGCTGCGCGCCGAGGCGACCAGACGGATCTCGCCCCACACGTTCTCGCGCTGGGTGAGGATGTCGAGCATGACGGTGCCGACGGCGCCGGTCGCGCCGACGATGGCCAGGGTGGGAAGACGGTTGCTCATCGGCCGGTACCTCCGTAGACGACAGCCTCGACCTGGTCGGCGTCGAGCTGGAACTCACTGTGCGCGGCCTGGACCGCCGCGTCGACCTGGTCCTCCTCGACGATGACCGAGATGCGGATCTCCGAGGTGGAGATCATCTCGACGTTGGTGCCGGAGGAGGCGATCGCGTCGAAGAAGCGCGCGGTGACGCCCGGGTACGAGCGCATGCCCGCACCGATCAGCGACACCTTGCCGATCTTGTCGTCGTAGCGAAGGGAGTCGTAGCCGACCTGCTCCTGGACCTTCTTCAGAGCGCCGACCGCCTCCTTGCCGAAGTCCTTGGGGACGGTGAACGAGATGTCCGTGCGGGAGGTCGAGACCGCCGACACGTTCTGCACGATCATGTCGATGTTGATCTCGGCGTCCGCGAGCGACTTGAAGATCGTCGCGGCCTCACCGACCTTGTCGGGGACGCCGACGACGGTGATCTTGGCTTCGCTCCGGTCGTGGGAGACCCCGGAGATGATCGGCTGTTCCATGCCTTCGCTTTCCTCGACTTCCGAGACGATCCACGTCCCGGGCTTCTGGCTGAACGACGAACGGACGTGCAGGGGAATGTTGTACTGGCGCGCGTACTCGACGCAGCGCAGGTGCAGGATCTTCGTGCCGCTGGCGGCCATCTCCAGCATCTCCTCGTAGGAGATCTGCGGGATGCGCTGCGCGGAGGGAACGACGCGCGGGTCGGCGGTGAACACGCCGTCCACGTCGCTGTAGATCTCGCAGGCGTCGGCGTTGAGCGCGCCAGCGAGAGCGACGGCGGTGGTGTCGGAACCGCCGCGGCCCAGGGAGGTGATGTCCTTGGTGTCCTGGGAGACGCCCTGGAACCCGGCCACGATGCAGATCGCGCCCTCGCCGATGGCCTCCTGGATACGGCCGGGGGTCACGTCGATGATCTTGGCGTTGCCGTGCAACGACGTCGTGATGACCCCGGCCTGGGAGCCGGTGAAGGAACGGGCCTCGTAGCCCAGGTTCTCGATGGCCATCGCCACGAGGGCCATCGACATGCGCTCACCCGCGGTGACGAGCATGTCGAGCTCGCGCGCGGGGGGCATCGGGGAGACCTGTTCGGCCAGGTCCAGCAGTTCGTCGGTCGTGTCGCCCATGGCCGAGACCACGACCACGACGTCATGTCCCGCCTTTTTCTGAGCCACGATCCTTTGGGCTACTCGCTTGATGGCTTCCGCGTCAGCCACGGAAGACCCACCGTACTTCTGCACGATTAGGGCCACGATCGATGCTCCTGAGGAGTTGGGATCAAGACAATTAACAATGGAGTGTAGCTAGCGACGACCATGGCACCCCGTCCGACCTGCGGTGGGGAGGGCGTGGCGTCTTGACACACCGGCGATCGGGTTACCCGCCAGAGCGGAGGTTACTCATATTTCAGCCCGATTACGGCGAAGTGTGAGCTAGAACTCCAGGCTGCGGCGGCCCTCGAAGGCGCGCCCGAGGGTGACCTCGTCGGCGTACTCGAGGTCGCCGCCGACGGGGAGCCCGCTGGCCAGTCGGGTGACTTTCAGGCCCATGGGTTTGACCAGCCGCGCCAGGTAGGTCGCGGTGGCCTCCCCTTCCAGGTTCGGGTCGGTCGCCAGGATCAGCTCGGTGACCTGACCGTCGGCCAGGCGGGTCATGAGCTCCTTGACCCGGAGGTCGTCGGGGCCCACGCCCTCGATGGGGCTGATGGCGCCGCCGAGCACGTGGTAGCGCCCACGGAACTCACGGGTGCGTTCGATGGCGACGACGTCCTTGGACTCCTCGACGACGCAGATGACTGCGAGATCGCGGCGGGCGTCACGGCAGATACGGCACTCGGTCTCTTCGGCGACGTTGCCGCAGATCGAGCAGAAGCGAACCCGCTCCTTGACCTCGACGAGTGCGTTGACCAGGCGTTTTACGTCCGCGTGTTCGGCGGACAGCAGGTGGAAGGCGATGCGTTGCGCGCTCTTCGGACCGACGCCGGGCAGTCGCCCCAGCTCGTCGATCAGATTCTGTACCGCGCCCTCGTACATGCCTACCCACTCGGTCGGAACCGGGCAGGGGCCCGGTGGGGCCACTCCTGCCCCTCCCCCCACCGTATCGGGGGGTGGTGACCTCTCGCGCCCGTCTCCCCGTCGCGTTGGAACGCGTCCCGGAAGAGGACGGTGCGGCCGTCGCCGCCCCGGCACCCGACGAGGACTCCGGGGCGGCGACGCGGTGACCGCGAGGGTTCTCCGGGAACCCCGGGGTTCCCGGAAGGCGCGCTGACGGGTACCCGGCGGGCACCCGTCAGGCGCGGGGTCCCTAGAAGCCGGGGATGCCGGGCATGCCGCCGGGCATCCCGCCGCCGCCCAGACCCTCGGCCAGCGGGCCCATCTTCTCCTGCTGGAGGCGCTCCACCTGGGCCTCGGCGTCACGGATGGCCGCCAGGACCAGGTCCGCCACGGTCTGCGCGGTCTCATCCGCGTCGGTGGGGTCCACCGCCTTGGGGTCGACGGTGATGTCCTCGACCTGCCCCCGCCCGCTCAGCTTGACCTTGACCAGGCCGCCGCCCGAGGTGCCCACGACCTCGGCCTCCTCCAGGGCCTGCTGGGCCTGCGCCAGCTGCTGCTGCATCTGCTGGGCCTGCTGGAGCAGGGCCTGCATGTCCATTCCGCCAGGGTTCACGGCCGTCTCCTCGCCACACACATGGTGCTGTTCATAGCTTCGTGTCACTTGCCTGTGAGGGTAACCGGTCCGGCCGGGGCGCCCCGGCCACTCCCGCCGGACGCCCGGCCCACCGCACCGGTCCCCCGCCGCGGGCTCCAGGCGCCACGGATCCGTCCGCGCGGCCTGCGGGCGAGGAGACGCGGGCTTTCTCGATGACCTGGTCCAGGGCCTCGCGGGTGCGTTCCAGGCCTCGGATCACCCCGGTCACCCGGTCGCGTTCGACCGTGAGCCAGTCAAGGAGGTCCGGTGCCGGTTCGCCGCGCTCCCGCGCGTACACGCAGGGCAGGAGTTCGCGGATGGTGTCGGTGGTGAGCCCGGCCCCGAGCAGGCACTGGACGCGGTCCACCCGTTCCACGGCGTCCTCGCCGTACTCACGGTGGCCGCCGGCGGTGCGCTCCGAGGCGAGCAGCCCCCGTTCCTCGTAGTAGCGCAGCGATCGGGGACTCACCCCGCTCCGCGCGGACAGTTCTCCGATGCGCACGAGCGCCTCCTGTCCTCGGCCTGTGACCCTGGCCACGAACCCTTGAACCTCACATGGGTGTCAGATTCTACGCTCCTGCCATGGACACGACGAAGAACCACCGTCAGCCCCTGCTGGACACCTGCGAACTCGGGCGGCTGCGCCTGCCCAACCGGGTGGTCATGGCCCCGATGACCCGCCTGCGCGCCGACCGGGACGGGGTACCCGGCGCGCTCATGGCCACCTACTACGCGCAGCGCGCCAGCGCGGGCCTGATCATCGCCGAGGGGTCCGCGCCCAGCATCGAGGGGCAGCAGTACCTCACCGAGCCCGGCCTGTACTCGGAGGCGCAGGTCGAGGGGTGGCGACGGGTCACCGACGCCGTGCACGCCGAGGGCGGACGGATCTTCGCCCAGATCATGCACGCGGGCCGGGGCGGCCACCCCGCCAACCGACCCGACGGCGGGACCCCCGTGGCCCCCTCGGTCGTTCCGCGAACCGACCCGGTCCACACGCTGGATGGCAAGGTGGCCCCGGTCGCGCCGCGCGAGCTGACCCTCCGGGAGATCGCCGGGACCGTGGCCTCGTACGCGGACGCCGCGCGCGCGGCCGTGCGATCCGGGTTCGACGGGGTCGAGATCCACGGGGCCAACGGGTACCTGCCGCACCAGTTCCTCGCCGACAACACCAACCGGCGCACGGACGCCTACGGCGGCGGGACCTCGGGACGGATCCGGTTCCCCGTGGAGGTCACCGAGGCGGTGGCGGACGCCGTCGGCGCGGACCGGGTGGGGCTGCGGCTCTCCCCCGGCAACCGGCAGTTCGAGATGGTGGAGCGGGACCCGGCCCCGGTCTACCGGGAACTGCTGCGCCAGGTGACTCCGCTCGGCCTCGCCTACCTGCACGTCACGGACGGCCCCGCCCACCCCGCGCTGGCCGAGGCGCGGCGGGACTGGCACGGCACGCTGGTGGGCAACACCGGGGAGCACCGAGCGACCACGCAGGAGGGCGCCGCGGCGCTGATCGCCGGAGGACACGCCGACCTCGTGTCGGTGGGCCGCCCCTACATCTCCAACCCGGACGTGGTGGAACGGCTCGCGGCCGGGGTCCCGTGGTCCGTGATCAGGGAGAAGGACTTCCACTACGCGTCCGGACCCCGGGGCTACGTGGACTACCCCCGGCACGACCGGGACAACGCGCACTTGGTCGCACCGTTGACCTGATTTCACCAGGCAGAAGAGCGAAGAGTAGCGCAAGTGTCACCCTGGGTTGAAAGGATGTCCGACGGGGGGTCGGTCGCTCCGACAGCCGCACCCCGACTGGGAACAGCCGGACCACCAGGGGACTGAGGACGTGTTGACCGCCAGAGAGCGCAACTCGGCTCTGATCGAGGCGATAATCGCGGACGGCACGCTGGCCGACGCCGCACTCGTCGACGCCTTCCGTTCCGTGCCCCGCCACCTGTTCATCCCCGAGCACGGCGCGCTCACCGCGAGCGGCGGTGCCCTGAACGCCGCGGGCAACCCGGACCGCTGGCTGGCCGCCGTCTACGCGGACGACGCCATCGTCACCAGGATCGAGGGCCCGGAGGTGACGAGGCGGCGCGGGGGCGAGCGTGACCCCGCCACCTCGTACAGCTCCGCGCCCACGGTGCTGGCCCGCATGCTGGAGCTGGCCCGGCTCGCGAACGGGCAGCGGGTCCTGGAGGTCGGCACGGGGACGGGGTGGAACACGGCGCTGCTCGCGCACCGGCTCGGCGACGGCGCGGTCACCTCGGTGGAGATCGACGATCGGCTGCTGGGCGCCGCGCGGTCGGCGCTCCACGACGCGAGCCTGGCCCCGGACACGCGCCTGGCCGACGGGTACGACGGGTTCGCGGAGGCGGCGCCCTTCGACCGGATCGTCAGTGCGTGCGGGGTGCGACGCGTGCCGGACGCCTGGCTCGACCAGCTCACCGACGACGGTCTGATCGTGTGCCCGTGGGGGCGGCTGGAGAGCGCCGGGGTGCTCATGCGCCTCGAACGGACGGAGGCGGGCGGGTCCGGCGCGGTGGGCCGGTTCCACGGCGGCGTGGGGTTCGTGCCCCTGCGCACCCCGGGCTCGGCGTCCCTCCCCGTGCGGGACGCCGGTCAGCAGCCGGACGAGTACCGGCTGACCCAGACCGACCCCGTCGTCCCGATGCTGGACTTCGCCTCGGCCTTCGCCCTCTCGGTGATGGTCCCCGACTGGCGGATGCGGCGGCGGTGGATCGGTACGGGTTCGGGCATGTGGCTGTGCGACTCCCGAGGTGACTCGTGGGTGCGGGTCTACCCCTACGGCACCGCGTGGATGATCGAGCAGGGCGGCCCCAGAAGCATCTGGGACGAGGTGGAGGAGGCCCTGGCCGCGTGGTCCGACCTGGGAGAACCCGACCCGGACCGGTTCGGCCTGGTGGTGGGCTCCGACAGGGAGCAGCGGGTGTGGCTGGACGACCCGGCAGGAAGGTCCTGGCCGGTCGGGTCACCGGACTGAGACGGGGCCGGCCCCCCGCTGTTCCCGGCGGGGGGCCGAAGCCCCGCGGTCACGCCTGACCTTCGGTGTCCCCGGCCTCCGGAGCGGTGTGCTTCTCACGGAGTCTGCGCAGGAGTTCCTGCTTGCGCTCGCGCGCGGCGTCGCTGGGCCCGCCCTTGGTTCCGCCCTTGCCGCCACGGAGCGTGGAACGGGAGACGGTGGTGCGCTGACCACCCATCCCGAGGAGGTTGTCACTGTTCTTGGCCATGCCGTTGACTCCTCTCGTCACCGACAGGCGAGACGAGTCGTCTCGTCTTCGCTGTCACGTCTGATGCTACCCGTGCCAAGACGATACGTCTCGTCATTTTGGACCGGTTACCGTGGAGACATGGCCGACAACACCGATGAACAGAGCCGACGGGCCCCGGACCCCCGCCGCCGCAGCCAACGCGCGCAGAACGCCATCGTCGACGCCGCCGAGGAGCTGCTGGGTGAGGTCGGTTACTCCAGGCTCACCATGGAGGCCATCGCCGCCCGCGCCCGGGTGGGCAAGCAGACCATCTACCGCTGGTGGCCGTCCAAGGCCGCCGTCGTCTTCGAGGTCTTCACCCGGCTGACCGGAGCCGAGGCCGGGCGACCGCTGCCCGACACCGGCGACCTGGCCGCCGACCTCAAGACCGTACTCCGCGCCACCACCGACGAGTTCAACG
Organism: Nocardiopsis prasina DSM 43845; assembly: GCF_000341265.1. Taxonomy (GTDB): domain Bacteria; phylum Actinomycetota; class Actinomycetes; order Streptosporangiales; family Streptosporangiaceae; genus Nocardiopsis; species Nocardiopsis prasina. The sequence continues at coordinate 109,191 of NZ_ANAE01000161.1, read as the reverse complement.
ACCCCGCGATGGACCGGAGCACCCGAGCCTTCACGGCCGAGGTCCAGCACGACGAGGAGTTCGCCCGGGCCGTCACCGAACAGCTCGTACGGCCCAACAGCGAGGCGCTCAAGGACCGGCTGCGCTCCGGGCAGGCGGCGGGGCAGCTCGGCCCGAACGCCGACCTCGACCTCGCCGTGGAGATGCTCAACGGCCCGGTGAACCACCGGTGGCTGCTGCGCACCGCGCCCCTCACCCACGAGTTCGTGGACCGGCTGGTGGACACGGTCCTGCGCGGCCTGCACCCCTGACCTGCCGGTTATCCCGCAGCGCCGTGCTCGATCTCCTCAAGCAGCTTGCCGCCGAGCTCGGTCTCGATGAGCCCGGCGCCGCCACCCGCCGATCCCGAACCGGCCGCAGGGCCCGAACCCGTGCCCGGACCGGCCGCGGTGGCGCCTTGGGGCCGACTCGGAGCGGTGGCTCCGGAGCCACCGGACGCCGGGGGGCCCGGCTCGGGCGCCTTCGGCTCCGGAGCGCGCTGCGCGGGCCGACCGAACCCGCCGTCGTCGGGCGGCGGCGCGGAGGCGCCGTCCTCGTAGGGGTCGGGCGGCGGCTCCTGGAGCCCGGTGACGATGCGGTCCGGGGACGGACCCGCGGGGCTCGCCGTCGCCTCGGGGCGCGGTGACTCCGGCGCGGGAGCCGGAGCCGGAGCCGGTTCGGGCCGCGCGGCAGGCGCGTCCCAGCCCCCGGGCTCACCGGCGGCCTGCGGTGCGGGCGCCGGGGCGGGTTCGGGTCGACGCTGGGGGGCGGCCTGCGCCCCGCCGCTGGCGGGGGCCACCCGGACCTCGATCCCGAGGACCTGCTGGATGGCACCGGCCACCACCTGGTCGCTGCCGCTGTTGCTGAACCCCTTGGCCTCGTTCGGCTTGTTGAAGCGCAGCAGCACGCTGTTGCCCTCGACCCCGACCGGTTGGACGTCGCCGCCGGTCAGCACCATCCAGGTGAACCGGCGGCGGCCCTTGACCGCCTCCAGGATCTGGGGCCAGGCACCCTGGACCCGACCCAGGTCGAGCGCGCCGCCACCACCTGCGGCGGGGGCCTGCCGCCGCTGGGGTTCGGGAGCGCTGCGCGGCGGGGCGTCCCAGCCCGCGGGCTCACCCGACGCGGGTTTCGGAGCCGGGCTCGGAGCGGGCTCGGGCGCGGGGCTCGGAGCGGGTTCGGGGGCGCTGGGGCGCGCGGGTACCGGAGGGGCAGGCTCGGGTGCGGCCTGCGGCGCGGGTGCCGGGGTCGGAGCCGGGGCGGGCGCCACCGGAGCGGGAGCGGCCGGGGCGGGAGCGGCCGGGGCCACCGCGCCGGAGGCCATCCGGCGCTCCATCTGCTCCAGCCGGGCCAGCAGCGCCGTGCCCTGGTCGCCGTCGGTGGCGGGCAGCAGGATGCGCGAGCACATGAGTTCCAGCAGCAACCGGGGCGCGGTCGCGCCGCGCATCTCGGTCAGCCCCTGGTTGAGGATCTCGGCGGCCCGGGACAGCGTGGCCGGTCCCAGCCGGGCGGCCTGGTCCTTCATCTGCTCCACGGACTCCGGGGAGACGTTCACCAGGCCCTTGTCCAGGGCATCCGGGACGGCGGCCAGGACCACGAGGTCGCGGAAGCGCTCCAGCAGGTCCGTGGTGAAGCGGCGCGGATCATGCCCGCCCTCCACGACCCGGTCCACCAGGCCGAACGCGGCGGCCCCGTCGCGGGCGCCCAGGGAGTCGACCATCTCGCCGAGCAGGCTGGAGTCGGTGTAGCCGAGCAGGGAGACGGCGCCCTCACGGGTGATGCCGCCCTCGTCCGAACCGGCGATGAGCTGGTCCAGGACCGAGAGGGTGTCACGGGCCGAACCCGCGCCCGCGCGCACGACCAGGGGCAGTGCGGACGGGTCGTAGGAGACCTCCTCCTGCTTGAGGAGGTCCTCCATGAGTTCCTTGAGGGTGCTCGGCGGGATGAGCCGGAAGGGGTAGTGGTGGGTCCGCGAGCGGATCGTGCCGATGACCTTCTCGGGTTCGGTCGTGGCGAACACGAACTTCAGGTGCGGCGGGGGTTCCTCCACCAGCTTGAGGAGCGCGTTGAAACCCTCGCGGGTCACCATGTGCGCCTCGTCGATGATGTAGATCTTGTACCGCGAGTTCACCGGCGAGAAGAACGCACGTTCGCGCAGGTCACGGGCGTCGTCGACACCACCGTGGGAGGCGGCGTCGATCTCGATCACGTCGATGCTGCCGCCGCCGTCGGGGGCGAGCGCCACACAGGAGTCACAGGTGCCGCACGGGTCGGGGGTGGGGCCCTGCTCGCAGTTGAGGGAACGGGCGAGGATGCGCGCGCTGGTGGTCTTGCCGCAGCCGCGCGGGCCGCTGAACAGATAGGCGTGGTTGATGCGTCCGCTGCGCAACGCCTGGCGCAGCGGGTCGGTCACGTGTTCCTGACCGCGCACCTCACCGAACGTCGCTGGACGGTACTTGCGGTACAGCGCGATGCTCACGGTGTGATCACTCCCCTGTGTCCCTGCCTCGGTCCCATTCAACCCGTTGGCGGTGACAACTCGCGCCTGGTCGGGGAAACCGGGAAGGGGGCGGCGCCGGGGCGAGGTACCCCCGGAAACAAGAAAGGACCCCCCGCGCACCCGCCAGAGCCCACTTATCCTTGCTGCCTTCCGGCCCTGGGGAGGTTCATAGGGTGACGCCGCACGAGGGGTCTGCCCACGAGTGTATCCGAACCAGGGACCCCCGCAACCCGCGCCGACCCCCCTCCCCGGAGGGTTCGGAACCCGTTCGAAGCACTGCCGTGAAGCCTGTAGAGTTATCCACGGAGGATTCGCCTAGTGGCCTAGGGCGCACGCTTGGAAAGCGTGTTGAGGGCAACCTCTCAGGGGTTCGAATCCCCTATCCTCCGCCACAGGAGCGAAGGCCCCGACCGGGAGACCGGTCGGGGCCTTCGTCGTTCCCGGGCCCAGCTCAGTGCACGCGCGGGGCAACGGTCCGGCACTGGCAGGCGGGGCAGACCCGTTCCACCCTGAGTGCGCCACCGTTCGAGGCCCCGCTCACGTACAGGACCTCGAACGGTGCGATCGCGCCCATCGGGTCGAACCCGTCGAACGGCACGGCCTGGCCAGCTCGGAGACATGTCGACAAGCCGACCGTGGACGGACCGGCTACGGCCGGGGGATGTTGCGCAGGTTGGAACGGGCGAGGTCGATCATCGAACCCACTCCGCCGCGCAAAACCGTGCGGCCCGCCGACAGGGCGAAGCCGGTGACCTGCTCGGCGGTGATCCGGGAGGGCATCGACAGCGCGTTGGGGTCGGTGACCACGTCCACCAGCACGGGCGCGTGGGCGGCCAGGGCGTCGCGCAGGGCGTCGTGGACCTCCCGGGGGTCCTCCACCCGGATCGCCCGCATGCCCATGGCCTCGGCGATCCTCGCGTAGTCGACCGGAGCGTGGTCGGTCTCGAAGGCGGGCATCCCGTCGACCATCATCTCCAGCCGCACCATGCCGAGCGAGGAGTTGTTGAACACCACCGTCGTGATCGGCAGGTCGTGCTGCTGCACGGTGATGAGCTCGCCGAGGAGCATGCTCAGGCCGCCGTCCCCGGACAGCGAGACGACCTTGCGGTCCGGCGCGGCGTAGGCGGCGCCGATGGCGTGCGGCAGGGCGTTGGCCATGGTGCCGTGGGTGAAGGAGCCGATCACCCGGCGGCGGCCGTTCGGGGTGAGGTAGCGGGCCGCCCACACGTTGTTCATGCCGGTGTCGACGGTGAAGACGGTGTCGTCCGGCGCCAGGGCGTCGAGGACGCTCGCCACGTACTCGGGGTGGATCGGGGTGTGGCGCTCGATGTTCTTCGTGTAGGCGTCCACGACCTTGGTCAGGGCGCGCTCGTGACGGCGCAGGACGTCGCGCAGGAAGGTGTCGTCCTCCTTCGGCCGGACCGAGGGGCGCAGGGCGCGCAGGGTCGCGGCGACGTCCCCCTGCACGCCGAGCCTGAGCGGGACGCGGCGGCCGAGCCGGCGCGGGTCGTGGTCCACCTGGACCACGTTGTCCTTGGGCAGGAAGTCGTCGTAGGGGAAGTCGCAGCCGAGCAGCACCGTGAGGTCGGCTTCCTGGAGGGCGTCGTAGCAGGCCCCGTAGCCGAGGAGGCCGATCATGCCGACGTCGTAAGGGTTGTCGTACTGGATCCACTCCTTGCCGCGCAGGGTGTGGCCCACCGGGGACTTGACCCGCTCGGCGAGGGTCATGACCTCCTCGTGGGCGTCGCGCACCCCGGCGCCACAGAACAGGGCGACGGTGTCCGCCTCGTTGATCCGACGGGCCAGCTCCCGCACGTCGTCCTCGCTTGGCCAGGGGGTGGCCCGACCGGCGGTGACGGGGCTGGTGTCGGCGGGACCGGTGGCCCTCTGCCCGGCGACGTCGCCGGGCAGGACGAGGACGGCCACGCCCGGGGTGCCCAGTGCGTGCTGGACGGCGATCCGCGCCAGGCGGGGCATCTGGTCGGGGTGGGAGACCAGTTCGCGGAACTCGGTGACGTCGCTGAAGAGCCGCTCGGGGTGGGTCTCCTGGAAGAAACCGGTGCCGATCTGGTGCGACGGGATGTGGGAGGCCAGCGCGAGTACGGGAGCTCCGCTGCGCTGGGCGTCGTAGAGCCCCTGCACGAGGTGGGTGTTGCCGGGGCCGCAGGACCCGGCGCACACGGCGAGCTTCCCGTCGATCTGGGCCTGGGCCGCGGCCGCGAAGGCGGCGGCCTCCTCGTTGCGGACGTGCACCCACTCGATGCCGTCGGTGGTGTGGACCGCGTCCACCACCGGGTTGAGGCTGTCGCCCACGACCCCGTAGATGCGGGTCACCCCCACCGAGACCAGTGTTCGGACGAGCTGTTCGGCGACGGTGTTCCTGCTCAAGACGGACCCTCCCGGGACGGCGCGACCAGGGGCCGGACGTGTCGCCCCCGGACCACGCTAGGAGCGCCCCGGCCGTAAGTGCCGCAACGCCACGCTCGTGGTCGCGGCCATGCCGAATCAGGACCGGTTCGAGGGGTTGATCCGAACCTGGGTGGTGAACAAGGTGAATAGTCGTTTTCTTGAGTATTGTTCGCTGACACCCAGGAAAGGTGCGGGACATGAGGTTGGACGGGAATCTGCGGTACGTCGCCCTCGGGGACAGCCAGACCGAGGGGATCGGGGACGGCGACGAGGAGTCCGGGTACCGGGGGTGGGCGGACCGGTTCGCGGAGCACCTGGCGGCGACCGGCGCGCGGGTGGACTACGCCAACCTGGCGGTCCGCGGCCGCCTGGCCCGACAGGTCCACGAGGAGCAGCTCAAGGACGCCCTGGAGCTGCGCCCGGACGTGGCGACGGTCTTCGCCGGGGTCAACGACCTCATCCGGCCGAGATACGACCCGGACGAGGTGGTGGGCCACCTGGAGACGATGTTCGCCGAGCTCACCGGGGTCGGCGCGCGGGTGGCCACGCTGACCTTCCCCGACATCGCGCGCATCGCCCCGCTGGCCCGGCCGCTGGTGCCGCGCGTGCTCGACTTCAACGAACGGGTCCGGGAGGCGGCGGAGCGGCACGGGGTCGCGGTGGCCGACACCGCCGCCCACGAGGTGGCGGCGGACCGCCGCCTGTGGGGGGTCGACCGGCTGCACTGCTCACCCGAGGGGCACCGGAGGATCGCCGGTGCGGTGGCGCACGCGCTCGGCATCCCGGGGAGTGACCAGACCTGGGCCGACCCGCTGCCGGAGGGCCCCGTCTCCGGCGTGTTCCGGTCCGCCGCGTCGGAGGTGCGGTGGCTGGGGGCCTTCCTCGGCCCCTGGGTGGTGCGCCGTCTGCGCGGCCGCTCCTCCGGGGACGGTCGCACCGCCAAGCGTCCGGTACCGCTGCCCGTGGAGGTCTGAGACTCCTTTCCGGGACGACCCCCGGGGCGCCTCACGACTCATTGTGCAACTTGTTGCATAATGAAGTCGGGTCGGCAGGACACCGGCCCGGAGGCACCCCGCGAGGAGAGGTCATGAGCGAGTACCCCCACCTGCTGGAACCCCTGGACCTGGGCTTCACCACCCTCAGGAACCGCGTGATCATGGGCTCCATGCACGTCGGCCTGGAGGAGGCCCCCCACGGATTCGAGAGGATGGCCGCCTTCTACGCCGAACGCGCCCGAGGCGGCGTCGGCCTCATCGTCACCGGCGGCATCGCCCCCAACCCCGAGGGCGCCACCTTCACCGGCAGCGCCAAGCTCACCAACGACGACGAGGTCGCCCAGCACCGCCTCATCACCGAGGCCGTGCACCGCGAGGGCGGCCGGATCGCCATGCAGATCCTGCACACCGGCCGCTACGCCTTCAGCGAGGAGTCCGTCTCCGCCAGCGCCCTCCAGGCCCCCATCAGCCCCTTCGTGCCGCACGCCCTCACCGAGGACGAGATCGAGCGCACCATCGAGGACTTCGCCCGCTGCGCCGAGCTCGCCCAGCGCGCCGGGTACGACGGCGTCGAGGTCATGGGCTCCGAGGGCTACCTCATCAACCAGTTCATCGCCCCCGCCACCAACAAGCGCGAGGACCGCTGGGGCGGCTCCTTCGACAACCGCGTCCGCCTCCCCCTGGAGATCGTCCGCCGCGTCCGCGAGCGCGTGGGCGTCGAGTTCGTCCTCGTCTACCGGCTGTCCATGCTCGACCTCGTCCCCGACGGCTCCACCTACGACGAGGTCGTCGAGCTCGGCAGGCGGATCGAGACCGCGGGCGCCGACATCATCAACACCGGCATCGGCTGGCACGAGGCCCGGGTGCCCACCATCGCCACCTCCGTGCCGCGCGGCGCCTACACCTGGATCACGCAGCGCCTCAGGAAGGAGCTGACCGTCCCCGTGGTGGCGGTCAACCGCATCAACACCCCCGAGGTCGCCGAGCGGATCATCGCGGAGGGACAGGCCGACATGGTCTCCCTGGCCCGGCCGATGCTCGCCGACGCCGCCTTCGTCGCCAAGGCCGAGGCGGGCCGCGCGGAGGAGATCAACACCTGCATCGGCTGCAACCAGGCCTGCCTGGACCACACCTTCAGCCTCAAGATCACCTCGTGCCTGGTCAACCCGCGCGCCTGTCACGAGACCGAGCTGGTCCTGTCCCCCACCAGGACCCGAAGGAACGTGGCCGTGGTCGGCGCCGGGCCCGCCGGACTCGCTTTCTCCGTCTCCGCCGCCGAGGTCGGCCACACCGTCACCCTCTTCGACTCCGCCTCGGAGATCGGCGGCCAGCTCAACATGGCCCGCCGCGTGCCCGGCAAGGAGGAGTTCGACGAGACCCTCCGCTACTTCCGCGTCCAGCTGGCCAAGCACGGCGTGGACGTGCGCCTGGACACCACCGTGACCGCCGCCGACCTCGACGGCTACGACGAGGTGGTGCTCGCCACCGGCGTCACCCCCCGCACCCCCGCCATCCCGGGCGCGGACCACCCCAGCGTGGTGAGCTACGTGGACGTGCTGCGCGGCGGCGTCGAGGTCGGAGCGAGGGTCGCGATCATCGGCGCGGGCGGCATCGGCTTCGACGTGGCCGAGTTCCTCACCGACGGCGGGGACGACGCCAGCCAGGACCCCGAGACGTTCTTCCGCCAGTGGGGCGTGGACACCGAGTACCGGGAGCGCGGCGGCCTGGGCGCCCCCCAGCGGACCGCGCCGCCCCGCACCGTCCACCTGCTCCAGCGCAAGGCCTCCAAGGTCGGCAAGGGCCTGGGCAAGACCACCGGCTGGATCCACCGCCTGGAGCTGCGCCACCGCGGCGTGGAGATGGTCGCGGGAGCCGACTACCGCCGGATCGACGACGAGGGCCTGCACCTGACCGTCGACGGTGAGGAGCGCCTGCTCGCCGTGGACACCGTGGTGCTGTGCGCCGGGCAGGACCCGCGCCGCGACCTCGCCGACGAACTCGCCGCCGCCGGACGCGCCGTGCACCTGATCGGCGGCGCCGACGTGGCCGCCGAGCTGGACGCCAAGCGAGCCATCAAGCAGGGCACCGAACTGGCCGCCGCCCTGTAGGGGCCCCTACCTAGAATGCGCTCATGTCCCTCCCCCACGCGATCCTGATCGCCCTGCTGGAGAAGCCCTCCTCGGGACTGGAACTCACCCGGCGGTTCGACCGCTCCATCGGGTACTTCTGGTCCGCCACCCACCAGCAGATCTACCGGGAGCTGGGCAAGCTGGAGAAGGCGGGGTTCATCCGGGCGCTGCCGACGGACTCGCCCACCCGGGGCCAGCGCAAGGAGTACGAGGTGCTGGCCCCGGGTCGGGAGGAGCTGTCGCGCTGGGTCGGTGAGCGGGAGGAACCGCGCGCCCTGCGCGACCCCCTGATGCTGCGCCTGCGCGCGGCGGGGGTCGTGGAGGTGGGCGACGCCCTGGTCGAGGAGCTGCGCCGCCACCGTGAACTCCACGCCGCCCGTCTGGCGGAGTACCGGGAGTTCCAGCGGCGCGACTCCGCGCGCGGGCACGGGACCGAGCGGGACCGGGTCCAGGGCCTGGTGCTCCAGGGCGGTGTCGACCTCGAACTCTTCTGGGTGAACTGGCTGGACGGGGCCATCGCCGACCTGGCCGATACCGACCCGGCATCCGGACCCTGACGAGGGTCGTGCGGACCGCCGGGCAGGACCGCCGTGGCTTCGGCGGACCGGAGCCGCGCGCTGAGGGTGTGGCCCCCGCGCCGGTACGTGGGAAGCCGCCAACAGAGCGCGGAGCGGCCCTGTCGGCCACGGGGGTGCGCCCCCCCTGCCTCCCACTCCTCAAAGGGCTCATGTGCGGGGCCGATCGGTCGCCAGGCGGAATCGAGCGGTTCGTCCGACGACCCCGGGCGCACGAAAAGCCGCCCCCGGCTGTGCCGGGGGCGGCTGGTGGCGGTGGATGAGGGATTTGAACCCTCGAAGGGTTGCCCCTTACCCGCTTTCGAGGCGGGCGCCATCGGCCACTAGGCGAATCCACCGAGAGGTACTCTACCGGATTCGGCGCCGTGCGAAAAACCGAATCAGCAGATCCGAGCAGCGGTCGGCGACGTCCCGGCTGATCAGATCGGGTGGAACGACTTCCGGGCGGTGGTTCTGGCGCGGGTCCCGGACCAGGTCCCACATCGATCCCACCGCTCCGGCCTTCCTGTCGCGCGCCCCGTAGACCAGCCGGTCCACCCGGGAGAGCACCGTGGCCCCGGCGCACATCACGCAGGGCTCCAGGGTGACCACCAGGGTGCACCCGGACAGGCGCCACTCGCCGTGCGCCTCGGCCGCGGCGCGCAGAGCCAGCACCTCGGCGTGCCCGGTCGGGTCCCCGGTGGCCTCACGCTCGTTGTGTCCCCGGCCGAGTACGGCCCCGTCCGGACCGAGCACCACGGCACCGACCGGAACGTCGTCGGTGGCCAGGGCCCGCTCGGCCTCGGCCAGGGCGGCGAGCATCGCCTCGTCGACCGCGGCCCGGTCGAGCTCGGGCAGGCCGGTCATTCCGTCACGGCCTCAACGAGTCGAGGACGTCGGTGAACCCCGAGCGCTCCGCGACGATCGCGATCACGTCACCGGGCAGCACGCCGCCGCCCACGGACAGGTCGGCGAGTTCGTCCTCGGGGACGCCGAGGTCGGTGAGGAGCTGCCCGTCACCGTCCGGCCTGGGGTCGGGGCGGGCTCCAGCGCTCTCGACGGGCTGCGAGGAGCCGAGCCCCCCGGCCTCGGAGAGCACTCCGGCCAGCGGGTGGTCGTGCACCACCCGCCCGTCCGAGAGGTAGACCCTCGGGTCCGGGTCCGAATCGTCCAGCCGAACGACGGCGAACCACTCGTCGTCCGCGTCCACGAACAGAAGGGTCAGCTCGCTGCCCCAGTCCGTGGCGAGGTCCAGCATGAGGTCGGTGATGTCGTCGATGGCATCCACGTCACCGAGATCGACCTCAGTACCCCGCCATGTCCTGCCGTTCGGCGCGAAGACAGCTGCGAAGGTCGACACCGCGTGCCCTCCTGATCTCTACCCTGGTGGTCTTCCCGGCGTGCCCTACCCCATACCGTCCAGGACACGCTGGAAGGCCTGGGCGAATCCCAGCCGTTCGGACACGCTCGCGAGCACCTCGTCCGGATACAGGTCCAGATCACCCGCGAGGGCGCCCAGTTCCATCTCGTCCAGGCCCAGGTCCGCGACCACGGAGAGGTCGCCCGCGGGCAGGACCTGGTCGAGGTCGTCGTCCTCCGGGAGGTCGATGTCCAGGTAGTCCAGGGCGTCCCGGGCGACCTGCCAGTCGACCGAGGCGGTCACGTCGGACAGGAAGAGGGAGACCTCCTCGCCGTACACCCGGACGATGATGAAGAAGTCGTCGCCCACCGACACCAGCCCGAGGGAGCCGCTGATGCTCGGTTGTTGGCGCAGGGCGTGGATGAGCCCCTTGAGATCGTGTGTCAGCGCGACGGGGAGGAGGTCGACATCCCAGTACTCCTCTTCCCTGTACGCGACGGCCGCGAAGTCACCCGAGTCGTCGTCACCATGATCGAGCACTGTCATCGTCACCCCAACCCGGACGGTGTTTCGGTGCGGACGAGTGGCGCCCGGCCCGCCCGTGCGAGTGCCATGGTAACGATCACCCTCACTGCGCCGTGGCCCCACGTCCGCCGTAGAACGCCCTAACGCTCTCACGAGAGACGGGTCCCCCGCGCCCCCGTGACCGAACCCGTGTGCTCCTGTTTCCCACCCGACGCCACCGAGGGAGCGCGGCGGGGGCGTCGGGGGCCACTGGGAGCCCTGGTTCGGGTGATACGCGCGGTTAGACTCGGGCTGGCCCCTCTCCCCATCCACCGTCCCGTTATCCCAGCTCACCCGGAGAACGCTTTGGAAACCCTGGTCGTCGACCACCCCTTGGTCGCGCACAAGCTGACCACCCTGCGCGACGTGCGGACCGACTCACCGACCTTCCGGCGGCTGACGGACGAGCTGGTCACCCTGCTCGCCTACGAAGCGACGCGGGACGTCCGCGTGACAGAGGTCACCATCCAGACGCCACTCGTGGAGGCCACCGGCACCCAGCTGACGCGTCCCACGCCCCTGGTCGTTCCGATCCTGCGCGCCGGGCTCGGCATGCTCGACGGCATGACCCGTCTTCTGCCCACGGCCGAGGTCGGGTTCCTCGGCATGGCGCGCGACGAGGAGACCCTCCAGCCCGCCACGTACGCCGACCGTCTCCCGCAGGACCTCTCGGGGCGCCAGTGCTACGTGCTGGACCCGATGCTGGCCACGGGCGGAACCCTGGCGGCGGCGCTCAAGCTTCTCGTGGACCGCGGCGCCGACCACATCACCGCGATCTGCCTGCTGGTGGCGCCCGAGGGCCTGGTCGCCGTGGAGCAGAAGCTGACCGAAACCCTGCCCGACGACCACGGCGCCACCCTGCGCGTGGTGACGGCGGCGGTGGACGAGCGCCTGAACGAGAACGGCTTCATCCTCCCGGGGCTGGGTGACGCGGGCGACCGTCTGTACGGCTGCTCCTGAACCAGAACCCCGCACTGCGAGGTGTCAGCGCCCGATCGGATCACCGATCGGGCGCTTTTTCGGCTCTTTTAGAGCCGGGGTGAATGAACGCCCGAAAATCGGGCATTGGTCCCATCACGCGCCCTTGCCCCGAGGCGTCACTCCAGGTGGAGCCAGCTTGGTCAGCGGGCGACCGACACGGTGTTGCATTAGCCGAATTCATTTCGAGATTGGAACGTAACAGATTAGAGTGATGATGGTTCCTGACTACCCGTAACCGGGTGCACATGCCAGACCGAAACCACCCCACAAGGGGCTCAGCCCACTGATATCCGAACGTCGCCGCCCGTTTCCGGCGCGGCACTCCGGCAACCCTCCAGTGGCTACCCAAAGCCCCGAACCGCACACGCGCCGTGCTGTTCCGCCCCAGCAGCCCCCAAGGAGTGAGATGCCCGAGAACACCTCCCCCTCGACCGCCCAGGCCACCCGCGACCCGCGTTTCAGCCCCGTCGTCAACCGCCTGTCGTCGGAGTTCTCCGACGTGCACCACACCTCCACCGTCTCCCGGTGCGTGGACGCGGCCAGACACGGCGCCCAGGACGTGACCGGGCGGGCCACGCCGGACCTCGTGGAGCGGATCGCTCGGCAGCACCTCCAGGTGCTCGCCCTGGCCTTCGCGGAACAGCGCTAGACACCACACGGCGCTCCCGTAACGGTTTCGGGCCTGCACTACCTCTCTCTTCGGCTGGCGAAGAACCTGGCCCTCCGTGGCCCCTCCCCAGGGATCGGCGACCCTCCTCCGGAGCCCGACAGCGCGCCCTCCGCACTGTTCCACCGGCGCGAGCGCACGCCAGCGCGCCCCCTCCGACCGCCCTGACCTGCACCAGAACAGAAACTCTTTCCGGGCCTCCGGTCACCCGGTTACCAACACCACCGAAACCGGACACAGCCCGCAAGGGGTGAACGTCCGACATACCGCCACGCCGAGAGTGCGCTCCAGGCTTTACGGGCAAGATGGTCGATGCGACAATCGCTGCTGGGTTGGTGGGTCAGGTGGATTCCAAGGGGAGTCAGTCGTGGCGAAGTTGAAGAAATGGGGCGGTTACGCGCTCATCGGTTTCGTGGCGTTTTATCTGCTCACGCAACCTGAAAGCGCGGCCGGCGTGATCCAGAGCGGACTGGATCTCCTAGTGGGTGGCGCCGAGTCGATGTCCCGGTTCGTCAACACGCTGCTGTCGTAGGCGGGGACGGGTCGGGTTTCATGAAGCTCGTAGCCTCAAGCAACGCGGCTCCGGCATCGGTGAACCGCTATCTCCTACCTCACGAGCAGGATGTCGTGACCATCCGCCGGCACCCCGCGGTCCTCATCGGACCGGTGGGTGCGGTTCTGGTGGCTCTGGTGTTCGCGGCGATCCTGAGCAGGACGATCGGCGCCAACAGCGCCGCGACCCTGGCCCTCGTGTGGTGGCTGTGGCTGCTCGTACTGGTGTGGTTCGTGTGGCGGGTCGCCGAGTGGTCCGTGGACTACTTCGTGATCACGTCGGCGCGGTTGCTGCTGACCACGGGGCTGATCACCCGGCAGGTGAACATGATGCCGCTGGGCAAGGTCACCGACATGCGGTTCGAGCGAACCCTGGTCGGCCGCTTCCTCGGATACGGGACCTTCGTGATGGAGTCCGCCGGTCAGGACCAGGCGCTCAGCAGGATCGCCTTCATTCCCTACCCGGAGCAGCTCTACCTTGAGGTCGTGGGACTGATCTTCAAGGAGTAGCCGGACACACCCGACAACGGACGTTCACGGAGCACCCGCCCCACGGCGGGTGCTTCTTCGTGTCCGGGGCCTTCGACGCCGGCGGGAGGGCGTCGCATCCGGGTCGGACCGGAGTGAACCGGACCCGAGCGGGGTAGTACTGGGTTACCGATCCGTTCACCTTCCGTTCACTTTGGACCCCGAGGCGGAGCGCGAGCCCTGCACAGCCGACCCGCCGAGAAGGAACCCAATTGACTCGAAGGTGAACATAGGGTTAACTTGGGTCATCTGATAAGGAAACGAGGAGGGCTTCATGGCACGCAGGACCGAACACGGGCCGCACCTCTCTCGCTCCGCGACCACCCCTCGGCGCACCCGAACCTCCGCTGCGAGCCGCCGACTCTCCGGCCTGGCCCCCGAGCCCGCGCTGGTCCCGCAGCCGCGCACGGATCACGAGGACGCCGACACCATCACTTCGGAGCACCCGATCATGCACTGGGTCCTGGTCACTGACGACAGTGGCCGCACCCGACCCGAGGCCCGCTGGCTCTAGTCAGCGAAGCCGACCGCCGCCCCGAAGGGCCGCCCGCGTTGTGCGGGCGGCCCTTCGTCATGCCCAGGGCCGGGCGCCGCCCTCACGCTCCGGAACCCCTTCGTCGCTATGTCGACAAATCGGCAAGACCATAAATCCAAATGTGGACGTCTCTATTTGACGCCCCGAGCAGCACCCATGAGTGATCCCGGTCTCACTCCATCCTCTTGACGACACATACAACGAGACGTATCGTCTTGCCCATGAGGCTGTACATCCACCTGTAGACGCGCCGGACGTCCTCGTTCCGAGCCCCCACCGCACAGCGGTCCGGCGGCTCCGTCGACGTCACCACACCGCGGTCGCGTACGGGCAGCCTCCTTCCATGTTCCGGTCTCGCAGCACACCCGTGCACCCATGACCGAAACGGCTCTCCCTGCGCTCCGTGGCACCCAGAAACACCGGAACCACGCAGGACAGGAGGGCCGCATGCTCGGAACAGGAACACGACACCGATCCCAGCTCGCCCTGGACGAAGTCAGCAAGCACTACGGGGACCACACGGTCCTCGACCGCGTCAGCCTCACGATCAGCCCCGGCGAACACGTGGGTGTGGTCGGCGACAACGGCTCCGGCAAGAGCACCCTCCTCCGCCTCCTGGCGGGCGCGGAGGCCCCGGACAACGGGGAGCTCACCGTCCGCGCTCCGGGAGGCGTCGGCTACCTGCCCCAGACCATGGAACGGGTGTCCGGCGGGATCCCACTCGGGACCGTCGCGGACGCGATCGACGACGCCCTCCGGGATCTCAGGGACCTGGAGGCGCGCGTCCACGGGGCCGAGGCGGCCCTGGGCGGCGCCGGCCCTCAGGAGCTGGACGCCTACGGCGACCTCCTTGCGGAGTTCGAGGCCCGCGGCGGCTACGACGCCGACGCCCGCGTCGACGCGGGACTGCACGGCCTGGGCCTGCCCGGGCTGGACCGCGACCGGCCGCTGCGGACGCTGTCCGGCGGGGAGCGTTCGAGGCTGGCGCTGGCGGCGACCCTGGCCGCCTCGCCCGAACTCCTTCTTCTGGACGAGCCCACCAACGACCTCGACGACCACGCGGTCGCCTGGCTCGAGGAACGGCTCCGGAGCCACCGCGGCACCGTCGTCGCCGTCACTCACGACCGGGCCTTCCTCTCCGGGGTGACCGGCACTGTGCTGGAGGTGGATGCCGACACCCGCCTGGTCCGCCGATACGGCGACGGCTACGACGGGTTCCTCGCAGCCAAGGCGGCGGCGCGTGCGCGCTGGGCACGGGAGCATGAGGACTGGAAGCAGGACCTGGCGAGGCAGCGACGCCTGGCCGACAACAACATCGCGGCCCTGCGGGCGATCCCGCGCAGGATGGCCAAGGCCGCCTTCGGGCACGGAGCCTTCCGGATGCGCGGCGCGGCGCACGGTTCCATGGGGCGCGTGCGCAACGCCAAGGAGAGGATGGCCCGACTGACCGCGAACCCGGTCGCGCCGCCGCCGGTCCCGCTCCGGATGAACGCCGGGTTCTCCGGTCCGCCGCCGGAGGAGGGTCCGGTCGCACGGTTGGAGCGGATCCGGGTGGACCACCGGTTGCAGGTCGGCGCGCTGTCGTTGGCACCCGGAGAACGGGTCCTGGTCACCGGTCCGAACGGGGCGGGCAAGACCACCCTGGTCCGGGTGCTGTCCGGGGATCTGGTCCCGGACTCCGGCCGGGTGGCGCTGCCCCCGCGTATCGGCCTGCTGCGTCAGGAGGACGCCCCGGTGCCCGGGGAGCGGACCGTGCTCGAGACCTACGCCGCCGGGCGCCCCGACCACGCGGAGGAGTACCGGGACGAACTCGCCTCGCTCGGCCTGTTCCGGCCCGCCGACCTCGATCAACCAGTGGTCTCGATGTCGGTGGGACAGCGCCGCAGGATCGAGGTGGCCCGGCTGACCTCGGGCGCCCACGACCTACTGCTGTTGGACGAGCCCACCAACCACCTCTCCCCCGGTCTGGTGGAGGAGCTGGAGGAGGCGCTGTCGGGCTACACGGGTGCCCTGGTGCTCGTGACGCACGACCGCATGGCGCGTCAGCGCTTCACGGGTCGCCGTCTGGAGCTACGCGAAGGGGCCCTGACCAGCGACTCCGCAGAGTAATGTCGACGTGTCTCTTTGTCGACTTTTCGGCTCGCACATAAGTCGACTAATGGATTGACCGATACAACGGGGTGTGACCGAGGCGGCGAATCCGACCGCCTGCGATCACACCCCGTGTCGACAGGTCGACGAGTTAACCGGGCGCCATGTCGACGAATCGGCTGTAGTGGCCCTGGAAGGCCACGGTCACGTCGGCGGTGGGACCGTTACGGTGCTTGGCCACGATGATGTCGGCCTCGCCCGCGCGCGGGGACTCCTTGTCGTGCACGTCCTCGCGGTAGAGCAGGATCACCATGTCCGCGTCCTGCTCGATCGACCCGGACTCACGCAGGTCGGAGACCTGGGGGCGCTTGTCGGTGCGCTGCTCGGGACCACGGTTCAGCTGGGACAGCGCGACCACGGGCACCTCCAGTTCCTTGGCCAGGAGCTTGAGCGAACGCGACATCTCGGAGACCTCCTGCTGACGGCTCTCCACCCGGCCGGGTGAGCTCATCAGCTGGAGGTAGTCGACGATCACGAGCTTGAGGTCGTGCTGCTGCTTGAGACGGCGGCACTTGGCCCGGATCTCCATCATCGACATGTTCGGGGAGTCGTCGATGAACAGCGGCGCGCTGGCCACCTCGCCCATCCGTCTGGCGAGCCGGGCCCAGTCATCGTCGGTCATCAGACCGGACCGCATGGTGTGCAGCGGCACCCGCGCCTCGGCGGAGAGCAGACGCATGACGATCTCGTTGCGCCCCATCTCCAGGCTGAAGAAGACGGACGCCATCTCGTTCTTGATGGACGCGGCCCGCGCGAAATCCAGGGCCAGGGTGGAGTTGTGTGTGGGCACCATGGAACGGGTGGCGAGGAAGAGGTGGTCCGGGTGATCGACCTGGACGCACCGCACCGGAACGCTGTCGATCGCGCGAACGTCGGTGACGAACCTCGATCCGACGCGCACATGGGCTCGACCGGCGGACCGTTCCCGATGCGCGGCCCTCTTCCGTTCGATTCCGAAGACCTCCCGCTCGGAACCGAAGGTGATGGTGTAGCAGGTCGAACTCTCGTCCGATCGCCCCCTGACCCGCTTGGTCGACAGACCGGTGCGGTACCCCAGGCTGTGCGCCAGTTCCCGGAAGTCAGCTGCCAGGCGCTCGTTGGTGACGGCGAACTGTACCGACCCACTGGCGTTGACGGTTCCGTCGCTGTCCAGGAGTCCCGCCAGGAGAGCCCTCCTCTGGGCGACCGACGCGCGCAGGTACTCCGTGGGGACGTGCTTGCTTCCCAAGACTCCCAGCGTCCGCAGCAGAGCCTGGACGCTTCCGTGGTGGGCGACGCAGTCGCGGCACCGGGCACCGGAGAAGCAGGGGCGACCGCAGTCAGGGCAGCTGGTGTGCGGAACCGGCTCCGAGACGAAACGGGCCCTGCCTCCGCAGGACTGCCCGCACGTGCGCACGTGCGGCAGCTTCGGGACGAAGCCAGCCCCACAGACCACGCAGGTCTTCTCCGCGACCTCAACCTCTTCCGCCGGGAGGAAGACACCGTAGGTGTAGGAGGTCTCCCCGACCGGTTTGGTCACCAGTCCTTCCGCCTCGATGTTGGTGATGACCTCGGGATCGGCGGTGGTGATCCGCGCAGCCCGGGAGGCACCGTCGCCCAACCACATTCCCAGGAAGTAGGGCGGCAGTGGCCCCTGCCGTTCCGGCAGGTCCAAGGGTTCGGTGTTGTTCACCGAGTGGTTCAGTCTCCGGTCCGCGGTCTCCAGACGCACGGTCCGAGCGATCTCCTCCGTGGTCCGCACGCCCGGCAGAACCCTGGGGGCTCCGCCCCTGGCCCGGGCCTCCTGCGCGGCTCGGCGCGAGGCACGCGTGTCGGTCAGCCACTGGTGCTGGGCGTCCGCCACGACCACCGTGCCGTCATCGAAGGTGACCTCGTAGCAGGGGCGGTCCCGCATCACGTCCGTGGCCGCCACCACCCTGGTGGGAGTGCCGTCAGCGGCGAGGAGCTCGTCACCGACACGGACCTCTCCCATGGTGGTCCAGCCGTGCGGTGTGGGCAGGGGGGTGTCCAGGGCCAGGGCCTTGCCGACGGCCGGGCGGGCGGCGATGATCACCATCTGGCCCGGGTGGAGGCCGTTAGTGAGGGCGTCGAAGTCCGCGAAGCCCGTGGGGACGCCGGTCATGCTGCCGTCGTTGGCGCCGATCGCCTCGATCTCGTCGAGGGCCCCGGGCATGATGTCGCCGAGGACCACGTAGTCCTCGCCCGTGCGCTTCTCGGCGACCTTGTAGATCTCCGCCTGGGCGTGGTCGACGAGGTCGTCCACCTCGCCGTCGCCCGCGTAGCCGATCTGCGCGATCCGGGTACCGACCTCGACCAGGCGCCGCAGGACCGCACGGTCCGAGACGATCTTGGCGTAGTAGCCCGCGTTGGCCGCGGTGGGGATCGCCTCGGTGAGGGTGTGCAGGTAGGGGGCCCCGCCGACCCGGGTCGCCTCTCCGCGCTTGGTCAGCTCCGCGTTGACCGAGATGGCGTCGACCGGCTCGCCGCGGGAGAAGAGGTCCACGACGCTGTCGTAGATGATCTGGTGCGCGGGGCGGTAGAAGTCGGCGGAGCGGATGATCTCGACGACCTGGGTGATGGCGTCCTTGGACAGCAGCATGCCGCCCAGGACGCTCTGCTCGGCCTGGATGTCGTGGGGTGGGGTGCGCTCGTATCCGCCCTCATCAGGTGGTTGCTCAGCGACACTCACGAACTTCTCCCCACACCGGCCGCGTGCGTCGGCCCGGATCGGACCGACTCTTCCAGCATGCCCCATCCGGGGTGTCGAAGACGCCGCGCGGCTCGCCTGTGGACAACCCTCTACCACCACAACCGAGGCCCCGTGGGGCATTGCGCACAGAGGTTATGCACATCACCTGTGGATAACTTTGCCGCGAGTCGCTCATAGCCCACTTGAACTGGGAAAACGCGGTTCGCTGTCGTGAGGTGCAAGATGTCTCACAGGGCGGCTTTCCACAGGTTATCCACAGGCTTCGGTGGTTCGTGCCAGACGCCACACCGGCTGTCGAACGCCTGTCCGGTACTGTGGCTCCGTCATGGCCAATCTGCTCTCGGCGGCCCCCTTCCGGCACCGCCACGATCGCGAGATCTTCGCTCTCGCCATCCCCACGTTCTTCGCCCTGATCGCCGAGCCGCTCTTCCTGCTCACCGACGCCGCGATCGTCGGCAGCCTGGGCACTCAGGCGCTGGGCGGCCTCGGGGTCGCGGGTCAGGTCCTGCTGACCCTGGCGGCGGTGTGCATCTTCCTCGCCTACGGGACCACCGCCGCGGTGGCCCGCAAGTTCGGTGCCGGAGACGTCCCGGGCGGTGTCCGGGACGGGGTGGACGGGCTCTGGCTCGCGATCCTGCTGGGGATCGCCGCGATCGGGATCGGCTGGCCGCTGGGCCCGTGGATGATCGACCTCCTGGGCGCCTCGCCCGAGGTCGCCCCCTACGCCCTCACCTACCTGCGGATCAGCCTGCTGAGCACGCCGTTCCTGCTGATCATCATGGCCGGGACCGGCGTGCTGCGCGGGCTCCAGGACGCCCGGACCCCGCTGGTGGTCGCGGTCGCGTCCTACGTCGGCAACGCCGTGCTGTGCGCGACCTTCGTGTTCGTGTTCGACTGGGGCATCGCCGGGTCCGCCTGGTCGACCGTGATCGCCCAGGGCGGCGGGGCGTTCTGGTACGTGGCCACCATCGCCCGGTCGGCCCGGCGCGAGGGCGTCTCCCTCACGCCGTCGCTGTCCGGGCTGCGCTCCTCGGCCTCGGCCGGGTTCGCCCTGTTCCTGCGCAGCGTGTCCATGCGCGTCGTGGCTCTGGTGACCACCGCCGTCGCCGCCCGGCTCGGTGACGAGACCATCGCCGCGCACCAGGTCAGCTACAACATCTGGGCCCTGCTGGTGTTCGCGATGGACGCCATCGCCATCGCGGGGCAGTCGATCGTGGGCCGCTACCTCGGCGCGGGTGACGTGCGGGGAACCCGGGACGCCACCCGGCGGATGGTCGAGTGGGGCGTGATGTCGGGGCTCCTGTTCACCGTGGTCGTGTTCCTCGTGCTGCCCTGGGCCCACGTCCCCTTCACCTCGGACCCGAGTGTGGCCGCGCTCATCATGGCCTCCCTCGTGGTGGTCGCCCTCATGCAACCGCTCAGCGGCGTCACCATGGTGCTGGACGGCGTCCTCATGGGCGCCGGGGACCAGCGCTACCTGGCCTGGGCCTCCCTATGGACGATGCTCGCCTTCATGCCGTTCGCCCTGGTGATCCCCGGTCTCGCCACCTCGGAGACCGGTGGCCTTGTGGGTCTGTGGATCGCCTTCGCGGTGTGGATCCTCGCCCGTGCCGTCACTCTGGGCCTGCGCGCCCGGGGCGAGGCCTGGCTGGTCACCGGCGCCCACCGTCCCTGATCCCCGGGTCACCAAGTCGCCAGGTCACCAAGTCACCAAGTCACCAAGTCACCAAGTCCTTAAGTCGACCCTGGGCGGTGCCGGGTTCATCGCTCACCTCACCCACGGACGTGGGTCCCGCCCGTACGGCTCGCCACAAGGGGGCGCCCCGTTCGAGCGCCGGAGAGGGTTCTGGAAGACGAGTCCAGCCCAGCGAGGAACGAGCCAGGCGTGGACGAGGATGCTGTGCCGCCTCAACCCGAACCGCTCTGCGAAGGCGCCGAACACGCACCGAAGCGGAGGTGGGAAGGAAACACAGAGCCGCCCCTGCGGGGGACACAGGGGCGGCTGGCGGCGGAGAATCTCCTCCTAGAAGCCAGAGTCGAGGTCTCCCACCGTAGGACCGTGGTAGAAGGTCGCGACGCGTTCCGAACTCGGAACGGTCGGGTAGCTCGGCAGTTCCTCCAGCGTGAGTTCCCGTCCGGCGTGCTCGCCCATGTGGCTCAGCTGCTTCCGCAGGCTGCTCCCCACATCGTCACGGAGCTTGGGGAGCATCGCGTAGAGCTTGTCCCCCGGGCAGTTGGTGGCGTTGTAGTCCCGGTGGCCCACGATCGCCTTCTGCGGGTCCAGGCGGTAGACCAGGCACAGCCACGCGCAGGTGTCGACCAGCGAGGACATGAGGGCACCGGGCGGCGTGGACGAGGTGTAGGTCCCCTCGTTCTCGATGCCGATCGTGTGCGAGTTGTGGTTGGCCGTGTGCGCGCCCAGCACGTGCTTACCGTCGCGGATGGCCTGGAGGGACTTGTCCCTGCCCTCCATGATGTGGCCGCCCCGGCTGATGGTCAGCTGCTGACCGGTGTCGCTCCAGCCGTTGTTGTCCATGTGGTAGCGCTGGATGGATCGGGAGAGCGCGGCGGCGTGGGTGGTGGAGGTGTCGGACACGTTCGAGGTCGCGGTGTGGTGCACGACGATGTGGGTCGGCCCCTTCGCCAGTACCTCGATGGTTCCCTTGGGCGCGCGTGCCCCCCAGTCGGACCGGGTGTACACCTTGGGCGTCGCCGCTGCGGTCGCCTGGCCGGTCACCGACACCCCCAGGGCACCGCCGAGCAGTACTCCTCCGGCGGTCAGGGCGGCCCCTCGCAGCATCGTCCTACGATCCACCGCGAGAGGGTGGTCTGTCTCGGGCAGTCTTTCAACGGCCATCGGTATGCTGTCCTCTCCGTGCGGAGCATTGCTGAACGCAACGCTACACAGAGGACACGTTAGATTACAAAGAGTAACTAAAGGGTGTTTTTCGGCCCCTCGGCGTGTTCCTGGGGAACAGAAGAACCCCGCCCCTCGAAGAGGGACGGGGTCCGTGACCGGAACGGTCGGCGCGTACTAGGCGCCGACGATGTCCAGCTTGATCGTCGCGGCGACCTCGGGGTGCAGGCGGACCTGGACCTTGTGGGCACCGACGGACTTGATCGGGTTCTTGATCTCGATCCGGCGCTTGTCCAGCTCGGGACCGCCGGTGGCCTTGACGGCCTCGACGATGTCCGCGGGCGTGACCGAACCGAACAGACGACCACCCTGACCGGCGCGCTGCTTGAGGCGCACGTTCAGCGCACCCACGCGGCCAGCGACCTGCTGGGCCTCGTCCAGGGTGCGGATGTCACGCGCCTTGCGGGCGCGCTGGATCAGGTCGATCTGCTTCTGACCACCGCGGGTCCACCGAATGGCGAACCCTCGGGGCAGCAGGTAGTTGCGACCGTAACCGTTCTTCACCTCGACGACGTCGCCGGGGGCTCCGAGACCGTTGACCTCGTGGGTCAAAATCAGCTTCACGACAAAGACCTCCCTCGGATATCGCCGCTAGCGAGCGGTGCTGGTGTAGGGCAGCAGGGCCACCTCGCGCGCGTTCTTGATCGCGGTCGCGACGTCGCGCTGGTGCTGCGTGCAGTTGCCGGTCACCCGACGGGCACGGATCTTGCCGCGCTCGGAGATGAACTTACGGAGAAGCGTGGTGTCCTTGTAGTCGATGTAGGACTGCTTCTCCTGGCAGAAGAGGCAAACCTTCTTCTTGGGCTTGCGCGCTGCCGGCTTAGCCATCGTGGTGCTCCTTCGCAAGAGCCCCGGGGTCCTCCCGGGGATGGGCTGGGACAATGGAAAGGTGACGCGGTCCCCGTAGGGGCCGGGTCGGGTGTTACGTGGGGAAGCCGCTGTTTAGAACGGGGGCTCGTCGGAGAATCCTCCGCTGTTGCCGCCGCCGAAACCGCCGCCGCCGTTGGTGGCCCACGGGTCGTCGGCCGGGGCGCCGCCCCGACCACCCTGCTGGCCACCGAAGCCGCCGCCCTGGTTCCCGTAGCCGCCGCCCTGGGACGACTGTCCGCCCTGGGGTTGGCCGCCGCCGAAACCGCCGCCCTGCTGACCGCCGCCGAAGCCGCCGCCACCCTGACGCTGCGTCTTCGTCACCTTGGCGGTGGCGCTGCGCAGTGCCGGGCCGACTTCTTCGACGTCGATCTCGAAGACGGTCCGCTTCTCACCCTCGCGGGTCTCGAAGGACCGCTGCTTCAGGCGGCCCTGCACGATGACGCGCATGCCACGCTGAAGGCTCTCGGCCACGTTCTCCGCGTACTGACGCCAGACGGTGCAGGAGAGGAACATGGACTCTCCGTCCTTCCACTCCCCCGCCTGACGGTCGAAGGTGCGAGGCGTCGAGGCCACACGGAAGTTGGCGACCGCGGCTCCACTGGGCGTGAAGCGCAGTTCAGGGTCGTCGACGAGGTTGCCGACGAGCGTGATCTGGGTTTCGCCTGCCATGGATCGGCTCCGGTTCGAGATAGTTCGGGATCAGGCGGTTTCGCCTGCTCCCCGCATCATCCGCGCCCCTAGAGACAAAACAGTCCTGGGGACAAGAACGGGCGGGGTCAGGGGGTCAGGGCACCGGAGTGCCTAGTGAACCTCGGGACGCAGAACCTTGGTGCGGAGCACGGCCTCGGCGATGCCGAGCTGACGGTCGAGCTCCTTGACCGTCGCGGGCTTGGCGGTCAGGTCGATGACCGCGTAGATGCCCTCGGAGTTCTTGTTGATGTCGTAGGCGAGGCGACGCTTGCCCCAGATCTCCGTCTTCTCGACCGAACCGCCGTCGTTGCGGACGACGCCCAGGAAGTTCTCCAGCGACGGAGCGACGGTGCGCTCGTCGAGGTTGGGGTCGAGGATGACCATGATTTCGTAACGACGCATAAGCGTACGTTCCTCCTCTGGACTGTTGCGGCCATGGAATCTCCATGGCAGGAGGGCAGGAGCCCGGCGTTCCGCCGCCCGGTCCCACCGGGGGCATCGCTCAGGCTCTGAGCCATACGGGAGCCAAGGCTACCAGCAGCGGAGCACCACCGGCGTTGCGCTGCCAGTCGTGCGGGACCCCTGGGTCGTGGTGGGCAACGACTGGGGGCCGGTGCCGAAGGGTCTCCCCTCCGCGCACCGGCCCCCGGCCGTGCCTGCTACTGCGAGCCGATCAGTCCCTGGGCCTGATCAGGCTGTTGTTGCCGCTGGCGTTGGCCTGGTTGCTCTGGTCACTGCCGGGCGGACCGCCGGGGAGGTTCTCCTCCTCGTCGTCACAGTGGTCCGGCCTGCCGATCCAGGCGTCGCACTCGTCCGGGTCCGGGCTCTCCTCGGTGTCACAGCCCGGCTCCCAACCGTGCTCGCACTCGTCCGGCGACGGTTCCGTGTCGCACTCCGGGCTGTTGGGGTCGCACTCCTCCTCGCTCGGACTCTCGCTGGGCTCGTCGCTCGGTTCGTCGGTCTCCTCCGGGGTCTCGCTCGGGGAGGGGGTCGGCAGGAACCGCTGGTCCTCGCCCACCCACTGCGGGGCCGGGAACTGCTGGTGCTCCTGCCCCTCCATGGCGACCTCCATGAAGGCCTTCCACACCATCGCGGAGGTGGTACCGCCGAAGACGTCACCGAACGCCGGACCGAAGTCCAGCGGATCGCTCTGCGCGCGGCTCAGCCCCACCGACGTGGCCAGCTGCGGTGTGTACCCCACGAACCAGGCCGAGACGGCGTCGGAGGAGGTACCGGTCTTGCCCGCCACCGGACGCCCGTCGTCGAGGGCGGCGTTCTTCGCGCCACCCTCCAGGACGGCCTGCTGCATGGCGTAGGTGGCGTCCGCGGCGACCCCCTCGGAGAGGACCTCCGTGCCGCTCTCCAGCTCCGCCTGGTCGTCGGGGGTGACCTCGGTGCCGTCGGCCGTCGTCACCTTGGTGACCATGTGCGCCGGGAAGTGGCGGCCCTGCGCGGCGAAGGTCGCGTAGCCGCTGGCCATGTCGAGCGCGTTCACCTGGTGGGTGCCCAGGGCGACCAGCGGACCGACCTGCGAGGTCTCCTGCCGGTCCGGGTGCACGCCCATCTCCACCGCGAGGTCGTCCACGCGGCTCGGGTCGACCGTGATCGCCAGGTCCACGTAGCTGGTGTTCACCGAGTCAGCGGTGGACTGGATCAGGTCGACCTCGCCGTAGTCCACCTCGCCGGAGTTGATCACCGGGCTGGCCAGCCCGGGGAACTCCAGGCCGCTGTCGCCGTCGAACTGACTGCGCAGACCGATGCCGTCCGACAGGGCGCGGGCCAGCACGTACGGCTTGTACGCCGATCCCGCCTGGGTCTGGTGCACCAGGGAGTTGTTGATCACCGTGGAGACGTCCGGCCCGCCGTTGAAGGCGACGATCTCTCCCGTGCTCGGGTCGACCGCCGTCAACCCGTGCATGGTGTCGTCGGCCGCGCCCTCGGGGAGGACGTCGAAGGCCTCCTCCGCCGCGGTCATCAGGTCGGGGTTCAGGGAGGTCTCGATGACCAGGCCCTTGGTGGCGATGTCCGCGCCGGTGACGTTCGAGCCCGCGTACCGCCGCTCGACCTCGTTGATCACGGCTTGGCGGACGTAGCCCAGCTTAGGGTCGTCCAGGCCGGCCTCGGGCTCGTAGTCGATGATGCTGTCCGGGATCTCGAGCTGCTGGGCCTCGGCCTCGGGCAGGCCGCGCTCGCCGCCGGTGTTGTCGTACATCGC
Source organism: Nocardiopsis prasina DSM 43845 (assembly GCF_000341265.1). GTDB lineage: Bacteria > Actinomycetota > Actinomycetes > Streptosporangiales > Streptosporangiaceae > Nocardiopsis > Nocardiopsis prasina. Next base: position 83,846 of record NZ_ANAE01000161.1, on the reverse strand, counting down.
GGCCAGCTGCCGCTGGACGTACGGCCAGCGCTCCTTCTCCAGGTAGTTGGCGGTCCAGGAGTCCGGCTCGGGGTTCTCGAAGTTGCTCGGCATCTGGATGATGATGCCGAGGTAGGCGCCCTCGGCCCGGTCCAGCTCACTCACGCTCTTGCCGAAGTACTCCTGGGCGGCCATCTCGATGCCCGAGGCGCCACGGCCGAAGTAGATCGTGTTGAGGTAGGTCGTGAGGATCTCGTCGGGTTCGAGCTGCTGGCCCAGCTTGATCGAGATGAAGATCTCGCGGATCTTGCGGGTCATCGGCGGCTCGCCGTCGAGCTCGCTGTAGTAGTTACGGGCCATCTGCTGCGTGATGGTGGACCCGCCGCCCGCCTCGCCTCGGGAGAGGATGGCGCGGCCGATGCCCTTGATGTTGATGCCCGGGTCCTCGTAGAAGGTGGCCTGCTCGGCGGCGAGCACACCGTCGATGACCTCCTCCGGGATGTCCTCGCGCTGCACGGCGACACGCTGGACCTCACCGGTGGTGAGCGCGACGTCGCCCTTCTCGGCGTCCCCCTGGACGGCCCACAGGATCTGGGTGGCCGAGGCCTCCTTCTCCGCGTTCCTCTTGAGCTCCCCCTCGTCGGGGGCCATGGCGTACAGCACCGCGAAGGTGGCCACACCGCCGATGATCATGAGCCCGCAGAAGGCCAGCGCGGGTTTCCAGGCCTTGGACAGGAAGCGCTTGAACCAGGGACGGTCGTCGGGTTCGTCCTCACGGGGACGGCGGCGGCCTCCGCCACCGCCCCTGCCGCCGCGTCCGCCCGAGGCCGCGGCGGCACGGGCACCCCGTCCGCCGGAGCGCCGGCCCTCGGAGCGGGCTCCGTGTTCGCGGTCGCGGGGGTCGCGCGGGCCCTCGGAGCGGCGGCGTCCGCCAGCTCGCGGGTCGTCCGGGCGGCGACGGGGGCGGTCACCGTCCTCGGGTCGTCGGGGGCGCTGGCCGTCGGGGCGACGGCGGGGGCGCTCTCCGTCGTCCTCGGGGCGGCGTCGCGGGCCGTCGGGGCGGCGGGGGCGCTCTCCCTCGGCTCGGCGGCGTCCGCCCTCGGGGCGGGGGCGCCCCTCGGAGCGTGCCTCGTCCCCTGGGGGTCGGGCTCTACGGGAGCGCGGAGCGGACCTGTCGTCTCCCTGGAAGCCGTCCTCGGAGTCAGGTCGGCGCCGTCCGCCCGCACGTTCTTCCCGGGGAGGGCCACCGGCCCTGCGCCTTCCGCCGTCGCCGCGCGGACCGTCGTCCGGGCCGTCGGCCCGGCGACGGCCGCCGTCGGCATTCCGTCGTCGTTCGGTACTCACGTGGTCCTCGATTGCCTCTCACGGCCGCTCGGCCTGACGATTCCTTGGTGGAAACGGGGGTCGGTCCCCCTGGGGGATCGGTGATTCGCGACCTGTGATGTGGAGCGGCGCGGTTGGGTGCGGTTGGACCCGGTTCGCCGCTTTGGCCTTCTTTCAAGGCTTGATAAAGAGACGCCCACCCGGGGGTGAAGGTTTTCAACAGGTCGCGAAGACGTTGGCCGCTACTTCCTCCTGATCGTTGGCCTGCGGGAGCGCTTCCCCCGTCGCGTCGGTGCTCTGGGCCGACGTCAACGTCGCCGCGGCTTGGCTTCGCTCGGGGGTTTGAACCGGCTTCGCACGCAAATCAAAAGTCACGTTAGAGCGATCGAACGATATAGCACAACCCACGCGCGAGGGTATCGCGCGCTTTGCAGGGCCTCGTCACCCTCCGCCGGGAACCGCCGGTCCTGGCAGTTCGGCTGCTCGGGGCCGAACTCGGCGCAGCGTGTGACTGCGGTCACCGGAGCGGGAGCGGGTCGGCGCCGTCCGAGTTGGGATGGTTCGTGTGGGATCACGCACGGGATCACGCAGGTCTCCCCCGCACCATGGTCACCGGCGGTCACTCTGTTGTCGCCCAGACCGTTGACCGCCTACATCCTCACCACGAAGCGTGGATAGAGTCAGATCAGAACAAACCAGCCAGACATGGACAGTTCTCCCCGTATTCGACGGCCGTGAGGGGGAACAGAACAGCCGTGCGCGCTGCTGATCACATACGGAATACGACGCAGGATGACGAGCCCCGGACCGCCGTCGGCGCGGGCCCGTCGCCGTGCGCTGTGGAATCCATGTTCGCGGAGAAGAAGGAGCAAGGACCAATGGGTTCGGTACGTGTAGCCGTCGTGGGTGTCGGCAACTGTGCGGCGTCGCTCGTCCAGGGTGTGCACTACTACAAGGACGCCGATCCGGAGTCACGGGTCCCCGGCCTGATGCATGTCCAGTTCGGCCCGTACCACGTGAGCGACATCGAGTTCGTCGCCGCCTTCGACGTGGACGCCAAGAAGGTCGGACACGACCTGGCCGACGCGATCACAGCGAGCGAGAACAACACCGTCAAGATCTGTGACGTCCCGCTGACCGGCGTGACCGTCATGCGCGGCCCGACCTACGACGGTCTGGGCAAGTACTACCGCGAGATCATCCAGGAGTCCCCCGAGGACGCCGTGGACGTGGTCGCCGCGCTCAAGGCCAGCAAGGCCGACGTCCTCGTCTCCTACCTCCCGGTGGGCTCCGACGAGGCCGACAAGTTCTACGCGCAGTGCGCCATCGACGCGGGCGTGGCCTTCGTCAACGCGCTCCCGGTGTTCATCGCCTCCGACCCCGAGTGGGCCGAGAAGTTCACCAAGGCGGGTGTGCCGATCATCGGCGACGACATCAAGTCGCAGATCGGCGCCACCATCACCCACCGGGTGCTGTCCAAGCTGTTCGAGGACCGGGGTGTGATCGTCGACCGCACCTACCAGCTGAACTTCGGCGGCAACATGGACTTCAAGAACATGTTGGAGCGCGAGCGCCTGGAGTCGAAGAAGATCTCCAAGACCCAGTCGGTCACCTCGCAGATCCCCCACGAGCTGAACGCCGGCGCGGTGCACATCGGTCCCTCCGACCACGTGCCGTGGCTGGACGACCGCAAGTGGGCCTACATCCGTCTCGAGGGTCGCGCCTTCGGTGACGTCCCGCTGAACCTGGAGTACAAGCTGGAGGTGTGGGACTCCCCCAACTCCGCCGGGATCATCATCGACGCGGTACGCGCCGCGAAGATCGCCAAGGACCGCGGTATCGGCGGCCCGATCCTGGAGCCCTCCTCCTACTTCATGAAGTCGCCCCCGGAGCAGTACAGCGACGCCGAGGCGCACACCAAGGTGGAGAACTTCATCGCGGGCGAGTAGGTAGCCGGCGACCCGCCCGGGGCCCCTCGGCCCCGGGCGTGTTCTCAGTGACACGTCCAGTCTGTGGGCGTGTCCTTCCTCGTTTACGGCCGGACTGCCCGCGCGCGCTGTCCGGGCCGGTGTCCTCCCACCCTCGGAGTCCCGCGCACCCTGAGGGTTCGCGGCCGGAGTCCGCCCGGCCGGGGCGGGTGCCGGGGTGGACGTGTCGACATCTCCACGAGTCAACGAGTCGGCTGGTCCCGCCCCCTGGCCCGACCTATCCCCCCGCGCCCTGGACCACGGGCTGCTCCTCGGTGGTCTCCCGGTACAGGCGCAGACCCCGCGCCCGGTAGTTGGCGAGGGCGTGGTCCCCGTCCAGGGAACAGGTGTGCAGCCACACCCTGCGGGTGGCGTCGCGGTCCGGTCGACGGGTGCCCAGGTCCCACGCACGGCGCAGGGCCTCGGTGAGCATGTGCCCGCCCAGTCCCCGACCGAGGAAACCGGGCAGGAGGCCGAAGTAGACGACCTCCACCGCTCCCTCGGGCTGGGCCTCCAGTTCGGCGTAGCCCGCTGGCGTGCCCCGGTCGTACAGGACCCAGGTCTCCACGTTCGGGTCCGCCACCCGGTCGCTCCACTCGCCCGTGCTCCAGGGGGCGCGGTCGATCCACTGGTACTCGCCGCCGACCGTCGCGTAGAGGAACCGGGAGAACTCGGGGCTGGGCACCTCCGCGCGGACGAAGCGCACGAGGCCCTCCGGTTCGCGGCCGGGCCTGAGCTCGGCGGGGTCGGTCGACTCCAGGTACCAGGTGGTGATCGTCATCGCGCCATCCTCGCACCGGAGGTCCCGCCCCGGTGTCGTGGGTCCTTCCGGGAAAGGAGGAGGTCAGGCCCCGTGACCACGAGTCGACAAGTCGCCATCTCTATGAGTAGTCAAAAAATCACTTAAAGTAGTGCCTTCGCAGGCATTCGCGCACGAGCAGGGGATGGTGGCAATGAGCGGCGGCTTCGGACCGGGCGGTCCATCGAACGGGTTCGGCAACGGGTCCGGGAACAGAGGGGTCGCCAAACGGATCGGGGCGGTCACCCGCCAACTACCCGTCCGCGGCGACCGGCTCCTCGACGTGGGCTGCGGCGACGGCGCGCACACCGTCGGACTCGCCGCGGGCTACGTGCGGGTGGACGCCATCGACACCGACCCCGCGCTGCTCGACGAACTCACCGGACGCATCGCGGGGACGAGCCTGGAGGACCGCGTGGGGGTGCACAAGATGGCCCCCGACTCCCTGGCCTTCGACACCAACACCTTCGACCGGGTCACCGCTTTCGACGTGCTCGAGCACCTCGACGACCTCGACGACGCCCTCAGCGAGATCCACCGGGTGCTCAGGCCCGGCGGCGCGCTGTCCGTGACCACGTCCAACCGCTGGTTCCCCTTCGAGACGCACGGGGTCCTCTGGGGCGAACGACGGCGCTCCGCCCTCACCGCCCCGTTCCTGCCCTGGGTCCGGCCCCTGCACGTGCGGATGTCCGACACGCGGTCCTTCAGCAGCCAGGAACTGGGACGCCTGCTGCGCGGCCACGGGCTCCGCGTACGCGCGATCGACTACCTCATGCCGTCCCTCGACCGCCGCCCCCCGGCCGCGCGCGGTGTCTCGGACACCCTGGAGGGCACTCCGCTCCGGGTGTTCGGCGCGGGGATGGCGGTCACGGCGGTCAAGCCCGGGCTCTGAGCGGCGCCTCCGGTGCCACGCCCCGTGCGGTCTACCCGTCCTGGCGGCCGTCCTGTTCCAGGTGGTCGGCCGCCCAGGAGCGCAGCTCCTCGACGACCTTCTCCTTCTCCATGGGGCCGTTCTCCAGGCGCAGCTCCAGGAGGTACCGGTAGGCCTTGCCCACCAGCGGACCGGGCTTCACACCCAGGATCTCCTGGATCTCGTTGCCGTCCAGGTCCGGGCGGATCCGGTCCAGCTCCTCCTGCTCGGCCAGTTCGGAGATGCGACGCTCGATGTCGTCATAGGAACGCGCGAGCGCGACGGCCTTGCGCCGGTTGCGGGTGGTGCAGTCGGCCCTGGTCAGGATGTGCAGGCGCTCCAGCTGGTCGCCGGCGTCCCGGGCGTACCGGCGCACCGCCGAGTCCGTCCACTCGCCCCGGCCGTAGCCGTGGAACCGCAGGTGCAGCGCGACCAGCGTGCTCACCTGGGAGACCACGTCCTTGGAGAACCGCAGCGCCGACAGCCGCTTGCGGGTCATGGAGGCGCCCACCACCTCGTGGTGGTGGAAGGTCACCCGGTTGCCGCCCTCGAAGGCGCGGGTCCGGGGCTTGCCGATGTCGTGCAGCAGGGCGGACAGGCGCAGTACGAGGTCGGGTCCGTGCCCGCGCCGGCGCTCCAGGTCCATGGCCTGGTCCAGGACGGTGAGCGAGTGCTCGTAGACGTCCTTGTGCCGGTGGTGCTCGTCGATCTCCAGCCGCATCTTGGGGATCTCGGGCATGACGTGCTCGGCGATGCCCAGGTCCACCATGAGTTCGATCCCCCGGCGCGGGTCCGGGCTGAGCATGAGCTTGGTGAGTTCGTCCCGGACGCGCTCGGCCGAGACGATGGACAGCCGGTCCGCCATGCCCCGGGCGGCCTCGGCCACCTCGGGCGCCAGAGAGAACCCGAGCTGCGCGGCGAAGCGGACCGCGCGCATGATGCGCAGCGGGTCGTCGCTGAAGGAGTCCTCCGGACGGCCCGGGGTCCGCAGCACCTTGGCCCTGAGGTCGGCGAGCCCGCCGAAGGGGTCCACGAACTCGCGGCTGGGCAGGTGCACCGCCATCGCGTTGACGGTGAAGTCACGGCGCAGCAGGTCGTCGTGGATGTTCGTCCCGTAGGCCACCTCGGGCTTGCGGGACTTGGGCGAGTAGGCCTCGCTGCGGTAGGTGGTGATCTCCAGCTGGAGGCCGCGCTTGCGCAGGCCGACGGTGCCGAACTCGATGCCGACGGTCCACACGGAGTCGGCCCAGCCGTCGATGAGTTCGAGGACGCGCTGGGGAACCGCGTCGGTGGTGAGGTCCACGTCGTTGGAGTCGCGTCCCAGGAGCGCGTCGCGGACCGGGCCACCGACGATGGCGAGCTGCTGGCCCTGGGCGTCGAAACGGTCGCCGAGCTCGTCTGCGACGGGTTGGATCGAGTCGACCAACGCGGCGACCGCCGCTCGCTGCGCACCGCTGAGTTCACCCGCGGGCGGGCTCACCTCTGCGGACGGGTTCTGGGCGGCGTCGTTCTCACGCGAAGGCTCTGTGTTCGGCACACCACGCAGGTTAGGCGGCCGCACGGGGTGTCCGCGAATCCGTTTGGTACCCCCGAGTGCCTGTGGCGGCCCTGGTGTCGGGCCCCGGTGGATGAAAGGGTGGGCCGATCACGTCCCCGAACAACGGTCCGCGTCAGAACCGGGGTTCGGGGAACGCGGTATCTTCGGGTGGAGTGGTGGCACGTCACGGTCAGTCCGAGGCCACCAGCCCCGCTTGGGCCGAGCGAGCCGCGCGGGCACCCCGACCGACCCCGCCCCACCTTCCGTATCCCTGGCGGGACGGACACCTGGACCCGAATCAGGAAACCAAGCGTTGCGTCGAACTGCTTCCGCGGCCGCGGTCATGGCCATGACCGCCGCTCTGCTTCCGATACCGGCCACCCTCTCTCCCGCGTCGGCCGAGCCCGACGAGGAGGGTTCGGCCGCCCCGCTCGTCGTGGACCGGATCACTCCGGACTCCGTGGACGAGGACAGCACCCTGCGTGTGGCGGGCGAGGTGACCAACACCACCGGGGAGACTGTCGAGGACGTCACCGTCCGCATGCGCTACTCCCGGCACCCCTTCACCTCGCGCGACGAGCTGGACGACTTCGCCACCGGCGAGGACTGGCAGCCCAGCGCCTCCGGGCCCGACGAGGAGTTCGAGGGGGAGCTGGAACCGGACGGCACCCTGGAGTACTCGCTGAGCACCCCCGCCGACGACCTGGGTCTGACCTCCTACGGGGTGTACCCCATGGTCATCGAGGCGGTGGACGGCGACGGCGCCACCCTCGGTTCGCAGTACACCTTCCTCCCCTACACCGGTGACGACGACGTCCCCGCCCTGGACCTGGCCTGGGTCTGGCCGCTGATGGACTCGCCCCAGCGCGCCGACGACGACACCTTCCTCGACGACGGACTCCACGGCTCGGTCGGCGCCGACGGGCGTCTCGGACGGCTCCTGGAGTCCGGCGCGCAGGTGCCCCTGTCCTTCGAGGCCGGGGATGAGGACCTCGTCGAGGAGCTCGGACTGGAGGAGGACGAGGAGGACCCGGACGAGAGCTCCCCGACCGCTGGCGAGGAGGTCACCGCCGAGGAGAGCGCCGACTCGGTCTCCCCCGAGGCCACCGAGGAGGGCGCCGACGAGGATGAGGCCCCCTCGGACGCCCCCGACGAGGGAGACGAGGGCGACGAGACCCCGTCGCGCACCGAGGGCATCCCGGTGACCTGGTCCGTCGACCCCGGCACGCTCGACGACATCCTGCGCATGGCCTCGGCCGACCACGAGGTCCTGGAGAGCGCGTTGGACGACCCGGCCAAGGAGCCGGGCCGCCGTGACCAGCCCGCGGATCCGGCCGCCCAGGTGTGGCTGCGTGAGGCCCGCTCGGTCCTGGCCGCCGACACGGTCGTGGCCTCCCCCTACGCCAGCGCCGACCTGGTCGCGCTCCTCCTCAACGACATGGAGGGGGACGCCGAGGCCTCGCTGCGGCTCGGCCAGGAGTCCGTGGCCCGGGCGCTCGAACTGGAGGCGGACGACCGGTTCGCGGTGCCTCCGGGGGGGCTCATGGACGAGCGCGTCCAGGATCTGTACACCGAGCACGGGGCCCAGCGCTTCCTGCTGTCCGAGGAGGGGCTCCCGCCGGCCTCCTGGGTCTCCACGACCCCTGGCGCCCAGGCCCCCCTCCCCGCCAGCGGCGACGAGGCGGAGGGTGAGGAGCCCTACGCCCTGGTCAGCGACTCCGGCCTGACCGACGTTCTCTCGATGCCCTCGTGGGAGCGGGGGGAGTCCGCGCTGGCCCTCCAGCGCTTCGCGGCGGAGACCGCGATGATCGCCGGGGAGAGCGGGGAGGACGACCGCGTGGTCGTCGCCGCCCCCGAACCCGGCTGGGACCCCAGCCCCGAGTTCGCCTCGGGCGTGCTGAGCGCCACGGACGACCTGCCCTGGCTCTCCCCCGAACGGCTGGACCGGGTCGAACTCCCCGACTCCAAGGACCGGGAGGAGACCCGCCAGGACCTGGACTACCCGGACGACGCCTACGCTGACGGGCTCAGCTCCACCTACCTCGGCCAGGTCGAGGACGTCAGCCGGGACGTGCGCCTGTTCAACAGCATCCTGGTCGGTGACAGCGACCCCTTCCGCCCCGCCCTGGTACGCCTGGAGTCGGTGCACTGGCGGGACCGTGAGGCCCTGGCCGGAGCCACCCGCACCCTGGTGGTCAAGTCGGTCCAGAGCCGCAGGGAGGACGTGCGCGTCATCCCGGGCGAGCCGGTCACCCTGGCCAGCAGCACCGGGACCACCGGCGTGCTCGTCGCCAACGACCTCCAGGACGAGACCGTCCACGTGTACCTGTCCCTGTACTCGGAGAACTCCGAGCGGCTGAGCGTCGGCGAGTACACACACCACTTCGAGATCGACCCCGGCGCCAAGACCACGGTCTACGTCCCGTTGTCGGCCCGGATCAACGGCAGCACGAACGTGCACGTCAGCCTCCAGAACGCCGACGGCGAGCCGATCAGTTCGCAGGACACGCTGATCCAGGTGAACGCCACCGGCCTGGGCACACAGGCGCTGCTGATCAGCGGGATCGGCCTGCTGATCCTGATCGCGGCGCTGGCGCCCCGTGCGCTGCGCAAGTGGGCCCGCAAGCAGACGGCCAGGGCCGGGGCCGCCGGGACCGCTGCGGCCGGGGACGGGCCGCAGGACGGCGAGGGGCCCGCCGCCGAGACCGGGGGATCCGCCGGGTCCGAGGTCTCCGGCGAGCCCCGGGACGCCAGCGGAGCGGCCGCCACCGGTGAGACCGGGGCCGGCTCGTCCGAGGACGCCAAGGAGGCCGGGGACACCGCTCCGGACGCCTCCGCCAGCAAGGAGCCGGACGACGGCGTCCCGGCGGACGACGGCGCCACGGACGACACCCCCCCGGCCAAGGACGACCCGGACGACAGCGGCGCCGGAAAGTGACCGCCACACCCTGATCCGCGGCGCCGTCCCCAGGCGCCGCGGCCCGAACCCTCCCCAGACGAAAGGAACCCTGATCCACGGTGGTCACCGACTCCCCGAACGGCGACGAACAGTCCCCCCGTTACACGCCCAAACACAGCAAGCTCCCCCACGAGGGCGCCATGCCCGGTGACAGCGCCGTACGCCCCACTGGTGGGCCCACCCCCTCCTACGAGGAGGGCGAGCTCCCCGAAGCCGAGGCGCCCGCGCAGCAGGAGGACTCCGGCTCCGGCGGCATGATGCGTTCCAGCATGATCATGGCCGTGGGCACCATGGCCTCCCGCATCACCGGATTCGCCCGCACCATCGTGCTCGCCGCCGCCATCGGCACCCACCTGCTCGGTGACGCCTACCACACGGCGCACACGATCCCCTTCATCCTGAACGACCTGCTCATCGGCGGCCTGATGGCCTCCGTGGTCATCCCGTTCCTGGTCAAGCGGCGCAAGCGCGACGCCGACGGCGGCAAGGCAACCGAGGACCGCCTGTTCACGTCCATGGTGCTGGCGCTGCTGCTGGTGACCGCGGTCGCGATCCTGGCCGCCGAGGCCCTCATCTGGCTGTACGGCTCCCGGTTCACCCCGTTGCAGTTCGAGGCGTCGGTCTACCTGGCCCGCTTCCTGCTCTCCCAGATCTTCTTCGTGGGCCTGAGCGGCCTGCTGAGCGCCATGCTCAACACGCGCGGCAAGTTCGGCGCGGCGGTCTGGGCACCGGTGCTCAACAACTTCGTCATCATGGGCGTCGCCGCGATGTTCCTGGTCGTGGCGGGCCCGGGCCGCACCCCGGAGAACGTCTCCACCGGCGAGCTCACCCTGCTGGGCGCGGGCACCGCCGCGGGCATGGCGCTCCAGGCCCTGGTGCTCTTCGTCGCCCTGACGCGGACCGGCTACCGCTGGCGGCCCCGCCTGGACCTGCGCGGCTCCGGGCTCGGCGAGGCGCTGCGTACCGCCGGGTGGATGATGCTCTACACCCTCCTGACCCAGGCGGGCCTGTGGATCACCACCAACATCGCCAACGCCGCCAACGTGGCCAGCATCGAGCAGGGGCTGGACGTCGGCGCCGGTATCAGCGCCTACAACCTCGCGTACCAGCTCTTCCAGCTGCCCTACGCGATCATCGCGGTCTCGCTGATCACCGTCCTGCTGCCCCGCATGAGCGCGCACGCCGACGACCACGACTGGGACTCCGTCCGCTCCGACTTCTCCCGCACGCTGCGGATCTCCGCGTTCGTGCTCGTCCCCGTCGCCTTCGCGGTGGCGATGTTCGCCGATCCGCTGTCGATCCTGGCGTTCGCCCGGGGCTCGGTGTCGGTCGCCGACGCGTCCGCCATCGGCCAGATCCTCGCCGTGATGTCGCTCGGCCTGCTCCCGTTCACGGTGTTCCAGCTCATGCTGCGCGTGTTCTTCGCCATGGGCGACACCCGCACCCCGGCCCTGATCGGTCTGGCCAACCTCGCCGTCCACAGCGGTCTGGCCCTGGTCGCCTACCTTCTGCTGCCGCCGAACCTGGTGGTCGTCGGCGTCGCCGCGGGCTTCATGATCTCGTTCCTCTCGGGCCTGACCATCGCCGGCCAGATCCTCAGCCGCCGCATCGGGGGACTTGACGGAAAGCACGTGATTGGAACATTGTTGCGGCTGCACCTGGCCGTCGTTCCCAGCATCGCGGCGGGCTTCGGTGTGCTCTGGTTCTTCGAGACGCGGATCGGCCCCGGTCTGGCCACCTACATCGGCGCTCCCCTCGCGGGCTGTGTCGTCGGTGCCCTGCTCTTCCTGGTCTCCGCCCGAGTGCTGCGCGTCCCCGAGCTGAGCGCCGCCGTGGAACTCATCCGCGGCCGCCTGCGTCGTTAGATGCCGTGACCCCTTCCGGCCCCGACCCCGCCGGAGACCCCAGCCACAAGAGTCAGAAGAAGAGGACCACCCCACGGTGTCCAGCGATCACCCCCGTCAGTACGCCGACGGTCCGGAGCCCGGTCCAGAGGAAATCCGCGAGGGCCCGTCCCGCCATCACATGGTGATGCCCGAGGACGTGCTCGACGCCTATGAGCGGGCCGAACCCGACAGCGAGCCGGAGACCGGGCTGAGGACGCTCCGGGACCCGAGCGAGATCGGTGACGTCGGTACCGCGGACCGCGCGGGTCTGGAGGACGGCGACGAGATCGGTGGTGCCACGCACACCGGTCCGGGCAACATCGCCAAGTCGACGGCGATCATGGCGGTCGGCACCATCGCCTCCCGGGTGACGGGGTTCGTCCGCACCATCGTCCTCGCGGCGGCGATCGGCACCCAGATGCTGGGCGACGCCTACCAGACCGCCGGCATGGTGCCGTACATGATCTACGACCTGCTCATCGGCGGGTTGCTGGCCAGCGTGTTCGTGCCGTTCCTGGTCAAGCGGCGCAAGCTGGACGAGGACGGCGGTGACAGGACGGAGCAGCGTCTGGTCACCCTGATGCTGCTCGCGCTGTTCGCGCTGACCCTGGTGTCGGTGCTGATCGCCGAGTGGTTCATCCGGATCTACGCGGGCGGGTTCAGCGGGGCGCAGTACGAGGTCTCCGTCGTCCTCGCCCGCTACCTGGTACTCCAGATCTTCTTCATCGGCGCCAGCGGCCTGGCCAGCGCGATGCTGAACGCGCGGAACAAGTTCGGCGCCCCCATGTGGGCCCCGGTGCTGAACAACGTGGTCATCATCGGCATCTGCCTGTGGTTCCTGTCCCTGGCCGGTCCCGGCCGGACGCCGGACACCATCACCGCCAGCGAGCTCGCGCTGCTGGGCCTGGGCACCGCCGTCGGCCAGGTCGTCCAGGCCGCCGTCCTGGTCTGGGCGCTCGCCGCCGCGGGCTTCCGCTGGCGGCCCCGCCTGGACCTGCGCGGTTCCGGGCTCGGCGAGGCGGCCAGTGCCGCGTCGTGGATGATGCTCTACATCGTCGTCGCCCAGGTGGGCGCGCTCGTCTCGACCAACGTCGCCACGCGCGCCGGTTCGATGGCGGCCGACCTCGGCTACGAGACCGGTTCGGGCATCGCGGCGTACAAGTTCGCGTCGATGCTGTTCCAGCTCCCGTACGCGATCATCGCGGTCTCGGTGATCACGGCCCTTCTGCCTCGTATGAGCGAGCACGTCGCGGCCGGGCGCAAGGACCAGGTGCGCAGCGACTTCTCCCGGGGCTTCCGGCTCTCGTCGGTCCTGATCGTGCCCATCGCGGTGGCGATGATCGTCTTCGCCGTGCCGTTCTGCGTGATGATCTACGCGCAGGGCAGCACCAGCGCCGAGGACGCGGCCGCGATCGGTCGCATCCTCATGGTCTTCTGCGTGATGTTGATCCCCTTCACGCTGTTCCAGCTCCAGATGCGCGTGTTCTACGCGCTGGGTGACACGCGCACCCCGGCCCTGGTGTCGATCCCCTCCGAGGCCGCCCACGCCGTCACCGCGATCAGCCTGCTGTACTTCATGGCGGACAGCCCGCAGCACATCGTCGTGTGGCTGCCCGTGCCCTACGGTCTCTACTACGTCGTGGGTTCGGTCATCATGTGGTACCTCCTCAACAGGAGGCTGAACGGGCTCGACGGCCGCAGGACCGCGGCGACCCTGTTCAAGCTGCACGTGGCCACGGTTCCGGCGGCCGCGTTCGGCGTCCTGATGATCTTCGCCCTCAACGGTCTGCCGGGCGACGTGTGGCCCGCCCTCGCGTCGATGGTGGCCGGAGGACTGGTCGGTGCCGTACTGTTCGTGGTTGCCGCCAAGTTCCTCAATGTGACTGAAGTCACAGCGTTCCTTGATTTGGTCAGAACACGGCTACGACGCCGCTGATCACCTGGAATGGATGACGTTGGGTGGTCGCGCCCGGGTACGCCCCGGAAGATGCGTGACCATCCTGTGTCCTCCAAAGAGGCTGTTCACGCGTCCTAGCATGGACAGACACCGCTTTACCGCCAGAGCATCGTTTATCCGAGCTGCCCGAAGGGAGGCTGGGGACAGCCGACAGCGCCGGACCCCCGCGCGTGCGCCCGTGACGGCGCCACGCGATCCACGGCACTGTCACCCGTCACTCCCATCATGAGCACCTTCCTGATCGAACCCGGGGCGAAGCTGGCCAACCGCTACCGACTCGACACCGTGGTGAGCGAGACCGGTGGCGCGACCCGTTGGAAGGCCACCGACGAGACGCTCGCGCGCCCCGTCGCGGTCTGGACCTTCGCAGAGGGTTTCCCCCGCACGTCCGAGGTGGTGCGCGCCGCCCGGGCCACGAGCCGTATCCCGGACGCCCGCGTCACCCAGGTCTTCGACGCCGACGACACCACCCCCGTCCCCTACGTCGTCGAGGAGTGGGTCATCGGCTCCTCCCTCGCCGAGCTCCTCGCCCAGGGTCCGATGGAACCCGAGCGCGCCGCCGGCCTGGTGGCCGAGGCCGCCGAGGCCATCGCCGCCGCGCACGCCGGCGGACTGCACCACCTGTGCCTGACACCCGGCAAGCTCATGTGGAGCAGCGGTGGAGCGGTCAAGGTCACCGGTATCGGCGTGGACGCCGCGCTGCTGGGGAACAACGTCCCCCAGCCCGCAGCCGTCGACGCCCAGGGACTGGGCAACCTGCTCTACGCGGCCCTCACCGGGTACTGGCCCGGCGGCCCGCAGAGCGGCCTGCCCGGCGCCCCCCAGGGCCCCATGGGCCCCTACCCGCCCGGCCAGCTCAGACAGGGCGTGGGCGAACCCCTGGCCTCCATCACCACCCGGGCGGCCCTGCCGCAGCTGGTGGGACAGATGGTGCCCGGCCCGGCCATCACCAGCCCGGCCGACTTCTGCGCCGCCATGGCCGAGGTCCCCCGCCTCATCCCGCTGCCGGTCTCCCCGGCGGAGTCCGCGCCCCCCGAGCCCGGGACCTCCCGGCGCACGGGCGAGTTCGACGCCACCAACAACCAGCGCCGCACCAGCCGTACCTCCTCCGCTCCGGCCCGCGGCAGTGCCCGTCCGGCGCCCTCCCGCATGGACCAGAGGGCGGCGACCTCCCGTGAGGGGGGTCTGTCCACCAAGCGCGTCCTGATCGGCGCGATGGCGGTGGTGCTGTTCGTGGCGGTCGTCGTCGGCGCCTGGTCGTTCGGGTCGATGATGAACTCCGGCACGGACGGTGAGGCCGACCCCAGCGTCAGCGCGACCGAGGACACCCCGGACGACACGGACCTCACTGTCCTCGACATCACCGGGTCCGACGGGTTCGATCCGCTCGGCGACCACTCCGAGCACGGGCAGAACGCTCCCCTGGCCCACGACGGCGACCCCGGCACGGCCTGGAACACCGAGGGCTACAACGACCCGATGGGCACCGAGAAGTCCGGTGTCGGTCTGATCCTGGACCTCGGTGCGAGCCAGGAAGTGCACGAGGTCGACCTGACCCTGCCGCAGCAGGACTACGGGGTGCAGATTCGGGTCGGCGACAGCGACTCCGTCTCCGACGACGCCAGCCTGGACGCCAACCTTCCCGCCGCCTGGGAGGGCCAGGTCAGCGGTGAGCAGACCATCACCCTGGACGAGGCCGCCACCGGCCAGTTCGTCCTGATCTGGTTCACCGACCTGCCCTCGGACGACGGACGCTTCCGTGGGACCATTAACGAGGTCGAGGTTCGCGGGACCTAGTTCTACTTTGTGGGGTATGTGATCAGCGCTGATGGACGCGGCCCAGGAGCTTCCTGACACGGAGCTGTTGTCGAGGCACGCTCAGGGTGACGAACAGGCGTTCGCGGTACTGGTTCGCCGTCACCGTGAGCGCCTGTGGGCTGTCGCCGTCCGGATGATGGGCGACCCCGAGGAGGCCTCGGACGCCCTCCAGGACGCCTTCATGTCAGCGTTCCGCGCCGCCGACCGGTTCCGAGGGGAGTCGCAGGTCAGCACCTGGATGCACCGCATCGTGGTGAACGCCTGCCACGACCGCCTCAGACGCCGCAAGGTGCGCCCGGCGACCCCGACCGAGGACGAGACCCTCGACGTCATCTCCAACGACCGCCTGAGCCGTTCTGGAGGCGGGCACGACCACGCCTCCCAGACCGAGGCCCGGTTGGACGTGCACGCCGCACTGGACCTCCTCCCCCTGGACCAGAGGATGGCGCTGACCCTCGTGGACATGCTCGGCTACCGGGTGGACGAGGCCGCGGAGATCCTCGACATCGCCTCGGGCACGGTCAAGAGCCGGTGTGCGCGAGGTCGCGCCAAACTTCTTCCGTCGCTCTCCCATCTAAGGAACCCTCAGCCACCGCGAGACGTCACATCTGGGAGAGGAGGTGCCAACCCATCGTGACGTCCCATCCTGACGTGGAGGCACTCGCCTTCTTCGCCGAGGACCTCCTGGACCCCGACGAGGAACGCTTCGTTGCCACACACATAGAGACCTGCGCGTCCTGCGCCACGGTCCTCGACGAGCTCACCGGGGTCACCCGCGTCCTCGCCGAGGAACCCCTGCCGGCGCTGCCGCAGGACGTCGCCGACCTCCTCGACAGCCGGATCGCCGAGGCCGCGAGCGAACGCTCAGCGACCTCCACGGCCGGGGACGGCCCTCCCCGCGACGCCGAGGAGCCCGCGGCGACCGAAGCGCCCGCGGCGGACACGTTGGCACCGGTGGTCCCGCTCAACCGACGGCGGGGCTTCGGCCTGCCGCACCTGATGGCGATCGCGGCCGTGACCGTCTTCGTGGTCGGCGGCGGAGCCGCGATCCTCAACGGGAAGATGGGCGAGCAGGAGAACACCGCCGCCTCCCCCCTGCTGGAGGAGAGCGAGTCCGAGTCCGCCCCCGACACCGCCCAGTCCTACACCGCGAAGTCGGTGGCGAGCGGCACGGTCTACACCGAGGACGGGCTCGACGCCCAGGCCGCGGAGGTCCTGGCCACCGAGCGCGAACCGGAGGGTACCGAGGAGGACGCGGGCACCCAGGCACTCACTCAGCTGACCACCGAGGCGCAGGAGTGCGTCACCCGCTTCGAGCAGGACAGCGGCGTCCGGGTCACCCTGGTCGACGACGCCCTCTTCGACGCCGGTGACGGCGCCGGACCCGTGTGGGTCCTGTTCACCCAGGACACCGACGGCGCCGGGGTGATCGTCCTCGACCCGGGCACCTGCACGGACGGGGACCCCGCCGCCGGCGTACTCGCCCAGCGACCGCTGTAGACGGGCTCCGCACCCGGCGCAGCGCCAGCGGTCTCAGCGATCATCTCCGGCGCGCACCAGCCCGCTCTCGTAGGCCAGCACCACCAGCCCCACGCGGTCACGCACCCCGAGCTTGGCCAGCAGACGGCCCACGTGCGTGCGCGCGGTGGCCGGGCTCAGGTAGAGCTCCGCGCCGATCTCCTGGTTGGACATCCCCCGCCCGACCAGGCCGAGCACCTCGCGCTCACGAACGGTGAGCCCGTCCAGACGAGCGGCGGCCCCGGGCGGCAGCTCGGTAACGGCGAGGCGTTCGATGACGCGGCGGGTCACGCCCGGCGAGAGCAGCCCCTCCCCCGCCGCCACCGTGCGGACCGCGTCCCTGAGCTCGCGCGGCTTGGCGTCCTTGAGCAGGAACCCGGCCGCGCCCAGGCGCAGCGCGGAGAACACGTTGTCGTCCTCTCCGAAGGTGGTGAGGACCACCACCCGGGTGTCGACATGTCGGCGCCCCGACGTGTCGACACGTCGACGTTCCAGTTCCCGCAGAACGCCGAGCCCGTCCATCACGGGCATCTGGAGGTCCAGCAGCACCACGTCAGGGCGGTGCCGGTCGATCTCGACCACCGCCCGGCGCCCGTCGGCGGCCTCCGCCACCACCTCGATGTCGCCCTCCCGCTCCAGCAGCGAACGCACCCCGGCGCGTACGAGCTCCTGGTCGTCCACGAGCAGGACCCTCGTCGGCGTGCTCACGCCCCACCCCCGAGTGGCAGCCGCGCACGCACCCGGAACCCTCTGCCGGGTACCGGCCCCGCCTCCAGGGTTCCCTCCACCATCCGGACCCTCTCCCTCATCCCGGCCAGCCCCGATCCGCAGCGCTCCCCGAACGCTTCGCCCGGCAGGGGCCCCGTCCCGTCGTCGGTGACCGTCACCGTGAGCGTTCCCTCCGCGCGTTCGAGCGCCACTTCCGCGGCCTCGGCCCGCGCGTGCCGGAGCGTGTTCGTGAGCGCCTCCTGGACCACCCGGTAGGCGGTCGCGTCGACCAGACCGGGTAGCCCCGGACCGCCCTCCCCGGTCACCTCCGCGTCCAGCCCCGCCGCACGCACCGAGGCCACCAGATCGTCCAGGTGCGCGAGCCCCGCGACGCGCTCGATCCCGTCCCCGGCCCCCTGGCCGCCCCGGGGTTCGCGCAGCGCCCGCACCGTGGAGCGCAGGTCGCGCAACCCCTCCCGGGCAGCCTGGGCGACGTGGCGCAGCTCGGCACGCGCCACGGGCGGGTCCACGGACCCCTCCTCCAGGGCTTCGGCCGCCACCGAGGTGTGCAGGGAGACCACCGACAGGTGGTGACCCACCGCGTCGTGCAGGTCGCGTGCGATCCGGGCGCGTTCGCGGGCCAGGAGCTCGGCCGACTCGGCCTCCCGCGCCTGGGCGTCCAGGACCGCGATCAGCTCGCGCTGGCGGGCGCCCTCGGCCCTCTGGCGGACCCCGTCTCCGAGGGCGATCGCCGCCCCCATGATGGCCACGGTCGACACCAGTTCGTACCCGAGGAGGAAGGCCGGATCCTGCCCCTCCGCCAGCCTCGCCACCGTGGAGACGACGACCAGCGCGGCCGCCGTCCCCACGGCCCACCGGGCGCGGTCGAAGACGGCCGCGGAGTACAGGGCGGCGGCCACGGGCACCGCCAAACCGATCACCGGGAGGTCCACGACGTAGTAGGCGATGAGGAGGACGGCGGTGAGCAGGAGGACCGCCAGGGGCCAGCGGCGCCGGAACAGCATGAGCAGGCCGAGGACGCTCGCGAACCCGTAGGCCACGACAGCGGGCAGGTCTCCCCCGCCGATACCGGCGCCGATCGCGATGGCCACCACCGCGAAGACGGTGAACCCCAGGAGGGCGTCGACGACGACGGCCTGACGGCCGGCGGGGTCGGTGGGGTCGGACTGGTCCTGCTGGCCCGGCGGGCGTGGGCGGTCGCGCATGCGGCGATTCTACGGAGCCGGCCCCGGCCGTACCCGTGCTCACGTGCGCGTCCGGCTACGTGTTTCGACGTACCGGGAGGAGACCCGGGACGGACGCCCGGCCACGGTCGTCGCCCGTAGCTTCCGAGGTGTCGAGTGACCGCCCGCAGCCCACGAGGGGAACACCATGAACCGCCGCCCGTCCCCGTCCGCCAGCGCTCCACCCGGCGTGCCCTGGCCCCTGGTCCTGAGCCTGGGCGCCCTGGCCCTGGTGCGCCCCCTGATGAACGTCACCGGGGTCACCGAGGCGATCGGCTCACCCTGGGCACAGCTGGGCGCCACGCTGCTGGTGACCCTGGCGTGGGTGGCGGCCGTGGTCGCGGCGCACGTGCCCCGCCCCTTCCTCACCCTCGTCTGCGCGGGTGTCGCCTACGGTGCCCTCGCGATCCTGCTCAGCGCGGTGCTGTCGCCCCTCCTCGGAGAGGGGCTCCAGGGGCCGCTCACCAACCCCCTCGCGGTGGTCTCGGTCCTGGCCGTGAACGCCGTGTGGGGAGCGGTCGCCGGGGGGCTGGCCCTCGTCGTCGCGGCGGGCCTGGGGCGCGGGTCCGGGCGGGTGTCCGGGAGGGGCTGAGACCCATACCCCACCCCCGTACGCTGCACGGATGTCGGACCGGGAATGGCGTGCGCCTACCATCGGTTGTGCTAACCATCTTTCCCCTGTCACACCACCGTGGCCGGGCAGCGACTGTGTGAAGGGCCTAGAGCGTGAGTGACGTCCGCAATGTCATCATCATCGGTTCCGGACCGGCGGGTTACACCGCTGCCGTGTACGCCGCGCGCGCGGAGCTGCGCCCGCTGGTGTTCGAGGGGTCCATCACGGCCGGCGGTGCGCTCATGAACACCACCGACGTGGAGAACTTCCCCGGTTTCCCGGACGGGATCATGGGCCCTGACCTCATGGACAACCTGCGCAAGCAGGCCGAGCGCTTCGGCGCCGAGCTGGTCCCCGAGGACGTCACCGACGTGGACCTGACCAAGCCGGTCAAGGAGGTCACCGCGGGCGGCGAGACCTTCCTCGCGCACACCGTCATCCTGGCCACCGGCTCCGGCTACCGCGAGCTCGGCGTCCCCGGTGAGAAGGAACTGTCCGGCCGGGGCACCTCCTGGTGCGCCACCTGCGACGGCTTCTTCTTCCGCGACCAGGACATCGCCGTGGCGGGTGGTGGGGACACCGCCATGGAGGAGGCGCTCTTCCTCACGCGCTTCGCCAAGTCGGTGACGGTCATCCACCGCCGTGACGAGCTGCGCGCCAGCAGGATCATGGCCGAGCGCGCGCTCGCCAACGACAAGATCACCTTCGTCTGGGACACCGAGGTCACCGAGGTCCTGGGTGAGGACCGCGTCAGCGGCCTCAAGCTGATCAACAACAAGACCAACGAGACCAGCACGCTGGACGTCACCGGTCTGTTCGTCGCGATCGGCCACGACCCCCGCGTGGAGCTCTTCCAGAAGCAGATCGAGCTCGACGAGGAGGGGTACGTGAAGGTGGACGCCCCGTCCACGCGGACCAACCTCGAAGGGGTCTTCGCCGCGGGCGACGTGGTCGACCACCAGTACCGTCAGGCGATCACCGCCGCGGGCACCGGCTGTTCCGCCGCCCTGGACGCCGAGCGCTTCCTCGCCGCCATCGGCAACTAGCTTCCCCGACCCCCTCGTCCGGTTTCGTCGAACCAAGGAGAACCAAGCAGTGTCCACCGTCAAGAACGCCACCGACGCCTCCTTCGAGGAGGTCGTCCTCAATAACGACAAGCCCGTCCTGGTGGACTTCTGGGCTGACTGGTGCGGCCCCTGCAAGCAGATGGCCCCGGTCCTGGACAAGCTGGCCGCCAACCACGGCGACAAGATCGACGTCGTGAAGATCAACACCGACCAGAACCCCGAGACGCCGCGCGCGTACAACGTCCTGTCGCTGCCGACCATGAACGTCTACAAGGGCGGCGAGGTCGTCAAGCAGATCATCGGCGCCAAGCCGACGCGTCTGCTGGAGAAGGAGCTCGCGGAGTTCCTGTAGCCCGCAGCGCCGCACACACGCACGAGAGGCCCTCAGGTGGACCCTGGGGGCCTCTCGGCATTCATATGGACTCACCCCGGGGTCGAGCCCTCACGAGCGCCCCACGGCCCCTGTGAGGCCTCACGATCGGTTCCATGGGTCTCTGACCGGCTGTTTCACGTGAAACAGCCCGTTGCGGGGGCACTGTCGCCGGAAGCGCCGACGCGCACCACGCCTCAGCACAGGCCCCGGAGGGCCGGGGCGAGTACCGAGCCCGTGAGCACGGCCCCACGGGTGGCCCTCCCGTACGTCGAAGGCGATCACGGCGTCAGCAGGGGCAGCGGGGCACGCTCGCCGCACGGGGCCGCGCCGCCCCTGGGACACCTGGCGCTGAACACGGCGATGGCGGTGTTTCACGTGAAACACCGCCATCGCCCGCGAGGGTGGAGGGTCAGTTCTCGCGGTCCATCTGACCGATGATCCGCTCCAGGTCCTCCATCGTCGCGAACTCCACGACGATCTTGCCCTTCTTCCGGCCGATGTCCACCTTCACGGTGGTGTCGAGCCGGTCGCCCATCCGGGTGGCCCACTCCTCGATCTGCGGGGGGTTGTCGATCCGCCCGGCGGAGGCCCTGCGGGGCTTGTCCTCATCCGGAATCTCCCGGAGGGCGACGATCTCCTCCAGGGACCGCACCGACAGCCCCTCGTCGTTGACCCGCTTGGCGAGGCGCTCCTGGGCCTCCGGGTCGTCGATCGACAGCAGGGCCCGCGCGTGTCCGGCGCTCAGCACCCCCGCCGCCACCCGTGTCTGCACCCTCCCCGGGAGGTTGAGCAGACGCAGCGTGTTGGCGATGTGCGAACGCGACTTGCCGACCTGCTGGGCCAGCTCCCCCTGGGTGGTGCCGAAGTCGTCCAGCATCTGCTGGTACGCGGCCGCCTCCTCCAACGGGTTGAGCTGCTGCCGGTGCAGGTTCTCCAGGAGCGCCTCCCGGAGCAGTTCGTCGTCGTCCGTCCGGCGCACGATCGCGGGGATGCGTTCGAGCTCCGCGAGCTTGCTCGCCCGGAACCGCCGCTCCCCCATGATCAGCTCGTAGCGGGGCTCGCCCTCACCTTCGAGCTTGCGAACCACGACGGGCTGGAGCAGGCCGACCTCGATGATCGAGTCCCGCAGCTCGTCCAGGGCCTCATCGTCGAAGTAGGTCCTGGGCTGTCGGGGGTTGGGGGTGATCGAGGTGAGCTCGACCTCCTCCATGTACGTCCCGTCCGGCATCTCTGTCGGGCCCTGGACCGCAGGGGGTTCAGGGACGGACACCATCGTGTCGCGGACGCTCTCCACCGGCGCGGGGGCCGTCGGCCCCTGCGGGATGAGCGCCCCCAGCCCCTTGCCCAGTCCGCGCCGCTGCTGACTCACCGGCAACTCCCTCCACACTCCTTGTGAGTTTCCGCCCGTCCGGTCGACCGCGCCGACCGGACGGGGTGTTTCACGTGAAACAACCGCCACTGTCAGCCGGGGTTGAGCGCCTCGGCCCGGAAGGCGATCTCCCGGGCCGCCTCCAAGTAGGCCACGGCCCCGGTCGACCCGGGGTCGTAGGTCATGACGGACTGCCCGTAGCTGGGCGCCTCGGAGACACGGACGCTCCTCGGCACCAACGACTTCAGGACGAGCTCTCCGAAGTGCGAGCGCACCTCGTCGGCCACCTGCTGGGCGAGCCTGGTCCGCCCGTCGTACATCGTCAGCAGGATCGTACTGACGGACAGTCCCGTGTTCAGGTGCGACTTGACCAGCTCCACGTTGCGCAGCAGCTGCCCGAGCCCTTCCAGTGCGTAGTACTCGCACTGGATCGGGATCATGACCTCGTCGCACGCCACCATCGCGTTGACCGTCAGCAGGCCGAGCGAGGGCGGGCAGTCGATGAGGATGTAGTCGAGGTCCGAGGTGTCGTAGGCCGCGAAGGCCCGCTTGAGCCGGGCCTCCCGCGCCACGAGGGAGACCAGTTCGATCTCAGCGCCCGCGAGGTCGATGGTGGCCGGGGCGCACCACAGGTTGGGGATGTCCGGAACCGGCTGGGCCAGCTTGCGGATCTCCTCGTCCTCGACGAGGCAGTGGTAGATGGACCGGGTCTGGTTGTCGCGTTCCATGCCGAGAGCGGTGGACGCGTTCCCCTGGGGGTCGAGGTCGACCACGAGGACGCGCTGCCCGTTCATGGCGAGGGCGGCGGCGATGTTCACCGTCGTGGTGGTCTTGCCGACCCCGCCCTTCTGGTTGGCGACGCTGATGATCCGGCAGGACCGGGGTCGAGGCCAGGGGTCCTCGTGTCCACGGCCCGTCATCGCGGCACGGGCCGCTCGGGCGAGAGGTGTGTCGGGGACGCTGTCGGGGGCCGCCTCGCCACTCCATGTTTCACGTGAAACAGGGGGCTGGCCCACCGTGGAGTCCATCGGTGTTTCACGTGAAACATCGAGCAGGTCTCCATAGGCGCCCGCCGGTGTTTCACGTGAAACACCGGCGTCGTCGGCTGGGTTCTGGGGCACGAATGAGTTCACCTCTTCCGTCCGCGCTTCTTCTTGCCGTTCCGCGCCTTCTTCTGGGAGCCTCCCGACGCGGGCGGACCACCGTCGGATGTCACCGTGACGCGAACGACCGTGGTAGCGGGATCGACTTTACCCCGCCCCACCCTGATCACATCGCTCACACCAGGGCGCAGTTTCGAAACGTCTTCCTTCGCTTCCGCCAGCTCGGCCTCCGCCTGCTCCCCCTTGAGGGCCAACAGGCTTCCGTCCTTGCGCAGCAGGGGCAGCGACCAACCGGCCAGCCGGGCCAGCGGGGCCACCGCGCGAGCGGTGACGAAGTCGGTGTACAGCTCGCCGTGCGCCTCCTCCGCTCGCCCTCGACGCACCTCCACGTTGGTCAGCCCCAGGGTGCTGACCGCCTCATCGAGGAAGACCGTCCTCCGCAGCAGGGGCTCCAGGAGGATCATCCTGATGTCCGGACGCAGCAGACCCAGCACCAGTCCGGGCAGCCCGGCACCGGAACCGATGTCCACCACCTCGGCACCCTCGGGGATCAGCTCCTCGACGACGGCGCAGTTGATGAGGTGCCGCTCCCAGAGGCGGGGCACCTCGCGCGGGCCGATCAGCCCGCGACGCACCCCGTCGTCGGCGAGAAGTTCGGCGTAGCGGGTCGCCACGGGCAGGGTGTCGCCGAAGACCGTCACGGCCTGCGGGGGCGGGGCGGGGAGCGTAGCGCCGGGCTCCTCAGTGCCCGAGGTCATCGGTCACCACCTGTCGGAACTCGTCCATCGTCACTTCCATGAACCGTTGGGTCGTCATGTCGACCTGTCCACAAAGGGACAGGGACCTGACGACGCGGGAAGCGCGCGGCGGATCGCGGCCGACCGCGCGCACGGGGGTGGTCCCCTCCCCCACACGGATCGTGCGGTTCGCGACTCCACTCGCGGAGCCACCCCGGAGATCCCGAAGGTGGGACGACTCGTGGTGGGAAGGTCCCCGGAGACGATCCTACGCGGGGGCCGCACCCGTGTTTCACGTGAAACACCCCTTGCGTCCGACTCTCACACCGGACCTCCGGGACGCCCCGGACCCACCACCGCGGTCGTCCCATTCGCGCGGGCATGACGAAGGGGCGGTGTTTCACGTGAAACACCGCCCCCGGTCTGTCCGTTTGTCGACTAGTCGGCGGGGTGGACCACCACGTAGCGGTTGGGCTCCTCGCCCTCGGACTCGCTGCGCAGCCCGGCCGCGGCGACCGCGTCGTGCACCACCTTGCGCTCGAACGGGGTCATCGGCTCCAGCGGGTGGACCTCACCGGTCTCCTTGACCTTCGTGGCGGCCTCGGCGCCGATCTGGAAGAGCACCTTGCGGCGACCGTCACGGTAACCACCGATGTCCAGCATCAGGCGGCTGCGCTCACCGGTGGCCCGGTGCACCGCGAGGCGGGTGAGCTCCTGGAGCGCCTCCAGGACCTCGCCCTCCTGACCGATCAGCTCGTCCAGGGTCGCCCCGACGACGGAGACCATCGCGCGGTCGCCCTCGACGTCCATGTCGATGTCGCCGTCGAAGTCGGCGATGTCGAGCAGACCCTCGATGTAGTCCGCGGCGATGTCACCCTCGTTCTCCAGGGCCTCGACGTCGATTCCGCCCTCAGGTGCGTCAGCCACCGCTACGCCACCGCTCTCTTCCTCGCTACTTCCCACAGCGATCCCGTCTCCTCAATCCGTCAGTCCCTGGCCGCCGTACGCCTCAGGGGCATTCTCGCCTGCGCACTCGAAAGTCGTGGACGCCGACACGAAGCAGGGAGGCCCTACTTGGACCCGCCGCCGCGCTTGGAACGCGTCTGCTTCTTCGGCTGTTTGCGTTCGATCTTAGGCTGTTCCTCAGGCTCCGGAGGGGTTTCCGGAGCCTTCTTGCGACCGAGCATGCCCTTGGCCGAACCCTTGGCGGAGGAGCCCTTGGCGGACTCGGCCTCCGTGCCGGGCGCGGGCTGGTTCCGGTACAGGAAGTGCTGCTGCACCATCGTCCACACGTTGGAGGTGACCCAGTAGACGAGCACACCGATCGGCATCATGAGGCCGAAGAGCCCGAAGGCGGGCGCCATGTACATCATGATCTTCTGGGTCTGCATCATCGGGTTGTCAGGCTGCTGCGCGATGCTGCGCTTGATGCTCTGACGCATGGTGAGGAAGGTCGTGACGCCCATGACCACACAGGCGATGGCGATGACGACCTTGGCCATGATGGGGTCGGTCGCGCCCAGGGCCCGCAGCTCGTCCGGCGGGGTGTTGAACTGGGCGGCGATCGGGGCGTGGAAGATCAGCGCCTCACGGGCGCTGTCGGCGAGCTCCTGGGTGAAGCCGAACTGCACCTTGCCCTCCGCGACGCTGCGCAGCACGCTGAACAGGGCGAAGAAGACCGGCATCTGGAGAAGCAGCGGGAGGCAGCCCATGATCGGGTTGGTGCCGCTCTCCTGGTAGAGCTTCATCGACTCCCGCTGGAGCCGCTCCTTGTCGTGCTTGTAGCGCTCCCGAAGCTTCATGATCTTCGGCTGCACTTCCTGCATCTTGCGCTGCGTGTTCATCTGCTTGACGAACAGCGGCACCATCAGCAGACGCATCAGGCAGGTCAGCAGCACGATGGACAGGCCCCACGCCCACCCGCTGTCGGGGTTCAGGCCAACGATGGTCAGACCCGAGTGGATCCAGACCAACACGTGGCCGATGATGTTGTAAAGCCAGTCCAGCACCGGCCAACTCCTCGGTGATTCGGTTCAGCTACTGGTCCCCGGAAGCGGTGCCGGTGTGCCCGGTTCCGCCCGTAGACTCCTCGGACTCCTCGTTCCGGCGCCCCTTGGGCGGCGGAACCGGATCAAGACCCCCCGGGTTGAAGGGGTGGCAGCGGGCGATACGCCTGACCGTCAGCCACAACCCGCGAAGTCCCCCGTGGACGCGCAGCGCCTCGACGCCGTACGCACTGCACGAGGGGTAGAAACGACAGACCGGGGGGAAGAGCGGGCTGATGAAGCGCTGGTAGCCACGGATGGGCAGGATCAACAACCGCGCGAAAGACGTCGGTCTGTGCTCGGTCATTGCTTCGCCCACCGTTCTGCGCCCTCCTGAGGGCGACGGTCACCGTCTGCTTCAGTCTTCGCCGACCCGACCGGTTCGGGGCGTGGACCCCCGCGGCCGCGTCGGCGCTTGTCGGCCCCACGGGGACGCTGCGCCGCGGCGATCGCGCTGTCGAGTTGTACCGCCAGGTCCTCTTGCCGCAGAGTCGCGGCCGAGGGCTTGGCCCGCACTACCAGCAGGCTACCGTTTGGCAGAACAGCCAACCGTGAGCGCATCAGGTGGCGCAGACGCCGCTGTACGCGATTGCGGACGACGGCTCCCCCGACGGCCTTGCTCACGACGAAACCGACGCGCGGCGGTGCCGCTGCGTCGGTCTGGTCGGGGTCGCCGGGCGGTTTCCGGGGGGCGAGGTAGATGACGCCCAGGGCGTCACGCGAGGAGCGCCGACCGGAACGCATGACCGTCCCGAACTCGGCGCTGTGGCGCATCCGGTTCTCCGGCGACAACATCGGGGTTCCTCCGGGAGAGGGGTGCGGCACGGCCCCCGGCTACCGGTTCCGTGCCCCACGACAAAGGGACCGACCGGCGAGAAGGCCGGACCGGTCCCAGTGAAGACTTGAGGCTTGACGTGGCCTAGTGGCTCACGGTCAGCGCGGCGCGTCCCTTACGACGTCGCGAGGCGATGATGGCGCGACCGGCGCGCGTACGCATGCGCAGCCGGAAACCGTGGACCTTCGCGCGACGCCGGTTGTTCGGCTGAAACGTACGCTTGCTCACTACTGGCTCCAGGGGCGTGTCAGGAAAGTACTACGACAGACCCCCAGGATATGCGGGGCCTTACAGTGCGTGCGACGAGGCCGCGACTTCGTGGTGTGCACGAGCGCAGGCAGGATCGTCGGCATAAGCATATAGAACATACGACCTGGTCGGGTCGTGGTCAAATCAGCCCTGCTGACCGTCCCGCGAGCGACGTCGTGGCGCGGCTCGGGCCGGTGGCGGACGCCACCGGTCACAGTCTACCCGCCTCCCTGTGGACAACCGGTTGTCCACAGCGTGTGAGACTTCCACAGGAACGGGGGTCTGTGGATAACCTCAACCTGTGGATAACTCGCCCCCGACGCCGTCCACAGCCTCGCCGAAGTTGTGGACAGTCGCTGTACACCTCCCCTGAACTGGGGATTGTGGATAACTTCCCGAAACACACAGGCGACTGTCATCCTGTGGATAAACCTGTGGACAAGGTGTGGACAACCTCCTGAAGCTGTGGATACCCAGAGGTAGTCGAACACCTGACCGCCCACCGCCGCTCCCGTTGTCCACAGGCAGCGAACGACCAGAAGGACCGCCCTCGAACCGGAACCCCGGCCCGGCACCTCCCTCAGGGGAGGACAATGGGAGGCACGGGACCCCCGTGGTGCCCGCTTCCCGGAAACACGCCGACCCGAACTCCCCCGTCCCCTCACCGCCTCCAACCCGCACCGAACAGATCCGCACCGAAGGGACAGCAACCATGGCAGGTCACCTTGGCTGAAGCACAGGTCAACCTCGCAATGGTCTGGTCGAGCGTGCTGGACGGGATCGACCACGACTCCCTCCCCGCACACCAGCGTGCCTGGCTGCCGCAGACCCGCCCGCTGGGTCTGATCGAGGACACGGCGCTGATCGCGGCGCCCAACGAGTTCACCAAGAAGGTCCTGGAGACACGCCTCTACCCGGCGATCAGCAAGGCCCTCTCCGCCCACCTGGGACGGGAGATCCGGGTCGCTGTGACCGTGGACCCCACCGCCGTCCCCACGCCGCCCCCGACCCCCTCTCCCTACGGTGTGGGCAGGGACACGGGCGGGCACACGTCGCTCTCCGCCCCGCCGGAGCCGCCCCCGCACCCCGGCCGCGCCGAGCAGCCCTCCGTCCACGAACCCCGGGGGCAGCACGCCCGGCCGTCCGCCCCGCACCCCTACGAGGCCCACCAGCGGCCCGAGGCCCCGCACCCGTCCGAGGCGCTGGGAGCCGACCCCGGGCACGCACGCGCGCAGGAGGCGCAGGCCGACCTGCTCGGCCCCGCACCCTCCGTCCAGGGCCCCCGGCCCGACGAACGCGGCCAGGCGCCGCGCCAGCACGGCCACCCGCACACCGGTGACCAGGGCTCCCCCGCCCCGCAGCGGCCCGCCCAAGGGCCGCACTCCGGTCCGTCCGCACCGGTCACGCACGCCGCGGAGTCGCCCGCGCCGCAGCAGCCGCTGCCCGCTCCCCCGGCGCAGCCCCACACGGGGCAGCAGGGGGCGTTCCACGGTGCCGCCTCGGGCTGGGACCAGCCCGCCCAGCAGCCGCTGTGGCAGCAGCAGAGCTGGGCCGACGCGTCCTGGGACGAGCCCAACCGCTGGGAGAGCCCGGCCCCGCGGGATACCGGCCCCGCGCCGAGGTCCGCCCCTGAGCCCCCGCACAGCGAGGAACGGCCTCCGAGTGAGCCCGAGGGCGTCCCGGCACCCGTGGAGCAGGCAGTGGATCCCGCGCCGGTCAAGGAGCCGGAGCCGGAGGCGCCCGCTCCCTCGACGGCGCCCGCCGCCCCGGCCTCTCCCCCGGGCCGGTCGCAGGAGATCCCCCCCGGTGAGCACGCACGGCTGAACCCGAAGTACACCTTCGACACGTTCGTCATCGGGTCCAGCAACCGGTTCGCGCACGCGGCCTCGGTCGCGGCCGCGGAGGCTCCCGCGAAGGCGTACAACCCGCTCTTCATCCACGGCGGCTCCGGGCTGGGCAAGACCCACCTGCTGCACGCCATCGGCCACTACACGCACCGGCTGTACGAGGGCTCCCGGGTGCGGTACGTGAGCTCGGAGGAGTTCACCAACGAGTTCATCAACTCGATCCGGGACGGCAAGGCGGACGGGTTCCGGCGCCGCTACCGGGACATCGACGTGCTCCTGGTGGACGACATCCAGTTCCTGGAGAACAAGGAGCAGACGCAGGAGGAGTTCTTCCACACCTTCAACACGCTCCACAACTCCGACAAGCAGATCGTCATCTCCAGCGACCGGCCGCCCAAGCAGCTGACCACGCTGGAGGACCGGATGCGGAGCCGGTTCGAGTGGGGGCTTCTGACGGACGTCCAGCCGCCCGAGCTGGAGACCCGGATCGCCATCCTGCGCAAGAAGGCCGCTCAGGAGGGTCTGGCCGCGCCGCCCGAGGTCCTGGAGTTCATCGCCAGCAAGATCTCCACCAACATCCGGGAACTGGAGGGCGCGCTCATCCGCGTGACCGCCTTCGCCAGCCTCAACCGGCAGTCGGTGGACCTGGACCTGACCGGCCAGGTGCTGCGGGACCTCGTCCCCAACGCCGAGGTGCCCGAGGTCACGGCCAGCGCGATCATGTCCCAGACCGCGGCCTACTTCGGGCTGAGCCTGGAGGACCTGTGCGGGACCTCCCGTTCCCGGGTGCTGGTGACGGCCCGGCAGATCGCCATGTACCTCTGCCGTGAGCTGACCGACCTCTCCCTGCCCAAGATCGGTCAGCAGTTCGGCCGCGACCACACCACCGTCATGCACGCCGACCGCAAGGTCCGGGCGCTCATGGCGGAGCGCCGCTCCATCTACAACCAGGTGCACGAGCTGACCAGCCGGATCAAGGACCAGCCCTCGCTGACCTGACCGGCCCCGGGTACACACGACGATCGGGAGGGGCGGCCCCGCCAGCACGGCGGCCGCCCCTCCGTCGTGTCAGAGGGGCCCTGGGGCGCCCGCGTCCGCCTCGCGTCCGCCTCGCGACGGCCCCGCCGACGACCGTCACCCCGTCGCCCGCCTCCGCGTCCGTGTGTCTCCCAGTCGACGTGTCACCGAGTCCACTGGTCGACGTGTCGACTTCTCTCCTTGTCCCCTTGGGCCCGTCACCGGGTGGCCCCCGCCCTCTCTCGCCCTTCGTGCGACGGCTCCGCGCTTGTCCACAGTCTCCGGGGCTCCCCCGGAACCGCCCACACCGAGTTATCCACAGGCTTGTGTGGGTGTTGGCACCTCGGAGACGGGTAAGTCCGCCTCGTCGCCGAGCCGCACCGTCCGTACCGGACACGCACCGTTTCCCCTGGTTCTCACGGCCTCCTGGGGCTGTTGCCCTGACCACAACGGAGCCTGCGGAGGGTCTGGCCTGGGTCGCGACGGAGTTCGGGGCAGGTGGTTCGACAAGGGCCTGTGGAAAACCCTGTGCACAGAGTCTTTGTCCAGGTTCGCGCGGTCTGCGTCGGCCTTCGAAAAAAAGTTTTGGGGTTTCTCCGCGAAGTTATCCACAGGGGAGGGTCGAATTCTGTGGACAACCCTGTGGATAACCTGTGGACAACAGCACCGAGCCTGTGGGTAACCCAGGGTCGCCCTGTGGACACCGTCACCGATGCCCGGACCACCGAACCACAGGGCACTGTGGACAACTTGGGGAAAAGCTGTGGACGAACCTGTGGACGGTCTGTGGACAAGCTGTGGGGCCCTCGACTTGTCCACAGGAGGCCCGAGTTACACACAGGGTCATCCACAGGGCCTGTGGACAAAAATTCGCAGTCTGACCTGCGAGAACAAGGGTTATCCACATTATCCACAGGCCCTACTACTACTACGCACCTTCAGTAACCAAGATGTGGCGTCAAAACAGCTTCGCGGAAAATCTGTGGACAAACGCCTGAGATCGAGGTGACGGCGGGTCAGTCCGGAGCTGGCAGCGGCAGCGGGTGAATCCGGGTAACGTGTGGTCTCGCCCCTGTCCTCCGCCGCCCGGATCTGAGCGGTGACCCCTACGGAGTCCGAGACCGCTCCGGCGGCACGGTCCGCCCTCGCTGCGGACGCCGTCCACACCCTGGGGAAACAACCCCCGGCGGACCCACGAGACACCCACGAGCTGCAACGTTGAGGCGCGACCGGTCCCCGGTCGGGCGGAAAGAGAGTCGGAAAGTGAAGTTCCGGGTCGAACGCGACGTACTGGCCGACGCTGTCGCCTGGACAGCGCGCACACTGCCGACGCGCCCCTCTGTACCGGTCCTGGCCGGAATCCTGCTGGACGCCGGCGAGGTCGACGACCGCCAGCGCGTCCGCCTCTCCGGCTTCGACTACGAGGTCTCGGCGCAGGTCTCGGTGGACGTCGAGATCGAGGAGCCGGGGCAGACCCTCGTCTCCGGCCGTCTCCTCGCCGAGATCACCCGCAACCTTCCTCCACAGACTGTGGAGATCTCCACGGACGGCCCGAAGGTCGTCGTGAGCTGCGGAAGCGCCAAGTTCACCCTGAACACCATGCCGGTCGAGGACTACCCGTCCCTCCCGGAGATGCCCGGCGTGAGCGGGACCATCGGCAGCGACGCGTTCGCCGCCGCCGTCAGCCAGGTCGCCGTGGCGGCCGGCCGTGACGACACCCTCCCGATGCTCACCGGCATCCGCGTCGAGATCGAGGGCGAAACCATCACCCTCGCCTCCACCGACCGCTACCGCCTCGCCGTCCGCGAGCTGAGCTGGAAGCCGGAGAACCCGGACCTGTCCGCCGTCGCGCTGGTCCCGGCCAAGACCCTCCACGACACCGCGAAGTCGCTCACCTCCGGAGCCGAGGTCGCCATCGCCCTGTCGGGCACCGAGACCGGCGAGGGCATGATGGGCTTCGAGGGCGGCGGCCGCCGGACCACCACGCGCCTGCTCGACGGCGAGTTCCCCAAGTACCGCGCCCTGCTGCCGGACACCTTCAACACCGTGGCCGAGGTCAGCCGCTCCGAGTTCGTCGAGGCCGTCAAGCGCGTCTCGCTGGTCGCCGAGCGCAACACCCCGCTGCGCCTGGCCTTCTCCCAGGGCGCGCTGGTCCTGGAGGCGGGCACCGGCGAGGACGCGCAGGCCGTGGAGACCCTGGAGGCGGACCTGGACGGCGAGGACATCCAGATCGCCTTCAACTCCGGGTTCCTGCTGGACGGGCTGGGCGCCATCGGCACCGACGTGGCCCGCCTGCACTTCACCACCTCGACCAAGCCCGCGATCCTCACCGGGAAGCCCGCTGAGGAGGGTGCTTCCCCCGAGTACCGCTACCTGATCATGCCGGTCCGCCTCTCCGGCTGACCGGACCGCCCGTTCCACCGACGAGCGTCCGCCGCCCGGCCCGTGCACAGCGCCACGGGCCGGTCGGCTTCCACATGTCCGCAGGTGCCCTAGGGGAGTCCACACATGCAACTCGGAATGATCGGTCTCGGCAAGATGGGCGGCAACATGGCCGCCCGCCTGCGTGAGAAGGGGCACGAGGTCGTCGGCTACGACGTCTCCCCCGGCGAGCGCGACGTCGAGACCCTGACGGAGCTCGTCGACCGCCTCGAAGCCCCCCGCGTGGTGTGGGTGATGGTCCCGTCCGGCGACCCGACGGCCACGATCGTCTCCGAGCTCGGCGACCTCCTCTCCGAGGGCGACATCGTCGTCGAGGGCGGCAACACCCACTACGTCGACGACGCGCCGCGCGCCGAGGCACTGGCGGCCCGGGGCGTCGGCTACGTCGACGCGGGCGTCAGCGGCGGTGTGTGGGGACGCCAGAACGGCTACGGGATCATGGTCGGCGGCCGAGCGGAGGACGTGGAGCGCCTGCGCCCCGTCTTCGACTCCCTGACCCCCGACGACGGCGGCGGCTTCGTGCACGCCGGCGCCGTCGGCGCGGGCCACTTCGTGAAGATGGTCCACAACGGCATCGAGTACGGCATGATGCAGTCCTTCGCCGAGGGCTACGAGCTGATGGTCGCCTCCGGGATCGTCAAGGACGTGCCGGGCACCTTCGAGAGCTGGCGTGAGGGCACCGTCGTGCGCTCCTGGCTGCTGGACCTGCTGGGCCGCGCCCTGGAGGAGGACCCGGACCTGTCCGAGCTGCGCGGGTACGTGCAGGACTCCGGTGAGGGCCGCTGGACCGTCCAGGCCGCCGTGGACCTCGCGGTCCCCGCCCCGGCGATCACCGCCTCCCTCTTCGCGCGGTTCGCGTCCCGTCAGGACGACAGCGAGGCCATGAAGGTCGTGGCCGCCCTGCGCAACCAGTTCGGCGGGCACGCCGTCACCAAGGCCGGTCCCAAGGACTCCGAGCAGGGCTGACCGCGCCCGCTCCGCCACCCGGGGTCGGTCCGGGCTCACCGGACCGACCCCGGGTGGCGTTTCCACTCGGACCTCCCCACCGTTTCCCGCTCCCCCGTCCCAGGAGGAAGGCCGGATGTACGTCTCCCACCTGCAACTGGCCGATTTCCGTTCCTACGAGACGGCCCAGTTGCGGCTCGAACCCGGCGTGAGCGTCTTCGTCGGGTCCAACGGCCAGGGCAAGACCAACCTCGTCGAGGCGGTCGGGTACGTCGCCACCCTCGGCAGCCACCGGGTCTCCTCGGACACCCCTCTGGTCCGCCAGGGCGCTCCGCGTGCGATCGTCAGCGCCAAGGTCGTCCGCGACGGCCGGGACATGCTGGTCGACCTGGAGATCAACCCGGGCCGGGCCAACCGCGCCAGGGTGAACCGTGGCGCTGCCGGGCGCCCCCGCGACGTGCTGGGCATCCTGCGGACGGTGCTGTTCGCCCCCGAGGACCTGGCCCTGGTCAAGGGTGACCCCGGGGAGCGGCGCCGGTTCCTGGACGACCTCCTGGTGGCGCGCGCTCCCCGGATGGCGGGGGTGCGCTCCGACTACGAGCGGGTGCTCAAGCAGCGCAACGCCCTGCTGAAGTCGGCCTCGGCGCGGCTGCGTCAGCGGGCCGCCCCGGACCTGAGCACGCTGGAGGTCTGGGACTCCCACCTGGCCGAGACCGGCGCGGAGCTCCTGGCGGCGCGGCTGGCCCTGGTCGAGGAGCTGCGTCCGCTGATCGCGCACTCGTACGCGGGGCTGACCGACTCCGGTGGACCGGCCGTGCCCACCTACCGGAGCTCCTGGGTGGAGGAGGAAGGGGAGCTCCCGCACGAGCGCCCACAGCTCGTGGACCTCCTGCGCGAGGCCATGGAGCGGACGCGTGACCGGGAGCTGCAGCGGGGTGTCAGCCTGGTCGGCCCGCACCGTGACGACCTGCACCTCCAGCTCGGTGACCTGCCTGCCAAGGGGTACGCCAGCCAGGGGGAGTCGTGGTCGTACGCCCTCTCGCTCAAGCTGGCCGCGTTCGAGCTGTTGAGAGCCGAAGGCGACGACCCGGTTCTCATCCTGGACGACGTCTTCGCCGAGCTGGACTCCGAGCGCCGCCGCAGGCTGACCGAGCGGGTGCGCGACACCGAGCAGGTGCTGGTGACGGCGGCGGTCGCCGAGGACATCCCGGAAGAGCTGGACGGTGCGCGGTTCGGCGTGCGCCAGGGGGTGGTCGAGAGTGCGTGAGGGTTGTCCACAGCCTGTGGATCCAGCTTCCCGTCGCGACGCCGAGGGGTCCCCGTCCGACGCGGTCCGTCCACACCCTGTGGAC
Organism: Nocardiopsis prasina DSM 43845; assembly: GCF_000341265.1. GTDB lineage: Bacteria > Actinomycetota > Actinomycetes > Streptosporangiales > Streptosporangiaceae > Nocardiopsis > Nocardiopsis prasina. Next base: position 49,247 of record NZ_ANAE01000161.1, on the reverse strand, counting down.
AACGGTTCGCCGACCGCGCCGCAGGCTCCTCCGGTCCCGGACACCCCCCCGGCCTCCGGCGCCGACCTGGCGCGCCAGGCTCTGGCCCGAGCCCGTGCGGAGGCACGCGAGCGCGGCGCCGTCCCCCGGGGCATGAACCGGAACCGCAGGCGTGGCCGGTTGCGGTCACGGAACGAACCGCAGTTGTTCGGCGACGCGGTGCGCACCTGGCTGATCGAGCACGGCTGGCAGGAACAGGTCGCCATCGGCGGCGTGTTCGGCCGGTGGGCGGACATCGTTGGTGATTTCAACGCCGAACACCTGCGACCGGAGAGTTATTCGGAGGGCGAACTCGTTGTCGTCGCCGATTCACCGACAATGGCGGCCCACGCGCGAGCGATGGTTCGGGACCTGATGCGCCGCCTGAACGAGGAACTGGGCGACGGCACGGTCATCGCGATCAAGGTCAAGGGGCCGGGTTTTCGTCGACGGTGATCCCGTCCGGATTGCCCCCTGTTGCCCTCGACACGTCTGTGACCTGGGGGTCCAGTGCGGTGCGCCGACGGCCGCCCCGGGGCGTGTTCCCCGGAGGTGCGTCCCCTCTGCTCCCGCGGTGCCGTACCGGGGAGGCGCGGAGGCCTTGCGAAGGCCACTCAACCGCGCCGGGACTTGCGCAAGGGGTCTCCCGCGTGTAGGGACTCGGCTCCCGCCCCGAACGTTCGTTCTGGAGCGGCACAGGGCCGCCAATGCCACTTTGTCGCACCGGGCGGGGTATCATGGAGACGGTTCTTCAGACGCCTGTAGCCGGTATCACGCTCCCATGTAGAGGGTGGGCGGACGGCCCGTGCGGCGAACGGTGATCCCCCAGGTGTCGCGGCAAGTCGGCCCTCCGATCACCCTGTCGTGGGTTGACCGTCGTCCGCTCGGCCGCTGCCGACAGGCGTCCCCAGCAGGAGGGTGTTCCCACTTGGCCTACGACGCAGGATCAATCACGGTTCTCGAAGGGCTCGAGGCAGTACGCAAGCGCCCGGGTATGTACATCGGCTCCACCGGCGAGCGGGGTCTGCATCACCTGGTCTACGAGGTGGTCGACAACTCCGTCGACGAGGCCCTGGCGGGCCACGCCGACGCCATCGAGGTGACGCTGCTCGCCGACGGCGGGATCAGGGTGGCCGACAACGGCCGCGGCATCCCGGTCGGCATCCACCCAGTGGAGAAGCGTCCGGCCGTGGAGGTCGTCCTCACCACGCTGCACGCGGGTGGAAAGTTCGACGGAAAGTCCTACGCGGTCTCCGGCGGTCTGCACGGTGTCGGCATCTCCGTCGTCAACGCGCTCTCCACGGCACTGGACGTGGAGATCCGCCAGCAGGGGCACGTCTGGCGCCAGCACTACGAGATGACCGCCCCCACGGGCGACCTCGTCAAGGGCGAGGCGACCGACGACACCGGTACCCAGATCACCTTCTGGGCCGACGCGGACATCTTCGAGACCACCACGTTCTCGTTCGAGACGCTCGCCCGCCGGATGCAGGAGATGGCCTTCCTCAACAAGGGGCTGTCCATCACCATCCGCGACGAGCGGCCCGACCACACGGACGACGGTCCCGTGGTCAACACCTTCCATTACGAGGAGGGTCTGTCGGACTACGTCCGGCACATCAACGCCAAGAAGGAGCCGGCGCACGCGTCGATCATCTCCTTCGAGGAGGACGGCGAGGGCATCGCGGTCGAGATCGCCATGCAGTGGAACCAGTCCTACACCTCGTCCGTGCACACCTTCGCCAACACCATCAACACGGCGGAGGGCGGCACGCACGAGGAGGGTTTCCGCTCCGCGCTCACCACGCTGGTCAACCGGTACGCCCGGGACCAGAAGCTGCTGCGCGACAAGGAGGACAACCTCACCGGCGACGACATCCGCGAGGGCCTGACCGCGATCATCTCGGTCAAGCTGGCGGACCCCCAGTTCGAGGGCCAGACCAAGACGAAGCTCGGCAACACCGAGGCCAAGTCCTTCGTCCAGAAGGTCACCAACGAGCACCTGCGCGACTGGTTCGAGCGCAACCCCGGCGAGGCCAAGGACATCGTGTCCAAGGCCAGCCAGGCCGCCCGCGCCCGCGTGGCCGCCCGCCAGGCCCGCGACCTGACCCGCCGCAAGACCCTCCTTGAGACCACCTCCCTCCCGGGCAAGCTGTCGGACTGCCAGTCCACCAACCCGGAGGAGTGCGAGGTCTACATCGTCGAGGGCGACTCGGCCGGTGGCTCCGCCAAGGGTGGTCGCAACCCGCACAACCAGGCCATCCTGCCCATCCGCGGCAAGATCCTGAACGTCGAGAAGTCGCGGATCGACCGCATCCTCAAGAACAACGAGGTCCAGGCGATCATCACCGCCCTGGGCACCGGAATCCACGAGGAGTTCGACGCCGAGAAGCTGCGGTACCACAAGATCATCCTGATGGCCGACGCCGACGTCGACGGCCAGCACATCAGGACGCTGCTGCTCACCCTGCTGTTCCGCTTCATGAAGCCGCTGGTCGAGGCCGGGAACGTCTACCTGGCCCGCCCGCCGCTCTACAAGATCAAGTGGGACCAGAAGGGCAGCGACGCCAGCTACGCCTTCTCCGACGCCGAGCGCGACCGGGTCATTGAGGCCGGGATCGCCGAGGGCAAGAGGGACCCGCGCCCGCGCGACATGGTGCAGCGCTTCAAGGGTCTGGGCGAGATGAACGCCAACGAGCTGTGGGACACCACGATGGACCCGGACCGCCGTGTTCTCGACCAGGTCAACCTGGAGGACGCGGCCCAGGCCGACGAGATGTTCAGCGTGCTCATGGGTGAGGACGTCGAGTCGCGGCGCGCCTTCATCCAGCGCAACGCCAGGGACGTCCGCTTCCTGGACATCTAGGTCCCCCGTTCCCACCCGTGCTCCAGCAAGCTTCGTAGAAGGGATCGACATCCGTGACGGATGCGAACAACCCCGACGCCCCTGAGGGCGGGGACTCCAGTGTCGAGTCCCTGTCGCGCGTGACCGACCGGATCGAACCCGTCGACATCCAGGTCGAGATGCAGCGCAGCTACCTCGACTACGCGATGTCGGTCATCGTCGGCCGGGCCCTCCCCGACGTCCGGGACGGCCTCAAGCCGGTCCACCAGCGCGTGCTGTACGCGATGTACGACGGCGGGTACCGTCCCGACCGCGGTTACTTCAAGTGCGCCCGCGTCGTCGGTGACGTGATGGGTAACTACCACCCGCACGGTGACAGCGCCATCTACGACACCCTGGTCCGCCTGGCCCAGTGGTGGTCGATGCGGATGCCGCTGGTCGACCCGAACGGCAACTTCGGCTCGCCGGGCAACGACCCGGCCGCCGCCATGCGCTACACCGAGTGCAAGCTCGCGCCGCTGGCCATGGAGATGCTCCGGGACATCGACAAGGAGACCGTCGACTTCCGGCCCAACTACGACGGCCGCTCCTCCGAGCCCGTCGTGCTGCCCGCCCGCTTCCCGAACCTGCTGGTCAACGGCTCCTCGGGGATCGCGGTCGGCATGGCCACCAACATCCCGCCGCACAACCTGCGCGAGGTCGCCGACGGCGTCAACTGGTACCTCGACAACCCCGAGGCCGAGGACGAGGAGCTGCTCGACCAGCTCATCGCCCGCGTCAAGGGCCCCGACTTCCCCACGCGCGGACTCATCGTGGGCAAGCGCGGGATCGAGGAGGCCTACCGGACTGGGCGCGGCTCCATCACCATGCGCGCCGTGGTCGAGGTCGAGGAGGACGGCCGGGGCCGCCAGACCCTGGTCATCACCGAGCTGCCCTACCAGGTCAACCCGGACAACCTCGCGCTGAAGATCGCCGACCTCGTCAAGGACGGCAAGATCACCGGCATCGCCGACGTGCGCGACGAGAGCAGCGGCCGCACCGGTCAGCGCCTGGTCATCGTGCTCAAGCGCGACGCCGTGGCCAAGGTCGTGCTGAACAACCTGTACAAGCACACCCAGCTCCAGGAGACCTTCGGCGCGAACATGCTGGCCCTGGTCGACGGGGTGCCGCGCACCCTGCGCCTGGACCAGATGATCCGCCACTGGGTCAAGCACCAGGTCGAGGTCATCGTCCGCCGGACGAAGTACCTGCTGCGCAAGGCCGAGGAGCGGGCGCACATCCTGCGTGCCCTGCTCCGGGCGATGGACCGGATCGACGAGGTCATCGCCCTCATCCGGGGCAGCGCCTCGGCCGACGACGCGCGCACCGGCCTGATGGGCCTGCTGGAGATCGACGACATCCAGGCGCGCGCCATCCTCGACATGCAGCTGCGCAAGCTCGCCGCGCTGGAGCGCAACGCTCTGACCGCCGAGTACGACGAGCTGATGGCGCTCATCACCGACTACAACGACATCCTCTCCTCGGACTCCCGCCAGCGGACCATCATCCGCGAGGAGCTGGGCGAGATCGTCGACAAGTACGGCGACGAGCGGCGCACGCACATCATCCCGTTCGAGGGTGACATGCGCATGGAGGACTTCATCGCCGAGGAGGACGTGGTCGTCACGATCTCCCGCGGTGGGTACGCCAAGCGCACCCGCATCGACAACTACCGCGCGCAGAAGCGCGGCGGCAAGGGCGTGCGGGGTGCCCAGCTCAAGCAGGACGACATCGTCCAGCACTTCTTCGTCACCACCACCCACCACTGGATCCTGTGCTTCACGAACCAGGGCCGGGTGTACCGGACGAAGGCCTACGAGCTGCCGGAGGCCGCTCGCGACGCCCGTGGCCAGCACGTCGCCAACCTGCTGCCCTTCCAGCCGGGTGAGGAGATCGCGCAGATCATGGCGCTGCGCGACTACGAGGCGGCGCCGTACCTGGTGCTGGCCACCCGCGAGGGGCTGGTGAAGAAGTCGCGCCTGGAGGACTTCGACTCCGCGCGCGCGGCGGGCATCATCGCGATCAACCTCCGCGAGGAGGACGAGCTGATCGCGGCGCGCCTGGTCTTCCCCGACGACGACCTGCTGCTGATCTCCAGCGACGCCCAGGCGATCCGCTTCCCGGCCTCCGACGAGTCGCTGCGGCCCATGGGCCGTGCCACCAGCGGTGTGATCGGCATGCGGTTCCTGGAGGGCGACTACCTGCTCTCCATGGACGTCATCCGCCCCGACGACGGCTCCACCGACGTGCTGGTCACCACCGAGAACGGGTACGCCAAGCGGACCCCCTCGGAGCAGTACCCGGTGCAGAACCGCGGCGGCAAGGGCGTGCTGACCGCCAAGGTCGTGGAGGCCAGGGGCAAGCTGGTCGGCGCCCTCATGGTGGACCCGGAGGTGGACGAGATCTTCGCGATCACCTCCGCCGGCGGGGTCATCCGTACCGGTGCCGCCGAGGTGAAGCGGTCCGGGCGCACCACCATGGGTGTCCGGCTGATGAACCTGGACAAGGGCAACAAGATCGTGGCCGTCGCCGCGAACGCCGAGGCCGCTGAGGAGGCCGAGGCCGAGGAGGTCGCCGACGCCGTCGAGGCCGCCAACGCCGACACGGGCGAGCGGCTCGCGGGTGAAGGCAACCCCGAGGCCTAGACTGCGCGTTAAGCCCAGTACGTCCCGTGGGGTGCGTTTCGGCGGCCCCGCGGGACACATGGATCGACTCGTCTCAACGAAAGTCCAGCGGTAACGTTTCTATGTCTGAGAACCAGCGGAACACCACCAGCAACGAGTCCGACGCGGCTGCCACCGCCGGTGACGCGGACGTGGAGACGGCGGGAGCGGCCGCTGAGGACTCCTCGGAGGCCGTGACCCCGGAGCCGGAGGCGACCGAGTCGCGGTCCGAGCCCGAGGAGCCCGAGGAGGAGTCCAGCCCCGCGGGCCCGAGCGCGGTCAAGGCGACCCTGGCGAGCCGCAAGGCCCACCTGACCGTCTCCCGCGTGGAGCCGTGGTCGGTCATGAAGTTCGCCTTCGTGGTCTCCCTCGTCTGCTTCATCATCCTGTTCGTCGCGGTCGCGGTGATCTACGCGACCCTGTCGATGCTGGGTGTGTTCGACGAACTGACCAACATGATCAACGCCCTCCTGGAGGGTGACGGCGGAGAGGACGAGCTGGGTCTCAACCCGGCCGCCTGGTTCTCCCCGGGCCGCGTGCTCGGCTACACGGGTGTGATCGGCGCGCTGAACGTCGTGCTGATCACGGCCCTGTCCACGGTGGGCGCGATGCTCTACAACCTGGTCTCCGACCTGGTCGGCGGCGTCGACGTCACGCTCTCCGAGGCCGAGTAGCCCTCCGTCTCGCGCCGGGCCCGGTCCCTCCGAGGGGCCGGGCCCGACCCGTCCAGAGCACTCCCGAAACCCGCTAAAATCGAAGGTGAAGAGGGACGCGGCAGGGCCGCGCACCTCCTCTCCACCCGAGGATTCCGGTTCGCTCCGCTCCTCGGGATGCGGTAGAGTTCCACACGGAACGCGGGCGTATAGCTCAGTCGGTTAGAGCGCATCCCTGATAAGGATGAGGCCCCAGGTTCAAGTCCTGGTACGCCCACCCAGTGAAAAGACTCCCTTCGGGGGGTCTTTTTTCGTGCCCTGAGCGGATACGGACCTCCCACGACCAAGCGGATTGACCGGGATCGCCCGGGTCGCTTTGTCGACACCACGCCGAGTCGCCATGTCGACTCGACCCAGCCGGTGGGGTGGCGGCGGATCCGGTCGTGGAACCCGTCCAAGGGCCGTGGTCCCTCCCCGTGGGGAGGTGGCCACAATCGGCCCCGGTCTTGCGTTCTCACCCGAGTGGCCATTCATGCAGCTCAGGGTGGAGACGCGAGACGGATGAGCTCATCCCTCATCTGGGTGCCGATGAGTACGGTCGGCGTAACCCCTGCCCCCCATCCCCCGGGAATCCCATGTCCGACGAAGCCGGCGTGAGTGTCGACGCCCTCCCCCAGGCGGAAGCGGCCGAGCTGCTCGCTGAGACCATGGCCCTCCTCGGCGGCAGGTTCGAAACGATCCTGGAGAGCCTGCGCGGCCCGGTGTCCTCCTACGTGACCTCGGGCCTGTCCACTTACGGGGACAACACCCTGGAGGACATCCAGGCGACGGCCCGTAGCGGTATCGCGCTCGCGCAGAACGTCCAGGGATCGGTCCTGGAGATCGCCGCCACGGACTCCGAGAACGCGGACGAGTTCCGAGAGGGGCTCGAAGAACTCGACATCCCGATCAACTTCTGACCCCCTGAGAGAAGCCCCCCATGACCAGTGTCGAGGACATGACCCTCGGTCTGCCGGACCCGATCGAGGCCGACCCTCCGACCATCCGCTCGGGCGCCGAAGAGCTCGACGAACTGCACGCGGACATGCTGGGCCAGTCGGGTGACACCGACAGCCAGATGCGTTCCTCCGCGAACCAGTTCACCGACCGCATCGCCTGGGACATCAGCTCCGCCTCCGCCGACGAGCTCATGGCGTGGGAGGAGGCCTCCAAGGCCCTCACCTACGGCGCCGGGATCCTGCGACTGTGGGCCGGGGACATCGACACCTACCTCACCGACCGCGCCGACATCGTGCAACGCTGGCAACAGGCCAAGGCCGACATCCAGGCACTCAGGGGCATGGGCTCCGAATACGCCATCGGTCAGGCGGTTCTGGAGCTGTTCGGCGGCGAGACCGAGGCCGATCGACTGGCGGCCACTCGCGAGGAACTGCGCTCGGAGCACGCCGGTATCTGGGGCACCCTGATGACCCGCGCCGAACGGACCAAGATCGAGCTGCGCACCGGGCCCAGCAAGGAGACCCTGGAGCGCATGGTCGAGGCGGGGCTGCTCACGGCCGGGCAGATCGCCACCTACGGGGACCACTACCCCGCGATGGTGCCGGACGAGATCGACGGCAGCGAACCGCCCCACCTGGTCAACGCCTGGTGGGACTCCCTGTCCGAAGAAGAGCGCGAACAGGCCATGGCCGACGACCCCGACCTCCTCCGGGACCTGGACGGCATCCCCGCCGACGTACGCGACCAGCTCAACCGCGACTACCTGGCAGAGGAACCCGACAGGATCGACACCGAGATCGACGACCTTAGGGAGGAGCGGGAGGCCCTGAGTAACGGCCCCGGCCACGATGGACAACGACGGATCCTGGATAACCAGATCGAGGAACTTGAGGCCGAGAAGGGCGTCGTCGAGACACTGCTCAACGACCTCGGGGACAGCTCGGCCGACACCGGCCAGTACCTGTTGGCCTTCGAGAGGGGGGACAACGGACGCGCCATCGTCTCCCACGGCAACCCCGACACCGCGGACAACGTCGCGACGATGGTTCCCGGGACCACGAACACCTGGGAGAACGTGAACGGTCGATCGGGTAACGCTTCGGATATCGCGGACGAGGCCAACCGATTGAGCGAGTCCGAGCAGACGGCGGTCATCAGTTGGATCGGCTACGACGCACCGTCGGTGACCGAAGCCGTGTCCGAGGACAATGCCGAGGGTGCGGTCGACGAACTGAGTCGCTTCCAGACCGGGCTCCGTGCCACCCACGAGGGGGCCTCGCCCTCGCACAACACGGTCATCGGGCACAGCTATGGCAGCACCGTGGTCGGGCACACCGCCATGAGCGACCAGGGCCTGGACGCCGACCAGATCGCCTTCGTCGGAAGCCCCGGTGTCAAGGCCCAACACGTCTCCGAACTCGGGTTCCTCCCGGAGAACGTCCACGTCTCCACGGCCGAGAACGACAAGATCAACGACCTGACCGCTGACTTCATCCACGGACCCGACCCGTTCGCGGAGGAGTTCGGAGCCACCACCTTCGAGTCCGACGAGGGGTCCACGGGCGGATCGTTCCCGTTCGGACCCGCGCACTCGGAGTACTACGACCCACCCCAGGAGTCCGGCAACGACGCGAGCGGCAAGTCCGTCGAATACTTGGGAGAATTCGTTCGAGGCGTCCTCTGACTTGCCGCGAGCGCCGATGGAGAACCAGGAACGGAATGACGAACTGGAAGACTGTGGCCGCTCTCTCCGTACTCGCCGTCACGGTGGCGGGTTGCGGATCCGCACCCGAGACCCGAGCCACACCCGACCCCGTTGCGGAGGACCTGATCAACGAGGACGAGGCCGTCGAGAAGATCGACGAGCACATCAACGACGCGGTGGCCGTACTCCCCGGGGACGTCCGGTTGGAGCCCCTGGGGCAACCGAACTTCGGTGGCTGTGAGGGCGGCGGCGAGAACGAGCCCGTCTCCGCCAGCCACATCTACTGGCTTCGCGACCTGGATCCCGAGGACAACGAGGCCAATGCCGAGGCACTGCACCAGTACTGGACCGACAACGGGTACGAGGTCACGAGTGACCGGCGTCCCGACAAGCTCTCGATCTCGGTGCGGAACGTCGAGGACGGGTTCGGGATGACCCTGCGTGTGAGTGACGAGGGAACTCTCTCCGTCGGAGCCTCCTCGCCCTGTTTCCTCCCTGAAGAGAGGTCGTGAGGCCTGCCGCCCGCCCCATTGAGGCGTTGCCCGGTTCGGGCCACGGGACCCCGAGCGGCAGCCTTCTCTGCTGCGCGCCCGCCGCCGTCCGCTCGTCACTCGCGTACGCCCCTGGCCTTCTCCCCAAGCCGCCGTCCCCGGGCGGCCAGGGGAACGACCCGCAAGGCTCTCAGCGCCGTTGGCGCCGTGCTGCGGCCAGCACGAGGGTACCGACGCCCATGCACACGCCACCGACGAGCAGGGCCCCAGCGCCGGACCAGGAGTTCACGAGGAGCGCGCCGATCGCGCCCCCGGCTCCCATGGCGAGCACCGCACCGGCGCGGCGCACCCACTTCTCCCCCGTGCCGCCGGCCAGCGGACTGTCCAGGGCGAAGTTCACCAAGGTGCTGGTGATGACCACCGTGTTGACGTCGGGGATCGCCGCCCCGCGGGCGGCGACCGCCTGTATCCCCATCGCCGCCGCGAGGAAGGCGGTCAGGCCCAGGAGCCATCCGCCCGCGAGACCGCTGAGCAGGAGCCAGGCGAGGCCGATCACCACGACCGCGACCGAGGTGCCGGTGAGCAGCAGCAGGTGGGCGGTCGGTAGTCGCGTCTCGTGCGTCCGGCCGCGCACGAGGCGTCCGGCGGCGATGGCGCCGGTGAGGAATCCGGCGAGGGCGGTCGTGTTGCTCAGCAGGGGGACGCTGTCGGAGCCGCCGATCCCGAACCCCACGAAGAGCACGTTCCCGGTCATGTTGCCGGTGAACACGTAGTCCAGCGCGAGGTAGCTGACCGCGTCCACGATTCCGGTGGCCACGGTCAGCGCGAACAGACCCACCAGGTAGGGGGTGTCCCGATCCTTCATCAGCCCGCGTTTCGTCAGTCGAACGTTCGTTGGAAGGCGTGGGTGTGCGCGAGGCGACCCGTGGTCGCCAGGGGGTGGGAGCGTCACTGGCGCGTCGCCGCGCCCGACACGGGGCGGTTTCGCGGTGCCGACGCGACCCTAGTCCCCCTGGAAGCCGCGAGGCCTTAACGGCTCCGCCCTCGTGTGTCGCCGGATCGACACGGCACCTTGTCGACACCCCGCTGAGTCGCCATGTCGACTTGTGCCTACCTGGCGGGGGGACCGGCGAGGGGCATCCGGAGGGTGAAGGCCGCCCCCTCCCCGACCGTGCTGTCCGCCGTCACCGAACCGCCGTGCAGCTCCACGAGTCCGCGCACGATGGCCAGGCCGAGGCCGCTGCCGCCGGTGCGCCGGTTGCGGGATCGGTCCGCCCGCCAGAAGCGGTCGAAGACGTGCGGCAGGTCCTCCTCGGCGATGCCGACCCCGGTGTCGACCACCCGGATCACGGCGTCCGGGCCCGCCCGGTACGCCTGCACGGTGACGGTGCCGCCCTCCGGGGTGTGGCGCAGCGCGTTGCCGACCAGGTTCCCCAGCAGCTGGAGCATCCGGGTGCGGTCCGCGACGAGGGTCACGTCGCGCGACTCGTCGACCAGGCGGACGCCGGCCTCCTCCGCGCGCAGCTCGTGGCCCGCGACCACCCGGGCGACGAGGGGGCCGACCTCCACCGGTTCCGGGGACAGGCGCAGCCGACCGGCGTCGGCCAGGGCGAGGTCCTGGAGGTCGTCGATCACCGCCTGGAGCAGCAGGGTCTCTCCGAGCAGCATCTCCATGCGGTCCGGGTCGGGATCGACCACGCCGTCCTGGACCGCCTCCAGCCAGCCGCGCAGGTTGCTCAGCGGCGTCCGCAGCTCGTGCGACACGTCGCTCACCATGGCCTTGCGCTGGTCCTCGGCCCGCTCCAGGTGCTCGGACATCTCGTTGAACGCCTCCGCGAGGCGGCCGATCTCCCCGCCGTCGCGGACTTCGACCCGGGTGGTGGGCCCTCCGCCCTCCCTCATGTGGTTCACGGCGTCGGTGAGCGCGTGCACCGGGCGCAGCAGCCGGGTCGCGATGGTCGTGCTCACCACCACGGTCAACACCAGGATCAGCAGGACCACGCCACCCAGGCGCAGGGCGCCCTCGCGGGACAGTGACAGCCCCGCCTCAGGGCTCTCCGCGGGGTCGTCGATGAACAGCAGCGCGGCGGGCGCCACGTGGGGGTCGAGCTGGGCGCGTCGGGCGGCGTCCAGGCAGGCGGCCTCCTCAGGTCCCAGTTCGACCCTGGACCACGTCAGGCTCTCCGCGCCGGGAGCCGGATCGACCTCACCGGGTGACGGCCACACCTGCGGAACCTCGGTCGTGGCCTCGTCCGGATCAACGGCACCCGGTGCGTGCGGGGGAACGGCGGGCTCCTCCTCGTTCGGGTGCGCCGGTTCGGGAACGGGGACCTCCTCTCGCGGATCGGCGGCCTCCGGGGGGTCCTCCGGGCCGGGAGCGGCAGGGTCCTCGGGCGGCGCGGCCGGTGGGCGGGCGTCGTCCGGGACCGGCGCCGACACGGGCGGACTCCCCGTGATCACGAGACCCCCGGTGCGGCCGTCCATCACGTATTCGAGGTGAGCCTGGGGGTCCCCGCAGTCCGAGGCCCGCGCGTTGAGGTCGGCCAGCGCCTCCACCTCACCGCCGACCGGCTGGTCCAGCGCGTCCAGGCCGCAGTCGGCCCACGCGTAGGCGTCCCCGCCCTCCGCCTCGACCGCCGGGCGCCCGCTCGGCCCGGTCACCGCCTCGGCGGGGAGGCCGTAGAGCGACTCCAGGCAGGACACCCCCTGTTCCGCCTGGCCGCGCAGCGTCCCGCGCTCCTCCTCCGTCAGGGCGAAGGGCCCCACCGCGCGCGGGTCGATGCGGTCCCCGTTTCCGGCGACCAGGGTCACGTCGACGGCCAGCGGGTCCACCACCGACGAGGTCCGGGTGGGCAGCGGAGGGGGATCCCCCGCTCCCTTGGCCGGGGCGGCGGAGTCGGCGATCACCGCCCGGCCCTCGGTGGTCAGGACGACCCGGCGGCCGGTCTCCTCGGCCAGGTCGTTGATGGTCTCCGCCACTCCCGCCCAGTCCCTGTGGGCCGCCGCGTACCCGACGAGGGTGTCGTGGATGTGGGTGTCCACCGTCAGGGTCTCCCCCTGCTGGGTGGTGATCGACTCCGAGGTCCGCTGCACCGACAGCCAGGCCGTCGCGGTGATCGAGCAGACCGCCACCAGGACCGACCCCGCCAGCAGGCGGAACAGCAGGCCGTGCCGCAGGGAGGCCCACCGCCCTCCGCGCGGCCGGTCAGCGGACACGTTCGGGCACCGCGAGCTTGTAGCCGACGCCGTAGACGGTGACCAGCCGGACCGGTTTCCGGGGGTCGGGCTCGATCTTGCGGCGCAGGTTCTTCACGTGGACGTCGATGGTGCGCTTGGTGATGTAGCCGCTGATCCCGTGGATGAGTTCCAGCAGCTGCGCCCGGCTCAGCACCCGGCCCGGTCGGACCGCCAGGGCCTGGAGCAACTGGAACTCCACGGGGGTGCACTGCACCGGTTCCCCGGCGACCCGCACCGTGTGCCGGGCCGGGTCCACGGTGATCAGGCCCGCCTCCAGCACCCGTTCCTCGTCCCGGACCGGGGTGCGGGAGCGGCGCAGGAGCGTGCGCACCCGCGCCATGAGCTCGCGCGGGCTGTAGGGCTTGGTGACGTAGTCGTCCGCGCCCAGGTCCAGCCCGGTGAGCAGGTCCTCCTCGGTGGACCGGGCGGTCAGCAGCAGCACCGCCACGTCGGACTCGGCCCGAAGCACCCGGCACGCCTCCAACCCGCTCATCACCGGCATCATCACGTCCATCACGATCAGGGCGGGGCGGTCGCGGTGGTGTTCCTCCAGCACGGACCGGCCGTTGTGGACCACGCGGACGGTGTGGCCCTCGTGCTCCAGGTACCGCCGGATCAGTTCGGCCTGGTTCACGTCGTCCTCGGCCACCAGGACATGCGCGCACACGTGAAGGCCTCCGTTCGCCGACCGGGGACGGCTCCCCCGACACGGATGATCGTACGACCGCCGTCCGCCGGTCCGACGGGGGTGTCGGAGGACGCCGCAGGTCACCACATGGGACGCACACGGCGGCCACACGGGTTCTTCACATTCCTCGACCACTCTTCATGGTGTCCGGCGCGGAGAGACCCGCCGGACTCCCTCGACCGGATGGACCCCATGCACCGATCCCTGACACCCGGTGGAGCCGTCGGGAGACTTCCCGTCCTGGCCGCCGTCGCCGTACTGGCCGTCGTGCCCGCCTGCTCGCCGTCGGAGCCACCGGAGGAGACCTACGAGGCGTCGGTACGGACCGAGGAGCCGACGGAACCCGAGGGTGCCCGGATCGCGACGGCGCTCACGGACGAGGTCGAGGTCCGTTCCGAGCCGGACGGCGGCGAGGTCGTGCACACCCTCGCCAGCCCGAACGACTTCGGCGCGGACCGCGCCTTCCTCGTCCAGCAGGCCCGGGGCGACTGGCTGAAGGTGCTCCTGCCGGTGCGGCCCAACGGATCCACGGGCTGGATCGAGGCCGACGACGTCGAGATCACCGTCACCGCGTACCGCGTGGTGGTCGACATGTCGGAGTTCTCCCTCACCGTCACCGAGGGAGAGGAGGAGGTCCTGACCGGCCCGATCGGCATCGGTACGGGGGACACCCCGACGCCGCCCGGTGAGTACTACTTCACCGAGTTGCTGCGGCCCTCGGACCCCGATGGCGAGTACGGGGCCTTCGCCTTCGGCCTCAGCGGGCACTCCGACACCCTGGAGAGCTTCGCGGGCGGTCCCGGCCAGCTCGGGCTGCACGGCACCGACGACGAGTCGGGCCTGGGCGGCGAGGTCAGCCACGGCTGCATCCGGGTGTCCAACGACGACGTCACCTGGATGGCCGAACGCCTGCCCATCGGCACTCCGGTCGAGATCAACGAATGACCGCTCACCGAGCGGACACCCGAACACACGACAAGAGGTCAACCATGCGCGTGAAGTCCCGAGTGCTCATCGTCGCCGCGATGGCGGCCGCCTTCTTCGGCACCGCCCCGGCGTTCGCGTCGGACGACTCCCCGGCTCTCCCCGCCCCCGAGGCTCCGTCGGAGGCCCCGGGCCCGGTAGCCCCGGAGGACCCCTCCGTCGAGGAGCCCACTCCCGCTCCGGTGGAGCCCGATCCCGAGGAGCCCGCTCCCGCTCCGGCCGAGCCGGAGAGGGTGTCGGAGCCCACTGTGGCCGAGGCCGGACCGGTCACCCCGATCGAGCAGGACCCCAACTACACCGGCTGATCCCTCGCATCACCCGGAGGCCCCGTCCCCCCTTGGGGGAGCGGGGCCTGCGCCGTTCCCGTCGTCGGACGTCTGGCGCCCCGCGCCGGTCAGTTCTCGTGACCGGTCCTGATCCCCCGCACGATGAGGTCCAGCGCCTGGTCGAAAAAGGTGTTCTCCACGGCCAGGGCGTCCGGCTCCGACACCGCCGTCGCGACGGCGACCTCGTGTTCCTCGACACGGTCCGCCCTGGCCACGCTCATGGCGACGGCGGAGGTGGCCGCGCCGAGGATCTGGTTGGACACCGCGCGGATGGCCACGGCCTGGCGCTCCTCCTCGCCGCCGAGCACTCCCAGCGCCTCGATGATCCGTCTCGACAGGGCGACCGCGTTCGGGCCGATGAGGGGGCGTGAGCCCGCGAACTCGGCGGCCCAGGTGTGTGAGGTCAGCGCCGTGTAGAACCGCTGGGCCGTCTCTTTGAGGGCGGTGTCCCAGGGGAGGTCGGCCGCGGGCAGTGTGGCGGCGGCCTCGGCCAGGACCTCGTCCACGGCCAGGTCCACGAGGTCCTCCCGGCGCTCCACATACCAGTAGAGGCTGGTCGCGTGCACCCCGAGTTCGGCGGCCACCTTGCGCATGGTCAGCGCGGAGGCGCCCTCGCGGTCGAGCAGTGTGATGGTCGCGGTGACGATCCGTTCCCTGCTCAGCGCGGGTTGTGAACGCCGGCGGCGTTGCGGCCGGTGGAAGACGCTGTCGATCCGCGGGTCGGAGCCTTGTTCGTCCATGTCCAACAGCATACAAGCAATCATACGTTGTTGGATTCTATCCAACGGTGTATGTTTCTCTGCATGGCAACCGAGATCTCCTCCTCACGTCCCCACAGGACCGCACCCGTCACCGCCCCCGACCCCTCGCGGACCACCGCCGTCGACCCGAGAGGCCTCACCGCCTTCCTGGTCCTCGCCTTCGCCTTCTCCTGGACCGCCTGGTGGTTCGGCTCACGGCTCCTCGACGGCGGCGACCCCACACCCGCCGTCCTCGTCGGCGCCTTCGGGCCGATGGTGGCGGCGATCCTCGTCACCGCCTTCACCCAGGGCCGTCCAGGAGTGGGCGCCCTCTTCCGGCGCCACTCCCTCCGCCGCCGGGGAGGAATCTGGCCCTACGCCATCACCGCGCTGATCGTCCTCGCCATCGCCGGAGCGGCCGCACTCCCCGTGTTCATGGGGACTGCCGCGGTCGAGGAGGAGGCGCTCAGGGCCGCGCTCCTCGGGGTGCCGGTCCAGTTCGTGCTCATCGCGCTGGTCGGCGGCGGCAACGAGGAGCTGGGCTGGCGCGGGTTCGCGCTGCCCCGCCTCCAGGGCGCGCTCCCGCCGCTGGCCGCCAACGTGACCCTCGGCGCGGTCTGGGCCGTCTGGCACGCCCCCCTCTTCGAGATGGCGGGCACCGTCCAGTCCGAGGTGTACTTCCCCGCCTACGCCCTGCTCTGCGTGGGACTCACCGTCGTCCTGGGCCACGTCTTCAACTCCGCGCGCGGCGGTGTGATCGCCGTCGTGATCGCCCACGCCGCCGTCAACGTCGTCTCCGGGCTCAAGGGCATGCTCGTGGGCGACCCCGCCGGGACGGTCGAGGTCACCGCGGTCCTGACCGTGGCCGTGCTCCTCACCCTCTTCACCCGGGGCCGTCTGGGTCTGCGCCGCACTGACGACGCCCGCGGCACCACCGGGTCCTGACCCTCCGCCCCTCCCCGAAACCCCTCAGGCGGGGGCGGCCCCGGCACCGGGCCGCCCCCCGTCCGTCGAGGTGACGGGCCCGAGCGGGTACATCTGGGGACATGACAGAGTTCGACGACCGCATCCGGGTCCGCGGCGCCCGCATCCACAACCTGAGGAACGTGGACACGGAGCTGCCCCGTGACGCCCTGGTCGCCTTCACCGGCGTCTCGGGTTCCGGGAAGTCCTCACTGGCCTTCGGGACCCTCTACGCCGAGTCCCAGCACCGGTACCTGGAGTCGGTCGCGCCGTACGCCCGCCGCCTCCTCCAGCAGCTCCCGGCGCCGGAAGTGGACGACATCACCGGCATGCCGCCCGCCGTGGCGCTCGCCCAACCGAGGACCGCGCCGTCCGTGCGCTCCACGGTGGGCACCCTGACCACGGTCTCCAATACTCTGCGCATGCTCCTGTCCCGCGCGGGGACCTATCCGCCCGGCGCGGAGCGCCTGGACTCGGACTCCTTCTCCCCCAACACCGTGGTCGGCGCCTGCCCGGTGTGCCACGGCGAGGGGATCGAACACGAGGTCACTGAGGAGTCGATGGTCCCGGACCCCTCTCTGAGCATCGCCGGAGGGGCCGTCGCCTCCTGGCCCGGGGCCTGGCAGGGCAAGAACCTGCGCGACATCCTCGACACCCTCGGGTACGACATCCACCGCCCCTGGCGGGAACTGCCCCAGAGCGAGCGCGACTGGATCCTCTTCACCGACGAACAGCCCGTGGTGACCGTCCACCCCGTCCGGGAGGCGGGCCGGGTCCACCGCCCCTACCAGGGCAGGTACAGCAGCGCGCGCAGACTGGTGCTCAAGGCCTACGCCTCCTCCGCCAGCGAGACCAGGAGGCGCAAAGCGGCGGAGTTCATGGTGAACCGCACCTGCCCGGAGTGCGACGGGCGTCGGCTGCGGCAGGAGGCCCTCCGGGTCACCTTCGCCGGACACACCATCACCGAGCTGGCGGCGCTGCCCCTGGCCGAACTCTCCGACCTTCTGCGCCCCTGGCGGGAGGGGACCGGGGCCGCCGCGACCCTGGCCGGTGAGATCGCCGGTCGGGTGGAGGTCCTGGAGGAGCTGGGCCTGGGCTACCTCAGCGTGGACCGGCCGGCGCCGACCCTGTCCACCGGCGAGTTCCAGAGGATCAGGCTGGCCACCCAGCTCGGCACGGGCCTGTTCGGCGTGGTCTACGTGCTGGACGAACCCTCGGCGGGGCTGCACCCGGCCGACTGCGAGGCGCTCACCGGCATCCTCCGAAGACTGCGCGACGGCGGCAACACCGTGTGCATCGTCGAGCACGACCTCGACATCGTGCGGGGCGCGGACTGGATCGTGGACGTCGGCCCGGACGCGGGTGAGCATGGCGGGCGGGTCCTGTACAGCGGGCCGGTGGCCGGGCTGCGCGACGTCCCGGAGTCGGTGACCCGCCGCTACCTGTTCCACCGCGCCCTGCCCGAAACCCGACCGCACGAGGTGCGCGGCCGACTGGAGCTGCGCGGGGTCACCGGCAACAACCTGCGGGGGTTTGACGTGGACGTTCCCCTCGGGGTGTTCACCACCGTCACCGGGGTGTCCGGCTCCGGTAAGTCCACGCTGCTGGGCCGGATCGCCGATGAAGCAGCCGAACGCGGACGCGTGGTGTGGGTCAGCCAACAGCCCATCGGGCGGACACCGCGCTCCAACCTGGCCACCTACACCGGGCTCTTCGACACCGTCCGCAAGCTGTTCGCCGCGACCGACGACGCCCGCGCGTACGGCTACGGTCCCGGCCGGTTCTCCTTCAACGTGGTGGAGGGCCGCTGCGCGACCTGCGAGGGTGAGGGGTTCGTGTCGGTCGAGCTGCTGTTCCTGCCCACCACCTACGCGCCCTGCCCGACCTGCGGCGGCTCCCGCTACAACGACGACACCCTGCGGGTGCGGTACCGGGGGCTCACCGTCGCGGAGGTGCTCGCCATGTCGGTGGAGGAGGCCGCGGGGTTCTTCACTGAGGAACCCTCGGTGCGCCGGGCCCTGGACACCCTGGCCGGGGTGGGGTTGGGATACCTGCGCCTGGGCCAGCCCGCCACCGAACTGTCCGGCGGCGAGGCGCAGCGGATCAAGCTCGCCACCGAGCTCCAGCGTCGCCGGGTGGCGGACACCGTGTACCTGCTCGACGAACCCACCACGGGCCTGCACCCCCACGACACCGACGTCCTCATGGGCCGCCTGCGGGACCTGGTCGCGGCAGGGGCCACGGTGGTGGCGGCCGAGCACGACATGCGGGTCGTGGCCACCGCCGACCACGTCGTCGGCCTCGGCCCCGGCGGGGGCTCGGAGGGCGGCCGGATCGTCGCCCAGGGCTCCCCCGAGCGGATCGCGTCGGTGCCGGACAGCCGGACCGGGGTCTACCTGAAGGAGCTGCTGTGATGCGTGGCGCCCTCTACCTGCCGCCGTTCGGGGAGCTCGCCGATCCCCGTGTGCTGGCCGATCTCGCGGCCCGTGCCGAGCTGGCCGGTTTCGACGGCGTCTTCCTCTGGGACCACGTCGTGCGTCCGCTCCGGCCCACACTGCCGGTCTGCGACCCCTGGATCGCCCTGGCCGCCATGGCGGTGGCGACCGAGCGGATCGTCCTGGGCACCCGGGTCACACCGCTGTCCCGGCGCAGGCCGCAGGTGGTGGCCCGGCAGGCCGTCGCCCTGGACCAGCTCAGCGGGGGACGGTTCGTCCTCGGCGTGGGTCTGGGCGGGGACAACGGCGGGGAACTCGGCAGGCTCGGCGAGACCACGGCGCCCAGGGCCCGGGCCGGGATGCTCGACGAGGGACTCGACCTGCTGGAACGGCTCTGGAGTGGCGACGTCGTCCACCACGAGGGCGAGCACTACCGGGTGGACGGTCTGCGCTTTCTGCCCACCCCCTCGCGGGCGGAGGGGCTCCCCGTGTGGGTGGCCGCGCAGTCCACCAGGGGTGCTCCGCTGCGGCGCGCGGCCCGGTTCCAGGGGCTGTGCCCGGAGGGTTCACCGGAGGACCTCGCGGAGATGCTGTCCGTCATCGCCGAGCACCGGGGTGACCTGCGCGGGTTCGAGGTGGCGGTGGGCGGGCCGCCCGGCACGGACCCCGCGCCCTACTCGGAGGCGGGCGCGACCTGGTGGCTCCACCAGTTCCCCGAGGTGACCGCGCGGGCCGAGGTCGAGGAGGTCGTCGCGGCGGGCCCCGGAGGACCAGGGTCGACATGACGACGTGTCGACGGGGCGACACGTCTCACCAGGCGGACGGCGTGGAAACTTCTTTGGTTCGTGACCGGGTGGTCGCGTGCTGCCAGGCTCCCTTGTCAGAAGGTGTTCCCAACCGACCGTTCGGTAAGGACAGATGCATCTAGCTGGGAAAAGCAGGGCCCGATGTAGAAAGTGCACTGCATCACATGGCATGGTGTGCTGGAGCTCATGGTCTGTCCCGGTATCCGCCGCTTCCGTGTTCGGTCAGGGATGTCCGGCGACCAGGGCCCGAAAGAGAACTCGGCCCCCCGGCCGGTAGAGAACCTACGGAGCAGCAATGGCGACTTCCGACGCCACGGTCCCAGGACCCGGTGGAACCCTCGATCCCAAGGAGAAGCGCAAGGTCCTCGCGGGGACCATGGTCGGGACCACCATCGAGTGGTACGACTTCTTCATCTACGCTCAGGCAGCGGGCCTGGTGCTGGCACCCCTCTTCATGGCGCCGCTGGCCGACGCCAACCCGGCCGTGGCGCAGGTGCTCTCCTTCGCGACCATCGGTATCTCCTTCCTCTTCCGTCCCCTGGGCGCGATCGTCGCCGGGCACCTCGGAGACCGTTTCGGTCGTAAGAAGATCCTGGTGTTCACCCTCGTCATGATGGGTGTCGCCACCTGTGCGATCGGCCTGCTGCCCACCTACGCGCAGATCGGCATGGCAGCGCCGATCCTGCTGATCCTGCTGCGCATCGCGCAGGGCTTCTCCGCCGGAGGCGAATGGGGCGGCGCCGCCCTGATGTCCGTGGAACACGCGCCGGCCAACAAGCGCGGCTTCTTCGGCGCCTACCCGCAGATCGGCGTCCCCTGCGGCATGATCCTGGCGACCCTGGTCCTGTGGGGCATCACCACGGCCATCGGCCCGGACGCCTTCCTCGAGTGGGGCTGGCGCATCCCGTTCCTGCTGTCCTTCCTGCTGATCATCATCGGCCACCTCATTCGCAAGACCGTGGAGGAGTCCCCGGTCTTCAAGGTGATGCAGACGCGCCGCGCCAAGTCCTCCGCGCCGCTCGGCCAGCTGTTCCGGAAGAACACCAGGGAGGTCGTGCTCTCCGCGCTGATCTTCGTCGCCAACAACGCCGCCGGCTACCTGGTGATCGCCTTCCTGGCCACCTACGCGTCGCGTCCGGTGGAGGAGATGGGCCTGGGCATGGACCGGGGTCCGGTCCTGCTCGCCACCGCGCTGGCATCCTTCGGCTGGCTGATCTCCACCCTGTACGGCGGGTGGATCTGCGACCGGATCGGCCGTGTGCGCACCTTCCAGATCGGCTACGTCCTGCTCGCCGCGTGGGCGGTCCCGATGTGGTTCATGGTGGACACCGGCAACATCCTCATGTACTTTCTGGGCGTCTTCATCTTCACGCTGACCTTCGGACTGAGCTACGGTCCCCAGTCGGCGCTGTACGCGGAGATGTTCCCGGCCGAGGTCCGCTACTCGGGCGTGTCCATCGGCTACGCCCTGGGCGCGATCCTCGGAGGTGCCTTCGCCGCCATGATCGCGGAGATGCTGCTGACCTCCTTCGGGGCCTCGTGGACCATCGGCGTCTACATCATCGGCCTGTCGGTGATCTCCTTCGTCGCGGTCTCCCTGGTGCCGAAGAGCATCCAGGGCGTCGACCTGCACGTCGACGACAGCGACCAGGCCCCCGCCGCCAAGTAGAAGCGGCGGGCGCGCACGCGCGGGCGGGGCGGCGGTTCGACCGCCACCCCGCCTTTCTGTCGCCCTGTCCCCTTGTCGACACGGCGACAGGGCGACAGGGCGACACGGCGCCCTCAGCTGGAAGCGGGTCAGCTGACGATGCCGCGCACGTGGTCGATGACCTCGCCGTTCCACATCATCGAGACGTGCTCGACGCATCCCACCTGGATATTGTCGGCGCCGGGCAGCGACGTGCTGTCCGTGGGCGAGATGACGATGTCGCAGGGGGAGCGCAGGGTCGTGTACCGGACCGGCCCGGGTGTCGGGTCGCCGCCGTTGAGGCCGTTCAGGAAGTTCGACCCGTGCCGCATCTCCTCGCAGGGCGTGATGGGCGACGGGCAGAGGTTGGCGATGTTGGTCCCGTTGTTGGGACCGCCGATGGAGATCCACTGGTCGACGGCGTCCGTGCCGCCCAGGTTCTTGATGAAGTAGCGCGAGGACAGACCGCCCATGGAGTGGGTGACCAGGTGCACGCGGTCCGCCCCGTGCTGGGAGCGTACGCCCTCGACGTGGTCGGCGAGCTGCCCGGCGATGGTGGTGTTGGACCGGGCCCAGTCGTAGGAGAAGACGTGCAGGCGGTCCTCGGGGTAACCGGAGTCGACGAGGGCGGCGCGCATGTCGTCCCACTGGCCGCCCTTGCCCATGAACCCGTGGACGAAGACGACCGGGGTGTGGGTGTTCGCGGTGGCGGGGGCGGCCTGGAGGGCCGCGGTGAGGGCGAGGACGAGCCCGCAAAGGAGGGCGGTCAGGCGTCTCATGTGGTCTCCGAGGGTGGGGGAAGCGGGGACCCCGATTGTGTGCCTCCGGTCACAGGGTGCGCATCGGCTGAATCGCCAGTCCCTTTACTCGGACTTAACCGACGAGTAACTTGAGGGGGTGATCAGCGTGAACCCGCTCACACGCCCGACGCCCCTCCGAGGGCGCGACCACGAACTGCTCACCGTCCGACGCCTGCTCGACACCGCCCGCTCGGGACGCGGCGGCGGCCTGCTCGTGACGGGTGCCGCCGGTGTGGGCCGAACCGCCTTACTGGAACGCGCCGAAGGGGAGGCGCACGGCTTCACCGTGCTGCGCGCCCGCGCCGCCCCTGGCGAGGGCCGCCTACCCCTGGCCGGTCTGCACCAGCTCCTGCGCCCCGCGCTCCCCCTCCTCCCGCACCTCCCCCGAGCCCAACGAGAAACGCTCACCCGGGCCCTGGACACCGGCGACCCGGGAGAGGCCTTCCCGCTGGCCAACGCTGCTCTCGGGCTGGTCGCCGAGGTGGCCGCGCGGAGCCCGCTCCTGCTCTGCGTGGACGACTTCCACCTGCTCGACCCGCCCTCACGGGAGACCGTGGCCTTCGTCGCGCGCCGCCTCACCCACGACGGTGCGGCGGTCCTGCTCAGCGCCAGGGACGGCGACCCCCACCGGCTCACCGGGATCCCCGTGCTCCGGCTGCGCCCCCTGCCCGAGGAGGCGGTCCTGGACCTGCTCTCCGATGCCTGCGGGGACCGGGACACGGAGGGGCTGGCGGTGCCCGTCGCGGTGACCCTCGCCGAGGCCGCGGAGGGCAACCCCCGTGCCGCCATGGAACTGCTGGAGGGGACCGATTCCGAACAGCGCTCCGGGGCAGCCGCCCTGGACCAACCGCCGCGTTCCCGGGGCGAGCTCACCGACGCCTTCGCCACGGACCTCGCCCGACTCCCCCGGGCCACCCGGCTCGCCCTCGTGCGGGCCGCCGCCGATCCCCACGCCCCGGATCCCGACGGTTCCGACGCCGACCCGTTCGAACCCGCCCGCCGCACCGGGCTGGTCGCCGACACCGGGGCGCGGACGGGGCTCACCCACCCGCTGGCCCGCTCCGCCGCCTACCACCACGCCTCTCCCGCCCAGCGGCGCTCCGCCCACCTGGACCTGGCCCGCGCCCACGAGGCTGCCGGGGACACCGGCCGTGCGATCCGGCACCGGGCCCTGGCCGGAGGCACCCCCGACGAAC
Organism: Nocardiopsis prasina DSM 43845; assembly: GCF_000341265.1. GTDB lineage: Bacteria > Actinomycetota > Actinomycetes > Streptosporangiales > Streptosporangiaceae > Nocardiopsis > Nocardiopsis prasina. Next base: position 25,972 of record NZ_ANAE01000161.1, on the reverse strand, counting down.
GCGTCGCCGCCGCCCTCCACGAGGAGGCCCGCCGCACCGTCGACCAGGGCGGACACGCGCCCGCCTCCCTCCTCCACGAACACGCCGCCCGGCTGACCCCCGACCCCGACCTCCGGGGGCTGCGCCTGACCGACGCCGCCCGCTCCGCGTGGCTCTCGGGTGATCCGGACCGGGCCAGGCGGGTTCTCGCGCGGGTGAGTCCGGCCCGGGGCGCCACGGGCCCAGGCGGCACCGGAGGCACCGGCGGCCCCGGCGGCGGCCACACCGTCCAGGTCCGCGCCGACCTGCTGCGGGCCGAGATGGATCTGCGCTCGGGCGTCGCCATCGACGCCTTCCAGCGCCTCGGGTCCACCGCGGACCGCCTGGCGCCGAGCGACCCCGGTGCGGCGCTGCGGGTCCTGCTCCAGGCGGGTGAGGCCAGCTGCCTGACCGGTGACCACGAGCGTTTCTTCGCGACCGCCCGACGGGCCCGTGACCTCATGGAGCAGACGGCTCCCGGGGAACCCGTCGGGCAGGAGGGCACCGACCAGCCCTGGAACAGGTTGGTCCTCGACTACATGACCGGCAAGGCCGCCATGTTCCAGGGGCGCCACCGTGAGGGCGTCGCGCTCTTGGAGAGGGCCGTGGAGACCGCCGACCGGATCGGGGACCCCCAGGCACTCGTCCTGGGCGCGATCGCGGGGCTGCTCCGTGGCGACCACGTACGCACGCGTGACCTGGCCGGACGGGCGGCGTCGGTGGCCCGCCGAACCGGGGCGCTCACGCTGGTCCCCCAGGCCCTGGAGTTCCTGACCTACGCGGAGATGTGGTTCGGCCGCCTCTCCCTGGCGGAGGGGAGTGCCGCCGAGGGGCTGCGTGCCTCGCTGGGGTCCGGGCAGGACAACTGCGCGAGCCACCACCGGGGCGCGCTCGCCTTCGTCGCCGCGATCAGGGGGGACGAGGACGCGTGCCGGGAGCACGCGGGGACCGCCCTGGCCCTGGCCGGGGAACACGACGTGGGGCTGCCCGCCGGGCTGGCGGCCTGGGCGCTGGCCCTGCTCGACCTCGGTTCCGGGCGCACCTCGGAGGCGGCGATGCGGCTGCGAGCCCTGGCCCGGTCCGGCCCCGGCAGCGGCCACGCGGCGGTGCGGCTGCTGATCACCCCGCACCTGGTGGAGGCGTCGGTGCGCGGCGGAGTCGCGGTGCGTGTGAGCGAGGCGGTGGAGACCTTCGGCAGCTGGGCGGAGGCCACCGGCCAGGACACCGCGCGGGCCCAGGTGATGCGCTGCCGTGGACTGCTGAGGGAGGGCGACGAGGCGAACGGGTACTTCGAGAGCGCTTTGGACCTGCACTCCTCCGGCTACTGCGACTTCGAGGAGGCCCGGACGCGGCTGCTGTACGGCGGGCACCTGCGCCGCTCCCGTCACCCGGGACGGGCCCGCGAGCACCTGCACACGGCGATGGAGGTCTTCGACCGGCTGGGCGCCCGGCCGTGGGCGCGGCAGGCCCGGGAGGAACTCCGCGCCGCGCGGGGCAGCACGGCGGCGCGCGAGGTCGGCGGGGTGGACCTGCTCAGTCCGCAGCAGTTGCGGATCGCTCGTCACGTGGCGGACGGGGCCACCAACCGGGAGGTCGCGGCGCGGCTCTTCCTGAGCACCCGCACGGTGGACCACCACCTGCGCAACATCTACAGCAAGCTCGGCATCCGCTCCCGGGTGGAGCTCTCCCGTCTGGTCGACCGCTAGGTCGTTTTGTGGATCAATCCGCCCACCCGTCTCCCGCCACCACCCTCAACGGACGCCTGCGGCGCGGTTCCCTCGCGTTGCCACCAGACTGCCTCTCGCCGCGCCGATGAGGATCGGACAGCCAACCCCGGGCGGGCCGCCGCTGTTGCGGCCCCGCGTGGCAGCGCGAGGCCGGGGAGTTCACCTCGACCTGGTGACGCGCGCCCTCTCCCCTCGCGCGATTCGCTCCGGCCACCGGTCGGGGCCGGACGCCGCCCCAGTTCCGCTCGCGGACGAGGACCCGCCGCGCGGTGCGGTGCGGCTGGTGCCCTGACCACTGGCTGGAGCACGATCCGGTGTTCGGCTCGGCGAAGGAGGGGCCGATCGCGCCCGGGTCCTCGGCTCGGGCCCCTGGGTCCGTTCCCGGGACACCGGTCCCGGGAGACACTTCTCGGGCTACCGTTCCGGGGCCCAGCCGACCGCGGGCAGGATGACCTCGTCGACGATCCTCGCCAAGTAGTCCGACGACGGAACCTCGCCGGGGTGGTCCGCGCAGTACTTGATCATCATGGCCTCACCGATGTCGGTCGTGACGTCGGTGATCCGGGCCGGGTCCACCTCCCCCCGATCGGCGTAGTGCTCCAGCACGGTCCTGGTGAAGCGCCCGCCGCGCGGTTCGTACACCTCCGTCACCATGCGCTGGAGGAGTTCCGGGCGGTGCAGGCCCTCGGCGAACACGGCCATGAGCGCACGTCCCAGCGTCGCCTCGCTCATGAGGTCGCGGAAGAGTTCCAGTGACCGGACGAGGTCCCCTCGCAGGTTGTCCGCCTCCGGGGTCGGAGTCTCCTGCGGAAAGTGGCGCAGGACGGCCTCCACCAGGATGTCCTCCGGGGAGCCCCAGCGGCGGTAGAGCGAGGTCTTGGCGGTCTCGGCGCGACGGGCGATCCCCTCCATACTCAGGCCGGACACGCCGTTCTCGGCTGCCTCGGCGATCACGGCCCGGTGGATGGCGTCGACGAGTTCCTGCCCGCGCCTGCGGGTGGCCCTGGCGGCTGGCCGCTTCTGGTCAGTCATGTTCAACCGTTCGTAAGACACGGGTCTGTATCTTATATTTCTAGATACGCCATCGTATCCAATAATGGAGCACGAGAACTGGAGTCACCGGTGCCACTCACTCCTCGTCCGTCACGGCCCTCCCCTGCGGGTGCCTCTCCCGGCCCGCGTTCGCTCGCCCCCGACCTCGCCAGGGGCTTCATGCTCCTGGTCATCGCCACGGTGCACGCCCACATGTTCCGGCAGATCGCCACGGGAGGCGAGGCCTTCAGTCTGGCCGGATCCCTGGACGTCGCGGTCACCGGCTTCATGACCCTCTTCGCCGAGTCCCGCGGTTACCCGATGTTCGCGGCGCTGTTCGGTTACGGCGTCGCGCGGATCCACCTCCGCCGCACCGCCGAGGGGCGGCAGTGGCCCTGGGTGCGCTCCCTGCTGCGCAGACGCGGGCGGTGGATGGTCGTCATCGGGCTGCTGCACACCGCGCTGATCTTCCACGGCGACATCATCGCGGTGTACGGGCTCATCGCCCTGCTCTTCGCCGGGCTGCTCCAGCTGGGCGACCGCCGCCTTCTCGCCCACGGTCTCGTCTGGATGTCCATCGGCAGCCTGGTGTACTCGGCCGCCGAGACCCTGCTCTCGGTCTCCGGTGCTCAGCAGAGTGTCGCCGTGGAGGTCACTCCGCTCGTGGACCTGTTCATGCGGCTCGGGGCCTGGCCGGTCCTCACAGTGATGTTGGTGCTCATCTCGGTGTTCCCCTTCACCGTGGGCGTCTGGGCGGCCCGTTACCGGCTCCTGGAGGAGCCCGAGAGGCACCTCCCGTTCCTGCGGCGGGTCGCGATGATCGGCATCCCGCTGTCCGTGCTCGGTGCAGTCCCGCAGACGCTGGTGCTGATCCGGGTCTGGGCGCCCGAGATCGTCCTCCACGTCGGAGTGAAGTGGCTTCACGTCCTGTCCGGGTACGCCGGCGGCTTCGGCTACGCGGCGCTGATCGCGCTGGTGGCGGTGGCCATCGGTGACCGTCGTGGGCCGATCGTGCGGGCGCTCGCGGCCACCGGTGAGCGTTCCATGACCTGCTACCTGCTCCAGTCCGTGGCCTGGGTCGCGCTGTTCATGCCGTACACGCTCAACCTGGCCGCGCGCCTCGACGACGCCCAGTCCGTGCTGCTGGGCGCCGGGGTCTGGGTGGTCACCGTGGCGGTCGCCGCGCTTTTGGCCCGATTCGGGCTCCGAGGGCCGGCCGAGGCGTTCCTGCGCCGGATGACCTACGGGCCGACCGGTCGCGGAACCCCGGAGCCTGCCCCCGTCGGCGCTGAACCGTTCGATGAGGCGACCTCCGGTTCGCAGTCGGCAAGCGGGGAGCGAACCACCGGAGGGTGACGCCTGACGGGTCCAGCATTCGGGCCCACCCGCTGTACCCTCGTCGCTGCCGCTGCCCGCCCGCCGCACTCCCGGCCGAGGCGGTCAGCCCCCGCGGCCGAACTTCCCCGCCGCGGGCCGGGCCCTGCTCGTGTCGACACGTCAACATGGCGACAGGCCGACAGGTCGTCCTGTCCTTACGGCGACGCCTGTTTCACGTGAAACAGCGGCCCGGGTCCGCGCCGCCCTCGGCCCCCGCGGCTCGACGGGCTCCGTGCACGACGAGCACCCCGCGCGAGGCCGTCCGGGAGGTGGGTTCGCACGGGGGCGCCGTCGACTTCGACGCGGTCGCGAGCGGGGCTCAGGCGTCGCGGACCTGGTTCTCGCGCCGCACCACGGGCGGCTCCACCGACCACGGGAAGTTGATCCAGCGGTCGGTGTGCTTCCACACGTACTCGCACTTGACCAGGGACTGCGGCTTCTCGTAGATGACCGCGCTGCGCACCTCGGCGGTGTGCTCGGCGCAGAAGTCGTGGACCAGCTTGAGCGTTCTGCCGGTGTCGGCGACGTCGTCCGCGACCAGGACCTTCTTCTTGCTCAGGTCGACCACGTTGGGCACCGGCGGCAGCATGACCGGCATGTCCAGGGTGGTGCCCACACCCGTGTAGAACTCCACGTTCATGACGTGCAGGTTCTTGACGTCGAGGGCGTACCCGAGCCCTCCGGCGACGAACAGACCGCCCCGGGCGATGGACAGGATGATGTCCGGCTCGTATCCGTCGTCGGCGATCGCCTGGGCCATCTCACGCATCGCGGTGCCGAAGAGCTCGTAGCTCAGGTTCTCGCGCTCGTCGCTCACAGTCTGGTTCCCCCTGGAGTTCCCGCTGGTGTGGTGTGCGCCCGGCGCATCGCAGGTCAGGGCGATCGCGGCACCGCTACATGCTAACGACGCCGGGGAGCCCCGGCGATGGCCCGGGGCGCCCACGCGGTGAGGGTCACCAGGCCCTGAGGCGTGGGCCACATGTCCACCGGGGTCGGTGTCCTGGGTCACATTCCTGGACGGAGTGGCACGAAGTTTGGGAACTTTCGCGACATTTTCTCGATTCCTCCCGGTTTGTAGCGAACAGATGGCCGTGAACAGCACCATGTCCCTGTACAGATCTTCCGCGAGTCTTCCGCGAACCAGGAGGTTGCAGCATGGCTGGACACCAGGGCCTACTCCCCTCCGAGCAGCCGATCCAACTGCTCGACGAGTCCGGAGCCCCGGTCGACGGCGCCGACCTGCGGATGCCCGACACCAAGCGCCTCCTGGAGGCCTACGCCTCCCTGGTGATCGGCCGCCGCGTCAACGACCAGGCCAGTGCCCTCGTCCGCCAGGGCCGCCTCGCCGTCTACCCCTCCTCCCACGGTCAGGAGGCCTGCCAGACCGGCGCCGCGCTCGCGCTGGCCGACGGTGACTGGCTCTTCCCGACCTACCGCGACACCGCCGCCGTCATCGCGCGCGGCGTGGACCCCGTCGAGGTCCTCACCCTCCTCAAGGGCGACTGGCACTCGGGCTACGATCCCTACGCCCACCACGTCGCACCCCAGGCCACCCCGCTCGCCACCCAGCTCCTGCACGCCGTCGGTGTCGCCCACGCGGCCCGCCTACGCGGCGAGGACACCGTGGTCATGGCGCTGTGCGGCGACGGCGCCACCAGTGAGGGCGACTTCCACGAGGCGCTGAACTTCGCCGCCGTCTTCAAGGCGCCGGTCGTGTTCTTCGTGCAGAACAACGAGTACGCGATCTCCGTGCCCCTGGCCCGCCAGAGCGCCGCACCCTCCCTCGCCCACAAGGGTGTCGGCTACGGCGTCAACGGCGAACGCGTGGACGGCAACGACGCCGCCGCCGTCCTCGCCGTCCTGGAACGCGCCGTCGAGGCCGCCCGCTCCGGCGCGGGGCCGCAGCTGGTCGAGGCGCACACCTACCGGATGCAGGCGCACACCAACGCCGACGACGCCAGCCGCTACCGCAGCGACGACGAGGTCGACCCCTGGGTGGCGCGCGACCCGCTGCTGCGCATGGAGGCCTACCTCAGGAAGAAGAGGGTGCTCACCAAGGCCCGGAAAGCGGAGATCGCCGAGAGCGCCGAGCGGGTCGCCAGCCACATGCGGGAGGGCGTCAACCAGGACGTGGAACCCGACCCCGCCGACCTGTTCGCGCACGTCTTCGCCGACCCCACCCCGCAGCTGACCGAGCAGGCCGCCTTCCTGGCCGACGAACTGAGCAGAGAGGGCCACTGAGCATGGCGACCGAGAAGCTCTCCATGGCGCAGGCGCTCAACCGGGCACTGCGCGACTCCCTCACGGAGGACCCCTCCGTGTACGTCTTCGGCGAGGACGTCGGCCCCCTCGGCGGCGTCTTCCGCATCACCGACGGCCTGACCGCCGAGTTCGGCGAGGACCGCTGCTTCGACACCCCGCTCGCGGAGTCCGGGATCGTCGGCATGGCCGTGGGCATGGCGATGAACGGCATGCGTCCGGTGGTCGAGATGCAGTTCGACGCCTTCGCCTACCCGGCCTTCGAGCAGATCGCCAGCCACGTCGCCAAGACCCGCAACCGCACCCGGGGCCGAGTCGGCCTGCCCATCGTCATCCGCGTCCCCTACGCGGGCGGCATCGGCGGCGTGGAGCACCACTGCGACTCCTCCGAGGCGTACTACGCGCACACCCCGGGCCTGAAGGTCGTCACCCCGGCCACCCCCGAGGACGCCTACTACCTGCTGCGCGAGGCCATCTCCTCCCCCGACCCCGTGGTCTTCATGGAGCCCAAGAAGCTCTACTGGGCCAAGGAGGAGATCGACTTCGACCGGCCCGCACCCGGGATCGGCCAGGCCGTGGTCCGCCGCGAGGGTACCGACGCCACCCTGATCGCCTACGGGCCCTCCGTGTCCACAGCGTTGGAGGCCGCCGACGCCGCCGCCCAGGAGGGCCGCAGCCTCCAGGTCGTGGACGTGCGCTCGGTCGTCCCCTTCGACGACGAGACCGTGTGCGCGGCGGTCCGCTCCACCGGTCGTGCCGTGGTGGTCGCCGAGGCCAGCGGGTACGCGAGCGTCGCCTCGGAGATCGTCGCCCGCGTCACCGAGCGCTGCTTCCACTCCCTGGCCGCCCCGGTCCGCCGGGTGACCGGTTTCGACATCCCCTTCCCCCCACCCAAGCTGGAGTGCTTCCAGCTGCCCGGCGTGGACCGGATCCTGGACGCCGTCGACGACCTTCAGTGGGAGGACCAGTGACGACCCGCACGTTCGACCTCCCCGACCTCGGGGAGGGCCTCACCGAGGCCGAGGTGGTGAAGTGGCTGGTCGCCGTGGGCGACACCGTCACCCTCGACCAGCCCGTCGCCGAGGTGGAGACCGCGAAGTCCATCGTCGAGGTGCCCTCGCCCTTCGCCGGGACGGTCTCCGTCCTGCACGGGCAGGAGGGTGAGGTCATGGCGGTCGGTAAGCCGCTGATCAGCGTGCGGACGGAGACGGCCCCCGCCACGGGGACGCCGGACGCCGGGGCTCCGGCCGCGGAGCCCGTGACCGCCGACGCCGACGGTGAGCGCTACCGCGAGGAGGAGCGGGCGGGTTCGGGCAACGTTCTGATCGGCTACGGCACCCCCGAGTCCACCGGCACCGGTCGCCGACGCCGTCCGCGCCCCCGGCCCCCGGCGCGCGGCGCCCAGCCGCCCGCACCGGTGGCCTCGGTGACTCCCGTCCAGGCGGCCCCGGCGCGCCGGGTTCCACTGGTGACCTCGCCGCTGGTCCGGCAGCTGGCCCGCGAGGCCGGGCTGCGCGTGGCCGACGTCGAGGGCAGCGGCCCGGGTGGCCTGATCACCCGCCGCGACGTACGCTCCGCGATCGAGGCGGCCGGTGCCAACACCGCTCCGGCCCCGTCCGCCCCGGTCGCGGTCCCCTCCCAGGCCGATCCGGCCACCGCCCCGGCGCCGGTCGCCCCGGGAGCCGTCGACACCCGCACCGGCCTCACCGAGTCCCAGCGGGTCCCCATGGGCACCTTCCGCAGGGCGGTGGCCGCCTCGCTCTCCCGCAGCCGCGCCGAGATCCCGGAGGCCACCGTGTGGGTCGACGTGGACGCCACCGAACTGGTGCGCCTGCGTCAGTCCGATCCCCAAGGCCCCGGCCTGCTCGCCTACGTGGCGAGGTTCGTCCTCGCGGGACTGCGCGCGTACCCGGAGCTCAACGGCCTCGTGGACACCGAGCGCGAGGAACTCGTCCAGTACGACGGCGTCAACCTCGGCCTGGCCGTCCAGACCGACCGGGGCCTGGTCGCTCCGGCGGTGATGGGCGCACACAGGCTCACCACCGGCGAGCTGGACACCGAGATCAGGGAGCTCACCAGGCTGGCCCGCGAGGGCCGTGCGACCCCCTCGCAGCTCACCGGCGGCACGTTCACGCTGAACAACTACGGAGCGCTCCGCGTGGACGGAAGCGCGGCGATCATCAACCACCCGCAGGTGGCGATCCTCGGCCTCGGCCGGATCATCGACAGGCCCTGGGTGGTGGACGGGGAACTGACGGTCCGCAGCGTCACCCAGCTGTCGTTCGCCTTCGACCACCGGGTCTGTGACGGCGGCGCGGCCGCCGGGTTCATGCGCGTCGTCGCCGACGCCATGGAGAGCCCGGCGAAGGCGATCGCCCGCCTGTAGGGCGAAGGACCAGCGTCCCGGAGGAGTCGGCACCTCCGGGACGCTTCCCTGTCCCGTTGACCGAACACGCCCCCGGGGTTGGTCGGCCTCCGTGTCAACGGGCCGAATCGCCCGGCTGCCCGGCCCTCCGCGCCATCCCCTCGATTCTCAGGCGTCGGGGACTCCGCACGCACCGCGCCGATCCAGGGCGGCGTGCATGCGGCGCAGCCTCGGACCGAAGGCCCCGCGGATGCCGATCGCGACCGCCAGGTCACCGGCCGGACCGAGGCCGGTGCTGAACTCCACCAGATCGGTGTGGCGTGTGCCCTCGCCGTACGGCTCCACCGTGTGGGTGTGCCGCCAGTACCGCAGCGGACCGCGCACCTGGAGGTCGCTGAAGGAACGGCCCTCCTCGTAGGCGTCGACGACGGCGACCCAGCGCACGGGGTGGGCCCCGGCCGCGCCCCAGCGCAGGTCCAGGACCTCACCCTCACCGAACCGCTCGGGCCAGCTCAGCACCTCCACGCCCGGGGGCATGGCGTCCACGAACCCCTCCTCGCTGAGGATCAGCGCGAACACCCGCTCCGGTGGCGCGGCGAAGTCCTCGGTCACCCGCAGCCTGGTGGTGCGCCGTGGGCGGACACTCCTGTCACGTTCGCTCACGTCAGGTGCCCAGGAATCGCAGCAACACCTCGTTGACCTCCTCAGCATGGGTCCACAGTAGGCCGTGCGGTGCTCCCTCGAACTCCACGTACTCCGCCGAGGGCAGCAGCTCGGCGAACCTGCGCCCCGTCGCGTCCACCGGCAGGATGCGGTCGCCGGTGCCGTGCACGATCAGCGTGGGCACGGCGATCCTCGGCACGTCCTCGCGGAAGTCGGTGATCCAGGTCATCGGGCAGGCGGCGGAGGCCACCGGACCGGAGTTCGCGGCGCTGTTCCAGCTGTTGCGCACGGCCTCGTCGCTGATGCGGTCGCCCAGCGTCTCGTCCAGGTTGAAGAAGTCCGCCAGGAACCCGGTGAAGTAGGCGTAGCGGTCGGCCCGGACCTGGGCGACGATGTCCTCGAAGAACTCGCGCGGGGCGGCGCCGCCCGGATTGCCGTCAGTCTGGAGCAGGAAGGGCTGGAGCGATCCGAGGAAGACCGCCTTGCTGACCCGATCGGAGCCGTAGGACCCCAGGTAGCGGGCGACCTCTCCGGTGCCCATGGAGAATCCGACGAGCACCGCGTCCCGGAGGTCGAGTGTCTCCAGCACGGTCCTGAGGTCGGCGGCGAAGGTGTCGTAGTCGTACCCGTCCGCGGGGTGCGACGACTGCCCGAACCCCCGGCGGTCGTAGGAGATCACCCGGTATCCGGAGTCCAGGAGGACCGCGGTCTGCCGCTCCCAGGACCGACCGTCGAGCGGGTACCCGTGGATGAGGACGACCGGCTGGCCGCTCCCCTGGTCCTCGTAGTACAGCTCGACCGGATCGCTGTTCTCGGCGTCGACGGTGATGCGTCCCATGTTGCCCCCACCCGTGTCGGGAAACTCGGCGTGCACACCCCACTCACCCTAGGAAGACACGTCCTTCGGGAACACAAACACGGGTTATGCCTTGGGTCCGGACTCGGTGGGGCGGGCTCCGGGGAACCGATTGCCTCGGCGAACGGGAGCGGGAGGCGCGGGCCGTCGGGCGGACATCGATCCGTCGCCCTGTCGGTTTGTCGACAGGACGACGGATCGACACGCGAACCGGACGCGGCTACTCCTCGCCCTTGGCCACCAGGGTCAGGACGTCGTAGGTGGCGACGGGCTCGCCGTCCTGGTCGGTGACGAGCGCGTCCCACCGGACCTCGCCGTACTCCGCGTTCGTGCGCGGGGTGATCTGCTTCGCGGTCAGCGTCACCCGGATCACCGCGTCCTCCTTCACCGGAGTGAGGAAGCGCAGGTTGTCCACGCCGAAGTTGGCGAGCACCGGGCCCGGGGCCGGGTCCACGAACAGCCCGGCGGCCAGCGACACCACCAGGTAGCCGTGCGCCACGATCCCGCCGAACAACGGGTTGGCGGCGGCCGCCTCCTCGTCGGTGTGCGCGTAGAAGGTGTCACCGGTGAACTCGGCGAAGTGGTCGATGTCCGCGCGGGTCACCCTGCGTTCCGCCGACTCGATGGTGTCGCCGATCCGCAGTTCGCCGAGGTCCTTGCGGAACGGGTGCACCTCGCCGACGGCCCTGCGCGAACCGGTGGTCCAGTGGCCGGTGATCGCGGTGAGCATGTCCGGGGAGCCCTGCACGGCGGTGCGCTGCATGTGGTGCTTGACGCCGCGCACACCGCCCATCTCCTCGCCGCCGCCGGCGCGGCCGGGGCCGCCGTGCACCAGGACCGGCATCGGTGAACCGTGGCCGGTGGACTCCTTGGCGTCGTCCCGGTCGAGCACCAGGAGGCGGCCGTGCCAGGGTGCGACGCCCAGGACGACCTCCCGGGCCACATCCTCGTCGTGGGTGACCAGCGAACCCACCAGGCTGCCCTGGCCGCGGGCGGCCAGCTCCACGGCCTCGGCCACGGAGTCGTAGGTGATGATCGTGCTGACGGGGCCGAAGGCCTCGACGTCGTGCGGCTCCTTCGCGCCGGGGGCGGCACGGAGCAGGATCGGCGACATGAACGCGCCCGTGCCGTCGTCGGCGCCGGTCACCTCGACTCGGTCGGGGTCGCCGAACACCAGCTCACTGGAGGTGCGCAGGGTGCGGACGGCCTTGCGGACCTCCTCGCGCTGGTCCAGGGAGACCAGGGCGCCCATCCGGGAGTCGGGGTGGTCGGCGGCGCCCACCACGACCTTCGACAGGCGGTCCGTCAGGGCCTCGGTGACCGCCTCGGCCATCGCCGTGGGCACGATCACCCGGCGGATGGCGGTGCACTTCTGGCCCGCCTTGACGGTCATCTCCGCCACGACCTGCTTGACGTACAGATCGAACTCGGGGTCCGCCACACCCACGTCGGGGCCGAGGATCGAGCAGTTCAGCGAGTCGGCCTCGACGTTCAGCTGCACACCGCCACGGACGACGTTCGGGTGCTCCCGGAGCAGGGCCCCGGTGGCGGCGGAACCGGTGAAGCCCACGATGTCCTGCGGTCCCAGGTTGTCGAGCAGGCCCCGGTGGCTGCCCACCAGCAACTGGAGGGAGCCCTCGGGCAGCAGGCCCGACTCCACCATGCGCCTCACGACCGCGACGGTCAGGTACGAGGTCTGGCCCGCGGGCTTGACGATGCTCGGAAGACCCGCGAGGAAGGCCGGGGCGAGCTTCTCCAGCATGCCCCAGACCGGGAAGTTGAAGGCGTTGATCTGCACGGCCACGCCCGGGCGCGAGGTGTACACGTGCTGGGCGACGAACGTGCCGCCCTTGCCCAGCGGTTCGAGGGGACCGTCCAGGATGACCGTCGAGTTGGGGAGTTCGCGGCGGCCCTTGCTGGAGAAGCTGAAGAGCGTGCCGAAGCCGCCGTCCACGTCGACCACGGTGTCGCGCTTGGTGGCGCCGGTGCGGTGCGAGAGGGCGTAGAACTCGTCCTTGTACCCCATCAGGTGCTTGGCGATCTCCTTGAGGATGTTCGCCCGCTGGTGGAAGGTGAGCTGGCGCAGCGCAGGGCCGCCGACCTCACGTGCGTACTCGACCATCGCGGCGACGTCGGGGCCCTGCTTCGAGATCCGCGCGACGGTCTCGCCGGTGTTCGCGTCGGCCAGCGGGGCACCCTCGTCCGCGGGGGTGAACCACGATCCCTGTGCGTAGCTCTCCAGTACTTCGGACACGTGACGGTCCTCTCCTCGGTGTGGGGTCTGAGCGAACAGTATTACAGACCGATCGGTCAGTAAATAGGCGCCGAACAGCCGGGCAAGGTCCCACCAGCGCTTTCCCTGGTGACCCCGGGGTGCCTGGCCACCTCCGGTATCGGGGCCTACCGTGGAGCCATGACCAACTACGCGCGGATGTACCGTCTCGGCGTCACCCCGTGGGAGCGCTACGGATCCGTGGCCATGGTCCGGTTCCTCTCCTTCCTCGACCGCGAGGCCGAGGAGAGGGGTGGCCCCGGCCGCGCGTTGGACATCGGATGCGGCCGGGGGCGGTTCACCCCGGAGCTGGCCGAGAAGGGCTGGGACGTGACCGGTGTCGACCTGGTCCCCGCCGCCGTCGAGGCGGCTCGCCTCCAGGGGCCCGCCGAGGTGAGCTACCTGGTCGGGGACGCCACCGACCTCTCCCCCGACCTGGGGAGCTTCGACCTGTTCATCGACATCGGCTGCTTCCAGGGCTTCGACGCCGAACAGCGAGCGGCCCAGGGGCGCAGCGTGACGGCGCTCGCCGCCCCGGGAGCGACCCTGATCATGCTGGAGTTCGGGCCGTCGATCTTCCGGAAGATGGTCGGAGGGGTGTCCCAGGCCGAGGTCCAGGAGGCGTTCCCCGGGTGGGACCTCCTCGACGTGGAGGACGCCCCTCGGAGGGGGCTCGGATTCCCCATGAACCGCACCTCGCCCCAGTGGTACCGCCTGCGCTACCCCTCCTCGTAGGAAGGGTCCCCCGGACGATCAGCCGGAGAGCGCGTCGACCAGGGAGAGTGCGTCAGGAACGCGCCGGCCCCGCTTCCGCCCACGGGGCCGGGGCCAGCACTCCACTTCCGGTCAGGCCCTCAGCGGAAACCGGTATGTCCCAAGCTCAGGCACTTAGTGACGACGCCGCCCCCGTTCCGAAACCCGCCTTAACCACTCGTGGATTTGTCGACAAATTGACTCGTGGAGGTCCCAGCGCGGGCGAAAACCCGTCCCCTAGCGCGTCAGCGACAGCACCTCGGCACCCGGCAGCTCCGCCAGCAGCGGACCGGGAACGCGCAGCTTCGAGCGGCGCAATCCACTGCCCACCACCACCCACGGGGTGTCGTGCACCCGCTTGTCCACCAGGACCGGCCACCCCTCGGGCAACCCGAACGGGGTGATGCCCCCGTACTCCATGCCCGTCAACCCGGTCGCCTCGTCCATCGGCGCGAACGACGCCTTGCGTGCCCCCAGGTGTCTGCGCAGCACCCCGTTGACGTCGGCCCGGTCCGTGGCCAGCACCATGCACGCCGCGTACGTCACCTCGCCGCCGCGCTTGGCGGACAGCACGACGCAGTTCGCGCTGGTCTCCAGGGGCAGCCCGTAGGCCTCGCAGAACTCGGCGGTGTCCGCCAACTCGGGATCGATCGCGGCGGCGCGCACCGAACCGTCGAAGGGCGCGATGGCCGCTCGCACCGAGTCAGCCGTCAGCTCCGGGTGATCGTGCGCAGGCACCCAGTCGATTCGCTCCGCCATGGCCGCTCCCCGTTCCCGTACCGCGTTCCCGCTTCCGTGCGCCACCATGATGCCCCACGTCCGCTCCCCGGCAGCAAACGGAAGCCCTCGGCGGTCGTGGCGCCGGATTCCCCGGGAGTCCGTGTCCGCTCACCCTCGAACGGGCCCGCGGGGTCTAGCCCCCGTGCCGTCGCACGATCTCACCGGCCAGCTCCGCCAGCCCGTCCGCCTGGTAGCCCGGCCATCCGTGCACCGCCGCCAGGTACTCCTCCGGGACGGCCGAGCGTCCCCACCGCGCTCCCACCAGCGCACCGGCGATCGCCGCCACGGTGTCGGTGTCGTCGCCCGCGCGCACCGCCGCCCACACCGGGGCCGCGTACCGGTTCCGGTCCCCCGCCTCCACAGGGGTGTGCGCGATCGCCGACCAGGCCGCCTGGAGCGCGCGCACCACGAACCCGTTGGGTGCGAACGCCCGAGGCGGGGAGTCCTCGGCCTCGGCCAGGTGCCCGGCCCAGGTGTCGCGGTCGTGGGACTCCAGCAGGTCGAGCCCCGAGCGCGGACCCTCGTCGGACCCGTCCACCACGGCCTGCCGAATCGCCTCACACCACAGCACGCACGCCTGGGCGGCGAGCGGGTCGCCGTGGGTGAGCAGGCTGTACACGCGCACGGTCTCGGCCAGTTGGTGGCGGTCGTCCAGGTGCGCCAGGGCGAGCGGGGCGGTACGCATCAGCGACCCGTTGCCCGCGCTCCGCTCCCCGGCGCCGAACATCCGAGCGGAGAGTCGGGTCATCGCCTCCGCGGCGCCCGTCTCCCCCGCACCGTCGTCGGCCAGGGCCCGCTCGGTGTCTCCCAGGACTCGGGCGGTCTGCGCGCCGATGTCCGTCGCCCCGTCACGGCGCCAGGCCAGGAAGGCCCGGGCGGTCTGTTCCAGAGCGGGCCCGGAGCGAGGGGCGTCGTGGTCCCGGAGCGACTCCGCGATGCACACGGCCATCTGCGTGTCGTCCGAGTACTCCCCGGGGGCGTAGGGCCCCAGGCCACCACCGACCATCGCGGGGACCTCCTCTTCGGACAGTCGGGCGGCGAACTCGTAGGGCACCCCGAGCGCGTCGCCGCACGCGGCCCCGAGCAGGACACCGGCGGCCCGATCGTCCCGGTCGTGGTTGCTGTCGAGGGTGTTCATGGGGCCTCACAGGGGGCGAAGGAATTTCTGGCCGACTCTACTCCCGTCGTCCCGGGACGGTCTCGCCTCTTGGTCAGGGGGTATTCGGGCAGAGGGAACCGTGTGTCCGTATTCGCTCACCCCTGTCCGTATACGGACCGTTGGGGCAGGCCTCGCGTGGTTTCGGCGCCGTAGAATCCGACTCATGGAGTCCCCCAGCCCCTCCCCCCTTTCCGGTGTCACGCTGCACGGACGCGTTCTCGTGGGCGACCGCGTCAGCGGCGACGGCCCGGTGTCCGTCCACGAAGGGCACGACACCGTGGCGGACCAGCCCGTCACGGTCACGCTCCTCGATCCCCGCCTGGTGGCCGACACCGCCGTGGTCCACGCCTTCCTGGGCCGGGCCCAGACCCTGGCGGGGCTCCACACACCCGGCCTCGTGCGCGTGCTCGGCGACGGTCGGGACGGCGAGCACGTGTACCTGGTCACCGAGCCCACTCCGGGAGAGACCCTCGCCGAGGTGCTCAGCGGTGGTGACCAGGGGTTGCGCTACAACCCGCACATGGCCCTGAGTATCGTGGCCGAGGCCCTGGAGGCGCTCCGGACGGCCCACGACCAGGGTCTGGTGCACGGCGGCCCGACCCCGGACGACGTGGTGCTGGGGGCCGACGGCCGGGTCACGGTCACCGGGTTCCGACTGGTGGGCGCCGAGGACCTGACCCCGCGCTCGGACGTACGCGCAGTGGGGGCGCTCCTGCACGCCCTGTTGACCGGTGAGCTCCGGGGCGAGGAGGGGGAACCGCTGCCCCCCTCGGCCACCGTCCCCGGATTGCCGCCGGACCTGGACATGCTGGTCTCCAACGCCACCGAACCCAACCCCCGCTACCGGCCGCGCGACGCCGGTCAGTACCTCAACCTGGTCGATCAGGTGCTGAGATCGCTGCCCCAGCCCCGGGACGAGGGCGGCGACGTCACCCAGCCCATCCCGATCGTGGTCGCCGACGCCCTCGCCGCCGAGGCGGACCGGGGACCCGCGGGGAACGCGGCGACCACTCCCCCGTGGCGGCGTCTGCCCCGTCCTGGTCGGAGCCGGGGCCGTGGTGCTGGCGCTGTGCGTCGCCGGATGGGCCCTGGTCCCGGGTGAGGACACCCCACTTCCTGATCTCGCCGGGTTCTCCCCGGAAAAGGCTGAGGCGGAGCTGGCCGCCCTGGAACTGGACCTCACCTTCGCCTACGAGGACGCCTACAGCGAGGACGTCGACCCCGGCGAGGTGGCCGCGACAGAGCCCGCGGCGGGCACGGAGCTGGAGGGCGGCGAGTCGATCCTGTTGTCGCTGTCGGTCGGCCCTCAGCACGCGGAGGTCCCGGACGTCGCGGGCGGCACCGAGAACGACGCCCGCGCCCTGTTGCGCGAGGCCGGGTTCACGGAGGTCGAGGTGGTCCAGGAGCACTCCGCCGAGGAGTGGGGCGCCTGGTCGGACCAGGGCCCCTGCTGACGGATCCGGGCGCGCAGGAGCCGGGACCGGGGAACCGAACCCGGAACCGGATCCGGACCCCCGCCCTTCACCTGCTCGGGGCTCGGCCGGGGGCGCCTCGTCGCCCCGGCCGCATGGTTCAACCGCCGGTGGTGAAGTCGGCCTCACTGGTCGCCGAGCAGGTCCACGCCCTTGTCGAGCAGACCGTGCAGGTGGAGGGCGATTTGCAGTTCCAGCGCGCGGTCGGGGATCTGCCAGTCCGCTCCGATCAGCTGCCCGATCCGCTCCAGGCGCTGAGCCACGGTGTTCACATGGATGTGCAGGTCGTCCTTGGCGCGGGAGAGGTTGCCCCCGGCGGCGAAGTAGGCGCGAAGGGTCTCCACCAGCAGGGTGCCCCGTTTGGCGTCGTACTCCAGGAGCGGGCCCAGCGCCGCCGCAACGAAACCGGGGACGTCCCTGTCCTGGCTCAGCAGGAGCCCGGAGAACCCGAGGTCGTCAGTGGTGGCGGCGTCCCCGATCCGCCCCAGGGACCGCAGGGTCTGGAGACACCGCACCGCCTCCGTGAACGCGTCCCGGAAGGTCTCCGGACCCCGGGTGGGTCCGGCCAGCCCGGCCGTCACCGGGCCGTTGGCGGCGGCGGACAGCTCCGCCGACACCCGACCGCCCACCTCGGAGGGGTCGGATCCGGGCAACGCCAACACCAGCCTCCCGCCACGGGCGGCCGCCAGCCCGCCGACCGTCTCGGCGGCGAAGGCCGCTGCCGAGCGCAACCGCTGCGGGTCTCCCCCGGGCGCCTCCGCGACAACCAACACGTGGGGGGTGTCCAGGTCCGCGTGGAGCAGCGCCGCCCGCTGGCGCAGGGACACCGGGTCACGCGCGGGCACCTCCAGGAGTTCGTTGAGCAGGTCGCCGCGGACCCGGTGCTCCGTCTCGCTCACCGAACGGCGGATGAGCAGGAGCAGCGCCGTCACCATCGCCGCCCGCTCAAGCACGCGTTGGTCGGTGCTGTCCAGCTCGACTCCGCGCAGCACGAGTGTGCCCAGGGGTTCCGTGCCCGCCGCCGCTGCCGCCACCCACGCGTCCTCGACGGACACGGCGCGCCCGCTGGCCAGGGAGGATCGAGCGGCCTCGGCGATCCCCGCGTCTCCATCGGAGAGGGGGTCCCCGTCCCCCTCGGGCTCACGAGGAACACCGACCGTCTCGCGCGTACCGGCCGCACCGGTCGTCCCAGCAGCTCTGGATGTGCCGGTCCCGTAGGTCATCCCGTGCACATGGGTGGCACCGGCCACACCCTCGGGGGAAGCGGTCACCGACTCGTCGGAGGTCCGGTCATGGATGCGCACGGTTCCGCCCAGGACCTCGGCGACCGCCGCAGCGACCTCCCGCACCCCTCCCCCGCCCAGCACGAGGTCAGTGAACCGGTCGTGCGCGGCAGCCGACCTCTCCACTGACGCCGTGTGCCGTTGCAGGCGTTCGTTCATCGTGTGCAGCTCGTCCAGGGCCCGACGCGTGTCATCGATGAGGTTGGCGTTGTCGATCGCGATCGCGGCGTGCGTGGCCAGCGACGACAGCAGCGCCACCTCCGAGTGCGCGAACGGCCGCTCCCTCCGGTTGGCCGCGAACAGCACCCCGACCCGGCGCCCGTTCATGCGCAGCGGCACACCCAGGATCGCGACCAGCCCCTCCACGCGAACACCGTCGTCGATGTTCTCGGCGTGCTCGAAGCGGGGGTCCGCGAAGTAGTTGGCGGTGACGTACGGCAGCGACGTACTGGCCACCAGGCCACCCAGCCCCTTGCCGGGAGCCAGCCGGAGCCGCTGGAAGGTCGCGGAGACCGACCCCGACGTCACCCGCATGTAGGTGTCGCCCGCCTCCGGGTCGCTCAGGGTCAGATAGGCGACGTCCGTCCCGAGCAGGTGTCGGGCGCGTTCCACGATCGCCCGGAGAACCTGGTCGAGGCTGCGCATCCCGGCGAGGTCGTTGGCGGTCTCGAACAGCGCGCTCAGCTCCGACTCGCGCCGCTGCCGGTCCCGCAGCACCGACCGCACGCGCAGCGCCGCGAACTTGGCGCTCTCCAGCGCGGACACCGTCTCCGCGTCCGAACCGTCCGAGCGTGCTCGCAGAACCGGTCGCTCGTACTCCACGGCCGGAGCGTCACGAAGCAGCAGCTCCAGGAAGAGCGCCTGCCGCTCGGCCCCCGACCTCTCGGGGGGAGGACCCTGAGGGTCAGGGGTGGTGTTCAGCTCGAACTCCAGGCTCCGTCGATGGGCAGGGACGCCCCGTTGACGAAGGAAGCGTCGTCGGAGCACAGGTAGGCGACCATCTCGGCCACCTCGGATGGTTCGATCAACCGCTTCACCGGGGTGCGGGCCAGCAGGACCTCCGAGATCACCTGATCCTCTGGGATCCCGTGCGCCTCGGCCTGGTCCGCGATCTGCTTCTCCACCAGGGCTGTCCGCACGTAGCCCGGGTTCACACAGTTGGAGGTCACTCCGTGTGGGGCGCCCTCCAGGGCCACCACCTTCGAGAACCCCTCCAGCCCGTGCTTGGCCGCCACGTACGCGGACTTGTAGGCGGAGGCGCGCAGCCCGTGCACGGAGGAGATGTTGACGATCCGGCCCCATCCGCGCCCGTACATGTGCGGCAGGGCCCCGCGCACCACGCGGAACGGCGACTCGACCATGAGTCGAAGGATGAGGGAGAAACGCTCCGGAGGGAAGTCCTGCACGGCGGAGACCGTCTGCACCCCGGCGTTGTTCACCACGATGTCCGCGCCACGGGCCGCCTCCTCGGCCGCGTCGAGGTCGGTCAGGTCCAGCTCCACCGGCTCGCCCACACCCTTTTCGGCGAGCTCGGCGAGGGTGGCGCCGTCGATGTCGACCAGCCGGACCGTGGCCCCGGCGGTGGAGAGGCGCAGGGCGCACGCGCGGCCGATCCCGCTGGCGGCGCCCGTCACCAGCGCCGTCCTTCCCGTGAGGTCGACACGGGTGGTGTGGGGGGACGGCGAGGCCGAGGGGGCGGAGGTGGACTCCGGGAGAGGGGTGGTCCTGGGCGATGGCGAGGCACTGGGAGGGAAAGGGGGGTGGGAAGAGGGTTCGGCGGGGGAACCGGGGGCCTGTCGCGCGGCGTCCGACAGGAACTCGTGCGTCGTCATGCCAGAAAACTAGGCGCGCCCCGCACACCGGGGGATAGGGGGCACAGACACACCCCGGGGCGCGTCCATGTGGTTTCGGCCCGTGCGCGAGCGAGAGACTGTGGACTTCTCACCTGTCGGAGTCAGCTGATCGGAGTCCCGTCAACATGTTGCTCAGGTCACTCGCGTTCTAGGCTTCGGTGTACCGGTTCGGCCGAACCCCCCGATCACTGTTACCCCGCCCGGTGACGTGGCCCGCGGCTCCGGAGAGGCCCGGTCGGTGGCCTCGATGGTCGAGCACGCCGTCGCCCAGCGCGGCCTGGACGCCGATCGCGTCCACGTCTCAGGGCTGTCGGCCAGCGGCTCCATGACCGGTGAAGTGTTGGCCGCCCACCCCGACCTCTTCGCTGGAGGGAGCATCGTCGCCGGTGTTCCGGTGGGGTGCGCCAGCGGCATGCTCGACGCCTTCACCTGCATGAACCCCGGAAAGACCCCGACACCGCAGGAGTGGGGCGACCGGGTCCGCGCCAAGCTCCCGGACGGAGTCGGCCTGCCCCGGGTCGCGGTCTGGCACGGGACCGCCGACCACACCGTGGCCACGGCCAACGGTCAGGCGAGCGTCGCGCAGTGGGGGAACGTGTGGGGGCTGTCCGCCTCCCCCGACGGCACGGAGAACCTGCCCGGCTCCACGACCGCTGAGTACTACGGCGGTGGTGCTGCGGACGCGGCGGTCGCGTACTTCTCCATGGCGGGGGTGGGTCACGGTACCCCGGTCGACCCGTCGTCGGGATGCGGCACGGCGGGAGCCTACTTCCTGGACACGGTCTTCTCCACCGGGTACACCGCTCAGTTCTGGGGCGTCGCGGGAACCGGTGACGGTGAGCCCGCCGATCCGCCGGACGAGGGCCCCGCGGAAGGTCCGACCGAAGGACCCGCGGAGGGACCCTCCGGAGAGTGCGTGACCGCGAACAACCACGCCCACGTCATCGAGGGCCGGGCAGAACACCGCCTCGGCCACGCCTACGCGCTGAGCTCCGGAGACCTGGTCGGGCTCTGGAACACGGCCGCGCGGACCTCACTGACCGAGACCTCTGCGGGCTACTGGGAACTCACCCCGGGTGGTTGCTGAGGGTGGGGCCGTGGGGACGACCGTCGAGGCGGGATGATCGGATGTCGAAGCGCGTGAGACCGGCGTCGGAGTACGGCACGTGCGGTGGATCGTCCGGGCGGTCAGAACCCCGTCCCCTCGGAGTCCCGGGCCAGGTGACCGAAGTGCGCGGTCACGGCGCCCAGGGCGAAGTGCGCGGCCTGGTGCTCCGTCATCGGGACGATCCCCGCGGGCACCTGGATTCTGAACGGGAACTCGTCTTCTGGGCTGATTCTGAAGTCGTCGATCACCCCCTGCGAGAGCAGGAGGGTCAGAGCCTCTCGGACGTGGCCGTTGCGGTTGTCTGAAGCCCAGATCGACATGCTTCAACGGTAACCCGGAAGCCTCCGGAAAGCTGGTGCGGACGGGCATTCGAGCCCGTCCGCACCGTTTCTCCCACTCGGTCCCCGCAGGACGGGCACGACCCCCGTGGTGTCCGTCCTCGCGACCGCTCCCCCTAGGGAGCCTCGATGCGGGCCTCACCCGCGAGAACGTGGGAGGTCAGCTTGCGCAGCGCGAGCCTGGTCGCCTCGAACTCCTCGGGGGGCAGGTCGATGACCCGACCGATGGCCTCCGGGATGCCCCGGGCGCGGGCCCGCAGCGCCGCTCCGTCCTTCGTGGCGGTGACCAGCACCGAGCGTTCGTCGTCCGGGTCGCGGTCCCGACGAAGGAGGCGGTTGGTCTCCAGGCGCTTGAGCAGCGGCGTGAGAGTGCCGTAGTCGAGTTGCAGCACCGCGCCGATCTCCTTGACCGCGCACTCTCCGCGTTCCCACAGGAGCATCATCACGAGGTACTGGGGATAGGTCAGGCCGAGCGGATCCAGCAGAGGGCGGTAGAGGTTCGTGACGGCACGCGAGGCCGCGTACAGCGCGAAGCACATCTGCTCGTCGACTGCTGGGAGTTCGAAGTCGCCCCTGGGGGCGGGGGATCGGTCGGGCATCGTTCCACATCGTAGTAACCACGCACCCAATGTCAAAGCCCACAATTGCCTTGCGCACAAGGCAAAAAAGGACATCGGGACACAGGGATGTGCATCAGGTATCAAGTCGTCCGCGATGGCGTCGAGCCCGAGGCGGATCGGCGCCATCGCGGAGCTGTCGGGGAGCGGGGAAAGGTGTTGAGCGAGTGTGTCGGGGGTCGAGCAGGAGACCGGGAAGGGGTGAGGATCGTGAGCGTCCGAGGACGGTAGCGCTGGAGCCAGGAGGCCAGGAGGCCAGGAGGCCAGGAGGCCAGGGAGTTCGGGGGCTCGTAGGTTCGCGGGACCGTTGTGGCGGATCTCGGAAGCCCGCGAGGAACGGGACGCGTTTCGTTGGCGCGGGCGCGGGGCGTTATCCCTGCCTGCGCGAGCCGTCCGGTTCGTCTGAGGGCTGCCAGTCGTGAGGCCGCGGTGAGGCACTGCTCGGCAACCGCCGTTTGACCACCTTCCCGGTGGCGTTGCGCGGCAGCTCCTCCAGGACCACCACGTCACGCGGTACCGAGAACCGGCCCAGGGCCTCGCGGACGTACATCCGGAGTTCGTTCGGATCCACGGAGCGGCCCTCGTACGGAACCACGTAGGCCGCGAAACGTTGGCCGAACTCCTCGTCCGGGACCCCGGTCACCACCACTTCCCGCACCGCCGGCATCGACACGATCGCCTCCTCCACCGGACGCGGGAAGACGTTCTCACCGCCCGACACGATCATGTCGTCGTTCCGCCCGGCCACGTGCAGCAGCCCGTGGGCGTCCACGTAACCACGGTCGCCCGTCTCCATCAGCCCGTCGGCGATTCGTTTGGTGTTTCCGTTGGTGTATCCGTCGAAGAGCATTTCGTTGCCGACGTGGATCGCTCCCTCGCTCCCCTGCGGGACCTCCCGGCCCTGTTCGTCCAGGACCGCGATCCGGGTTCCGAGCGGAGGCCGACCGGCGGTGGTCGGAGCCAGTCGCAGGTCCTCCGGGGTGGCGATCGTCGCCCACGACACCTCCGTCGACCCGTACAGGTTGTAGACGACGTCCCCGAACGCGTCCATGAAGTCGCTGATCAGCTGTGGGCTCATCGCCGAACCACTGCACGCCACGATCCGCAGGGAGGAGGTGTCGTACCGTTCGCGGGTCGACCGGGGCAGATCCATGATCCTCCGCAGCATCACCGGTACCGCGAACAACACCGTGCACCGCTGTTCCTGGATCGTCCGGAGCGCGTCCTCCGGCTCGAACAGTCGGCGCATCACCAGCGTGGCCCGCATCGACATGCCCAGCTGCACCCCGGCCAGCCCCCAGGTGTGGAAGACCGGCGCCGACACCAGGATGCGGTCCTCGGAGTCCAACGGGATGCGTGACAGCACGGAGGCGGCGTCCTGCGGCCCCTTCGGGGTGGGGCGGCGCGCTCCCTTCGGAGTGCCCGTCGTTCCCGAGGTGAGCACGATCAGCCTGCCGGGCCGCTCCGGTGGCGGCGGGTCCGCCGTCCGGCCCTTCGGGTCGTTGCCCGCTGAACCGGCCCCCCTGGATACCCGGTTCCTCGTGGGTATCCGGGCCCCGGGCACACGCGGTTCACCCCAGGCCGTCACGCGAGGGATCTCCGGAGCCAGGTCCTGGTACAGATCCTCGAACTCGGCGTCCGCGATGAGCAGCGAGACCTCGT
Organism: Nocardiopsis prasina DSM 43845; assembly: GCF_000341265.1. Classification (GTDB taxonomy): domain Bacteria; phylum Actinomycetota; class Actinomycetes; order Streptosporangiales; family Streptosporangiaceae; genus Nocardiopsis; species Nocardiopsis prasina. The sequence continues at coordinate 2,378 of NZ_ANAE01000161.1, read as the reverse complement.
TGCGCTTCATCACGTCGAGCAGGGGGCCCGCCGCCAGGCCGGTGTTCAGGAGGACGGCGTCCGCGCCCAGACGGCCGCAGGCGACGGCCGCCTGCACCAGTCCGCTGTGGTTGCGGCACAGGATGCCCACCCTGGTTCCCTGCCCGACCCCGAGTTCGTGGAGGTCCCGGGCCAGTGCTCGCCCGAGCTGGTTCATCTCACCGAAGGTCGTACTGCCGGATTCGTCGATCACCGACACCTGGTCGGGTACGCGCTCACCGGCCGCGGCGTAGCCGCCCGCGATCGTGGCTCCCCAGGTCCTCAACGCGCGGAGCTGGCGGACGATCCTGTCCGGACGACCGGGGGAGAGGACCCCGGCCCTCACCAGGACCCGAGCGACCTTCAACGTGTGGCGGAGCCTGGCCGCGGACGAGGGCGGGGCCGGTGGGGATGGTGTCGGTGTCGCGCAAGAGGCAGGAGCGCAGGGGCCAGGGGAGCGGGAAGCCGCCGGAGTCGACCCGGCCGACGAGGAGGGCCGTTCCGGTGGGGTGGGCGGGCTGCCGGGATGGGACGCCATGAGGTCTCCGAGTGGGTCCGGGGACGGGCGAAGCGGTCCGCGCCCTCCGCAGAGCCTTCGCCTCGTGACTCCACGGAGTACTGCGACCGTAGGCGAGGAGGCCACGGACTTTCTTCGTCGACAGGTGAGTGACTACTCGTGCGTAGTTGTCACTGGGGAGAGTGTGTTCGGCGACCGCGCCCAGCCGGGGAGGTCCCGGGCCAGCGGGGGAGTGCTCGGGAGGGCAAGGGGCACGCGGACCGGCCTCGGTCGTTCGAAGGGTCGGGGGTGGGCGCCAAGGCCGGGGGACGGGCGTCACGGTGAACGTGTCATCGCCCCCTGGATCGCGGTGGCTTCGAGGCCTTCGCGGACTACGCGGAGTCGCCGAATCGAGAGGTCGAGAAGTCGACAAACGACCTGGTGGAGCGGGTTGAGAAGGAGGGCCGAGCCACTTCGGGGCACGTGTGGCCCGGCCCGTTCCGCAGTTGGTCGTGGGTGCGGTGGGAGGAAGGGAAGGGCCGGGCGGGGCTCGGCCAGGAGGAGAAGCGTCAGAACGGGGGCCGTGCGGAACGGCCCGAACGGGTCAGCCGCTCACCGTGATGGGGCTCGCGGGGTCGTCCGCGTTGGTCACCGCGTAGGTGGCGGTGAACCCGGCCTCATCGACGTTGGGGCAGCCGAAGCCTCCCTCCACGACGACGGCGGTCGCCGTGTCGAAGGCCAACGTCGAAGCCGGGTCGCCGTTGGACCACACACCCTCGATCGGCGCGTCCGCGGTGGGACTGACGGTGGCGGTGCAGGTGGCTAGACCGGTCGTGTTCACCACGATCCCCGCCGCCGGGACGACCATGGTGGCCAGGGAAGGCGACCCGTTCTGCATCGTCATCTGCCAGACGGGATCGCTCACGGTGACTGTCGCGTCCACGAGGATGACGTCAGTCGTGCAGTCCGTGAAGTTCGGGGCGTTGATGGGGCCGCCCACGGCGCCGTCCGGGTTGTGGTTGTCAGGGGCGTCGGGGGATGAGGAGTCCATGCAAGTCCTTCCAAGGGTGCATGGCCGCGCTGCGCCCGCCGTTCCCCCGAACTTCCGGCACGCGGCCTGGTCGAGGCCCGTCCCGTGGGCGGGCGGACCAAGCGACCAGAAAATGAGTTCCTGTGACGCTGCACATCATGTATCGGATTCGGTTGGATGACAAGAGTGCTTCGAGAAATTTTGGATACGTGTCCGAGAGAGGGGAAAACCATCTTGCTTGGAGTTTGGGACTGCTCCTGACGTGCGAGAACGTGAAGACGCAAACGCCTGGTGGTGTCGTGCCGAATGAGTGATGAGTTGTCGTGGAAGGAAATCCTGAGAAGGGCATTGGTTTGTCAATTCGATGAGGGTTGTCCGCACCTCTTTTCGTCATTTCGGTGAGTGGCCGAGCTGCCAGCGGGGGCCGGGGGCGCGAGTGAGGGAGGGGAGTAGCAGCTCCGTGGGTGGGGAGGGGGTCAGGAGGAACGGGGGCGCTGGGGTGGGGGGGTCGAGGAACCTCAGGGGTTGCGGAGCCGCGTTCAGGGGGTCTGGGGACTAAAGGAACGCGCGCGCGTAGGCGCACGCGGGCTCACGGGGGAACGTCGGCCACCGGGGATGGAGGGAGGCCGGGGGTGAAGGCCCCTCGCTGTGCACCCGGTGACCGGTGACACAGGAGCTCCGGTTTGCCTGGGGTGTGGGCTACCGGTAATGTTCACCAGGTCGCCGCGAGACGGTGAGTGGCCCGCGAGGGTCGACTCGAGCCGGGTCGCGATCTCAGACATCCTCTTCGAAGCAAAGTGGTTCGAGCACTGCTCGGGCCATGTAAACTCGGAG
>NZ_ANAE01000160.1 GCF_000341265.1 Nocardiopsis prasina DSM 43845 | reverse complement strand
CTTTTTTGTTGGGGTTGTTTGTGCGTTTGTGAATTTGGGGTTGGGGATCGTGGTTTTCGGGTGTGGGTTGGGTTATGAGAGAAGCCCCGGGGCCGAGGTCATGAGAGAACCCCCGGGGCCGAAGGCCACCGGGGGTCCGTGAGCGTTGACGCTCCCTGTTCAGCCGTGGAGGTCGGCGGCCTCGATCTCCTCGCGGGTGATGCCCAGGATGAACGCGATCGTGTCCAGGTAGGGGACGTTCACCGACGTGTCCGCCTGCTGGCGGACCACCGGCTTGGCGTTGAAGGCCACGCCCAGGCCCGCGGTCTGGAGCATGTCCAGGTCGTTGGCGCCGTCGCCCACGGCCACGGTCTGCTCAAGCGGGACCCCGGCCTCCTCGGCGAAGCGTTGCAGCGTGGTCGCCTTGCCCTTGCGGTCGATGATGGGGCCGAGCAGCTCACCGGTGAGCTCGCCGTCGACGATCTCCAGTGTGTTCGCGGCCGAGTAGTCCAGGCCGAGCCGCTCCACCAGGACGTCGGTGATCTGGGTGAAGCCACCGCTCACGATGCCGCACTCGTAGCCCAGCCGCTTCAGGGTGCGGACCAGGGTGCGGGCGCCCGGGGTCAGCTGGATCTCGTCCCGGACCCGGTCGATCGCGGAGGCGTCCAGACCCTTCAGGAGGGACACGCGCCGTCGGAGCGACTCCTCGAAGTCCAGCTCCCCGCGCATGGCCTCCTCCGTCACCCGGGCCACCTCCTCCTCACAGCCGGCGTGGGCCGCGAGGAGTTCGATGACCTCGCCCTGGATCAGGGTCGAGTCGACGTCCATGACGATGAGGTGCTTGCCGCGGCGGTGCAGCCCGCTGGACTGCACGGCGACGTCCACACCCTGGGTGGCGGACTCCATCGCCAGCTCCGCTCGGAGCTGGTCCGGGTCGCCTCCGGAGATCTCCATCTCCACGGAGGTCACCGGGTAGCCGGAGAGCCGCTCGATCCGGTCGATGTTGGCGCCGGACCGGGCCACGCACGAGGTGATCGCGCCCAGGGCTCCGGGTCGCAGGGGTGCGGCGAGGACGGTGACGTGGAGCCGCTCCGAGGCGAACTCGTTCACGCGGCCGTTCCCACCGCCGTACTCGACCTCCATGTCGAGGTCGATCGCGGTCTTGTCCAGGGCGGAGCGGATCTCCTCGAAGACCCGCTGTCCGCTGACCCCGGGGGCGACCCGTTCGTCGACCTCCAGAACCGAGCCCAGGACCAGTCGGCCGCCCAGGACGACCTGCTCGAGGTCGACGATGGTGACGGGAAAGACGGAGAGGGTGCTCAGAAGGCGTGCGCTGATGCCAGGGCGATCGCGCCCTGTCATCGTGACCAACAACGTGGATTCATCACTCATGGCACCACCCACGGTACTCGGCCGTGGGGCGGAAGTGACGGGCAGGGTCTGGGGTTTTCGCAGCTAGTTCACTATGTGGACACCTTGGCGCCTACTTCTCGCGACGACCCTTGCGCTTCTTCTTGACCTTCTTGGCCTTCACGTCCACCCCGCCCAGCATGCACGTCCCGGTCAGACGCACGACCGGCGCGTTCGGGTCCGTGACCTGGTCCGTTCCGTGGAGGTCGGTGCCGCCCAGAATCGCCGACGTGTTGTTGATCACCCGGACTCCGTGGGGCACCGTGATGTCCACCCCGCCCATGATGACGGCGATCTGGATGGTGACCTCGTGCTGGCTCAGCACCGCCTCGCGAAGGTCCAGTTCCACCCCGCCGCACAGCACCGACACGTTGGTGCGGGGCTCCACCAGCCACCGTCCCCGGCGCTCGCAGCCGCCGAAGACCGCCACCAGGTTCTCCGAGCCCTTGCTCTGTCCGGCCAGGTCACGGGCCTCGCTGCCGAGGATCTCCATACCGCTGTCGGGGTCGCTGCGGTCCAGGGAGGTGAAGCCGGGGTGGGAGATCCCTCCGGGGCCGGGCAGGTCGGAGATGATCGGGGACAGCTCCCCGATGGTCTTGGCCCTGTACAGGGTGTCCAGCCGCTCCTCGTGCTCGACCGGGCTGAGTCGTCCCTCGGCGAGGGCTTCACGGAGCCGTTCGGCAACCTGGTCCCGGTCCGCGTCCGAGGCTCGGATGTGCTCGGGTTGCATGATGACGGCTCTCCTCCTCAGTGGGTCGGCCACGAACGGCCTCTCCCCTTCAGTATCCGGCTGGTCGGTCCCGCCGTGGATCAGGTGAATCCCCTGGCTTCACCCCGAGAAATCCCGACACTCCTCCCAGGGTCCCATCTACGACGGGGACGAGCCATACCCGTGGTCGAGGGCCGCGTGGGCGGCCACCAGGGCGCGGCGGACCGCGGCGTCCAGCTCGCGCAGCGCCTGCGCTCGTGTGTCGGCCTGGTGGGCGTTGAGGCCGCGGCCGGACCCGGGTTCGGCCAGTTCCACGATCTTCGAGAGCCGCACGGCCTGCGCCGCGACCCGGTGCGCCCGCGCGGGGTAGCCGTGGGCGAGCAGCGGGGGACCCGAGTCGCCCAGGGCCCCTTGCACGGTGGGCGAGAAGCCGGCGACGTCGTCCACGGACTCCATCTGCTGGACCACGCGGAGCAGGGTGAGTTTCAGCTGCCGCTCGGCGTCGGGCAGGTCCGGTACCTGGGGAACGGTGGCGTTCGCCGGATACGGGGCCCACGAGACGCCCACGTAGGATGAACCACGCCGGTCGGCGGAGGGCACCAGCCCCACCTGCCGTTCGGCGAGCCGCACCAGCACCCCCTCCTGTGCCTCGATGGCGGCCTGGTTGAGTTCGGCCGGGCCCACCAGCCCGAACGGGTCACCCCAGGTGGGCAGCGCCAACCGGAACCCGGAAAGGCCCAGTCCTCGCAGGCGTACCAGTGCGGTCCGCAGCGGTACGCCGCTGTCGAACGGCAGGTCGCCTGGGGGTACTGTCCCGATCAGGTTGGGGCCGCTCCGGCGCTCGACGGCGTCGACGGCGTCGTCCAGGCCGACGTGTCCGGACAGCCAGGCGTTGCCCCAGGCGACGAGCGGTGCGGACGTCAGATGCATTACTTCAGGGTAGGGCGGCCCGTGCACCGGCGTGGGACGTGACGATAGGAGGATGATGGACGGGCGTGTTCTGGGCCTGAGCGGGGTCACGGTACGACGGGGTGGCGAGAGGCTTCTCGACGGCGTCGACTGGTCGGTGCTGGAGGGTGAGCGCTGGGTGGTGCTCGGCCCGAACGGGGCGGGCAAGACCACGCTCTTGAACGTGGCCTCCAGCCAGCTGCACCCCACTGAGGGCGGGGTGGAGATCCTGGGGGAGCGGCTCGGCGCGGTGGACGTGTTCGAGCTGCGGCCGCTGATCGGTTACGCGGGCGCGTCCGTGTCCGGCCGGATCGAGCCGGGGACCCCGGTCCTGGACCTGGTGGTCAGCGCCGCCTACGGCTACCTGGGGCGGTTCCGTGAGGAGTACGGGACGCCCGACTACGGGCGGGCGCGTGCTCTGCTGGGCCACTGGGGCGTGGCCGACCTCGCGGACCGGGTGTTCCACACGCTGTCCGAGGGCGAGCGCAAGCGGGTGCTGATCGCCCGTGCGCTGATGTCCGACCCGGAGCTGCTGCTCCTGGACGAGCCCGCGGCCGGTCTGGACCTGGGGGGCCGTGAGGACCTGGTGCGTCGGCTGAGCAAGCTGGCGGCCAACGAGATGGCGCCCGCGCTGGTGGTGGTCTCCCACCACGTGGAGGAGATCCCGCCGAGCTTCACGCACGGACTGCTGGTCCGTGACGGACGGGTCGTGCAGGCCGGTCCGTTGGACGAGGTCATGAACGCGGAGAACCTGGGTGAGACGTTCGGTCTCCCGTTGAAGGTGGAGCGTGACGGAGACCGTTGGACGGCGAAGGCCGTCTAGCAAATAGGGGGCGTTTATATGCGCGGAATGTATTGTCCGTAAATCCTATTTCCGTCCGGATGTGGTCGGCCCGGAGGGGTATGGGGTAGCGTCAACGTTCAGTGAGCGGATCGCTCTATTTCGGCGCGCTTTGATCATCCCCCGGGGCGAGCCGCGAGGGTGCGGTCCGCTCGCACGCTGCCTGTCACCCCCGTCAGGAGATCCGGAGCTGCCGCAGATGCCGCTGTTGAACACCGTTACCCGGTTCGACGTCGGGAGGGTGGGTTAGCCCATGGCCCCGATCATCATCGTCGTACTCTTCGTCGCCGTACTTCTGATCATCTTCTGGCGAAGTGTGCGTATCGTGCCGCACTCGATGGAGGATGTCGTCGAGCGCTTCGGTAAGTTCCACCGAACGCTCAGTTCCGGCTTCAACATCGTGATTCCCGGTGTGGACCAGGTCCGTGAACGGATCGACCGCCGTGTCCAGGTGGTCAGTTTCCCGCCGCAGTCCGCCATCACCGAGGACAACCTGGCGGTCGAGGTCGACTCGGCGGTCTACATCCGGGTCGTCGACGCCTACCGCGCCACCTACGAGGTCGCCAACTTCATCCAGGCCGTCGAACAGCTCACGCTCGCGACCCTGCGCAACGTCATCGGTGGCATGAACCTGGAGGGCACGCTCACCTCCCGGGACCAGATCAACCGCGAGCTGAAGTCCGTCCTGGACGAGGCCACGCGCGACTGGGGCATCGAGATCAGCCGTATCGAGCTGAAGGGCATCGAGCCGCCGTCCTCCGTGCAGGAGGCGATGGAGATGCAGATGCGCGCGGACCGCGAGAAGCGCGCCCAGCTGCTCAGCGCCGAGGGTGAGAAGCAGGCCGCCGTCCTGCGGGCCGAGGGTGAGCGCTCCTCGTCCGTGCTGCGGGCGCAGGGTAGCGCGGAGGCGCAGATGCTCACGGCCAAGGCCGACGCGGACGCGCAGACCCTGCGGGCCCGGGGTGAGGCCGACGCCATCCACATGGTGTTCAAGGCGCTGCACACGAGCCGGGTCGACCCGGACGTGCTCGCCTACCAGTACCTCCAGAAGCTCCCGGAGATCGCCAAGGGCGACGCCAACAAGGTGTGGGTGGTCCCGGCGGAGATGGGCAAGGCGCTCCAGGGCGTCAGCACCGCCTTCGACCGCATCCAGAACGAGGTCGTGAAGCTCCCGAACTGACTGGAGCCGACCCGGACGCGTCCGGACACGAGGGGCCCCGCCGGTGACCGAACGGCGGGGCCCTCGTGTGTTTCCGGTCACCCCGCTGGTCAGGCCCCGGTCCGAGGGGCTTGCGACCCGGTCTCGTAGTCTGTTCTGGCCCTCGACGGACGGGGAGCGACGGATCGGGGGACGCCGCGATGGAACTCTGGGAGGCACTGGCCATCCTGCTCGCCGGTGTCGCCGCCGGCGGCATCAACGCCGTCGCCGGTTCGGGCACGCTGTTCACCTTCCCGGTGCTGCTCGCGCTCGGCTACCCGCCGATCACCGCGACCGTGTCCAACAGCATCGGCCTGGCCCCCGGAACGCTCAGCGGCACCGTCGCCTACCGGCGTGAACTGGCGGGACAGAAGTCCCGGCTGATCCGGTTCGGCACCATGTCCTTCTTCGGGGCGATCACCGGCGCGCTGCTGCTCATCTACCTGCCCTCGGGCGTGTTCGAGTCCGTGGTGCCGTTCATGATCGGCGGCGCGTGCGTGCTGATCATCCTCCAGCCGCGTATCACCAAGTGGGTCCGGGCCCGCAGGCCCGCCTCCAAGAACGGCGGCGTCCTCATGCCGCTGGGCGCCTACGGGGCCGGTACCTACGGCGGATACTTCGCGGCGGCGCAGGGGATCATCCTGGTCAGCCTGCTCGGCGCGACCCTGGACGACGACCTCCAGCGGCTCAACGCCCTGAAGAACGCGCTCGCCACCATCGCCAACAGCACGGCGGCGGTCTTCTACATCGTGCTCGCGTCGCCCGCCTGGCCCGTGGTGGGCCTCATCGCGGTCGGGACGATCATCGGCGGCTACTTCGGGGCCAACTACGGCCGAAGGCTCAGCCCGACCGCGCTGAGGATGGTCCTGGTGGTCGTCGGCCTGACCGCCGCGCTCCAGCTGATCCTGGGCCGGATCTGACCCCTCGGTGCCGGAGCTGGGCGGTCGGCCTGGGAGGGGTCGGTCAGCCCCGGAAGTAGCCGCGCCGGTCGGCGTCGTCGATCAGCGCGGTCGCGTAGGCGCCCAGGGCCTCGGAGCCCTCGGAGACCAGCTTCACCTTCTCCAGGACCTGGGCCTTGGTGACGCCGAAGCGCACCCACGCCCCGCCCTCGTTGTGCCAGTTGGCGAGCATGGGAGCCAGCCGGTCCACGGCGCGGGCGAACCGCGCCTCCGGGGTGACACGGGCCTCGAACTCGTCCCACAGTTCGCGGGCGCGGGTGGCCTGGTCCTCGGGGAGCAGGGGGAAGAGGCGGTCGGCGGCGGCGCGTTCGCGCTCGTCCTGCGTCTCGGTGTTGACCTGGTCGAAGAGGAAGGTGTCGCCCGCGTCGATCTCCACGATGTCGTGGATGAGGAGCATCTCGGCGGCGCGGTCGATGTCGGTGCCCTCGGGAGCGTACTCGGCGAAGGTTCGGGCGGACAGGGCCAGATGCCAGGAGTGCTCCGCGGAGTTCTCCCGCCGGGAGCCGTCCACCAGCAGGTTCTGCCGCAGGACGCGCTTGAGTTTGTCCACTTCGAGGATGAAGCGCAGTTGCGCGTTCAACCGCTCGTTGTCGACCCCGCTGGCAATGACCGGTGCCGGTTCCGTCACGTGGTTCGCCCTCCTGATGGATGAGTCGAAACGGATCAGGTGGGACCGCGGACGCGGTCGCCACTGGATGATCCCATGGAACGTGTGCTGACTGTCGCGGTGGCGTCCGGGAGGCGGCCGCGGAGGAAGGCCGCGGGGTGGTGTGGGTGAACGTCGTCCGTCCGCGCGGCCGCACGGGCGCGGCGGTGGCCCTGACCGCCGGCGTTCAGGGGCGCGTGGGTGCCTGGACCTGCCTGGAAGCGGTCAGGTGCAGGTGGAACCACTCGGTGAGGGCGCGGTCGGTGAGGACTCCGGCGGGGGTGAGCGGGCCCGGTTCGAGGCCGGGCTCCGGACCGATCGCGTGGGCGAGGTCGGGGACCACGATGTGACGGAGCGCATGTTCGGAGGCGTGGGCCGTGCCCGACCGGGCGAGCGCGTTGTGGAGGGCTCGGCCGTGCTCGGGAGGGCAGACCTCGTCCAGGCCCCCGTTGACGATGAGGACGGGGACACCGGTGCGGGAGAGGGCCTCGGCGCGGGCGGTCAGGTCCAGCCAGTCGCGGGCCCGCTGGGCCTGGGCGCTCCACTGGTAGGGGACGCCCGTGCGGAGTTCGCGGGCGTGCACTGGTTGCGCGGGGTCCACGACGGGGTTGATGATCGCGGCCGCGCCCACCGGGAGCCGGTTCCCGGCCAGGGCCAGGACGGCGGCTGTGGCGCCGGCGCCCACTCCGACCAGGCCCACGGGGGTGTCCGCGACGGGGAAGACCGCTCTCAGTTCGTCGGCGACGCGGGGCAGTTCGGCGGCGGCCTCCTCGACCACGGGACCGAAGAGTTCGAGGAGGTAGTCGTGCTCGCCGCGCCGGTTGATCTCGGCGACACCGCCCTCGGGCAGGCGGGCGCCGAACTGGGGGAGGCCGAGGTGGACCCGCCAGGCAGGGAGGGACGCCATGGGGACGGCCCCGGCCAGGGCGGCCTGGCTGCGCGGCGGTTCGAAGGCGTGGAGGCCGATGACGAGCGGTGCCGGGGTGTCGGTGGCGCTGGCCGGGGGCAGCGCGAGGAAGGGGACACCCGCGACGGTGCCGGTGACGGGTGCGGTCGCGGTGTGAGCTGTCGAGTCGACTACCAAGAACGGTCGCCCCCGTCGGGTTCGGAGAAGTGGGACAGGTAGCTGCTGACGAGGCGCTTGGCCTCGTGGACCAGGGCGGGGTCGCCTTCGGGGTTGTCGCGGAAGGCGAGCTTGAGGACGGCGTCGGCGGCCTCGACCGCCACGTGGATGGCGCGGTCGAGGGCGGCGTCGTCGGGGATGCCGGTGACGGAGACGATGATCCTGCGCAGTCGCACGGAGATCACACGGTTGTTGTCGCTGCCGCCGTTGAGCAGACGCGGGTCGACGATGTCGCCGAAGTGCAGGCTGCGGAACCCCGGCACGTTGCGGTGCATGTCGATGTACTCGTCGACGATGGCGTCGACGGCGATGGTCCAGTGGGTGAACGAGGCGTCGGCGAGCCGCTCGGTGACCCGGGCGCTGAACTGATCGAGGAAGCGGAGTCCGAGGGCCTGGGTGATGGCCTTCTTGTCCGGGAAGAACTGGTAGACGGAGCCGATGGCCACCCCGGCGCGTTCGGCGATCCGGGTGGTGGAGAGGTTGTCGTAGCCGACCTCGTCGAGGAGGTCGGCGCAGCAGTCGAGCATGCGCTGGACCCGAACCATGCTGCGCTGTTGGGCCGGGAGCCTGCGCAGGGGCGCCTGCGCGAAGGCGAGTTCGTCGTTGGCGACGCTGGCGGGCCCACGGCCCTCACGCGTCGCGGCCCCGTTGTTCGCACCGGGAGCCCGTCGTGCGCGCGGGGGCGTTGAGCTTCGGGAATTAGTCGTCACGAAACCTATGATGCCTTTCCGGAATCACCTGGTTCCGGGGAAATTCCAGTTTCGTGCGGAGGAACCTCGTCCGGGGGCGGCCAGCGGCCGTGTGGTCGGCGTTCTTCCAGGTGGGAGTGGGTGTCAGGGGGTGAAATCGAAGTTGCCCCATTGGTCTGTTGTGTCGCCCCATGTCGCTTTGGGTAGTCGCGATGTCGCGTCGTGAATGGCAGGACCGTGCCCTGTGCGGGCGGTCATGGCATCGTGGGGCCCGTGCCCGACGCCGCGCACGCATCCCTCCAGGAGGTTCTGGCCATGACCACCGCAGCCCCCGACACCACACCCGAGGAACTCGACTCCGTACTGGAGCGCGCGGCCGCCGCCGCACCGCTCTACGCCGCCCTGCCCGCCACCGAACGCGCCCGCGCGCTGCGGGGGGTGGCCGACGCCCTGGACGCCGCGGCCGACGCCCTGGTCCCCGTCGCGATGGCCGAGGCCCACTACCCCGAGGCGCGCTGCCGGGGTGAGCTGGGCCGGACCACCTTCCAGCTCCGCCTGTTCGCGGACGTCCTGGAGGAGGGCGAGTACCTGGAGGCGATGCTCGACCCGGCGGACCCGGACTGGGGCACGCCCCGTCCGGACGTGCGGCGCCTGCTGGTTCCGCTCGGCCCGGTGGTGGTCTTCGGGGCCAGCAACTTCCCGTTCGCCTTCTCCACCGCCGGGGGCGA
>NZ_ANAE01000159.1 GCF_000341265.1 Nocardiopsis prasina DSM 43845 | reverse complement strand
CACCGCCTCCGCTCTGGCCGCCGGCTGCCCGGTGGTGGTCAAGGCCCACCCCGGCCACCCGGAGCTGGCCCGACTCACCACCGAGCTGGTCGTGGCCGCCCTGGCCGACGCCGGGGTTCCGGAGGGGGTCTTCGCCCTGGTGAACGGCTTCGAGGCGGGCAGGCGCGCGGTCACCCACCCGCTCACACGGGCGGTGGGCTTCACCGGGTCCATCCCCGGCGGGCGCGCCCTGTACGACCTCGCCGTCTCGCGTCCGGAACCCATCCCGTTCTACGGGGAGCTCGGCAGCGTCAACCCGGTCTTCGTGACCCGCGCGGCGATGGCCGCCCGTGGGGAGGAGATCCTGGACGGCTACGCGGGTTCGGCCACGATGGGCTCGGGCCAGTTCTGCACCAAGCCCGGGGTGGTGTTCGTCCCCGAGGGCGCCAAGCTGGACGCGCTGGTCGCCGACTTCGAGGGCCGGGCCGCGGCGCCGCTGCTCAACGACCGGGTGGCCGAGGGCTTCGCCCGGGGTGTGGACGCCCTGTCCGCGCACCCGGCCACAGAGGTGCTGGTCCGGGGACGTGAAGGCGCCGAGGGATGGTCACCCACCCTGCTGCGCACGGAGCTGGACTCCCTGCTGGAGCACACCGAGGACCTGCTGACCGAGTGCTTCGGGCCCGCCACCCTCGTGGTCACCTATCCCGACGAACGCCGTCTCCTGGAGGTGGGCGGGGCCCTGCACGGGCAGCTCACCGTCACCGTCCACGGGGAGGAGGACGACCCCGTGGCCCCGGCGCTCCTGGCCCTGGGCGCCTCCGTCGCGGGGCGGGTGATCTGGAACGGCTGGCCGACCGGGGTGGCGGTCACCCACGCCATGACCCACGGCGGCCCCTACCCGGCCACGACCGCGCCCGCGCACACCTCGGTGGGCAGCACCGCGATCCGCCGGTTCCTTCGGCCGGTCACCTACCAGTCCGTTCCACAGCCGCTGCTGCCGCCGGAGCTGCGGGACGGCAATCCGTTGTCCGTTCCCCAGAGGGTGAACGGCGGGTTGCCGTCGAAGTGAGCGGATCCCGTTGGCGGGGCGGCCGGGGCCCACGGGCGCCGCGCCGTCCCGGCGCTCAGGAGTGGGTCGCCTCGTACGTGCGGCGGAAGGCCGCGACCCGTTCGTACCGCGCCATGGCGCGGCGGTAGGCGGGGACCACCAGCAGCACCAGCACGACGGCGGGTGCGAGCTGGACCAGCGTCCGCGGCTCGAAGCCCGGTCCGATGATCTCCGCGAGGGGCCGGACCGTCACGAGGGTCAGGAACACCACCAGCGGGACGAGGTGGTGACGGGGGTCGCTCCCGTACCCCGTGTGGGTGGACATCTGGTGGGCCAGGCGGTTGGTCCCGTGGTCCGGGCCGAGTTCGCCGCTCTCCGCCTGGAGCCGGGCGGTGGCGTAGCGGACCGGGTCGGTCTCGGCCACCTTCGGAAGACTCCGGGCGTAGAGGGCGAGGAGGCCGGCGACCACCAGGGCGGCCACGAGCATGGCGACCGTGACCCCGGCCAGCAGCCAGCCGGGTGCGCCGGTCGGGTCGGTCAGTGCCGGAGCGGCGGAGACCAGGGCCAGGAGCGCGACCATCGCCCCCGCGACGAGTCCGCCGCCGAGCGCGAAGCCGACCGGACGGTTCCGGGCGTGGACGCGGACTCGGGAGCCGAGGACCTGGGTGCCGGTGGGTCGGGGCAGTGCGGCGTCGGGCGCGGTCATCGTCTGCTCCTTTGCGGACTGTGAGGTGAGGTTCCAGAACCTACGCGGGTAGGAGGGGGTGCCACCATGCTCTTTGGTCAGCGTTCGAGAGCGGAGTTCCCCAACTTTCGTCAGGTTGCCCGTCCCCGGTGGCGACCGGGCGGGCCGTGCTCCTAGGTTGGCGCCATGGACCAGAACCCCACGTCAGACCTTCGTCCGCTCGTCCGTGACCTGCCCAAGGTCGAGCTGCACGTCCACCTGGAGGGCTCGATGCCCGCCGAGACCCTCTTCGAGCTGGCCACCAGGCACCGGGTGGCGGACCTCCCCGGCACGCTGGAGGAGCTGCGGGAGTGGTACGTCTTCACCGACTTCCCGCACTTCGTCGAGGTCTACCTGGCCTCGGTGCGCACCCTGCTGGACGAGGCCGACTTCGCCCTGCTGGCGTCGGTGGTCGCCGAGCGGCTGGCCGCGCAGAACGTGCGCTACGCGGAGGTGCACGTGAGCCTGTACGCCCACCTCATGCGCGGTGTCCCGGCGAAGGTGGTCTTCGACGGGATCGAGGACGCGCGTGTGCGGGCCGAGCGCGAGCACGGCATCCAGCTGCGGTGGATCCCCGACTTCCCGGCGGACTTCGGGGTGGAGGCGGCCGAGACCACTCTGGACGCGGTGCTCAGGGAGGGGCCGTCCAGCGTGGTGGGGTTCGGGGTCGGCGGGGTGGAGTCCCCGCTCGCTCCGTACGCCGAGGTGTTCGCCCGGGCCCGCGCGGCCGGGCTGGTCAGCCTCCCGCACGCCGGTGAGCAGGCCGGGCCGGAGCGGGTCCGGGAGGCCCTGGACCTGTTGGGCGCCGAGCGGATCGGGCACGGCATCGACTCGATGAAGGACCAGGCGCTGGTGGAGCGGCTGGTGGACGCGCAGATCCCGGTGGACGTGAGCCCGACCTCCAATATCCGCACGCGCGTGGTGGAGCGGATCGAGGAGCACCCGCTGCCCGCCATGCTCGACGCGGGTCTGCTGGTCACCCTCAACAGTGACGACCCCACCCTGTTCGGCAGCGACCTGAGCGGGGAGTACGGGATCGCGCACGACCTGGTGGGCGCCCAGGGGCTGGTGCGCCTGGCCCGCAACGGCGTCCACGCCTCCTACCTGGGCGCGGCCCGCAGGCACGCGTTGCTGGCGGAGATCGACGCCGTCGCCGAACGGCACGGAGCGGCTTGAGGGCCCGGGGCCGGGGACCCGGGAACCCCGGGCCCCGGACACGGGTTCAGCGGGCGGGCCCGTAGGTCAGGTGGCGCAGCACCGTCTCGGCCGGGCCCCGCTGACCACGGCGGCGCATGAGGTCGGCGAGGACCACGGTGGTCGCCCACACGGCCACGGCCACACCGACGCCGACGGCCGGGGACGTGAGCTGCACGTGGAGCGTGTAGGAGGAGAACAGCACCGCCCACACCACGGACTGCGCCAGGTAGAAGGTCATGGAGCGCTGGCCCAGGGCGGACAGTGCGACGGTCACCCGACCCCGGGAGTGGTTCGTGCGGACGGCCACCAGGGCGATGAGCGCGGCGTAACCCATGCCTCCCACGTACCCCGTCACCTGGTGCAGGGGTGCGACGAGCAGCATGTCCAGCGCGGTGGGGTCGGTCCACACACCCGTCTTCGTCAGGGCGAAGGGGATCGCGCCCAGCACCGCGACGGGGACGCCGACCAGCGCGGTCGTGCGCAGCAGGCGAAGGTGCTCGTGCGGCTTCTCCAGGACACGGTGCCGGGCGGCGAGCACGCCGATGAGGAAGGGCACGACGGTGCTCAGGAACATCATCACGATGAGGACCGGGTAGACGGTCACCCGGAAGAGGAACTCGTTCACGAGGCCGTCGGGCATCAGGGGGAAGCCGAGGCCGGACACGGCTCCCTCGGCGGCGACCAGGGCGTGGGCGGTCGCGGCCAGGGGCAGCCAGGCCAGGGCCATGATCACCAGGGTGCGGTCGCGGAACCGCAGCACACCGACCAGGAGCAGGGACACGGCGCCGTAGACGGCCAGGATGTCTCCGGGGAAGAGCAGCACGCCGTGGGCGAGGCCGAGCACGACGAGCCAGAAGCCGCGTCGGCGCAGGAGGGCCCGGGTCCAGTGCCACTCGCGTCCCTGTTCGGTGCGGCGGCGGTGGATCTGCGCGAGACCGTAGCCGAACAGAGCCGCGAACATCGGGTAGGCGCGCAGGTCCACGAACATCACCGTGCCCGCGGTGGCGATCCGGTCCAGGACGCTCGGGGTGGTCTCGGTGCCGCCGATGAACACGGTGAACAGGTGCGTGTGGGCGAGCGCGATGACCAGGAGCATGATCCCGCGTGCGAGGTCGGGGGCGAGTGAGCGGCGGTCCGGTGCGAGGGGACGGTTGGCGGTGTCCGGCACACCGTGTGTGGACACGGGCGTCTGGGTCATGGTGGTCTCCGGGGGCCGTGGTGGATGCGGCGCACGTGGTGAACGCTGTACGCGCTCGGCCCCGACGTGTGTGACCCGGCGGGTAGTGCACCTTGTGCGTACACTATAAACACGAAAGTTCCCCAGGGAAAACCCCATTTTTGCTGGAGACGTGAGTGGATGCACTAGTGCACTAGGGGGTCGATTCGGGGGTGTCGGCCGAAGGTGCCGTGTGTGCTGCGGTGTTCCAGGGGCAAAGTGCACTAGTACACTTGTGAGGCATGGTGACGTGGCCGGAAGAGGACAGCATGGATGCTGAGGACGGGCTCTCGCCCTACGAGCGGATCATCGCCGACATCCGCGCCGACATCGACTCGGGGGAGCTGCCGCCCGGCGGCCGGGTTCCCTCCACCCGGGAGATCACCCGGCGGTGGGGCGTGGCCATGGCCACCGCCACCAAGGCGCTCTCGGTCCTGCGCCGGGAGGGTCGGGTGGAGGCGGTACGGGGCGTCGGCACCGTCGTCAGCCGCGCCCCGGGCTCGGACGTGGGGGTGCCGGGACCGGAGAACGGACCGGCGACCGACCTCTCGTCCGACCGCGAACCCCAACACCCGGCCGACCGCGAACCCCAGCACCCGGCCGACCGCGAACCCCAGCACCCGGCCGTACCCCGGGTAGCGGAGGCGCGTGGCACGCGGGGATCACGGGAGCGCCCGAGATCCACCACGCGTGCGGAGCGCGGCCCCCACCCCGAGTCGGGTCTGACCCGCGAGGGCATCGTCCTGGCCGCGATCGCCGTCGCCGACGCCGAGGGCCTCGAGGGCCTGTCCATGCGCCGGGTCTCGGTCGAACTCGGGGTGAGCACCATGGCCCTGTACCGGCACGTCGCGAGCAAGGGCGAACTGCTCACCGAGATCGTCGACCACCTCTTCACGGTCCACGCCCTGGCCGAGCCCCCGCCCTCCGACTGGCGGGAGGCCTTCGAGGTCGCCCTGGTGCGTGAGTGGGAGATCTACCGCAGGCACCCCTGGGCCGCCCGGCTGACGGTGATGGCGGGCGGGGTCGTCACCCCGGCGCTCCTGAGGAACGGTGAGTGGATGATGCGGGTGATCGTCGCCCAGGGCCGCACCCCCGACGAGGCCCTCGAGATCCTCACCATCGTGTCCGCCTACACCTCCGGTATGGCGCTCCAGGCCACGCGGGTGGCGTTGGAGGAGCACGAACACGACATGGACGCCGAACACTGGTGGCGCTCCCGATTCCCGTTGTTCCAGCGGTTCGCCGCCGAGGGAAGATTCCCCACCATGCTGAGCGTCTCCGGCCCGCCCGACGTCAACGGCATGTTCGCGTCCGGCATGCGGCGTCTGCTGGACGGGCTCACGCCCTGGATGGAGGGCACCGGCGCCCCCTGAACCGCCCGACGTCCCCGCGCAGGCACCGACACGCCCGCGACCTGCCCCCTTTTGACCGCCTCCCCCCGCAGACTTGTGCGCGTACGTGTCGGTCGGGGGAGGCGTGTTGGAGCAGGACGCCACGCGGGACGGGTACCACTGGGAGGTCCCCTGCCGGGGGCGTCGGCGCGGGGGGTGGCGGGCCGCGGTCGGCCGGTGGATGACGTCGCACCAGGTCGACGACGTGGGCGGTGCCGGGTCCCGGCCGCGCGCCGAACGGCAGCACTCGTGGTGGAAGGTCATGTGTCTGACCGGCGTGGACTACTTCTCCACGCTGAGCTACCTCCCCAGCATCGCCATCCTCACGGCCGGGGCCCTGTCGCCGGTCGCCACCCTGCTGATCGTGCTGCTGACCCTGTTCGGCATGCTGCCCATCTACCGCCGCGTGGCCGAGCGCAGCCCGCACGGGCAGGGTTCGGTGGCGATGCTGGCGCACCTGCTGCCGGAGTGGCGGGGCAAGTTCCTGGTCCTGTGCCTCATCGGCTTCGTGGCGACCTCGTGGATCGTCACCATCACCCTGTCCACCGCCGACGCCACCGCGCACCTGGCGGCCAATCCGTACACCCCGCAGGCGGTGGCCGACCACCCGGTCCTGGTCACCCTGGTGCTCCTCGCCCTGTTGGGTGCGGTGTTCCTCGCGGGGTTCAAGGAAGCGGTCCGGGTGGCGATCCCCCTGGTGGTGCTGTTCCTCGCGTTGAACCTGGTGGTCGTGGTGGCGGCCCTGGCGCACATCGCCGCCCACCCGCAGACCCTGGCCCAGTGGGAGCTGTCCCTGACCGGCGACGGCCTCTGGTCCACCACCGGTGTGGTGCTGCTCGCCTTCCCGCTGCTGGTCCTCGGGCTGTCCGGGTTCGAGACCGGTGTGAGCATGATGCCGCTGGTGAGTTCGGAGGGCGCCGACCACGAGGAACGGATGCGGGCCCGCATCGCGGCCACCCGCAGGCTCCTCACCACCGCCGCGGTCATCATGAGCTTCTATCTGCTGGCGACCACCTTCGTCAGCGGGGTGCTGGTCTCCCGGTCGGACGTGGAGGTCGGCGGTCCGGCGGCCGACCGGGTCATGGCCTACCTGGCGCACGACCTGCTGGGGCAGGGGTTCGGCACCGTCTACGACGTCTCGACGATCCTCATCCTCTGGTTCGCGGGGGCCTCGGCCATGGCCGGGCTGATCAACATCGTGCCGCGCTACCTGCCCCGGTTCGGGATGGCCCCGGCGTGGGGGACCGCCGTCCGGCCCGTGGTGCTGGTGTACACGGCCGTGACGATGGTGATCACGATCGCCTTCGGGGCCAGCGTGGACGCGCAGTCCGGTGCCTACGCCACGGGCATCCTGGCGATGCTGGTGACATCGGCGGTGGCGGTGACCATCATCGTGCACCGCAGGCGGGCGCTGGCGGCGACGGTCGGGTTCTCGGTGCTGACCGTCGTGTTCGGGTTCGCGCTGGTGGACAACATCGTGAGCCGCCCGGACGGCCTGGCCATCGCGCTGTTGTTCGTGGTGGCGATCATCGTCGTGTCGCTGGTCTCGCGGGCCCTGCGCAGTACCGAACTGCGTGCGCACTCGGTCGACCTGGACCCGACCGCCCGGCGGTTCGTCCGGGAGGCGGCGCGGCACGGCAAGCTCCTCCTCTTCGCGAACCGGCCGCGCTCGGGGGAGGCGGACGAGTACGCGGCGACCGAGGCCGAGCAGCACCGGCTCAACCCGGTGTCGCTGAAGATCACCCCGCTGTTCCTGGAGGTGCGCGTCCACCATCCCTCGGACTTCGAGGGCACCCTCACCGTGCGGGGGACGTGGGTGCACGGGCACCGGGTGCTGCGGGTGAGCAGTCCCGCGGTCCCCAACGCGCTGGCGGCGGTGCTGCTGTGCGTGCGTGACGCCACGGGGAGCATCCCGCACTGCTACTTCGCCTGGTCCGAGGTCTCACCGGTGCGCGCGTTCTTCCGGTTCCTGGTGTTGGGTTCCGGTGGCACCGCCGGTTTCACCCGGGAGATCCTGCGGGAGAACGAGCTGGACGCCGACCGTCGGCCCGTGGTGCACGTGAGCTGACCCAAGGGGGCGGGGCTGGTGTCCCCGGCCCCTCGGGAGGGTCCGGCTCGTGACTCCGCGACCCGGTCAGGTGCCCGCGGGCCCGGTCAGGCGGGGGAGTCGGCCAGGGGGAGTTCGCACTGGGCGCGCATGTCCACCCAGGACCGGTGGGCCCGGTCCGCGCTCTCGCCCTCGTAGGGAACCGGGACGCCGCCCTGGATCCGGGCGGGGGTCCAGTCGGCCTCCGTGACGTCGCCTTGGTCGAAGGTGAGGGTGAGGACTCCGGTCTCGGCGGTCGCGCCGCCGAAGTTGTAGAACACGAAGTTGCTGAGTCCGTAGTGGACGTAGGCGCCGCGCTGGTAGCCGCCGGGGGAGAGCACGTGCGCGTGGCCGCCGACCACGGCGGCGGCGCCCGCCTCGGACAGCTCGTCCGCCAGCTGCGGGGCGTGCGGGAGCGGGCAGTGCGCGCCCTCCAGTCCCCAGTGGAGGAAGACCACGACGTTGTCGTGTTCGGCGGCGGCCTCGGAGACCGCGCTGACCATGCGTGCGCGCATCTCGCCCTTGGTGGAGGCCAGGCCGGGTTTGCCCTCGCCCGCGGTCCACTCGGGGATGAGGTGGTCGTCGATCACGTCGGTCGCGCCGAACAGGGCGATGCTCTGGCCGTCGACCTCGGCCACGTGCGGCGTGTAGGCCTCGTCCGCGTCCCGGCCCGCGCCCACGAGGGCGACGGGGGAGGCGTCCCCGTTGTCGAGGGTGTCGAGCAGGCCCTGCTCGCCGTAGTCCATGCCGTGGTTGTTGGCGACGGTGGCCACGTCGACACCGGCCGCGTCCAGGGCCTCCAGCGAGCTGGCGGGCGCACGGAAGACGAAGTCCTTGCCCGGTACGGGTGTGCCGCGCTCGGTGACGGCGGTCTCCAGGTTGACCATGGCGAGGTCGGCGGCGGACAGGTGTGTGGAGATCGGATCCAGGGCGGAGGCCGGGGCGTCCAGGCGGGAGCGGAGCAGTCCCTCGAACATCACGTCACCGCCGAAGGCGACGGTGAGGGGTTCCGGCTCCGGCTCAGGCTCCGGGGCGGAGGAGGACCGGGGTCGCGCCGGTCCCTCGGCGCCGGGGGCGAGGGATCCCGCGCCGAGTTCGCCGTGGTCGCTCGCCGAGGAACAGGAGGCGGCGAGGGTGAGGGCGAGCGTCGCGGCCCCGGCCGCGATCGACCTGCGGATTCGTGGGCGCGGGTGTTCTGGGTTCATGCGTGCTCCAGTGAGGGAGCGCAGAGTGCATGTCCTTCCGGTAGGACGCGACCCGGCTGCCTCCGGTTGGTCCCATGTGGGAGGTGCGCGCGGCGGGTCCCTGGCCCCGCGCCGATCGACTACGGAATGCTTCGGGCTGCTCTCCGAAGGTGACGTCCTTTGAGTGTGTGGTGCTGTTGGTGTGAGTGGGGCGACGGTGCTTCGGGCCAGGTTAAGTCGCCCTGACCAGTGCCTATGGGTCTTTTGTGGCTCGTGGCGCGTCGCCGTGGGTGGCTGGTGGAACTCGGCGGTGGTGGTTGCGCTCGCGACCCCGGGGAGGGTCGTGAAAAGGGGGGATCATTCGGGCATAAAGTGCGATCCGCATAATTGTGTGCGCAGGGTATGAGGCGCTGAATCACTCGCCCGAAACGAATCTACGAAGTCGGTTAGTTTCTCTTTGTTGAGTGCGTTCGATGGGATCTCTGGGTTTCGAGTGGCGATTGTTGTCGCGGATTCAGGGCCCAGCGAGTTGAAACGAACCCACCTGAACAGGAAGAATGACTCTGCGTAATACCCCATGAGCTTAGGGTGTTCATGATTCGCGGCAACATTTCCGGAATGGGCCTGCGCGGACTCCTTGGCTGCTAACGTTTCGGTCCGTTGGCAGTTCCGGTCGGAAAGTACTTTGTGAGAACCGGGCCGACACCCATGTCTTCAGCAAGTGGGCCACCCCGCCGTCCCGACGTCTTCGTGGACGGGTCCGCTCGCCGTGTGACCCGGGGCGACCGCATCGACGGTCGCCGGGCTCGGGCTCACGGCTCGCGCTTCTCGGCGCATCCCCTGGCAGCACATCGTGAAAGGGTCCAAGCCGCACCATGCGAAACACGTTCCGTTACACCTTCGCCACCGCACTGACCGCGGGGCTGGTCCTGGCGCCCTTCAGCGCCGCGTTCGCCGACGTCCAGACCGACGGCTCCGGCGGTGTGGCCAGCGGAAACCAGATCGTCGTCCCCGTCGACGTCGAGGCCAACCTGTGCGGCAACTCCCTGGCCGTCCTCGGTATCTCCAAGGCCACGTGCACCAAGGTCTCCGAGGTCCTCTACGAGAACAGCGGGCAGGGCGCCAGCACCGACGGTTCGGGTGGTGTGGCCAGCGGAAACCAGATCATCGTTCCGGTGGACGCCGCCCTGAACGCCTGCGGCAACTCCGTGGCCGTGGCCGGGATCTCCGAGGCCGAGTGCAAGGAGGTGGTCGAGGTCCTGGAGAAGGAGGCCGAGGACGCTCCCTCCACCTTGACGACCGACGGTTCGGGTGGCGTGGCCAGCGGAAACCAGATCTCCGTCCCCGTGGACACCGCCATCGAGATCTGCGGCAACTCCATCGCCGTCCTGGGCGCCTCCAGCGCGCAGTGCACCACGATCATCAACATCATCCACGCCTCCCCGGACAACGAGGGTGCTCCCGCCGCCGCCACGAGCGGTGCCGACGGTGTGGCCAGCGGTAACCAGGTCTCGGTGCCGGTCAACGCGGCCGTCGACATCTGCGGCAACGCGGTGTCCGTGCTCGGCATCGCCGAGGCCTCCTGCGTGGAGACCATCTCGGAGAAGCCGAAGGAGCCGGAGACCCCCGAGGAGTCCGAGAAGCCCGAGGAGCCGAAGACCCCCGAGGAGTCCGAGAAGCCCAAGGTCCCGGAGACTCCCGAGGAGACCGACGAGAAGCCCGCTCCCCAGCAGGAGGCCGGTGAGGAGCTGGCGGTGACCGGTGGCGCCCTGGGCGGCCTGGTGGCCGCCGCCGTGGCCGCGATCGGCGCCGGTGGCGCCGGTCTGTACTTCGCCCGCAAGCGCAGGGCCGCCACCGCCGACGACGAGTAGTCGGCCCGCCCGGAGCATCGGGCCAGGAGCGCGGACGCGACGCGCCCGACCCACGGGGTCGCCGGGAGACCGGCGGCCCCGTCCGCGTGTGTGGGGTCGGTGCGGGGCGGCCGGGAACGTCTCATAACCTCGAAGACGTGCTCAAAGTCCTGTTCTCCTCACGCATGCTGGCCTTCCACGCGCTGGTCGTGGTCCTGGTGCCCGCCTTCGTCTGGCTGGGGTTCTGGCAGCTGGACCGGGCCGAGCTGCGCAGCGCGGCGGTCAACCTCCAACGGGACAACGTCGCCGCGGACCCCGTGGCCGTGGACCAGCTCGCCTCCGTGGGCGAGGACGTCGCGCCGTCGGACCGCTGGCGCACTGTCGAGGCCACCGGCACGTGGGACCAGGAGAACGAACTCCTGCTCCGCAACCGGGACGGCTCCCAGGGAGTGGGATTCCACGTGCTCACCCCGCTGGTCACCGGGGACGGTACGGCCGTCCTGGTCAACCGGGGGTGGATCGAGCGCGGCGAGAACGCCCAGGACACCCCCGACGCCCCCCCGGTTCCCGAGGGCGAGGTCCAGGTGACCGGGCGCCTCCAGTTCGGCGAGACCGAGGAGAACACCGGGCTGCGCGAGCGCGACGGTATGCCCGAGGGCCAGATCATGTTCGTGGACATGGACCGGCTGGCCGAGGNCCGGGGCCCCTGCCGTACCCGATCTACGGCGGGTACGTGGAGCTCACCGCCCAGGACCCCGTGCCCGAGGAGGCGCCCGAGCGGATCGCCCTGCGCGAGGAGAACACCGGCATGAGCGCCTCCTACGCCTTCCAGTGGTGGGTGTTCAGCGTCGTCGCCGTGGTGGGCTGGATCGTGCTGATCCGCCGTGAGCTCCGCGACGCCCGCGAGGCCGAGGAGAACGGTCCCGGGAGCGGGGACACTGGTGACGGAGACGCCCAGGACCCGGAGGGGCCCGCTGGCCCGGCCGAGCCCGCGCGGAGCGCTCGGCCGAACCGGACCTGAGCCGCGTCAGCAGCCCGAGGAGCAACGTGGACGATCAGATGGACTACCCGGCTCCCGGTTGGGTGGAGCGGCGTGCCGTGGCGGGCGACGAGAGCGCCCGCGCCGGTCGGCTGTGGTGGGACGGTGCCGCCGACGCCTACCAGGCCGAGCACGGCGACTTCCTCCGTGACGTGGGGTTCGTCTGGTCGCCCGAGGGCGTGGACGAGGCCGATGTGCGGCTGCTGGGCGGCCTGGACGGCAAACGGGTGCTGGAGGTCGGCTGCGGTGCCGGGCAGTGCGGCCGGTGGCTGCGGGCCCAGGGCGTGCGGGAGGTCGTGGGGTTCGACCTGGCCCGGCGGCAGCTCCAGCACTCCCGGAGGATCGACGAGCAGACCGGGCACCGGCTGCCCGCGGTGCAGGCCGACGCGCAGCGGATGCCGTTCGCCGCGGGCTCCTTCGACGTCGTCTTCTCCTCGTTCGGGGCGTTCCCGTTCGTGCCCGCCGCCGAGACCGCGCTGGCCGAGGCCGGGCGGGTGCTCAGGCCCGGCGGGCGGTTCGTGTTCTCGGTGACGCACCCGATCCGTTGGTGCTTCCCGGACGACCCCACCGAGCGGGGGATGACCGTGCGGCAGAGCTACTTCGACCGCCGCGCCTACGTGGAGGAGGACGACGAGGGCCGGGCGGTCTACGTGGAACACCACCACACCGTGGGCGACTGGTTGCGGGGGATCGTGGCGGCGGGGCTGGAGTTCCGGGACATGGTCGAGCCGGAGTGGCCCGAGGGAAACGACCAGGTGTGGGGCGGCTGGGGGCCGGTGCGCGGCCGGATGATCCCGGGGACGGCGATCTTCTCGGCGGTCAAGCCGGGGTAGCGGTACCCCGCGTCAGCCGAGCAGGTACGCGGGCGGGACGGAGTCGGGAACCTTCGGCCCGGGGATGAGGAGTCCTCTGGGGGATCGGGTCTGGGATGGGGTCCGCGAGGCGCGGTGGGCGCTCGGGGCTCAGGGGCGGAGAGAGGCGATGGTTCCGATCTCCAAGGCCGTCCACACCGTGCCGTCCGGAGCGAGCGTGATGCCGTGAGGCTCGCGGGCGGGGGTGGGCAGATCGAACAGGGAGATGTCGCCTTCTGGCGTGATGTGGCCGATCCGGTTCGCGCCCCACTCGGTGAACCAACATCCGCCTGCGGGATCCGCGGTGATCGCGTGGGGGCGTGCGTCGCGTCGAGGCAGGGGGAACTCCCGGACCTCGCCGTCCGGTGTGAGGCGGCCGATCTGGCCCGCGGCGATCTCCACGAACCACAGGGCGTGGTCAGAGCCCCGGGTGATGCCGACCGGGCCCGCGTCGGCGGTCGGGAGGGGGTGCAGTTCCACGTGCCCGCCGGTACTGATGCGTCCGATGGCGTTGGCCTGGTTGAGGGTGAAGTACAGGGCACCGTCGCGGCCCGAGGCGATGAACGAGGGGAACCCTCCCCGCATCGGTAGTGGGAACTCGGTGACCTCCCCGTCCGTGGTGATACGGCCGATCCGGTCGGCGTTCGTCTCGGTGAACCACAGTGCTTCGTCGGGCCCGGTGGTGATACCGAAGGGGCTGGCGTCCGGTGTCGGTAGTGAGAAGGAGTCCGTCCTGCCGTCGGACGTGATCCGGCCGATCCGGTGGTCCCGAGCGCGAGTGAACCAGGCCGCGCGGTCCGGTCCCAGGGTGATGACCGAAGGCCCGCACATGGCGGAGTCCAGCGGGTGGAGGGTCACGGAACCGTTCGACCTTCTGTGGGCGATCTGGCCGTGGTGGACGAGGGTCACCCACAGGGAGCCGTCGGTGTCGGAGGCGATGCCGTAGGGACCCGCACCCGGCTCGGCCAGCGGGTGTTCGCGCACGGGACGCTGCTGAGGGCTGTCGGTCACGTGGGCTCTCCGGATTCCGGGGCGGGCAGGCGGTTCACGAGGTCCAGGATGACGCGGGCGAGCTCCTCGGGTCTGGCCATGGTCACGTTGTGGTGCCCGCGCATCTCCACGAGCGTCCGCTCCGGGCGGGCCGCGACGACGGCCCGCACTTCCTCCCGACGTCCCGCGTAGAACCCCTCGTCGGGGAGCACGATCGTGAGCGGGCAGGTGACGCGTTCGTAGACGTCCAGGCTGGGGTGGATGACGGCCTCCGGTGCGACCGCGCTGATCACCGCGACCTGTTCGGGTGTGGGCCGTCGCAGCCGGGTGCGGGCCCCTTGGGTGAAGGAGCGTTCCAGAACCTCGCGCACCAGACCGGGGCGGGAGCCCCGGTTCAGATCGTCGTCCTGCGCCTCTCGAACGCACTGGTCGATGTACGCGTGCGCCTCGTCAGGGGTGGCTGACCATCCG
The DNA here is from genome assembly GCF_000341265.1 of Nocardiopsis prasina DSM 43845. Lineage (GTDB taxonomy): Bacteria > Actinomycetota > Actinomycetes > Streptosporangiales > Streptosporangiaceae > Nocardiopsis > Nocardiopsis prasina. Next base: position 37,162 of record NZ_ANAE01000159.1, on the reverse strand, counting down.
TAGCGGAACTGTGCGCGCAGTGCCTCGCCCGCTGCCGGAGTGGTCCACCGCGCCTGGTCCGCCACGGCCTTCTCACGGGTGTTCAGGACGAGGCCGTCGACCACGCACACGGCGGCGGGCCGGAGCAACCCCGCGGCGGCCACGGCGGTGACGGCGTAACCGCCCAGGGAGTGCCCGACCAGGACGGGGTTCTCCCAGCCCAGGGCCCGAGCGGCGTCGGCCAGGTCGCACCAGTACTGTTCGGCGTTCTGGGAGTCGACAGCGGTGCGCCCGTGTCCGCGCAGGTCCACGGCGACGACTCGACAGCGATCGGTCAGATGTGCCGCGACGTCGGTCCAGGCTGCCGCGTTGTGCCCGCTGCCGTGGACCAGGAGCACCGGTGTGCCCTCGCCGCCGAAGTCCAGCCCGGCCAGGGTGTCCCGGCCGAGGTCGAGTGTGATCTCCCGGATTCTCACCGGACCATCCTGGGCTCGGGGCACAGGACGTGCAACCGCATTTTCCTGTGTCGCGGTGGGGGTTGGGGGACGACCGCAAGGGCCTCGGCCTCGATCCGGTCCTGTGGGCGAGCGCTCCACGACTCGCTGATCCGCTGCCGCGAGTACTAGACCACCACGTGGCGGAGCGGAGCGCTCTCCAGCGGGTGATCTGGTCACCGGGCGTTCCGGTGCTCCGCGACGACCGCGCGGGTTGGCCGCCCGAGCCGGTGCTGGTGGACTTCCTCACCGCGGCCGCGCCCAACCACGGCGGGCACGCGGCTCGTGCTGGGTGCGTGGGGTTGCGGGGTGTTCGGCAACCGTCCCGAGGTGGTGGCCGCCGCGTTCGCCAAGCACCTCAAGGGGGACTTCGCGGGGGTGTTCGATCGGGTGGTCTTCGCGGTGTCGGACCGGGATCCCGGGGTACGCAGACCCTTCGAGGAGGCCTTCGATGAACGCATGGATCGGTGAGTTCGAGAGCCGGGGACCCGGTGGGGTCACGGTTCGGAACGCGGTGCCCGACGACCACGGGCGGATCCTCGCTGTGTGCGACGACTGGTGGGGGAGGCCGGTCGCGCACATCCTGCCGCGCCTGTTCCTCGACCACTTCCGCACGACGTCCCTGGTCGCCGAAGACGACGAGGGGATCGCGGGTTTCCTGGTGGGGTTCCCCAGCCCGGCTCGTGCGGCGGAGGCCTACGTGCACTTCACGGGTGTGGCCCCGAGGCAGCGGCGCTCGGGGCTGGGCAGGGAGATGTACCGCCTGTTCACCGACGCCGCCCGGGCCGACGGGCGTTCCCTGGTGCGCGCGGTCACCTCGCCTTCCAACGAGCGCTCGATCGCGTTCCACCGGTCCCTCGGGTTCGCGGTGACCGGCCCGTTCGAGGACTACGACGGCCCGGGCCACGACCGGATGTGCTTCGCGCTCCAGCTCTAGACCCGAGGCCGTGCCTTCCGGTCGGCGGGTGCCACACTCCGGGAGCGGGGCCTTGACGACTCCGGCGGCTTGGTGATGGTGTCGATGTGCACGTGGGAGTTGTCGTGGACGTGGAAGCCGTCTCCCCGCGCATCATCCGGGCCATCGGAGAAGGGGCGGGAGTGCGACTCAAGCTCGATTTGCACGACATCTTCAACAGGGGCACCAGCATCGACAAGGCCCTGAACGACATCATGGACGAGGCCGAACGGAAGCGGGCCAAGACCATCGAGATCATCCCGGGCAAAGGCTCGGGGCAGTTGAAGAAGCGGGTGCTGCGCTTCCTCGACCGCAAGGACGTCAAGGCCCGCTACCACCGCGTCGAGAAGGACTCCAAGAACTTCGGTCGGCTGTTCGTCCACTTCAAGCACTAGGAGGCCCGGGGCGGCGGAGGATCTCAGAGTGCTTGAAGTGGACGAACAAGCAGCCAGGAGTCCTGCAACGACCACACCTTCCCCGAGCATGCGTCTGCCGTGGGACTCATACCGTGACCAGGTGCACGTCGTCCGCGCCGATTGCGTCCACAGCGTCAAACAGAGTGGCTAACTTAGCCAAGTTGGCGAATTTGGCGTATCGTGGGGGCATGAGTACTGAGCCAATGGAGCTGTCTGTCGCGGATGCCCGCAACCACTTCTCCCAGCGCGTGAACAGGGCGGCCTTTGGTGATGAGATCACGTATGTGACCAGGGGGCGCAAGCACGAGCGTGTAGCCGCGATCGTTCCGATCGAGCTGGTCGAGGCCTACGAGGAGCTGCTCGATCAGCAGGACGGTGCCGTCGCACATCAGAGGTTGGAGGAGATCCGGTCGGGTGACGCCGAGGTTGTGTCCGCGGAGGACGTGGCCAAGGAGCTCGGCCTGTGATGGATGGGCAGTCGCGTTCCTACGATGTGGTGTTCGACAGCCGGGCCAGTAAGGAACTCGGCAAGTTGGACAAGCCCGTAGCGCGTCGCGTGTACTCAGCCGTGATGGCTCTAGCTGAGGAGCCCCGTCCGGACGGGTGCCGTCAGCTCAGCGGTTACCCAGGTCTGTGGCGTGTCCGGGTGGGCGACCACCGGGTGGTCTACTCGATCGATGATGGTCGCCTGGTCGTCGTGGCCCTGCGTGTCGCCCATCGTCGTGAGGTCTACCGGAATCTCTGAGCAGGACTTCCGTAAGTGCGTTCAGCCAAGAACTACGGTCGCCTGTTCGTCCACTTCAAGCACCAGGCCGTGATCCAGGTTCGGGTTCCGTACTCTTCACGCGCGAATCGCGCCTGCCTGCACGGACGCGGCATCAGGTGAAAGACGCGAGGGCATGGGCGCGGGGCGGTGCGCAGGGGTTGCACCTTCCGTAGCGGCATGTGGTCCAGTGGACTCACGTCCCGAGTCCTTGAGGAAAGGTCCCCGCTCATGCAGGTGTCTCTCATGCCACCCCGTCAGGTCAAGATCGGTGACGCGGCGGCCTTCGTCGGCATCACGCCACGGGCGATTCGCCACTACCACGAGATCGGTCTGCTCCCCGAGCCTGAACGGGGCGGCGATGGCCGCCGCCGTTACGGGCACGAGGACATGATCCGCCTGCTGTGGATTCGCAGGATGGCCGATGCCGGGATCGCCCTGGACGACATCCGCGACTCCTTCGCGACCGATACGACTTCCGGTGGCGCCGACAGCGGAGGCGGTATCGCGGGCACCCTGGAGCGGTTGGAGGAGACCCTCACCGAGCGGGAAGCAGAACTGCGGCGGCAACGGACCGCCGTGCAGCGGATGCGCACCGAAGGCAGCCGGATGGGCCTGCTCTCCGACTTCGTCACCGAACGCCTCAGGAGCCTGCCCGAGGGCTCCCTGCGCCAGGCGGACCTGGACACTCTGCTGGTTACTGAGCGGATCCTCGGCCCGCTCGGCGCGGCCGTCCAGGCCACCCGCTTCATCGCCCTGGCCACGCATCCCACTCTGCGGGAGGACTCCGACCGCATCGATGCCGCCGAGGAGGCACTCGACGACACCGTCGCCGTCGACGATCCACGGGTGGCCCAGGTGGCCGCCGACCGGCACAACTTCGAAAGCGCACTGAATGCCGTCATCGAGGAGTCCGGCCTGGACAAGGACGACGATGCCCTCTTCGATGCCTGGGACACTTTGCACCCTGCTCCTGCTGATGACGGCGAGGACGAGGCCCACCTCAGCACTGGCAGGCGGGAGGCAGGATCCATGAGCGCGTTCGAAGCCCTCGGCAAGATGCCCTACGACTTCTCCCCGGCCCGCCAACGCTGTATGGAACTGGCCGTGGAACTGTCCGTCCAAGGCTCACCCGCTACCTGAACCATGAGGTCGCCTGGTCCTCGCGCCTGTGGGGGTGGCTGGGGCCCGACGTCCGCCGGGCCCCGGCTTCTCGTCGGTTCAGGTCGGGACGCCGATCTCGTGGGTGAGGGTTCGGCTGAGGGTGTTCAGGGTGGTCAGGCCCAGGAGGAGGGTGGAGCTGATGGCGGTGGCGGGCCATCCCCACCATCGGCGGGGTGCTCGGTGGCGGCCCCGGGGGAGGTCGGGTTCTGGTTCGGCCTGTGCGGCGTCGGCTGCCCTTTGGGCCTCTTGGGTCTTCTGTTCGCGTTGTTGGCGGGCCACTTTGACCCAGTGCGGGAGGGGTCCGTGTTGAAGCATGTAGGCCACGCGGGGGTTGTCGCTCGTCCTGTTGGACTACTACGAAGTCGAGGACCCGGCCACGCGGAAGGCCACCATCGACCTCGCGCGACAGTCCCGCGAGCGTGGTTGGTGGACCAAATTCAAGGACGTGTTCGGTACCGACTCCTTGGTTGGCTTCGAGGAGGAGGCTTCTGTCATCTCCACCTGGCAGCCCGTCGTCATCCCGGGCCTGCTCCAGACAGAGGGCTACGCAGAGGCCTCCGTGCGTGCCAGCCTGGCCCGCCCGTCTAACGAAGTCGCTCGCCAGGTTGAAGCACGCATGGCCCGGCAAGACGTCCTTGAAGGTGAACAGCCTCCGACTGTGTGGGCTGTGATCGATGAATCCGCTCTGCGCCGGATGCCTACGGAGGACGGTGTCGCTGCGGGGCAGATCAAGCATCTGATTGACGCAGCGGAGAACCCTGATAACGGAGTCACTATCCAGGTACTTCCGTTCACTGCCGGGCTCCATCCCGGAGTGTCAGGACCGTTCGTCGTCTTGGATTTCCCCGACGAGATGGACGCACCGATCGTCTACCTCGAATCGAGGACAGAGGGGCTTTTCTAGAGGAGACGGAGGAGGTCGGTGAGTACCGGCACGTGTTCGATCATCTCCAGGTCACAGCCCAGTCACACATGGAGTCGATCCGCACCATGAAGAAGATCCACGACGCTCTGTAGAAAGCAGCCGACATGCATTCATCCACTCAGCTCAACTTCCGCAAGTCGAGCTTCTCCAGCACCAACCGCGACTGCGTCGAGGCCGCTGACTTCCAGGGAGGCTCTGCGGTGCGAGACACCCAGAATCGCGATGCCGGGCACCTCGCCTTCGCGTCCCAGGAGTGGGTCGCTCTACTCACACTGCGCGCACCAATCGGTAGCCCGTACAAAGGATGAGGGCCCTGACCGTGATGGTCGGGGCCCTCTGCATTCATCCAATCCGGATTCTACCCCGCACTCCTGCGGGCGGGAAGCAGGCTCCTCTGTCCACAGCTGGACAGGAGTTCGGGACATTCTTCTCTGCACACGGGGCGTTGAAGCGGGCAGGACTGTGCATGAGTCAGTCAGTGCCCTCACTCCCAGCGGAGGCCCCCAAGATGCACCCTCACATCGACGAACTCACCTTCCACAAGTCCAGCTACAGCGCCAACAGTGCCAACTGCGTCGAGGTCGCCCGCTTCCGCAAGTCCTCCTACAGCGGGGGCCGCACCGACAACTGCGTGGAGGTCGCTGACCTCCCCAGCGGCGCCGCTGTCCGCGACACCCAGAACAGGGACCTCGGCGCGCTGTCCTTCCCGTCCTCGGAGTGGTCGGCCTTGCTCTCCACCACCCGCACTGGATGACGAGCGGATGTTCCGTGTCTCAGAGATGATCACCCGATAGGAAGAGCCGATGTACTCGTTCCCGGCTGAGGCCCCCTGGCGCACTTCGTCCTACACGCAGCAGCAGAACTGCGTTGAGGTCGCTGACGCGCCAGGGTTGTCTGCTGTCCGAGACACCAAGAATCGCCAGCAGGGTCACCTGGCGTTCGCCTCCCCGGAGTGGCGCGCCTTTGTCGCGGGAATTCGACAGAGCTGACCTCAGGCGGAACGCAGGCCCCCAGGTGAAACCAGGGGGCCTACGTGTACTCGTTCCAAGACCACTTTACCCCGGAGTGGCGGGCGGCCATTGTCCACAGCTGGACAGTGTCTCGGGACGTTTTCCTCTGAGCACGGGTGTGGAAGCGGGCAGGACTGTGTATGAGTGAGTCACTGCCCACCCCCAGCGGAGGTTCCCAAGATGCACCCCCACATCGACGAACTCGCCTTCCACAAGTCCAGCTACAGCGACCGCAACAACTGTGTGGAAGTCGCCCGCTTCCGCAAGTCCTCATACAGCGGGGCACGCACTGAGAACTGTGTCGAGGTCGCTGACCTCCCCACCGGCGCCGCTGTTCGGGACACTCAGCACAGGGAACTCGGCGCGCTGGCCTTCCCCTCCCTCGAATGGTCCGCGCTCCTCCGCGTCGCTCAGTAGCCCGAACGCGAACGACCCCGACCGTGGTGGCCGGGGTCCTCCTCACTCCCGAGCACTCAAAAACCCCTCCAGTTCCTCCCGGGTGGGCGAGGTGGCGGGGCCGGGCCGGGTCACTGCCAGGGCGGCCCCCGCGTTGGCCCGGCGGGCGGCCTCCAACGCGGAGACCCCCGAGGCCAACGCGGCGGTGAACACACCTACATGCGCGTCGCCCGCGCCGTTGGTGTCCACAGCGGTCACCGCGAACCCCGGGACCCGGACGGGCTCAGCATCCCTCGTGGCGACCAGACAGCCCTCGGCGGAGTCGCGCAGCACCACCACCCCGTCGGGTGCCACACGTTCCACCAGCATCGTGGCGGCCGCAGGCAGGTCAGCAGTCCCGGTGACGGTGACCGCCTCGGCAGCACTCAGGCTGAGCACGTCCGTCCGTGCCAGAACCGTCGCGAGAGTCCCGGTGGGAACATCACCCACCACCGGCGCCGGGTCCAACACCAGCCTCACCCCCTGCGGAAGCTCACCGATCCAGGTGACGAGTTCGTCCGCGCGCTGCCCGGGCAGCAGCGAGTACCCCACCGTGTAGACGAAGTCGCCCTCCGCCGGGCGCCGGGCGCGCAGGTCCGCCAGGGGCAGATCCGTCTCGGCACCCAGGTGCGTGACGAAGGTGCGTTCCGCCGAGGAGTCCACCAGTGCCACGCAGAAACCGGTGTCGCGGGGCCGGGGCGGGTGCGCGCACACCACCCCCGCGTCGCGCAGCGCGGCCCGGACCAGGTCACCGTGGGGACCCTTCCCGTGCGCGCCGCCGTAGACCACCTCCAGCCCGGCGCGCGTAGCGGCGGCGATCACGTTGAACCCGCCCCCGGGTACCGTGCGGGCACTGCTGGCGAAGGTGTCACCGCCCGGCTCGGGCAGGTGTTCGACGGTCATGACCACGTCGATGATCACCGGTCCCACATGGTGCAGGCGAACGGACATTCCTGGGTCTCCTCCATCGTTCTGTTGTCGAGACTTTGCCCTGATCATCCCCGGTATGTCAGTGCCCTGGAGGACACTCGGGAGGGAGCCACGACGGGAGGCAGCATGATCACCACCGACTATGTGGTCGGTTCGCCCTGCTGGGTCGAACTGACCACGGCCGACGTGGACCGGGCGGTCGACTTCTACGGCCGGGTGTTCGGTTGGACCGCGGAGTCGGCCGGCCCGGACACCGGCGGCTACATGTTGATCAGGCACGAGGGTGCCCTGATCGGCGGACTCGGCCCGAAGATGTCCGATGACCAGGCCGTCACCTGGTCCCTCTACTTCAACACCCCCGACCTCGACATGACCTTCCAGCGCGCCCGGGAACTGGGCGCCACGCCCTACGTGGAGCCCATGGACGTCATGGGCCTGGGCAGGATGGCCGTCGTGGGCGACCCGCAGGGCGGGTCGGTATCCCTCTGGGAGGCCGGAACCCTACCGGGCATGGAGCGGACCGACGAGCCGAACACCTTCATGTGGGCCGAGCTGTGGACGCCCTCCGCCGAGGGCGCCAGGGAGTTCTACAGCGGCCTGTTCGGGTGGGAGTTCGACGCCTTCGACCTCGGCGACGCGGGCGTGTACTCGATCACCCGCCCGGCGGGACTGGGCGACGACCGGAGCTTCGGCGGGATCATGGGCGTCGACGCCGACAACCTGACCGCCACCAGGGGCGCGGCCGACTGGCATCCCGTCTTCCACTCCATCGACTGCGACGCCACCGTCGCGGAGGTCACCGCTGCGGGCGGACACGTCTACATGGGCCCGGAATCCACCGCGGGCGTGGGACGGCTGGCTGCGGTCGCCGACCCGTTCGGCGCCGGGTTCGTGCTGCTCAGCCCGGACCCCGGGTAGGACCGGCGGGCCCCGCCAGAAGGAGCGGGGCCCGGCCGCTACTGGCGCGAGACGGCGGAGGCGCCGCCGCGCAGCACGAACTTCTGGATCTTGCCGGTGGCGGTCTTGGGCAGCTGCTCCACGAACTCCACCTGGGTGGGCGCCTTGAAGTGGGCGAGGTGCTCACGCGCGAAGGCGATGATCTCCTCCTCGGTGGCCGAGGCACCCTCGCACAGCACCACGGAGGCGCGCGGGGTCTCGCCCCAGCGCTCGTGCGGTACCCCCACGATCGCCACCTCCAGCACCGAGGGATGCCGGAGCAGCACGCCCTCCACCTCGACGGACGAGATGTTCTCGCCGCCGGAGATGATCACGTCCTTGATCCGGTCCTGGATCTCCACGTAGCCGTCCGGGTGGGTGACGGCGGCGTCTCCGGTGCGGAACCAGCCGTCGCCCATGGCCTGTTCGGTGGCCTCGGGGTCGTTGTAGTAGCCCTTCATCACCACGTTGCCGCGCACGGTGATCTGGCCGACGGTCGTCCCGTCCCAGGGCACCTCGTCGCCGTTCCCGTCGACCACGCGCAGCTCGCCGGAGGTGATCAGCTCGACCCCTTGGCGGGCCTTGACCGCAGCGCGTTCGCGCACGTCCAGGTCCCGGTGCTCGGGACGCGGTTCGCAGACCGTGATGAAGGGCGTGGTCTCCGTCAGGCCGTAGACGTGGGTGACGGTCCAGCCGAAGTCCTCCTCCAGCCGTTCGATGGTCTCGGCGGCGGGCGAGGCCCCGGCCGTGACCACGTGCACCCCCGGCGCGACGGTGCCGCGCACGGCCTCGGGGGTGTTGGAGAGCATGATCAGCACCGTGGGCGCCGCGCACAGCCAGGTCACCTCCTCGGTGCGGATGAGCTCGAACACCCGCGCCGGGTCCATGGCGGGCAGGCACACGTGGGTGCCCCCGGCGGCCGTGACCGTCCACGTGTAGGTCCAGCCGTTGGCGTGGAACATCGGCAGCGTCCACAGGTACTTCTCGCCGAGCCCGATCCGCAGGTGCAGCAGGGTGCCTACCGAGTTCATGTACGCGTTGCGGTGGGTGATCATCACACCCTTGGGGCGCGCGGTCGTGCCGGAGGTGTAGTTGATCGTGAGCAGGTCGGTCTCCGCGATCTCCGGGCGCGCGAAGTCGGGGGAGGCCGCCGCGACCAGGGACTCGTAGTCCTCCCACCCGTCGCGGGCGCCCTCCAGGGCGACGAAGCGCTCCACCCCGGGCATCCGATCCCGCACGCCCTCGACCGTTTCGAGCTGGTCGGAGTGCACGCACAGCACCTTGGCGCCGGAGTGGTTGACGATGTAGACGAAGTCCTCGGCGGTCAGGCGGAAGTTGACCGGGACCAGCACCGCGCCCAGCTGCGGGACCGCGTAGAACGACTCCAGTTGTGCGTGCGTGTTGGGTGCGATGTAGGCGACCCGGTCGCCCTTGGCCACGCCCATGTCCTGGAGCGCGGACGACCAGCGGTCGCAGCGGTCGAAGAACTGCTCGTAGGTGAGCCGGAGGTCCCGGTCGACCAGCGCCTCGCGGTGCGGGTGCAGTCTGCGGGTCCGGCGGGCGAACTCCAGGGGGGTCAGGGTGAGTTCCATCGTGCCCTCTCTGTGTGGTGCTGCCTGGTGTCGGCGACCGGCTGGGTACGGCCGGGGCGGGTCGGGAGGTCGAACAGCGCGGCGGCGTTGTCGTGCAGGACTCCGCGTAGCCAGTCCTCCTCCAGGTCCAGTTCGACCAGGCTCCGGATCTGGTCGAGGTAGCGGTACGGGATGTTCGGGAAGTCGGTACCCAGGAGCACGCGGTGACCGAACTCCCGGAGGCGGGGCAGCTCCTCCCGGGGGAAAGGCGACTGCCGCTCCGTGAACGGGGTGAACGTCATGGTGGTGTCCAGGTGGACGCGGTCGTACCCCTCGACCAGGTCCAGGAACGCCGAGTACTCGGGCGCGCCCGCGTGGGCGACCACGGCGGTGAGCGCCGGGTGCTGGCGCAGCACCTCCGCGAAGGGGCCGGGGCCGGTGAAGTTCCCGGGGGTCGGTCCGGAGCCGCAGTGGACGACCACGGGGGTACCGGAGTCCGCGAGGGCGCCCCAGACGTCGGAGAGCAGGGGGTCGCGCGGGTCGTAGGCGCCGACCTGGAGGTGGGCCTTGAAGACGCGGGCACCGGATCCGATCGCCTCGGCCACGTAGCCGGCCGCCTCGGGCTCGGCGAAGAAGGTGGCGCTGTGCAGGGAATCGGGGTGCCGGTCGGCGAAGTCGGCCGCCCAGCCGTTGAGCCAGGCGGCCATGGCCGGTCGGTGGGGGTAGGAGAGCGCGGTGAAGCCCAGGACGCCGAACCCGCGCAGGAGGGCGACCCGTTCGTCCTCGGCCACCCGGTAGCGGGGGTTGAGGGGCCAGACGCCCTCGCCGAGGGCGTCGAAGTAGGCCTGGACCTTGCGCAGGACGTTGTCCGGCATGAAGTGCGTGTGCACGTCCACGAGGCCGGGGAGTCCGAGCCCGCCCCAGATCCGGCGGATCGCGGTCTCCTCGTCACCCTCGGGGGCAAGTGAGATTCCAGTCACATGCGCCAGCCTACGACCGATCCGAACCGCGCTCGGGGCTGGGGCGGGCCCACTGGTCAGTGACGGTCCCGCGCGCTGGGTCAGAGGGTCAGGAGGAGGACCCCGGCCACGACCACGGCCGAGGCGACGATCCGGACCGCACCCACGCGTTCCTTGAAGAACACCAGGCCGATCAGCGCCGCGAAGACGATGCTGGTCTCCCGCAGGGCGGCGATCCCGGCGACGGCTCCCGACAGCTGTGCCCACAGGACCAGCCCGTAGGCGCCCGCGCTGACCGCGCCGCCGAACAGGCCGACCTTCCAGATCGGCCTCAGCTGCTCGGCCAGGTTCCTCCGCCGGGTGGCCAGGGCCACGAGGAAGAACACCGGTCCCTGGAGCATCATGATCCACGTGATGTACCCCAGCGGATCCTGGGTCAGGCGCACCCCGTAGGCGTCCACCACGGTGTAGGAGGCGATCGCCAACCCGGTCGCGAAGGCCGCCAGGAGCGCGGGCACGTGGTGCCGCCGGGGCAGGCCGCCCGCGAACACCAGGATCATGAGCCCGGCCGAGATGACCAGGACCCCGACCAGCTCCTGGAGAGGCAGGCTCTCGCCGAGCAGGAGGACCCCGATGAGGGCCACCACCCAGGGCGCGGTGCCGCGGGCCAGGGGGTAGACCTGCCCGAAGTCGCCGGTCCGGTAGGAGAGCATCAGCAGGGTCAGGTAGAGCAGGTGCGTGCCCAGGGACGCCAGGAGGAGCGGCCAGGCCTCGGGCGGCGGCATCCCGACCACGAACAGCAGCGGGAGGGTCACGAACATCCCGCCGAGTCCGATCAGCGCGAAGCCGAGCAGGCGGTCGGTGATCGCGTGCGCGATCGCGTTCCACGCCGCGTGGAGCAGTGCCGCCACCAGCACCGCGACGACGATAGGTGTGGTCATTGGATGTCTCGCAGAGGGGAAGGGGGACCCCGCAAGGCTAGCCCCCGCTCTCCGTGCGTCCCGTCAGCACCCCGGCCCGGCCGCTCCGGTCAGGCGAGAACGCCCTGTGCGGGCTGTGCCCGACCGGAGGGCCGCGGGCTCACGAGAGACGCTGCGTGCCCCCGCTCTCTGTGCGTCCGGAAGGTGGTCCCGGCCCGGCCGTTCCGGTCAGGCGAGAACGCCCTGTGCGGGTTGTGCCCGACCGGAGGGCCGCGGGCTCACGAGAGGCGCTGCGCTCGGGCGTTGGTGGGTGAGATGTGGCTGTTGCGCAGGTGCTCGTAGACGATCGAGGCGCGCACGTCGGCCACCTCCGGCCGCTCGGTCAGCTTGTCCACCACGAAGGCGTACAGGCTGTTGTTGTCCGGCAGGGCCACGTGCACCAGGAAGTCCTCGTTCCCCGAGGTGACGAAGACCGACAGGGTGTCCGGCAGGGCGCGGACCCAGTCGCGGAAGGCCTCGATGTTGTGGCGCGAGGGCTTCACGACGCTCACGGTGATGAGCGCCTGGACGGGGCGTCCGATGAGTTCGAGGTCCACGTCCAGGAGTGAGCCCCGAATCACACCCCTTTCTCGCAGTGCGCGGGTCCGATCCAGCGTCGTCGTGGGCGATGCGCCGACCGCCGCGGCCACGTCCCGGTTGGTTTTTCGTGCGTCTGACTGGAGTTCGGCCAGGATCGCCGTATCTAGTTCGTCAAGATCAGCCATGACCAGAGTTTACCCGTACTTAATACGGGTTGTTGTGTTCGACTCCGAAGCATGCGTAACATCTGAGCGAAAAGGTCGTATTTGGCTCGCCAGGAAGTGATCCTTCCTGGAGGCACTGTCGCCCGCCGGTCGGCCCAGCACTGGTGCAACGTCGCACCACCGCAACACAAAGGGACGTCCGTCACCGTGAGACCTTCCTCTGTCGTGGCCGTCGCCGACCGACCGTCGGCACGCCCGGAACCGCGGGGCCGCCTCCTGGCCCTGCTCGCCATCGTCTGTGCGGCGCTCAACCTGCGCCTCGTGGTCACCTCCCTGTCCCCCCTGCTGACCACCATCGGCGAGGAGTTCGGGTTCACCGCCACCGTCGTGGGTGTCTTCGGCACCCTGCCGCTGGTGGCGTTCGCCGTGTTCGGCCTGGTCACCCCGGCCGTCATGCGCCGCCTGGGCCCCGAGGCCACGGCCGCTCTCAGCATGCTCCTCGCCGGTGTGGGCCAGGTGATGCGCGCCTTCGCGCCCGACACCGGAACCCTGCTGGTACTCACCGGGATCGCGCTCACCGGAGCCGCCCTGGGCAACGTCGTGCTGCCGCCGCTGATCAAGCAGTACTTCCCGGACCGGCTCGCCGCCCTCAGCACTGTGCAGATGGTCGCCATCCACCTCGGTGCCCTCTTCCCGCCCCTGGTCGCGATCCCCCTGGCCGAGGTCGCCGGGTGGCGGGTGGCCCTGGGCGTCTGGTCCTTCCTGGCCCTGGCCGCCGCGATCCTGTGGACCGTCCAGTGGCGGCGGCCCGGCAGCGCGCCGCGCGCCGTCGTCCCCTCCGGAGGGCCGTCCCTGGCCCGCCCGATCTGGCGAGTGGGCATGGCCTGGCGCATGGCGCTGCTGTTCGGCATGGTCACCTGGAACGTCTTCACGCTGTTCACCTGGCTGCCCGCGCTGCTCGACGAGGCCGGGCACGGCCCCGCCCTGGCCGGGAGCCTGGTCTCCCTGATGGTCGGCACCAGCCTGATGTTCGGCCTGGTCGCGCCGATCGTCACCCTGCGGGCCGCCAACACCTTCCCGATCGTCGCCCTCGGGCTGGTCGGCTACGGCGTGGGCTACCTCGGTGTGGCCGCGGCCCCCGGGTACGCCGCGCTGTGGGTGCTCTTCCTCGGCATGGGCACCAGCCTGTTCGTGGTCGTCATGACCATGATCAACGCCCGCAGTTCCACACCGCAGGGCGCGGCGGCCCTGTCCGGGTTCGTGCAGGGGGCGGGCAGCGGTATCGCCCTGGGCGGCCCGTTGCTGTTCGGTCTGTTCAACGAGCTGACCGGCGGCTGGACCCTCTCCTACACGGTGATCGCTGGCGGTTCGCTGGTCGTGGGCCTGGTGGTCGCCTACGTGGAACGCACCCCGTGGACGATCGAGGCGGCCGCCCAGCGGCGTCGCCCGGACCGCTCACCCGACCTCCCGGGCGTCCGTTCCTGAAGGGGCGGCCAGTAGTGGCCAATTCGTCGGATATGCGAAACATGTGTCCACTCAAGCTCGCAATGCCCACAACAGGCGCATAATGTCTGTCTGAGCAACTCACCCCCCGAAAGACCCTCCTTCGTGATCCCCGCCGTTCCCTCCTGACGCCCGAGACCCGCACGCACACCGTGACTGGGGCGCCCCGGGCAACGCTCGGAGCCGGGCCGCGGGGCACCCCCGGGATTCACCGGGTATCACGACGGGGTCGGACACCATGACGATCGAACAGCGGCACCCCTCCCCGCCCCCGGACACGGCGTCCCCACCGGGCCCCGGGACCGTGGCGCCGGGGGACGGATCGGCCCCGCTCCTGCGCAACCAGGACTTCCAGGCACTGTGGTCGAGCCGGTTCCTCGCCGGGCTGGGCAAGGAGAGCGGCGAGGTCGCCTACCCCCTGCTCATGCTGACGCTGGCCGGATCGGCCGCCGAGGCCGGGTTCGTCGGCGCGGCCCAGGTGGCCACCACCATGGTCGCGGCCGTGCTCGGCGGCTCCCTCGCGGACCGCGTCAACCGCCGCGCCGTGCTGCTCGTGTGCGACCTCGGCCGCCTGCTGCTCCTCGTGGCCTTCGCCGGAACCCTGATCGGCGGGCACGCCACCGTGCCGGTGGTGGTCGCCGTGGCCGTGATGTCCTCGGCGCTCATGGGTGTCTCCAACCCGGTCGCCATGGCCGCGATCAAACAGCTCGTGCCGCCCGCGCAGATGGCCGACGCCGCCGCGCAGAACCAGATCCGCTTCTTCACCACGACAACTCTGGGCCCGCCCGTCGCCGGGTTCCTCTTCAGTCTGGGACGGGCCTACCCCTTCCTGGCGGAGGCCGTCCTCTACCTGGTGTCGGGGGCGCTGATCCTGCGCATCCGGCGCCCCATGCAGGCGCGGCTCGACGGCGCGGAACGGATGAGCCTGCGCGGAGCGGTTCGGGGCTTCGCGCTGCTGGCCCGGGACCCGATCCTGCGGCCGATGCTCGCGTGGATCGTCTGCTTCAACCTGGCCTTCACCCAGACCGGTGCGTTCCTGGCGCTGATCGCCACGGCTGACGACCGCGGCGCCTCCCACTTCGTGGTCGGCCTGACCGTCTCCCTCGCGGGCACGGGCGGGCTGGTCGGCGCGTTGGCCGCAGGGGTGGTCGTGCGCCAGGTGAGGCCCAGCGCGATCTTCCTCTTCACCGCCTGGTCGGCTCCCGTCTGCGCGCTCGCTCTGCTGGTCGCTCCGGGCGTGCTGTCGCTCGGGTTGATCGTGGGGTTCGTGTTTGCCGCCGTGCCCAGTGTGAACGCGGTGTTCTACAGCTACGTCGCTACCTCGGTCCCCGACCGCTACCAGGGGCGGGCACTGGGCGCGGTGACGTTCATGGCGCTGCTGTCCCAGCCGGTCGGGATCGTCGCGGTCGGACTGCTCTTCGACCTCGCGGGGCCGACCCTCGTGTTCCTGATGATGGCGGTGGTGTCGGCCCTGGCCGCCCTCCTCACGCTCGGGCCCACCATGCGCGACCTGCCCCGGCCGGAGGAGATCGCGCGGAGGTGAGCCCTGCCCTGCCGCTGTGCGTGGAGATGGTTTTGCCCGGAACTGCTTGCGGAGGTGACCCCTGCCCTGCCGCTGCTCGTGGGGTGGGTCCCGCCTCGGCACCGTTCACGGAGGTGAGTTCTGACCGGCACCGCTCGCGGAGGTGAGTCCCGCTCGGTACCGCTCGCGGAGGTGAGCCCTGCCCTTGGCGCTGCTCGTGGGGTGGGTTCTGCCCGGCACCGCTCGCGGAGGTGACCCCTGCCCTGGCACTGCTCGTGGGGTGGGTCCCGCCCCGCCACCCCTCACGGTCGTGGGAGGTGGCTGGGTGGGGGAGGCCGCGGAGCACGGGGACCAGATGCCGCGACGTGCCATGGCCCCTCGACGCGCTCCGGACACGACGCGGCCCCCGCCTAGGGGACGGGGGCCGCGTCCGGACTTCGGACGCCGCACGCTGGCGGCGCCGATACCGGTCAGCCGGTGACCGGCATCGCCATCACCGGGTCGGACGTGGGCTGCTCGGAACCGCCCTCCGGCTCGACGGTCACCGCCACGCCCTCGGTCCCCTCATCCGGCTCCGCGAGGACCGGCAGCACGAACCCGGCGTCGTCCACGGAGAGCACGCCCGCCGAGTACACGCTGCCGTCGTCGCGGGTCAGCCAGAGCTGGTAGTCCTCGTCGTGCAGGTCGTCCAGACCGTGCGCGCTGAACACCAGGTTGCCCAGGTCCTCGGAGTGCACCACGGTGACGCTCACGCCCTCCATGGGCTCGGCGCTGGTGGAGACCGCGTCCGGCGCGGAGATCACCGCCGCGATCCGCTGTTCGTTGGTGCGGAGCTCGTCCACCTGGCGGCCCTGGTCGAGCACCACGGCCCCCAGCGCGATGATCGCGGCCACGCACGCCGCCAGCGCCAGACCCAGCATCCACGGCCAGGCGCGACGCACGCGCGGCTCGGGCAGACGCTCGGGAGCCGGGGCGAGCTGCCGTGTCCGGGCGACCTCCTCCAGCACGCGTGCCCTGAGTTCGGCGGGCGGGGCCTGCGCGGTCGCGGCGGCCAGCCTCGCCGAGGTCTCCTTGAAGCCCCGCACCTCCTGGACACAGGAGTCGCAGTCGGCCAGGTGGTCCTCGAACCGGACGCTCTCGTTCGGGGAGAGGGCGTTGAGCGCGTAGGCGCCCGTCAGTGTGTGCGTGTCCTGCCCCATCGTCCCTCTCACCAGTCCACCCCCAGACAGTCCCTGAGCCTTATCAGCCCGTCACGCATGCGCGTCTTGATGGTCCCCAGGGGAGACGACAGCAGGTTGGCCACCTCACGGTAGGAGTATCCGCCGTAGAAGGCCAGCCGTACCGACTGTTCCTGGAGCTCGGTCAGCGTGTCCAGACATCGGCGCACGCGTTCTCGTTCGAGCCGGTTGGTGGCCTCCTCGGCCACCTCGTCGTAGGGCCTCTGGGTGTCGGCCGCCGCGGCCCGGGCCTCCCGGTCGGTGCTGGCCTGCTCGGACCGCACCCGGTCCACGGCCCTGCGGTGGGCGAGGGTCATCACCCAGGCCTGGGGGCTGCCCCGGCGGGCGTCGTAGCGGCAGGCGCTGCGCCACACCTCCACGAGCACCTCCTGCGTGACCTCCTCCGACTGGGCGGGGTCGCGCAGGATGCGGCGCACCAGCCCGTACACGGTGGGGCTGATCAGGTCGTAGACCCGGCCGAAGGCGTGTTCGTCGCCGCGCGCCACGAGGCGCAGCAGCTCCTCCAACCCGGGCGGATCGGCGTCGTGGACCGCGTCGTGCGGTGCGGCGGCTGCCCTGTCCATCCGGACCCTTCTCGTCTCGGTGATGTGGTGCTGGTTCGTTGCGCGACCGGGCCTGGGGTGGGGCCGCGGTCAGGTTCCCGGTGGGGGACCCGGACGGCCCGGCCTCAACGCGCGGACCGCCCGGGTGTCCCTCCCGGCGTAGCCTCTCACTAGGAGGGCATCAGCACCGTGTCAACGATGTAGACGGTCGCGTTGGAGGTCTGCACGTTGCCGCAGACCACGCTCGAGTCGCCGTTGACGGTGTAGTCCTCGCCGGAGCCCTCGGTGGTGACGTCGTCGCCCTGGAGCGAGGTGAAGGTGCCGTTCTCAAGGGCCTCGGGGGCCTGCTCGCCCTCGACCACGTGGTAGGTCAGCACCTCGGTGAGCTGCTCCTGGTCCTCCAGCAGGGCGTTGAGGTCCTCCTCGGGGATCTTGTCGAAGGCCTCGTTGGTGGGCGCGAACACGGTGATGTCCTCGGCCGAGTTGAGCGTGTCGACGAGGTCGGCCTCGCCCACGGCCGTGACCAGGGTGGACAGCAGCGGGTTGTTGGACGCCGCCGTGGCGACGGGGTCCTGGGCCATGCCCTCGAAGCTGCCGTCACCGTCCTCGGGCACCTCGGCGCAGCCGGGGCCGAAGTTCTCGCCCGCGGTCTCGGTGCCCTCGTCCGTGTTCTCGTCGGTACCGGTGTCCTCGGTCTCCTCGGCGCCGCCGGCGTCCGTGTTCTCGCTGCCGGAGTCGTCCATGCCGCCACAGGCGGACAGGCCGAAGGCGAGCGCGGCGGCCGCGGCGGTGGCGGCGAGCTTGTTCCTGCGGGCGGTGGCGGTCATGCGGTTCATCGTGAGTCTCCTTTGTTGCTGACTGCGTTCTCGGTCTGTGTGGTGGGCCGTGCGCGGAGGGTCCGGCGTGCGGCGGTGCGCGCTCGGAGCCGTCTCCTCAGGTGGCCGTGAAACGGATGCGGTGCCAGCCCGTGGCGCCGTCGGGGATCGGGTCCACCCGCTCGGACGGCTGGGTGAATCCGGTGGCGTCGGTGGCCCTGACCTCCACCGCGTGGTTGCCGGGGCCGACGGTGGTCTCGGCGACCCACTGGACCCAGGTGTCGATCCCGGGGACCTCGGCGAGTTCGGCCTCCCACCAGTCGCCGTCGTCCACCCGCACCTCCACCCCCGCGACCCCCCTGTGCTGGGCCCAGGCGACCCCGGCCAGGACCACCTCGCCGGACTCGACCCGCCCCAGAGGGGAGGGCACGTCGATCCGGGACATGGTCTTGATCGGTGCCCTCACGCCCCAGCCGCGCTGGGCCCAGTAGGCCTGCTCGTCGGCGAAGCGGGTGAGCTTGATGTCGGTGACCCACTTCGTGGCGCTGACGAACCCGTACAGGCCCGGCACCACCATGCGGGCGGGGTAGCCGTGCTCGTGGGGGAGCGGTTCCCCGCCCATGCCCACGGCCAGCAGGGCGTCGCGGCCGTCCATGACCACCTCGGTGGGGGTTCCGCAGGTCCAGCCGTCGCTGGAGGTGCTGAGGATCTGGTCCGCGCCCGACCGCACCCCGGCCTCCCGCAGCAGGTCCGCCAGGGGGAAGCCGAGCCAGCGGGTGTTGCCGATCAGGTCCCCGCCGACCTGGTTGGACACGCACGCCAGGGTGATCTCCGCTTCGACCAGGTCGCGGGAGAGCAGTTCGTCCATGTCGATCTCGAAGGGGCGGTCCACCATGCCGTGCACGCGCAGCGTCCACCGGGCGGGGTCCGGCCTCGGGACCGTCAGGGCGGTGTCGATCCGGTAGAAGTCCGTGTTGGGGGTGGTGAAGGGTGCCAGCCCCGGGACGCCGAGGTCGACGCCGGACGGTAGGGCGGGCAGCGGGGACGCGGGGGCGGGCAGGGACAGCTGGGTTCCGGTGCCCGCGCCGCCCAGGAGGGACGGCAGCGTGCGTCCGAGGGCGCCAGCGGTCCCGGAGGCGGCCAGGACTCCGGCGGCGGTGAGGACGAAGCCCCTCCGGCCGGGTCCCGCGTCCGGGCCCGCCTGGGGGACGCCGGGGGCGTCACCCCTCGCACGCGGCCCCTGGTTCGGTTCGGTGTCCTTCTCGGAACCGGCCTCGGCGGCGCGGTCCGTGTCGGTCTCGTCCTTCGGGTCGGCGTCCGGTCCCGCCCCCTGGGCGCGGGACGGAGCCGGGCCCAGGCTCCTCAGCAGCAGAGCGAGGGCGACGGTGCCCGCGACCCCGCCGACGACCACGGCCGTGGCCGCCCCCAGGTCGTCGGCGCGGCGCAGGGCCACGGCGGCTAGCCCCACCGCCGTGAACAGCCCCAGTCCCACGTATCCGGCCACAGGGCGGCGCGAAGCCACGACACCCAGTGCCGCCCCGGACAGGATCAGCACGATCAGCACTCCGATGACCAGCACGGCCTTGTCAGCCGTGCCGAAGAGCGCGATCGCCCATGACATGAGGAACTGGGGACTGTTGTCGACGAGCGCGTCGCCGACCGTCACCACCGGGGACGTCACGCGGAGGAGCCCGGCGGCGAGTTCGCCGAAGCCGAGCGCCGCCCCGACGACGAGCAGGCCGAGGCCCGCTCCGACGCCCCAACGTCGTCCGTCGCGTGGCGGGTGCTGTTCCCCGCGTGTCCCGGTAGTCACGTGGGGCATTCGGGGCCGGGAGGGAACCGGATTGGTCGACGGGGAGGTTTTCCGAGAATTCTCCCCGGGACCCCGGCGCACCCCTCCGCTCGACGCCGGGGGAGCTGCCATCCGGGGCGAGCCGTTCCGCGCCGTCCGGGCTCTCCGGCCCCGGATCAGGACGGTATGAGGAGCATGTCCACCACGTGCACGGTGGCGTTGGCGGTCCGCACGTCCGCGCAGTCCACGGTGGCGTAGCCGTCCACGGTGTACTCCGCCCTGGAGCCGGAGACACGCACCTGGCCCCCGTTGAGGGAGTCGAACACGCCCCCGTCCAGTTCCGAGCTGTCCACCTCGCCCGCGACCACGTGGTAGCCGAGCAGGTACGCCAGCCTGCCGGAGTCTTTCCGGAGGTCGTCCATCTCCCCGTCCGGGTACATGTCGAAGGCGTCGTTGGCGGGGGCGAACACGGTCACGCCCTCGGCGTTGTCCAGTTCCTCGCTGAGCCCGGCCCGTTCCAGGGCGTCTGCCAGGTTGCCCAGCACCGGACTGTCGGCGATCGCCGTGGCGAACGGCTGGCCTGCCATCGCGTCGAGACTGCCCCCACCCTCCGAGGGGAAGTCCGAGCACCCGGGGCCGAAGGGGCCGTCCGTGCTCCCGTCCCCGGCCGCACCCTCTCGTCGGCTCTCCTGCCCCGACTCCTGGGCGCCCTCGCCATCGGTGTCCCCGTCCCCGGAACCACAGGCTCCGAGAGCGAGGGCGAGAGCCACGGCCGTCGTGACCGCGGCCAGCGTGGATCCGCGCATGCGTCTCTCCTTCGGGTGATGTCCCTCCGTCACCAAGGCACGACGCTACGTGTCGGCGGGCTGTAGTGCGGCGCCCGACTCACTGCACCCGAGCACGAACGCGGTGCCGGTGGAGCGGCCGCCCCCGCGCCATAACCGAAGAAACCCCCATAGGGGTCACCCCTGGCCAGGGAGGTTGACCGTGCTCCTACGGGGACGCAGTGGTCGGTTCGACCCCGCGAGTGCAGGAGGATATTGCCCGTACGTCTCCTCAACGATCGGAGTTCCCCCACATGGCGCGGAAGACGCCCCTCACCGTGGTCGCGCTCATGGTCTCGGGCAGCCTCCTGCTCAGCGGCTGTACCCCCGTGTCCGACTGGTGGTCAGAGACCTTCGGCGACGCGTCGGGCCCGCCGGAGGTGAGGGAGGAGTTCCCCTACGTCCGAGAGGGCCGGATCTTCCAGGACACCGGACAGGACGCCGAGATGCGCTTCTCGATCACCGGCCTGGAGCGCACCGACGACTACACGGTCATGCACTACGAGGTCACCTACCTGGACGACTTCGCCGGGCCCAACCGGAACCTGAGCATGGCGCACACGCTGGTCGACCCCCTGACCGGCCGCGTGTACCGGCAGTTCCTCGACGAGGGGGGACTCAAGTACGGCTCCGAGAGCCCGAACGAGGACGGCCTGTACCCCGTGCACGACGGGGTCACCAACGAGTACACCCGGTACTTCCCCCGCATCCCCGACGAGGTCTCCCAGGTGACCTTCGTCGGCAGCGGCCTCGGTGCGATGACCGGCATCACCATCCAGGACGTGGACGAGGAGAGGGCGGACCCCGAGAACCCCAACGGGCCGGACCACCTCAGCCTCGACGACCCGCCCGGACGCGGTGAGAACCTGACCTTCGCCAACCGGCGTCCCGACGAGGACGCGGTGGCCGACGAGGGTTGGGTGCAGAGCTTCGTGGACTCCGAGATCGCCTCCACCACCCGTGACGGCGACCGGGAGATCATCTCCCTCCACTCGGACGTGATGTTCGAGTTCGACCGCTCGGACCTGACCGAGACCGCCGCCGACGTCGTGCGGCGGGCCGCGACCACGCTGGCCAACAACGTGGACCCCGACGACCCCACCATCACGGTCATCGGCCACACCGACGGCATCGGTGACGACTCCTACAACGACAACCTGTCCGTGGAGCGCGCCGAGACCGTGCGCGACCTCCTCGCGGAGGAGCTCGGCACCGACTACAAGCTGGAGGTCGAGGGCCGGGGCAAGCGCGAGCCCATCGCCCGCGAGGGCGGTCCCGACGACGAGGAGGCCCGCGCCCGCAACCGCCGTGTCGAGTTCTCCTACGTCTTCAACCCCACCGTGGAGGCCACCGAGGACGAGGAGTACGACGACGACGGCCTGGGTGTGGCCCAGCGCAACGTCACCTGGCCCGCGCCGTACAGCGACGACCCGGGCTCCGTCGTCGCCGAGGGGGAGGAGGGCGGTATCCGCCTGGAGATCCACCCGCTCCGCCGTGACGGCGCGTACGTCATCGGTACCGTGGCGATGACCAACACCACTGACCAGCCGCTCACCCCCGAGCTCGGGGGTTCCGAGACGGTCGCGGGTGGCCCCGAGCAGTTCAACAAGGGCACCCTCGGCGGCTTCCAGCTCTTCGAGCCGGACAACGGCCTGGTCCGCTACGTGGCCCAGATGGACTTCGGCGACGGCCGCTACAGCAGCTTCGCCGAGGAGGTCCACATGATCCAGCCCGGCAACACCCACGAGCTGGTCGCGGTCTTCCCCGCTCCTCCCGTGGACGTGAAGGAACTGACCCTGCGGGCCGGCCCGTTCGGTGAGTTCGAGGAGATCCCGGTCGACTACTGACCCGGGACCCGCGAGGGGCCGCCGACGCACCGTCGGCGGCCCCTCGTCGTGTTCGACCCCCGTGCGTGGTCAGACGGCGAGGAGCCTCCTGATGTGCTCGCTCTCCGCCTCGGAGAGGCTCACCGAGGCGGCCGCCATGTTCTCCTCAAGGTGCTCGACCCGGGAGGTGCCCGGGATCGGCAGCATCACCGGCGACCGGCGCAGCAGCCAGGCCAGTGCCAGCTGGGCCGGGGTCACGCCGCTCTCGGCCGCCATGGGCGCCAGCGGGGAGTCCGGACGCGCCAGTTCCCCGCGTGCGATCGGCGCCCAGGGCAGGAACGCGATCCCCTCCTGCTCACACCGCTCCAGCACGTCCTCGGACCTGCGCTGGCCGGGGTTGTACTCGTTCTGCACCGAGGCGATGGGTGTGGTCCTGCGGGCGGTCCGGAGCTGCTCCCTCGTCACCCCGGTCAGCCCGATGTGGTGGATCTTGCCCTCCTCGCGCAGTTCCACGAGCGCGCCCAGCTGCTCGGACAGCGGCACCTCGGGGTCGATCCAGTGGAGCTGGAGCAGGCCGATGCGCTCCAGGCCCAGGTTGCGCAGGCTCGACTCCACCTGCCGCTTGAGGTGCGAGGGCGTCCCGTTGGCCTCCCACTGCCCGGGGCCCGAGTGCACCATGCCCACCTTGGTGGTCACGAGGAGGTCCTCGGGATAGGGGTGCAGGGCCTCGCGGATCAGCCGTTCGTTGACCTCGGGGCCGTAGGAGTCGGCGGTGTCGATGAGGGTGACGCCCAGCTCGACCGCGCGTCGCAGTACGGCCAGCGCCTCGTCGCGGTCCTGGGGCTCTCCCCAGGCCCCGGGGCCCGCCAGTTGCATCGCGCCGAATCCGAGGCGGTGCACGGGGAGGTTCCCGCCGAGGGCGAAGGTGCCGGACAGGCGGGCGAGATTCGGTGTGGTGTGTACGTCGGTCACGAGGGTTCCTTCCGGGCGGCGCGGGGCCGCGTGACAGGGCGGAGGGGGATCGGGCCACGACGTGCGAGGCCAGGCTCGCTGCGGTGTTGCGGGAAGAATCCCAGCAGGTGGCGGTGGTGGCAAGGAACCCGTGAGCGCGTCGGGGAGGTCATACGGATTCCGGTTGGCCGCGGCGGTGGGTACGTCCGCGGACGGTGCTTTTGCCCGTGCGACCCCCTCGGCCGCCCCCGGGCGGAGGGCGCCGGTGGAGGCCAGGGAGAACGCGAAGGGGGCCGCCGACGTCGTCGGCGGCCCCCTCAGCGGCTCGGTCAGTTGCGGATCTGGCCCGCGGCCTGGAAGACCACGCGCTCCAGGTCGCCGCGTTCGACGTCCTCGAAGTAGGCGATCGCGGTCACGTGGAAGTCGCCGGGCAGCTGGAGGTACAGGTGGCGGCTGGAGCCGTCCACCGTGCCGACGTACTCCAGGTCCGCGCCGAGGTCGTCGGAGTCCTCCGTGTGGTAGGTGTCCACGTCCACGTCGACGTCCACCTCCCAGTTCATCTCCGCCTCCGCGCCAGGGACCTGGACGACGTCCGGATTGGCGCTGGGGTCGGCACCCGAGGTGAACACGAGGGTGAACGACGGCGTTCCGGGCTCGGTGCTCCCGTCGCTGAACGTGCAGGAGAGCTGTTCGGCGTTCTCGATCCCCTCGATCTCCCCGCTCTCCTCGGTCAGCACCTGGCCCGGCGCGAGGTCCCCGACGATCTGCGCGGCGCCGGCCGCCTCGCAGGACTCGGGGAGACCGTAGGCGGACGCCTCCTCTTCCTCCGGCTCTTCCTCGGGGCTGGGACTGGCGCTCGCCTCCTCCTCGGGGGAGTCCGAGCCGCCTGACGACATGCTCAGGTCCAGGTCGAGGTCGACCACGTCGCAGCCGACGAGGACGACACCGCCGATCACGACTGCGGCGACGGCCGTGCCCAGGCACGAGAGGGGTGATGACGGGATCAGGCGCATGGGTGGCTTTCGGTTCGGGGTGCGCCGGGCTGGAGGGGGCTCCGGCGGGGGACACAGGGAAACCTAGCAAGTCCGGCGCCCCGGGGAGGCCCTCCCCGCCGGGCCGGTGGAGGGTGGGACGATCAGGCCTCGGTGTCCGGTTTCTGGAATGTCAGAATCAGTATCGTTAATAGTCTGAAAAGGGAGTTGCTGCTGGTGCCGGAGCGATCGAGGACCGATTTAGAGTCTGATTTCCCATTTGGGGAGGTATCGTGAGCCCCCCTTCATCCCCTAGGCAACCGGAGCACTCCTCGACATGCTGGACACGGACATTCGCCTGGAGTGGTTCGTCTCGTTCCTGGCGGTGGTCGAGACCGGCAGCTTCGTGTCCGCCGCGGAGTCGACCCGCAGGTCGCAGCCGCGAGTGAGCCAACACGTCGCCGCGCTCGAACGGGAGATCGGCCAGCCGCTCTTCGACCGCAAGAAGCGCCCCGTCCAGCTGACCGAGGCGGGCGGTGCCCTGGCGGTGCAGGCACGCAACGTCCTGCGCGCCCTGGAACGGGCCGAGTCCGCCATGGCGCCCTGGCGCGGCGGTACGCGGGGCATCGTGTCCCTGGGCTCCTACCCCAGCGCGAGCGCGGCCTTCGTGCCCGCACTCCTCCAGTCCCTCGCGGTCAGCGACCCGGACATCAAGGTGGTGCTCACCGAACACGCCACCCTCGAACTGGACGATGCCCTCGCGGCGGGCGGCATCGACCTCTACCTCAGGCCCATGACCCCCGAGCCCACTTCGGCCTCTGTGGTCAGCAGGCCCCTGTGGGCCGAACCGCTGGTCGTCGTGCACGCGGAGGACCATCCGCTCTCCGACGTCCCCGACCCCGTCCCCATGGCCGTCGTGGCCGAACACCCCATCGTGGTGATAGGTCGCCTCGACGCCCCCGAGACGGCGGAGTTCGAGTCCTTCCGGGTCTTCCAGGAGCACGGGCTGACCATCAGCCCGGTCCAGGCCACCAACCAGCCCCAGACCCTCGTGTCGCTGGTCGCGCACGGGATCGGCGTGGGGGTCACCAACTGGCTGGCCGCCTGGAGCGCCGACACCAAGGGGGTCCGCGTGCGCCCCCTGGAGGGTGCTCCTCGGCGCCGCGTGGCCGTCTGCTGGGACTCCACCCGGGCCCTCACCCCGGCGGCGCGCAGAATTCTCCAGGCTGTAACCGAAGCGCCCCGACCTGCGGGAACGCTGCCGACAAGGACACAGAACGCACCGCGGAGCGAGGAGCAGGGAGTCGGGACCTGGGCTTATTCGCTTTCCGAATAAGGGTATAAGCGAATGGAACTTCACGACCAGGGGCAAATCCAGGTACGGTCTGCAAGCGAAAGCATGAAAGTTCCGGACGACTCCTCGTCCTCCGGAGCTTCGCACGCCCTCCAGCCCCATTCCCTCACCGCCGCGCGGGCGGGTCCCAGGTGCGTCTCCTACCAGCGGGAACGGCACGTGCAAGCGTTCGTGTGAGGGCGCACACCCTGTCACCGGAAGAACCCTCATGCAGCGATTTCCGCTCACTCCCCTTTCCCTTGTCTGCTCCGCAGTCCTGCTCGCCACGGCGTGCAGTGGCGGTTCCACCGTCGACGAGGACGTGGAGGGAGCCAGCGGCTCCGTCAGCGGCTCCCTCAACGCCGGATACGTGTCCGCGATCGACCAGATCGGCCTGCCCGTCGGCACCGAGGTCGGCTACTTCGAGGACCACGGTCTGGACGTGACCCTGGCCGACCCGTTCCCCACGGGCGTCGACGCGATCAACGCGCTGGAGGCTGGTGAGGTCGACATCATCCAGGTCGGCGTCCCGGCCCTGGCCGCCGCCGGCGAGGGAGTCGACCTGGCCCTGGTCGGCAACTACACCGGTTCGGCCGTCCAGCGCAGCGTCGACGAGACGGCGGCCATCGTCGCCGCCGAGGACTCCGGCATCGACCCGGATGACCTCTCCACGCTGGAGGACGCCAAGATCGGCACCACCTTCGGCTCCATCAACCACCTGTACCTGCTGGGCCTGCTCAAGGACCTGCGCATCGACCCGGACGACGTCGAGATGGTCAACACCGCGCCGCCGGACATGCCGGTCGCCCTGGAGACCGGCGGCATCGACGCCGCCGTCATCTGGGACCCGTGGCCGATCACCATCACGGACCAGGTCGAGGGCTCCGAGGAGATCCTGCGCGGCGGCGGGTACATCCCCTTCATCGGCTACATCGTCACCACGCCGGAGTACCTGGAGGAGAACGGCGAGCTGGTCGAGGCCTTCCTCACCGCCCGCGCCGCCACCGACCAGTGGATCCGTCAGAACCCCGACGACGCCGCCGACTCCGCGGCGCGCTGGCTGACCGGCACCGAGCCGGAGGTCGCCCAGGCCGCCATGGAGTACAACATCGCCCAGCTGGACGGCCGCTTCTCCGCCTGCAACTACCTGGCGCTGGACACCGTCGCGGTCCTGCTTGAGGAGCAGGGCCAGCTGGAGTACGAGACCGACATCAACGACCTGTTCGTTCCGGGTCCGATCCTCTCCGTCGAGAAGAACAACCCGGAGCTGTTCGACGATCTCCCCGAGGTCCCCAACACGGCCGAGATCGAGTCCGACCACACCTTCATCCGTGAGGTCGACCAGGAGGCGTGCGCCGTATGACGCACGGCCCGACGCGCGGTTCCGGACGCACCGCGCGATCCGGTACGGCCGCCCCACGCCGCGGCCGTACCGGAGACCGGGCCGCCGGTTTCCTCTGGTTCGTGCTGCCGCTGGTCGCCCTGGTCGGAGCCTGGGCGGCCGCGGTGGCCGTGACCGGGGTGCCCAAACGGGTTTTCCCCCAGGTCACCGATGTGGCCGAGGCCCTGCGGTCCATGGCGGTCAGCGGCGAGCTGGTCCGGCACCTGAGTGCCAGCCTGTACCGGGTCCTGGTCGGCGCGGTCATCGCGATCGTCACCGCCATCCCGTTCGGGATCGCGCTCGGCGCCAGCCGTGTCCTCTCCGCCTTCTTCACGCCGCTGCTGCGGTTCTCCGTCGCACTCGCCGGGATCGCCTGGATCCCCGTGGCGACCCTGTGGCTGGGGTACGGCGACGGCGCCGTCATCTTCATCGTGTGGAACGCGATGTTCTTCGCGCTGGCCTACAACACCATGCTGGGCGTGCGCAGCATCCCCGGTGAGCTGCTGAGGTCGGCGCGTTCGCTGGGCGCCGGTCCCTGGCGGCTGTTCTGGGAGGTCCTCCTCCCCGGAGCGCTGCCGAGCGTGGTCAGCGGCCTGCGGATCGGCCTCGGCTACGGCTGGCGGGGCCTGGTCGCGGCGGAGATCATCGCGACCAGCGCCGGTCTGGGCTACGCGCTGTTCCTGGCCCAGACCTCGTTCTCCACCGACGTCATCATCGCCTCGATGGTGATCATCGGTGTCCTGTGGCTGTTGATGGACCGACTCCTGCTCGCCCCCCTGGAGCGGAACACCGTTGAGCGGTGGGGCATGACGGGGGGTGGTCGCTGATGCGGTCCCTCACTGAGACTTCCGGCGGGACCGTCCAACCCGCCGGAAACAGAACAGGCGACGCGCCCGCGCGGGCGGTCCGTCGGCGGGCGCCCCTGCACCGGCGCGTGTGGCTGCGGCTCACCCGCAGCCCCGCCTTCCGCACGCTCGGACCGTTCGTGCCGGTGATCGCCCTCTGGTGGGCCCTCGCGGAGAGCGGGCTCTTCCCGCAGGCGTTCTTCGTGGGCCCCGACCGGGTGGTGCTGGAGTTCGTCGAACTGGTCCGCAAGGGCATCCTGGTCGGCTACCTGGGCGACTCGCTGGAGCGCCTGGCCTACGGGGTCGGGTTCGGTCTGCTCATCGGTCTCCCGATGGGCTTCCTGACCGCCCTCTTCTGGCGGCTGCGCAAGGCCGTGTGGCCGATCCTGCTGTTCTTCCAGGCGATCGCGGACATCGCGTGGCTGCCGATCGTCATCGTGTGGTTCGGGTTCAGCCTGACCGCCGTCACGTTCGTCATCGTCTACACGATCGTCTTCCCGCTCATGCTGAGCGTGGTCTCCGGGGTCGAGCAGGTCCCCAAGGAGCTGATCCGGGCCGCGCGCAGCCTCGGAGCGGGCAGGGTCCGGGTGTTCTTCGAGGTGATCCTGCCGGGCGCGCTGCCGTCCGTGGCCACCGGTGTGCGCACCGGCCTGGGCTACGGCTGGCGGGCGCTGGTGGCGGCGGAGATCATCGTCGGCACCAGTGGGATCGGTTTCATGATGTTCGACGCCCGCCGGGTGGGCGACGTCAGTCAGGTGTTCCTCGGCATGGTCGTGCTCGGGGTGCTCTGGTACATGCTCGACGCGCTGGTCCTGGCGCCGTTCGAGCGGGCCACCGTGGAGCGGTGGGGGTTGGTGCGAAGCATGGAGGACGACAGATGACCGCTTTGGTGATCGAACACCTGGAGAAGGTCTTCACCGACTCCTACACCGGGGACGAGGTCGTCGCGATCGGCGACATCTCGTTCACGGTGGAGCGCGGCGAGTTCGTGTCGGTCCTCGGCCCGAGCGGCTGCGGCAAGACCACCGTCCTGAACACCGTGGCGGGGTTCGCGAACCCCACCGGCGGGACGGTTTCGGTGGACGGCCGCGAGGTCAGCGGGCCCGGCCCCGACCGGGGCGTGGTGTTCCAGGGGCACGCCCTGTTCCCGTGGAAGACCGTGCTCGGAAACGTGGTCTTCGGGCTGCGCATGAAGGGCATGGGACGCCGCGAGCGGGAGGAGCGCGGCCGCGAGTACCTGGAGCTGGTGGGGCTGGCCGGGTTCGAGAACCGCTACCCCCACGAACTGTCCGGCGGCATGCGCCAGCGGTTGGGCGTGGCCCGCGTGCTGGCCAACGAGCCCGCCGTGATGCTCATGGACGAACCCTTCGCGAGCATCGACGCGCAGACCCGGCGCAGGCTCCAGGAGGACCTCACCCGGATCTTCGAAGAGCGCCGTCCCACGGTGTTCTTCGTGACCCACGACATCGACGAGGCGGTCTTCCTCTCCGACCGCGTGGTGGTGCTGTCCTCACGGCCCAGCACCGTCCAGGAGATCGTGACCGTGGACCTGCCCCGCCCGCGCACCTGGCAGGCGGCGGTGGACCACCCCGGCTTCCGGGAGACCGTCGCGCGGATCAACGGGCTCCTGGCCGTCGACTCCGACCGGAGCCGCGACGGCGCCGGGCCACAGGAGAGTGACGGGAGCACCGCCGATGTCGGCTAGGTCCTTCGGGGCGAGGGCGGTACGCAGCGCCACCCTGCGCCGGATCGCGCTGGTGCTGCTCCTCGTCCTCCTCTACCAGGTCTGGTTGGGGGTCCAGGCGGTCGGCAAGGCCGAACCCGGGATCGGGGACGCCCCCGACGAACGCGGCCGGTTCGACGTGGACGTGGTGCTCGGCTTCCAACCGGAGCGCTACCACTTCCTCAAGCTCCAGGACCACGGACGGGTCGCCGGGACGACCGACACGACGGTCCACCTCAGAGGGGTGTCCCCCGCGGGTGTCGACGCCCTCGCTCGGGAGTACTGGATCGAGTCCCTCGCCGTCCCGGATTCCGACGCCTAGAAGGAGCAGCGCATGGAGACAGCACCCGGGGATGTCCCCGAACCGAGGTCCGACGATGGGACCGTCGTCGTCATCGGGGGCACCAGCGGCATCGGTGCGGCCGTGGCCGCCCGCTTCGTCGACCGCGGCCGCCGCGTCGCGGTCTGCGGCCTGGACACCGAACGCGCTCCGGCCAGGCTCCGGGAACGGGCCGAGGTCACCGAACTGGACGTCACCGGCGAGGACGCTCTGGAGGACTACCTGGCCTCCTTCCCGCGCGTGGACGCGCTGGTCAACGCGGCCGGGATCATCCGCAGGCACGAGGAGTTCGACCCGGCGGTGTTCGCGAGGGTCGTGGAGGTCAACCTCACCTGCGCCATGCGGGCGTGCGTCGCGGCCCGGCCCGCCCTGGAGGCGGCCGGTGGCAGCGTCGTCAACGTCGCCTCGATGCTCAGCTTCTTCGGCGGCCCCCTGGTCCCCGCCTACAGCGCCAGCAAGGGCGGGATCACCCAGCTCACGAGGTCGCTCGCCGTCGCCTGGGCGTCCCTGGGCATCCGCGTGAACGCGGTCGCGCCCGGCTGGATCCGCACCGAGCTCACCGAGGGGGTCCGCGCCGACACGGAGGCCGAGGCGCGCATCCTCGGCCGCACCCCGATGGCCCGCTGGGGCGACCCGGCCGAGGTCGCCGGGGCGGTCGAGTTCCTGTGCGGCCCGGACGCCGGGTTCGTCACCGGGGCCGTCCTCCCGGTCGACGGCGGCTACCTGGCCGCCTGACCCCTCCCCCCGAGTCCCCGCTCGCCGTCCCACCCCGCCCACCTGGAGGAACCGTGTCACCGAACCGAGCTCCCGTCATCAACCCGTCAGCCGGAATCCCCGACGAGATCGCGATCCCGGCCGTCCCCGAGGACCCGCGCATGTGGGTGCCGCAGGCCCCGAACGTGTGGTTCCGCCCGCTGATGCTCAACACCGTCACCGGCCAGTGGTGCAACCTGCTCAAGGTCACCGCGTCCGGCATCGTCTCCCGGCACCGCCACCCCGGGGCGGTCTTCGGCTACGTCATCGAGGGCCGCTGGCACTACTACGAGCACGACTGGGTGGCCGAGGCCGGTCACTTCGTCTACGAGCCGCCGGGTGAGATCCACACGCTCGCCGTTCCCGAGGACTGCGACCACATGGTCACCTTCTTCAACATCAGCGGCGCGATGGTGTACGTGGACGAGGACGGCACCCAGACCGGGTACGAGGACGTCTTCACCAAGATCGAGATGGCCCGCGCCCACTACGCGTCCGTGGGCCTGGACGGCTACGTGGAGTCGCTCATCCGCTGACGCCGACACCCGTGGCGCCCCATGAACGACGGGGCCGGTCCCCCTGACGGGACCGGCCCCGTCCCCTGTGTGCGGGGTCGGCGGACGGATCAGTAGTTGATCATGTGCCCGGCCAGGCCGTGCACGGCCTCCTTGACCGCCTCGCTGAGGGTGGGGTGCGCGTGGATGTTGCGCGCCACCTCGTGCACGGTCAGGTCCCACTGCTGGGCCAGGGTCAGCTCGGGCAGCAGCTCGGTCACGTCCGGACCGACCATGTGGGCGCCGAGGAACTCCCCGTACTTCCCGTCCGAGACGATCTTCACGAAGCCCCGGGTGTCGCCCAGGCCGTGCGCCTTGCCGTTGGCCATGAACGGGAACTTGGCCACCTGGACGTCGTAGCCCGCTTCCCGTGCCTCGGTCTCGCTGTAGCCGAAGCTGGCGATCTGCGGCTGGCAGTAGGTGGCGCGCGGGATGAACCGGTAGTCGATCTCCTGCGTCTCGGCGTCGGCGATGGTCTCCACCGCCACGATCCCCATCGCCTCGGCGGTGTGCGCCAGCATGAGCTTGGCGGTGACGTCGCCGATCGCGAAGATGTGCGGCACGTTGGTGCGGCCGCGCCCGTCGATCTCGATGGCGCCCCGGTCCGTCAGCGCCACGCCGGTCTTCTCCAGGCCGTAGCCCTCGACGTTGGGCGCGAACCCGATCGCCTGGAGGAGCTTGTCCGCCTCCAGCGTCTGCTGCTTGCCGTCGCTGCCGGTGACGGTGACGCTCACGCCCTTGCCGGTGTCCTCGACCGACTCCACCTTGGTGGAGGTCAGGACCTTCACACCGAGCTTCTTGTAGGCGCGGGCGATCTCCTTGGAGACCTCCTCGTCCTCCAGCGGAACGACCCGGTCGAGGAACTCCACGATGGTGACGTCGACGCCGTAGTTGCGCATGACGTAGGCGAACTCGACGCCGATGGCGCCCGCGCCCGCGATGATGATGCTCCCGGGGAGCTCCTCGCTGAGGATCTGCTCCTCGTAGGTGACGACCCGCTCGGACAGCGAGGTGCCCGGGATCAGCTTGGTGGAGGAGCCCGCCGCGATGACCGCGTTGTCGAAGGTGACGGTCCCGGTGGAGCCGTCCTCGCCCCGGACCTCGACCGTGTGGTCGTCGACGAAGGTGCCGCGCCCGTTGAGCTCGGTGATCTTGTTTTTCTTCATCAGGAAGTGGACGCCCTTGACCCGGCCGTCCGCCACCTCGCGGCTGCGGCTGAACGCCTTGCCGTAGTCGAACTCGACCGTCCCGTTCACCTTGATGCCGAAGAGGTCGGCCTCATTGTTGAAGAGGTGGGCCAGCTCCGCGTTGCGCAGGAGCGCCTTGGAGGGGATGCAGCCCACGTTCAGGCAGACGCCGCCCCAGTACTTCTCCTCGATGACCGCGGCCTTGAGACCCAGCTGGGCCGCGCGGATCGCGGCGACGTAGCCGCCGGGCCCGGCGCCGAGGACGACCAGATCGAAGTGTTGCTGTCCCATGACGGGATCTCCTTGAGTGTGTTTGTGACGCACCCAGCGCAGCCGGCTTGCCCGGGGTGTCGGATTGCCGAACGCCAGCCTAGTCAAGGAGTCCGCCTCCGCGCGCGACCGTGCGCGACGGTGAGCTGACTTTCAGTCGTCCCTGCTGTTCGGAGGGGGTGTGGGGGTGGCGGGATCATCCTGGGTGGTTTCCCGGGAGGCGGCCCCGGGGTCCTCCTGGACGGCCAGGCGGGCCGTCTCGGCGTCGTAGGCCTCGGCGGCCTCCCCGAGGGCCTGCTTCCGCCGCGCGCGCTGGTCCCTGATGCTGGTGTAGGTGGGGATCGCGGCCATGCCGAAGATGATCGCGAGCATCAGCCAGAGCGCGTAGCTGTCGATCAGCAGGACCACGTCCACCCCCGCCTGGCCGGAGTGGTACCCGATGGCCGCGACCACGGCGGTGATCATCAGGGCGCCGATGACGTCCAGCAGCAGGTACGTGCGCAGGCGCATCCCGCTCACCCCGGCCATGACGTGGGGGATGCCCGCGGGAACGCCCGGCAGGTAGCTCAGCGGGATGAGCAGCCGCATGACCCACGGGTTCATCGTTTCCAGGCGCTCGGCGAACTGACGGCCGCGCTCGCTCGGGACGAGGAAGGCGACGATGCCGCGGCCCCAGCGGCGGCCCACCCACCAGAACAGCCAGTCGATCTTCACCTTGCCGATCACGCCCGCGACGATCACCACCCACAGGGAGCCCTGCCCGACCCCGGCGAAGGCGGAGGCGGCGCCCACCGCCGCGTGGCTGCCGGTGACGAAGGCCAGGGGGACGGCGTGGTCCGCGATGAGGAACGGCCGTAGCGGCATGGTCAGGAGGAAGAACGCGGGGATGCCGATGAGCAGCCAGAGCAGGACCCTGTCCTGTCGCTGCATCGTGCCGGGCCAGGGCTTCTGGCTCTTCCAGTGCGCGATGGCGCGCTCCGCCTCGGCCTCGTCCCAGGCCTTCCCTGCCGCCGTGAGCGCCTCCTCACGGGTGGGCCTGGGGGAGTGCCCGGTCTCGCCCGGCTGTCCTTGGCCCTGCGGGGTCTGGCTCATCGTCCTCATGCCCTCCATGATTCCGTGAACCGGGTCCGGCCCACAGTCCCAGCAGTCACCGCCCTCGTGTGAGGGGCGTGGTGAGTGGGGGATGACAGTTGTCATGTGCCCGCGCGGTGGAGGGGCCGGGCGCGGGCGGCCGGGTTCAGCGCCCGGGCGGTCCCATGGGCCACTTCCATTGGGGGGCCCAGGTGCTGCTGTCCGACACCCCGGGGGGCATCGGGGGGAGCAGCCGGGCGCCCGGCGGGCGCCCGGCGGCGGGGGGATCCTCCGTGAGGCGGTCGTCGGCGCGCGGCTCGGGTTCGGGGCCCGGGAGGGGGCGGGGGTCGCGCCACTCGGGCTCGGGGAGGGGAGGGACGAGGGGGTCGTCGTCGGGGTCCGGCGCCGTCGGGGTCAGCGCGCCGGACCAGGCCGCGGGCACGGTGAAGTCGTCGGGTTCGTCCTCGTCGTCGTCCAGCGCCCCGGGCGTCGGCGCCGGGGTGTCGAACAGGGAGGCGGGGGAGTCCGGGAACACCGGAGCGGCCCCGGGGTTGATGGTGACGTCCTCGAAGGACGCGGACAGACCCCCGCCGGGGGCGTCCAGGTCCAGGTCCGGGCCCAGGGAGGCGAACGGCGCCGACATCGGTCCGGAATCCACCTCGGCGAAGTGCGCGGCCACCCCGAAGTGCCGGGGCGGGCGCCGGTGCGCGCCGGTGTCGTCGTTCTCGATCGGCGGGGCCTGCGGGTGGCGGACCGCCCCCGCCGGGTGCGTGCGCGCCCACCAGGCCGTCGCCTCGTCCGGGGACAGCTCCTCCAGGACGCTCAGGGAGCCGGTGATGTGCGGGTGTCGGCGCCCGGCACGCCACGAGTGCAGCAGCGACTGCGGTTCCAGCACCAGGACCCGTTCGCCGTCCACCTGCGGGACGTCGCCGGGACAGGCCTCGTTCCCCACCCAGGTGCCGTCCCCGCCGACCAGGTCCCACTCGCCCCGCACCACGTCGGCCAACGGGTCCACCGACGCGTCCACCGAGGCCGCGACCCAGCGCGGGTCCGGCCGGGTGCCGGGCAGGCGGTTCCCCTCCTTGCCGATCAGCGCGTCGGCGAGCAGGGTGTGCAGCTGGAAGTTGTCACTCACGCCGTCGAAGGCGACGCGAAAGCCCCGCCGGGAGACCCGGTCCAGGACGAGGAGCCGGTCCGCCTCGGACATGCGCAGGAGCTCGCCCACCTCGCCGAACTCGCTGAGCCGCGTGGAGAGCGCCTGCACGATCTGGCTCAGCTCGTGCAGCGCGCCGGGGTCGGCGCGCACGGCCGAGCGCACTCCGGAGTCGCCGAGCATGGCCTTGGCGGCCAGGCCGTAGCGGAGTGAGGTCCACCAGCCGATGGTCGCCAGCGGGGCGTTGTCCCCGAGGACCTGCTCGACCCGCTTCTCCTCGGCCTCGTCCACGCCGTTCGGGGCGGGCAGGGCACCGCCGCCGGTCTTCTCCCACGCGTGGATGAAGGCGACGGCGGCCTGGCCGTAGCTGCCGAGTTGGCGCAGCACCTCAAGGCCCACCTGGCCGGCGGGCGCGCCGGACTCCACGAGGGCGCCGGCCAGGACCGAGAGGTCGGCGGCCACCCCCGCGTGGGGTTCGCAGTCGCTCAGGACCGGAGTCAGCGCCTCCAGCGCTATGGCCAGCTCCTCCCGGGGCACCTGGGAGGAGAGCCGGAACACGTCGTGCACGGCTTCGGGGAAGCCGGGTGCCTGGCTGGCGGCGGTGTCGAGCACACGTTGGAACGCGGCGCGGAACTCTTCAGTCACCCCCGAATCCTGTCATACCGGCCCTTGCCATCCATGGTCAGGATGCACGTGCACAAAACGGTCGGCCTCCGGGTGTGCGGGAAATCAGGTGCGGTCCGTGAATCGCGGACCCGCACTCTCCTGGCCAGGGTGGAGAAAGGCGAGGAGACGGTCCCCCTCGGCAGTGATCTCCTCGATTTCCGATTTGTTGAACGCGCGAAAGGGCGTGATGTCGAGTGAGGGCGTTCCCCGGCCCCGGTCGACCCTCCACGAGGCGCTGACCTCACCGTCCACCAGCACCGTCGCGGGCGGCATGCCGTTGCGCGCGGAGAGCCCGCGCAGGTTCTCGTGGGAGACCACCCGGCTCCGGTCGGCGTGCCCGCGCAGCAGGTTGTCGAAGTCGTAGAGGAAGCGCACCGGCGCCGGGACGTCCGCCGAGGGGCGTGGGGCGTCGGGCAGGTCGAACAGCTCCGTACCCGAGGGGTCCCGGAACGACACCAGCCGTTCACGGAGGCCCTCCACCACGGCCTTGAGCCGGGTCAGGCCGGACCAGGCCTGCACGTCCATCACGCTGGCCGGACCGAAGGCCGCCAGGTACCGCAGGACCAGCCTCTCCCGGTCCGGTCCGGGGGCCATCGGCCAGCCGGTCCAGGTGTCGGCGGGAGCCAGCACCGGCTGCCCCGAGGCTCCCCACACACCGCGCGGCGGGATCTGCACCACCGGCAGCAGGCAGCGGACCACGTAGGCCAGGTGCTCGCCGTCCACGCCCTCCCAGTGGGCGCCGATGTGCTCCCCCAGTTCCTTGGGGGAGAGCGGGCGTTCCTCCAGGATCTTGCGGCCGAGCGTCACCACCGCCTCCAGGTCCACCCCTGCGGTGCCCTTCCCGTGGGACCCGTGCGACAGGTCCCGCTCCATGACCTCTTGGGTGGTCGGACGCATCCAGGCGGCGTCCTCGGCGGAGACCAGGTGCAGGGTGGAGCGCATCAGGGACATCCGGACCAGGGTGCCGTCGGTGAGCAGGCGCCCCACCTCGTGCGGGTCGGGGTCCGCCATGCGGCTCTGGAACCCCACATACCAGGTGTGCGTGGTCTGCGCCTGGAGTCCGGCCAGGTGGCTCAGCACCTCCGTGGCCGGTCGCTCCACCCGGCTCAGCAGGAACTGGCGTTCCAGGGTGGCGCGGTTGAGTTCGCGTCGGCTGAGGGTCGTGGCCATGGTGTGTCCCTCCGGTCCTCCGGTGTGCGGAACGTGCGGGCACCCTACCTCTCAAATGGGATGAATCCGGGTGAACCACGCCGTTCCGGGCGTGGTCTCGACGCGGACTTCGTGATGAGCAGACCGATAGCGGACCGGACGGCCCTCCCCGGGACACGCGTAGGGGGGTGTCCCACCACGGGACACCCCCCCTACGCGTGTGCGGCGTGGGTCAGTGTTGGTCGAGGAGTTGGGCGCAGCGGATCAGGCCCAGGTGGGAGTAGGCCTGGGGGTGGTTGCCCAACGCGCGTTCGGTGACGGGGTCGTACTCCTCGGGGATGAGCCCGGTGGGGCCGGCGCAGTCGACCAGGTGCTTGAAGAGTTCCTCGGCCTCGGCCCTTCGGCCGGTGAGCAGGTAGGCCTCGATGAGCCAGGTGGTGCACAGGTGGAAGCCGCCCTCGCCGCCGGGCAGGCCGTCGTCGCGGTGGTAGCGGTAGACGGTGGGCCCGGAGCGGAGTTCGGCTTCCACGGCGGTGACGGTGGCCTGGAAGCG
>NZ_ANAE01000158.1 GCF_000341265.1 Nocardiopsis prasina DSM 43845 | reverse complement strand
GTGCGCACGGTCATCGTGCCCGGCAGGTAGCGCTGCCCCAGCGGCATCCGCCCGTGGGCGGGCGAGATCGCGAAGACACCCGCCTGACGGCCGCCCAGGACCTCGGCGAACAGGGCGTTGGAGTCCGGCTCGGGGTGGCAGAACCAGAGCAGGCGCGCGTCCGGGCCCAGCAGCGCCACGGAGGCCTGGTTGGAGAGCATCGACATGCGCTCGATCGGGACCGGCCGCTCGCGAGGTTCGGCGCAACAGGCCCGATGTTCCGGGGCAGCCCCCGTCGCCTCGTGTGTGCCCGCAGCTCCCTGTGTGAGAGTCACCCCGCCGCCTTTCTCCGCGCCTTCGGGTTCGGGGACCACGTCGTCCCGAACACACCGGTTCACTGCCCGGCGGGAAGAACCTAGAACAGGGGTGAACAGGCACACAGCGGGTTTCACCGGACCTTAGGTATCAGCTAAGGGACTCTTAAGGTCCGGGCCCGGTCCTTCCAGGGAAAACCGATTGCCGGGGCGCGAACCCCCGTGGAACGCTGACCTTCCGCACCGCCGAAGCGTGCGCGGAATTCGTGAGCAACAGGAAGAGCGGTCGTGGGCTACGTCGACGTCAACCAGGTGACACACACCCTCCCCGACGGGAGGGTGCTGCTGGACGGGGTGTCGTTCCGGGTCGGCGAGGGGTCCAAGACCGCGCTCGTGGGCGCCAACGGCGCGGGCAAGAGCACCCTGCTGCGTCTGGTGCGCGGTGAGTTCACGCCCCAGTCGGGCGCGGTCACCGTCGACGGCGAACTGGGGGTGATGCCGCAGTTCGTGGGACACGTGCGCGACGCCACCACCGTGCACGAACTCCTGGTGTCGGTCGCCCCCGCGCCGGTGCGCCGGGCCCACGCGGACCTG
The DNA here is from genome assembly GCF_000341265.1 of Nocardiopsis prasina DSM 43845. Classification (GTDB taxonomy): domain Bacteria; phylum Actinomycetota; class Actinomycetes; order Streptosporangiales; family Streptosporangiaceae; genus Nocardiopsis; species Nocardiopsis prasina. The sequence goes on along the minus strand of NZ_ANAE01000158.1, from coordinate 32,686 downwards.
GAGGCGGCCGAGGGGGCCATGATGCTCTCCGAGGACGAGGCCACGCAGATGCGCTACGCGGAGGCGATCGCCCGGTACGGCGACGCCGGAGGCTACGAGGCCGAGGTGGTGTGGGACCAGTGCTGTGTGGCCGCCCTGGGTGTGGCCTACGAACGCTGCCGGTGGCGGGAGGTGCGCACGCTCTCCGGCGGTGAACAGAAACGGCTGGTGGTCGAGGCGCTGCTGCGCGGACCGGCGCCGGTCCTGTTGTTGGACGAGCCGGACAACTACCTGGACGTGCCCGGCAAGCGCTGGCTGGAGGAGGCGCTGCGCGCCACCCCCAAGTCGGTTCTGTTCGTCTCGCACGACCGCGAGCTGCTCAGCCGGGTCCCCGACCGGATCGTCACGGTGGAGCTGGGCGCGGCGGGCAACGACACGTGGGTGCACGGCGGGGCCTTCGACACCTACCACGAGGCCCGGAGCGAGCGGTTCGCCCGCCTGGACGAGCTGCGCAAGCGGTGGGACGAGGAGCACGCCAAGCTCAGGGCGCTGGTCTCCATGTACAAGCAGAAGGCCTCCTACAACTCGGACATGGCCACCAGGTACCAGTCCGCGCGGACCCGGTTGAGCCGGTTCGAGGAGGCGGGGCCGCCCCAGCAGCAGCCCCGGGACCAGAACCTGCGGATGCGGCTGCGCGGCGGGCGCACCGGCAAGCGCGCCCTGGTGTGCGAGAAGCTGGAGCTCACCGGGCTGATGCGCCCCTTCGACCTGGAGGTCTGGTACGACGAGCGGGTCGCGGTGCTGGGCTCCAACGGTTCGGGCAAGTCGCACTTCCTGCGGTTGCTCGCCGGTGGTGGCGACGACCCCGAGTCCTCGCTGGTCCCGGAGGAGGAGCGGGCCGGGATCGCACCGGTTCCGCACACCGGGCGGGCCCGGTTGGGCGCCCGGGTGCTGCCAGGCTGGTTCGCGCAGACCCACGAGCACCCGGAGTTCCTGGGGCGCACGCTGCTGGACATCCTGCACAGCGGTCAGGGACACCGCCGGGGCCTGCCCCGCGACGAGGCGGGCCGGGCCCTGGACCGCTACGAGCTGGCCCTCAGCGCCGAGCAGCCGTTCGACACCCTCTCCGGAGGCCAGCAGGCCCGGTTCCAGGTGCTGTTGCTGGAGCTGTCGGGAACGACGATGCTGCTGCTCGACGAACCCACGGACAACCTGGACGTGGTATCGGCGGAGGCGTTGGAGGCGGCGCTGGACGCCTACCAGGGGACGGTCCTGGCGGTCACGCACGACCGCTGGTTCGCGCGGGGCTTCGACCGTTTCGTGGTGTTCGGCGCCGACGGTCGGGTGTACGAGGCGGACGAGCCGGTGTGGGACGAGACCCGGGTCCGACGAGCCAGGTAGAGGGCGGGCCGCGCCCCGGCGGCAGGGGCAACATATTCTGGTACAAAACAACAGAAAATGAGAAGAAGGCACCCCATGCCGTATCCCCCAGGCCGCTGGAGCCCCCTGCCGCTGCTGTTCTCCCTCGTCGCGCTCGTGGTCGCGGCCTCCGCCACACCGGCCCACGCCCACCCCAGCGAGGAGTCACCGGGGTTCTACGCCGACATGTTGGACCGCCATGACGGCGTGTTCGTCAGCGAGGAACTCGCCGGTCACCTCGACCGCTGGGAACTCGCCGACGACCTGCGTGCGCGCGTGCACGAGGAGGGCGTGCCCCTGGACGTCCTGGTGGTCGCCCACCCCACCGACGCCGACCTCGACTGGTTGGCCGACGAGGTACACCACATCAGCAAACGCTCAGTCGTGGTGTTCTCACCGCACACGAACCACGTGCACGCCTCGGCTCTGCGCGCGGCGGGGCTTCCCTCGAAGGCCGCGGACTACACGTCCTACACGGGTGCCTACCCTGAGGATCCGCGCGACCAGCTGGACCGGCTGCTGCGTGCCGCCTCCTACTCGGACCTGGACGAACGCACCGCCCGCGCCAGGACCGAGTTCGTCCGGAGTGTCGGAGGGGAACCAGAGCCGGACTCCGTCGCGGCGGGGTTTCCGTCCCAGCGCTGGCTCACCGTCACCTGGCCGTCCTCGGTCGGTTTCGTCGTCAGCGGCGTGTGCGCCGCCCTGGTGGTGGGCGGCGGGGTGACGGTGCTCCGGCGTCGTGGGGCGGGTGCGCGGTGAACCTGCCAAGTCTCCCGGGTCCGGCCTCGGCCCTGGCCTCTGCCCTGGTGGCGTCGGCGCTGCTGACATCCGTACTGCTTCCCGGCACGGCGGCCATGGCGGAAGCCTCGGCCGAGGGGCCGAGCACCGTGGCGGAGATCGAGGACCTGACCCGGGTCGTACGCGTGGCCGAGGAGCTCGCGCGGAATCCGGTCCACGTGAGCCACCTGTTCCCCGGACAGCCCGACGAGAAGGCCCGGCGCGCGATGGAGGCCGAGGTCTCCGAGGCGTTCGACGGTGACGTGCCCCTGTACGTGGTCATGTACGCCGCTCCGCCCACGGACGAGACCGGCGGCCAGCCCACCCTGTTCCTGCACGCTCTGCACGAGGTGAGCGGCGCCGACGGCGTCTACGTGGCGGTGACGACGGACGGCCGGTTGGCCACAGCGGCCTTCGACAGCCCCGTCACCCCCGTGATCGACGATGCGGCCCTGCCGCGCGCCCTCAGACCCGTGGACACCGTCAGCGCCGTCGTCGCCGAGCTGGAGGAGTCTCCGAGAACACCCGTGGAGGCCACGCCGCTCACCCGTGACGCCGTCCCCGACGTGGAGCAGGAGACCCAGCTTCCGACGTCGCGGGCCGGACGAGTGTGGGAACTGGCCATTCCAGGAGCGGTGCTCGGTCTCGCGGTGGCGGGCGTGTACCTGAGGTGGTCCGCCCGGTTCACCTCCCCCGCGCCCGACCAGGTCTCCGGAGCCTGGTTCGCGGTCGCGAGCCGGGGCCCTCGGACACGAGTCCGGGGTCGGCTCGTGCGGGAGCTGCGCTCCCTGCGCCGGGAGTTCGAGGCGACCCCATCGGACCACCCAGGGCTGCCGCGCGCTCGGGAGGCCTACGACGCCGCCGGGCTCATCGCCTCCTCCCGGGGCCTTCCGGTCACGGCACTGGTCTGCGGCCTGGTCCTGGCCCGACACGGTCGGCGAGCGCTCGTCCATCCCTTCGCGAGCGGAGTCCGCTGCCGGAACAACCCCCTGCACTCCCCTGCCACGGAGCGGCGCGACTTCCATATGGACGCCGCTCTGCGCCGGTGGAGGGTGTGCGAGGCGTGCGCGGACACGCCGAACGCCCGGGAGGAGGCCATGTACCTCCGACACGACGGTCGCCGCGTGCACGTGTCCGACATGGACGACCCCTGGGCCGAGACCGCCCTGGACGGCCGGAATCCCTTCGCTCGGGCCCGATCACTGCTGGGAGTCCGACCATGACCCGAACCCTTACGTCCCTGTTCCTCTCGTTGTTGGTCCTGTGGCCGCTGCCCGCCGCGGCCGTTCCGTACTCTGACGAGTACGCCACGAGCCGGATCCTCTCTCCGCTGGTGGTCGCCGAGCACCTGGCCGAGGAGCCCGTCTACGTCCACCCCGACCGGTACGTCAGCACCGAATCGTCGTTGGTGCTGTCCGAGGATCGGGCCCGGGGTCTGAACGACCGCGTCACCGAGGAGCTTCCGGGCGTGTACCTCGCCGTGACCCCCTGGCCCGACGCGCCCAGGTCCATGGGCACCGCCGTGGTCAACCGGAGTGGAGCGGAGGGCACGTTCCTGCTCGTCGGAGACGGTCTCACCGTGATCTCCGTGCGCTCCGAGGGGGACAAGGTCCCCGGCCCCTCCTCGGACACGGTGCGGATGGTTCTGGCGGTGGTCAACCAACGCCCGGACCTGGCCCGCGCCGACCTGGGAGACCGGCTGGACCTCGCCCTGGACCTGCTCGGCGACGAGGAAGCGGCGTTCCGCGAGTACGAGCGGATGTCCTCGGGCGGGGGTCCGGGTGATCGTGCCGTGTCGCTGGCTGTCGTGCTGCTCGCCGCGCTCCCGCTGGTGGGCCTGGGCCTGTGGGCCCTGCGCCGACGCGCGCTCCGACCGGTCCGGGTCGTCCCTCTCTCCGAGGCCGTGGTCGACACGGTGGACTCCGCCGCCCGGGAGGAGCTGCGCCGGGAACTCGCCCGGGACCTGCCCTCGTACGGTCGCAGGGTGGCAGGCTTCAAGGGTCCGCGCTCGCGGGCGGCGAAGGCCCTGGCCGCCTACGAGGCGGCGGCGCGTGTGCTGGACACCGCCGGTGACGTGTCCGACCTGGTCGGGGTGCGCGTACTGCTGGACCACTGCGAAGCGGCGCTGACCGCCGGGCCGTCCCCTCGCCACTGCTTCTTCGACCCCCGGCACCAGGGTGTGAAGGCCCCGGCCAGCCTGCGGGTACCGGCCAGTCCTCGCGCGACGACCGTTCCGGCCTGCCCCGACTGCCGACGCGACCTGCGTGCCCACGTGCCCCCGAGGGCCGTCCTGGACTCCTCCTATGGCCCGCCGACGCCGTACTACGCGGTACCCACGGAGCAGAGTGTGTGGGCGGCGACCGGGTACGGCACGCTCGCTCCCGACCTGGTCCAGCGGGTCCTGAGCGGTGGTCCCCGGGGCTGAGTCCGGGTGTCCGTCGCACGGGTCGGCGGCGCACGCCGGGAGGGCGTTCTTCGTCACGTCGGGGCCCGGTCGTGGAGGTGTCCGCGGCCGGGCCCCGACGCGCGTCCGGGCCCCACCGCTCTCGGGAAGCCCGTGGGGGCGGGAGGTGCGGCGCTCGGCGCGGGCTCGGGAGGAGACCGTCCACCATCGGTGCACACCACACACGGTGACCGGGTCGGAGCCGTGTGATTTTGTGCCTTCCTCCAGTCGAACCCCCCGAATTTGCATGTCATTTCAGATCATCCGATGATTTGGAGCGCGACCGATCCACACCGGAAGGCCCCACCACGATGAAGTTCCCCAAGGGCGGCTCGGACACTGTGTCCGACGGCCGGGCTCCCGACGCCACCGAGCGGCCCGAGGACGAGCGTCCGCCGCTGCGGTTCCTGGTCACCTACGGCATCCAGCACATCCTCGCCCTGTACGCCGGTGTCGTGACCCCGCCGCTCATCATGGCCGCCGCGGTGGGACTGGACCCGTTGGAGACGGGTCTGATCATCAGCGCGGCCCTGTTGGTCGCCGGTCTGATGACACTGGTCCAGACGCTGGGCGTGTGGCGCTTCGGCATGCGCATGCCGCTGGTGATCGGTGCGTCGTTCATCCCCATCACCGCGATGACCGCGATCGGTGAGTCCAGCGGCCTGCCCGCCGTCTTCGGCGCCTCGATCGTCGCCGGTCTGTTCGGCATCCTCATCGCACCCGTGATGGCCAGCCTGATCCGGTTCTTCCCCCCGGTGGTCACCGGCAGCGTGATCACCGTCGTCGGACTCTCCCTGATTCCCGTCGCGATCGGCTGGATCACCGACAACAGCGAGACCGGCGCCCCCTCCGACACGAACCTGCTGCTGGGCGGGTCGACCCTGCTGATCATCCTGGTGCTGTCCAGGGTGCTGCGCGGGGTGTGGGGCCGCGCCTCCATCCTCCTGGGCATGGTGCTGGGCACCCTGCTGGCCGCCGCCATCGGGGCGGTCGACTTCGGCTCGGTCGGCACGGGGCCGGTCTTCTCCCTGCCCACGCCCTTCCACTTCGGCCCGCCGGAGTTCCAGGTCGCCGCGATCATCACGATGTGCGTGATGATGATCGTGATCCTGTCCGAGGGCATGGCCGACATCCTCGCGGTGAGCGCGGTCGTGGGCAGCAAGGTGGACGGACGCCGCCTGGCCGACGGCCTGCGCGCCGACGCCGCGACCGCTGTCGTCGGTCCGCTGTTCAACTCCTTCCCGGGCAGCACGTTCAGCCAGAACATCGGCCTGATCGCGCTCAACAAGGTGCGCAGCCGCTACGTGGTGGCCGCTGGCGCCGTCCTGCTGCTCGTCATGGGCCTCTTCCCGATCCTGGGCCGGGTCGTCGCGATGATCCCCTCCCCCGTCCTGGGCGGTGCCGGTCTGGTGCTGTTCGGTTCGGTGGCGGCCGCCGGGATCCAGACGCTCGGCAGGGTGGACTACGAGGACAACCAGAACATGGTGATCGTGGCCGTCTCGCTCGGCTTCGGCGTCCTGTCGATCGTCTCGCCCGACTTCTTCGCCACCTTCCCGGACTGGGCCACGATGATCCTGCACTCGGGCATCGTCACCGCGACCGCCTCCGCGCTGGTTCTCAACGTGGTCTTCAACGTCCTGGGGGGTAGGGCTCGGCTACAGCGGGCCGAGCCAGCTCCCGTGGACTGAGCCGCGTCACCACCCGGGCGCCACACCGCCGACTACGGACACGGGGCCGGGCCACCACCGGCTCCACCTACGACGGCCGCCAGTACTGGGCCGCCCACATCACCCACGACAACGGACGAGGCGCCTACCGAGTCGCCCACCAGCACGGACCGGCCTCGCGCGAACTCGACTTCGCGCACGCGAGGTGGACCGCAGTGCGCTGAGTGCCGACGATCACTCGGGCCGCGCCGTCACCTCCGCCCAGCGGATGTGGCGGCGCCGCCAGGACGCGTGGTGCTTCCCGAACCCACTCACACGTTCGCTCCCGGGTCGATTCCATGCACTGACCGGTTCGGACAGCGCGAGCTTCACGAGGTTCCTCAAGGTCAGTCCCCGCGAGACGGCACTGCGGGGACTGACCGGCCCACGACGACAACCACGGGGAACCCAGGGAGGGTTTCCACACCCTGGCCCGCCGCTACGGGGCCGAGGACACACCACCGGGTAACGGGAGTCCGCTGGCCGAAGCCAGCCGATCACACGAGTTCCCCCGATCCCGGAAAATGATCCCAGGAAGACCCGGTTCCCACTCACGCACGGTGGACTTCTGGTGCGGGTCGAGGCGCATCCCGGCCCGCGCTTCGTGTTTCACGGGGTCGTGGAACGTTCTGATCTTCGCTCTCGGGGGCCGGGGCCTTCTCTCCGGGAGAACGTGTTCAACTCGTGGACGCGGAGTCGGACAGGCGTTCTCCTTCGGTGGCCGAGGTGACCGATGCCGCGGACCACGACACCCCCAGGGCCCAGCCACCCGGAACGCCAGGGCACCCCGCGTCGAACCGCCGACAGCGACCACCCAACAGGTTCACATGTGCACACATGCGCACCTGTGTGTATTCTGTGGCTCCCGTGCCACCAACCCGAGTGAAAGGCACAAACGTGCTGGGAGTCCTACACAACCGCGCCTACCGACGGCTGTTCTCGGCCCAGCTGATCGCCCTGGTGGGCACCGGCTTGGCCACGGTCGCGCTGTCCCTGCTCGCCTACGATCTGGCCGGTGCCAACGCCGGTTCGGTGCTGGGCACCGCTCTGACCATCAAGATGGTCGCCTACGTCAGCGTGGGCCCGATGGTCGGAGCCCTGGCCGCACGCCTTCCCCGCCGGGCCTTCCTGGTGGGCTCGGACCTGGTACGGGCTGGCGCCGCCCTGTGCCTGCCGTTCGTCGACGCCATCTGGCAGGTCTACGCGCTCATCCTCATCCTGCAGTGCGCCTCCGCCGCCTTCACCCCCGTCTTCCAGGCCACCATCCCCGACGTGCTGCCCGACGAACGCGAGTACACCCGGGCGCTCTCCCTGTCACGCCTGGCCTACGACCTGGAGAACCTGTTCAGCCCCACCCTCGCGGCCGCACTGTTGCTGGCGACCACCTACCAGGGCCTGTTCACCGGTACTGTCCTGGGGTTCTGCGCCTCGGCACTGCTGGTTCTCTCCGTCACCCTGCCCCGCCCCTCCCCGCAGCGGCGCAAGGAGGGCTTCTGGCGTTCCACCACGCTGGGGGCACGCGTCTTCGTCGCGACCCCACGTCTGCGGGCTCTGCTGGCCCTGGACATGGCGGTGGCGGCGGCCACGGCTGTGGTCCTGGTGAACACGATCGTGATCGTGCGCGAGACCCTGGGTCGGGGGGATCAGGAGGTGGCCATCGCTCTCGGCTCCTTCGGGGCCGGGTCCATGATCGTCGCCCTGGTTCTGCCGCGGCTGCTGGACCGGGTGAGCGACCGTGCGGTGATGCTGCCCGCCGGGTTCGTTCTCGCAGCGACGCTGGGCGGCGCCGCGGCGGGAAGCGTCCTGGCACCCGAAGGCCTGCTGTGGCCACTCCTGCTGGCTTCCTGGGTGCTCCTCGGAGCTGGCACCTCCTTGGTGTTGACCCCCTCGGCGCGTCTGGTGCGCCGCTCCTGCACACAAGAGGATCGGCCCGCACTGTTCGCCGCGCACTTCTCGCTCTCCCACGCCTGTTTCCTGCTCACCTACCCCGCGGCCGGTTGGCTGGGTGTCCTCGTGGGGATCCCCACCACGCTGTCGGTCTTCTCGATGGTGGCTCTGTTCGCCTCGGCCGTGGCGGTCCACCTGTGGCGGGCGGGCGAGCCGGGCCCGCTGACCCACCTGCACACCGAGCTCGGACCGGACCATCCGCACCTGGCGGACGCCGAGTGGGTGGGGTCCGGGTACCGGCACCGGCACGAGTTCCTTGTCGACGAACTGCACCCGCGCTGGCCCCGCTTCGTCCACACCACCGCTGACCCAGGCCCCACTGACGCCTAGGATGCAAGGGTGAGCAGCGATGACAAGGCGATGACCCAGAGCCTCTTCCACGAAGACGCCCCCCAAGGCGAACAGCTCTCCGTGGCCGCGTCCGTGTTTCAGATGCTGGCCGAACCCACCCGCCTCCACCTGCTGTGGACCCTGGCACGCGGGGACGCGGACGTCACCACCCTGAGCCAGCACACCGACGCCTCACGCACGTCGATCAGCCAGCACCTGGCCAAACTCCGACTGGCCGGCCTGGTGGTCTCCCGACGGGAGAGCCGCCACATCGTCTACTCCATGCCCGACGGCCACCTGCGTCGCCTGGTACAGGAAGCGTTGAACTACGCCGACCACCAGGTCACCGGAGAACCTCCCCACTCCTGAACCACGATCATCACCGGATCGCTCATCCGCCCACAAGCGCTCGACGCGCCCGTCGACAGGGGCCGCTCCGTCGTTCGCGGAACGGCCCCGGGCCCCGACCGCTCCCGTCCGGGACTACGGACGCAGTAGGACCGGCAGCTCCTTCATGCTGTTGACCACGATGGAGGGGTGGTGCTCCAGCTCCTCGTCCGCGACGGCCAGCCTGAGGTCGGGGAAGCGCTCGAACAGCAGGGGCAGGGCGATCTGTCCCTCCATCCGGGCCAGATGGGAGCCCGGGCACACGTGCGGCCCGTACCCGAAGGAGATGTGGCGCCCCTTCTCCCGGGTCAGGTCGAAGGTGTCCGGGTGCGGCTCCTCGCCGTGCTCGTCGCGGTCGCGGCTGATCGCGCCGTAGGAGGTCATCAGGGCCTCGCCCTTGCGGATGGTCTGCCCGCCGAGCTCCACGTCCTCCGTGGCGAACCGGAAGATCATGTTGGAGGTGGGCGGGTCGAAGCGCAGGGTCTCCTCCACCACCGTGTCCCAGCCGACCCGGCCCTCCTTGACCAGGTCGAACTGCTCGGGGTGGGCCAGCAGGGCGCGCACGGCGTTGCACAGCAGGTTCACCGTGGTCTCGTGCCCGGCGGCCACGACCACCTGGAGGGTTCCGCGCACCTCCAGGTCGGTGAGGGCGTCACCGTTCTCACCGGCGTTGAGGAGTTCGGTGGTCAGGTCCTCGCCCGGGTTGGCGCGCTTGTCCGCGATCATGCCCTCGTAGTAGCGCTCCAGGGTCGCGTAGGTCTCCAGGAACTCCTCGGGACCGGTGACCGCGCTGAAGAACTTCACGTACATGTCGCGCAGGTAGCCGTGTTCGGCCGCGTCCACGCCGTAGAGCTCACCGATCACGCTCATGGGGAGCTTGAAGGCGAACTCGTTCTTGAGGTCCAGCGGCTCGTGGGCCCCGGTCTCCAGACCGTCCAGCAGCTCCACGGTCAGGTCGTGGACCCGGGGGCGCAGGCGCTCCACGCTGCGGGCCGAGAAGGCCTTGGCGGTGAGCAGGCGCAGGCGCTTGTGCTCGGCGCCGTCGGTGCCCAGGAGATTGGTGGGGGTGGGCGGGATGGTGCTCATCAGCGGCCACGCTTCGGGGATGCGACCCTTCTGGAAGTCGTCCCAGTGGGCGATGTCCTTCACCAGCCGGGGGTCGGTCAGCGCCGCGCGCGCGGCCTCGTGCCGGGTGACGGCCCAGGCGGTCACCCCGTCGGGCAGCTCCACGCGGGTGACCGGTCCGGCGGCGTGGAGGTACTCGCGTTCGGCGCGCAGGTTCTTGACGTAGGGGTCCAGCGTGACGATTCCGCCGGATCCGTGCTCAACGGGACAGGACATCGGTGCACTCCTCGGGTCGGTACGGGGGATGGTGGGGTACGCGGGGATCGGGGGCACTCGGGGGCCGTCGCGGTCAGAGGACCCCGTACGGGTCGGTCGGTGTGAAGGTCACGGGCAGGGAGGCGACCCCTCGCACCCATGGGGAGGGGCGCCAGCGCAGGTCAGCGGCGGGAACGGCGAGTTCGATGTCGGGGAGCCGGTCGACCAGCACCTCGACACCGGTGACGGCGATGATCTCGGCGATCTCCCGGGCCGGGTAGGGGCACTGGTGGGGCCCGTGCGAGAACGACAGGTGGGCCTGGCTGCCCCGGTCACCGATCCGGCCCGCCGTGGAGCGCACGAGCGGGTCCCGGTTGGCGCCGGATATCCCGAGGAGCACGAGGTCTCCCTGGCGGATGAGCTGGCCTCCCAGCTCGACGTCGTGCGCGGCGAAGCGACCGGCGTGGATCTGGGTGGGGGTGTCCTCCCACAGGACCTCGTTGAGAGCCTCCTGCACGCTGTTGCGGGCGCCGGCGATGGACGCGCCGAACCGGTCGTCGGTGAACATCAGCCGCAGCGCGTTGCCCAGCCACTCGGCGGTCGGCTGGTTGCCGCCGCCCAGCAGGACGATGAGCTCCGGGACCGCCTCCTCGTCGCTGTACCCGGCGGGGTGGGCGAGCAGCCGGGAGACCACGTCGGGCCCGGGGCTGGCACGGCGGTCCGCCACCAGCTCACTCATGGCGGCCATCAGTGTCTGCTGGGCGACCATGGCGTCGGGGCCGCCGTCGATCATGGTGTTCATGTTGTCGGCGAGGTGGTCGCCTCGCACGTCGTCCAGCCCGTACATCCAGCTGAGCACGAGCGCGGGCAGCCGTGCCGTGTACGAGGTGCGCAGGTCCGTGCCCTCGGTGGCGCAGAAGGCGTCGATGAGCCGGTCGGCCATGCGCGCGGTGGTGGTGCGCAGCTCGTGCAGGTCGGTGCCGGACAGGGCGTCGGTGAGCGCACCGGTGCGGCGGCGGTGCTCGGCCCCCTCGGTGTAGAGCACCGACGGCAGCTGGATCACCATGGGCAGCATCGGCCAGTCGGCTGGGACCAGGTGCCACGCGTTCCAGCGGCTGGAACTGCGCGCGAACACGGTGGTGTCGTTCATCACCTGGTGCAGTTCCCGGTAGCCGACGACCAGCCACGCGGGGATGTCGCCCTCCATCCGCACGGGCACGACCGGCCCGTGTTCGGACCGCATCCTCTCGTAGAGACCGCCCGGGTCGGACTGGAACTCGGGTCCGTACATCCGGACGGGGCAGCCGGTCATCGGGGACCTTCCGTGATCAGGGAACGCACGTGTTCCACCAGGGCGATGAGCACCTTCTTGGCCGAGCCGCGCTCTCGGGCGTCACAGCGCAGCAGGGGGATGCCCGGGTCCAGGTCCAGGGCGGTGCGGACGTCCTCGAGGGAGTGCTCGGACTCGCCGAAGTCGTTGTGCGCCACGACGAAGGGCGTGCCCTGGTCCTCCAGGCGGTCGATGGCGTAGAAGCAGTCCTCCAGACGCCGTGTGTCGACCAGGACGACCGCTCCCAGCGCGCCGGTGAACAGTCGGTCCCACAGGAACCAGAAGCGTTCCTGTCCGGGAGCGCCGAACAGGTAGAGGACCGAGGTGGCGTCGAGGGTGATGCGGCCGAAGTCGAAGGCGACGGTGGTGGTGCGCTTGCCCTCGACCCCCTCCAGGTCGTCGATGCCCGTCCCGGCCCGGGTCATGGTCTCCTCGGTGGTCAGCGGGCGGATCTCGCTGACGGAGCTGACCATGGTGGTCTTGCCGACCCCGAAACCGCCGACCACGGCGATCTTCAGGGCCTGTTCGGTACTGTCCGCCAGCGGGGTCACCTGCTGGTCGGTGTGAGCGGGTTCAGAGGTTGTGGAGTGCAACGAGCACCTTCTCCAACACGTCCGGGGAGGCCAGGGGGCGCGCCGGTGAGGGCGCCGGGGCCGGGTGGCGGGCGCTCACCCGGCCGGTGTCGAGGAGGTCGGTGAGCAGGATGCGTGTGACCGCCACGGGCAGGCGCAGGTGCGCGGCGACCTCCACCACCGCCATGGGGCTCACGCACAGGCGCAGGATGGCTGCGTGCTCGGACTGCATCCCGGGGACGGGCGCGCTCTCCGTGACGATGAGGGTGACGGCGTCCAGGGACTCGTCGCCGCCTCGGCTGCGGCCCGAGGTGATGATGTAGAGCCGGTCCGGGCTCTCCCGTCGGTACGGGCTCACTCGGCTTCGGCCCCGGCTCGGGACGGCGTGGTCAGGTGCTCACCCATCTGCTCGACCAGTTCGTTCATGTTGTGGCCGACCAGACCCGGTTCGGCCTCCCCGTTGGTGATGACCGCCAGGTGTGTGCCGTGCCCCGCCTCGACGATGAAGAGGAGACCGCCGTAGAACTCGGCCATGGCCTGTCGGACCCCGCCCCGGCCGTCGCCGAACTCCACCGAGGCGCTGTGCGCCAGGCTCTGCACCCCCGCGGCGATCGCGGCCAGGTGGTCGGCGCTGTCGTTGCCCAATCCTGAGGTGTGGCACAGCTTGAGGCCGTCCCGGGAGAGCACCAGCGCGTGGCGGGTGCCGGGGGTGCGTTCCAGCAGGCCTTCGAGCAGCCAGGTCAGCGTCTTGAGGTCCATCATGCTTCCTTCGGTGAGTCGGTCGTCTCCTGGCCGCGCACGGCGGAGCGGAACGCGCCGAACCCCGTGGAGGGAGTACGGGGCCCGGCCTCCTTGGGGGCGGGCCGGTTGCGTTCCGCCGCCGCGAGGGACTGCCCCCGGCGACGCATCGGCAGCCCGCTGTCCGCTCTGGGGGCGGGGGCCGTGTCGGCGGGAGGGGCCGCCGTCTCGCGGGAGGAGGGCTCGGGAACGGTGATCGGCTGTGCGGGGACGCTGGCGGGCAGCGGTTTGACGATGCGCTGCGGCAGGAGCAGGACCACGGCTGTGCCTCCCCTGGAGGAGGAGCGGAAGGAGACCTCGAGACCGTAGCGCTGGGCGATACGGCCGACGACCGACAGTCCCAGGCGGGTCCCGGAGATGGTGGTGATGTCGAGGCCGTCGCGGACCGCAGCGCGGGCCCGGCGCAGCGCTTCCTCACCCATGACGAGGCCGCCGTCCTCGACCATGACGGCGATGCCTGCCTGCACCTCCTCCACGTGCACGTGGACCTCGGCGGTGGGCGGGGAGAACTTGGCCGCGTTGTCGAGGATCTCGGCGAGGGCGTGGATGACGCCCTCGGCTGCGAACCCGGCGACCGCCAGGTTGGTGACACTGTGGGTGCGCACCCGCTGGTAGGCGCCGATCCGGCCCATGGCTCCGCGCAGGACGCTCTCCATGGGGATGGCGCGGCCCCAGCGACGCCCCGACCGCGCACCGGTGAGGATCGCGATGCTGTCGGCGACCCGGCCGGTCTGCGCGGTGGTGTGGTCCAGTTGCATGAGGTCGCCGAGGACGTCGGTCCCGGCGTCGCCGTCGCCGTGGCGTTCCTGCATGCGGCGCAGGTCGGCGAGCATGGTGGTGGACAGCGCCTGGACCCGTCCCGCGGCGGTGGCGCAGGCGGCCATGGCGGCGGAGCGGCGGCGCTCGGAGGCGGAGACCTCGGCGGCCACGCTCCGCAGGACGGCGGAGATCGCGGGGTCCGCGACGTCGGGCATCCGGTGCAGGACGGTGTCGGCGGAATCGCCGGACCGCAGCTGCTCGACCATGCGGGGCAGGAGCTCTGCGGAGAGCGCGGCAGTCTGGGAGCGGGCCGTGTCCACCCGGGCGCGGAGCTCGGCGACCTGACGGTCCCTGCGTGCCAGGAGGAGGGCGAGGACGAGGATCAGCGCGAGCGCGACCCCTCCAGCAGCCAGGACCGGGACCCATGCGTCGGGTCGGGTGGCCCAGAGCGCCCACCCCCAGGCTGGCAGGGCCGGTACCAGGACGAGCAGCCAGCGCGGGGCGGTCGAGCCCACTGGCGGCGCTCCGTCGGGACGGGGGGTTTGGTCAGTCATGGCGCTCCATGTCCGGACACGTCCTCACTATTTACACACGCCTAAGAGCACGCCGATCGGGCATCATCAGCCCACGTGCACTGTTGTGTTACATAGGCGGCGTTAAGGTCTTCAACCTGCCCTTTGTTCACACAGCGAGCAAAGATACCACCTGCCCCAACCGGCTCCCATGCCAGAACAATGACGAATACCTGAGTTAACCGACAAAGTCAGTGATACCGCCCGGGGGTCCATACAACTCCACACCGGACCGGGAAGCGGCCATCCGGGGAATCGGCACAGAACACCGAACGAAACCGAAGAACCTTTCCTGAACTGCGCGAACGCGCGAATACGGAACTGTCCGAAAACCCGCCGCCGCCAACCACCGCGACTGGCAACAGCGGTGAACCGGGTGCCCCGCGACGGCATGACGGGCTGGCGGTGTGGAACCCGGGATCGGGTGAGTCGGAGTGGAGGCGGGGACTTCGAAGGCCGCACGTTCGGAGTGGTGCAGGTCACCGCCACCGGACGGGCCCGGCGGGGCGGGCCCTCACGGTTCGGGCGGGCTCCCGCGTCCGCCGAGGAGGTTCGACCTCAGGTCAGTGGGGAATCTTGACGTGGACCGACGCGTTACACCCCGCGAGACCGCACAAGCGCCTGGAGGCACCCACACGATGGCCGAGCGAGCACTTCGCGGCACACGGCTCGGGGCGACGAGCTACGAGAACGACCGCAACACCGACCTGGCTCCCCGGCAGGAAGTCACCTACGACTGTACCCGGGGTCACCGCTTCTCGGTCACCTTCGCGACCGAGGCCGAAATCCCCGCCGAATGGGAATGCCGTTTCTGCGGCGACCGCGCACTGCGCCGTGACGGCGGCGGCGAGGAGCCCAAGAACACCAAACCGGTCCGCACCCACTGGGACATGCTGTTGGAACGCCGCAGCATGGAGGACCTGGAAGAGGTTCTCGCCGAGCGGCTGGAACTGCTCCGCGCCCGTCGCCGTGAAGAGGCGGCGAAGGTCGAGGAGATCGCCAAGCAGCGGCAGAGCGCCTGACCCTGGGACGGCCCGACGGCCTGCCCCACGACGGATACGGGGGCGGTGGACATGGTCCACCGCCCCCGTCGTCGTGTCCGGGAATCGAATTTCGGGAAAGGCCCGGTCAGGCCCCGGTACCGAAGGGGTCCTGGGTGTGGCCCACGAGCTCCTTGACCGACCCGATCACGCGGGTGGGCCGGTACGGGAACTGGTCGGCGGTGTCGCGTCCGGAGATGCCCGAGAGCACCAGGACGGTCTGGAGACCGGCCTCCAGGCCGCTGAGCACGTCGGTGTCCATGCGGTCGCCGACCATCAGGGTGTTCTCCGAGTGCGCCCCGATCCTGCGCAGAGCCGACCGCATCATGAGGGGGTTCGGCTTGCCCACGAAGTAGGGGCGGCGGCCGGTGGCCTTCTCGATCAGCGCGGCGACCGCGCCGGTCGCGGGCAGCGGACCCTCGGCGCTGGGCCCGGTCTCGTCGGGGTTGGTGGCGATGAACCGGGCGCCGTTGCGCACCAGGCGGATGGCGCGGGTGATGGCCTCGAAGCTGTAGGTGCGGGTCTCGCCCAGCACCACGTAGTCCGGGTCGCGTTCGGTCATCACGTAGCCCACGTTGTGCAGGGCGGTGGTCAGACCCGACTCACCGACCACGTAGGCCGAGCCACCGGGGCGCTGGGTCTGGAGGAACTGGGCCGTGGCCAGCGCGGAGGTCCAGATGGACTCCTCGGGGATGTCCAGCCCGGTGTTGAGCAGTCGCGCCCGCAGGTCGCGCGGGGTGTAGATGGAGTTGTTCGTCAACACCATGAACGGGGTCCCCTGCTCGCGCAGCTCCGCGATGAGCGTGTCCGCTCCGGGGATCAGGTGCTCCTCGCGTACGAGCACGCCGTCCATGTCGAAAAGGTAGTTCCACTCGTTGCTCACGTGCCCATTGTGCAGGTACGGACCACTAAGGCGCTATTCCTACCGGCCGGTATCCGCGTGTTGGGCGCTTGAGACTGCTCACACCGGTCACACCGGGGGCCAGGGGACGGAGGGCCAGTCGGGAGCGGGGTAGGGGTGGATGCCGTGGTGGATGAGAAGGTCCACACGGGTCCGCACAGCGTAGACCTCGGGGCCGGTCAGGTGGCTGGCCAGCGCGACGCCCAGGGGGTCGTCCGGGTCGCGGAGGCGGGTCCGCAGCGAGGCCAGTGCGATCAGCGCCTCGTCTGTCAGGGGCAGCCCCTGCCACTGCCACAGGACGGTGCGCAGCTTGTAGTCCTCGGCGAAGGACACCCCGTGGTCGCAGCCGTACAGGTGCCCCTCGGGCGTGGGCAGCAGGTGGCCGATCTTGCGGTCCGAGTTGTTGATCACCGCGTCCAGGACAGCCATCCGGCGCAGACCCGGGTGCTCGGTCTCCCGGGAGAGCGCGACGAGGTCGACGGTGGTGTCCCCGTGCACCCACAGCTGCGCCATGCCCTCCCCGTAGGGGCCGTCCCGGTGGACGGTGGGCGGCACGACGGACCACCCGAGCGCCTCGGAGACCGCGTGGGCCGACACCTCCCGACCGGCGAGCGTGCCGTCCGGGAAGTCCCACAGCGGCCGCTCCCCCGCCACCGGCTTGTACACGCACACGGCCGACCGGGTGCCGTCGGAGACCGTGCAGTAGAGGGTGGCGTTGGAGGCGGCGGTCAGACGGCCCTTGACGGTGATCTCGCCCCGGCGCAGCAGATCCAGTCCCTCGGCGGGGGTGAGCCCGCCGAAGGCCGCCGTGGCCACCGTGGGGGGCGGGTCCGCGGCGGTGGGGCAGCCGGTGGTGTCGTCGTCCACGAGGTCCCTCAGACGAGACGGTCCGGGCGGTAGCCGTTCTGGCGCGCGCAGATGTGGCCGTTCGGGTCCAGGGGGCGTCCGCAGAGCGGGCAGTCGGGGCGACCGGCGGAGACGACCTTCAGCGCGCGGTCGGCGAAGGCGCGCGCCTCGCCGGGGCTGAGGTAGACGCGCAGGACGTCGCGGTGGGCGGGGGCCTCCTCGGCGAAGACCTCCAGCTCCTCCTCGTCGTCGTCCTCGACCAGCTCCTCGGTGGCGGTCTCGTCGATCTCCTGCGCCTCGATGATGACGCGGGCCGCCTCGGCGTCCCAGGCCAGCGCGAGGGTGCCCACCCGGAAGTCCTGCTCGATGGGCTGTTCCAGCGGACCGTCGTCCTCGGGCGGGGCCGCGTCGTCCGGTGGCGCCCCGAAACGGCGGTGCACCTCTTCCAGCAGCTCCTCGATTCGGGTGGCCAGGGCCTCCACCTGGGCCTTCTCCAACACGACGCTGGTGATACGACCCTCACCGACGGCCTGGAGGAAGAAGGTGCGTTCCCCAGGCTGACCCACGGTTCCGACGACGAACCGTTCCGGCGGATTGAACTGAAAGACGGGCATGAACAGCACCCTAAGGGATGACGGTGACACGGTGCGATACGGCCGCGTTCCGGGGTCGTGTCCTGGTCGGGCCCGGGCCGACGACGCCGACGGCGTCCCGCGTCCTCCCCTCCCCGCACGGGGTCCGCGGGGCGCACGCCGGTCAGTCGTCTCCGGGTACCCGGCCCGCCCCGCCGCCGACCGCCGCGTCCCCCCGGGTCTCCGCCGCCGTGGGCAGGGCCCCGGCCAGGGGTTCGCCCGTGTCGTTGAGCTTGTTCAGGAAGGGCCGGGTCCGGGTGTAGGTGATGGAGGTGACCGAACACGGGTCCACGCGCAGGCGCTGGAAGAGGTCGAGGTGCATACCCAGGGCGTCCGCGATGATCGCCTTGATCACGTCGCCGTGGCCGCACACCACGTACACGGGTGGGGCGGAGCCGGGCGAAGCCTGTTCGAGCAGTCGGCCGTTCCAGTCGCGGACGGCCTCCACGGCCCGGGCGGAGGTTGTGGCCAGGGCCTCGCCGCCGGGGAAGCGGGCCGCGCTCGGGTGGTCCTGGACCACCCGCCACAGGGGTTCGGCGGACAGGTCGGTGAGGGTCCGGCCGGTCCAGCTGCCGTAGTCGCACTCGACGAACCTGTCGTCGGTGGTGACGGTGGTGCCCAGCCGCTCGGCGACGGCCTCGGCCGTCTCCTGGCAGCGTTCGAGCGGGCTGGACACGAGCGCGGCGGGGGTGAGCCCCGCCAGCCGTCCGGCCAGGCGGGAGGCCTGGTCACGACCCACGTCGTTGAGGTGGATGCCGGGGGCGCGACCGGCCAGGCGCGGCCCGGTGGCGTCGGTCATTCCGTGGCGGACGAGCAGGAGGGTGATCGCCTCGGGCGCGGACGCTCCGCCTGGTGCGTCCCGGTGCCCGGCGGGGGTGTCGGCTGGGGTGTCAGCAGGTGTGGCCATGGCACCAGGGTAGGTCGGCCACGGCCTTGGGGCGGGCCACCGTGACCGGTGGCCCGCCCCAAGGGTCGGAACGTCCTGGGGTGTCCGAGAGCGGGACTGGAACGGGGCGGGTCGGCTAGCCGACTCCGGCTCCGCCCTCCGGGGCGAGGACGCCCGTGGAGACCAGCACGATGATGAGCACGCCCAGGGCGATGCGGTAGTAGACGAACGGCATGAAGCTGTGCGTGGTGATGAACTTCATCAGCCACGCGATGACCACGTAACCGATCACGAAGGCGACGAGGGTCCCGACGATGGTGGCGCCCCAGCCCGCGTACTCGTTGCCGCCGATGTCGAGCATCTTGTACAGGCCCGAGGCGAACACGGCGGGCATGGCGAGCAGGAACGCGAACTCGGCGGCAGCCGGTCGGGAGAAGCCGAGCAGACGGCCACCGGTGATGGTGGCGCCCGAGCGGGAGACCCCGGGGATCAGCGCGAGCGTCTGGAACAGGCCGAAGGTCAGGCCCCGGCCGAGCGTGAGGTCCTCCAGCTCGTTCTGTTTGCGGGCGAAGTGGTCGACGGCGCCCAGGAGGAGGCCGAAGACGATGAGGGTCAGGGCGATGAGGCGCAGGTCCCGGAAGACGCCCTCGATCTGGTCCTCGAAGAGCAGGCCCAGGACACCGATGGGGATGGTGGCGAGGATGATGTACCAGCCCATGCGGGCGTTGACGTCGGCGCGAAGGTCCCGGTTGACCAGGGAGCGGCACCACACGGAGATGATCGCCCACACCCGTCTGCGGAAGTACACGACCACCGCGAGTTCGGTGCCGATCTGGCTGACTGCGGTGAAGGCCGCTCCAGGGTCGGACCAACCGAAGAAGGCCGCGAAGACGCGCAGGTGGGCGCTTGAGGATACTGGCAGGAACTCGGTGAGCCCTTGGATGAGGCCGAGAACGACCGCCTCGAAGATGGACACTCGGTACGGACTTTCGTGACGGGTCCGAGCCCACCGGGGGCACGGACACGAACCAGATGGGGTGACGGCCCGGACGGCCCGCGCGACGAGAGGTCGCGCGTCGGCGCTGGTCCGGCCCCTGCCGACAGTACGCAGCCAAGGTGTACCCAGGGCCTACTTCCGATGAACACGGTAATCTCCGCCGCATGGAACAGCGACAGGTGGGCAGATCAGGGCTCTGGGTGTCTCGTACCGCCCTCGGCACGATGAGCTGGGGAAACGACACCTCCGAGGAGGAGGCCGGGCAGCAGCTCACCGCGTTCGTCAATGCGGGGGGCACGCTCGTGGACACGGCGGACATCTACACGGGCGGCCAGAGCGAGCGGATTCTGGGACGGCTCCTGCGCGGGGTGGTGCGCCGCGAGGACGTGGTGGTGGCCACCAAGAGCGGGCACACGCCCGAGGCGTACCGGCCGGTGGACGGTTCCCGCCGCCACCTCCTGGCGTCGCTGGACGCGTCGCTGCGGCGCCTCCAGACGGACTACGTGGACCTGTGGCAGCTGCACGTGTACGACCCCCACACGCCGCCGGAGGAGACGCTGTCCGCGATGGAGACGGCGGTCGCGTCGGGCAAGGCCCGCTACGTGGGCACCGGTGACCTCAAGGCCTGGCAGTTCGCCACCTTGGCCACCTGGCAGCGCGCCCAGCCGGGGCGGGTGCCGCTGGTGAGCGCGGGCACCGAGTACTCGCTGCTCAACCGGGGCGCCGACCACGCGCTGCGTCCGGCCGCCGCGGCCAGCGAGGCGCACGTGATCGCGTGGTCTCCCCTGGGGCGGGGCGTGCTCAGCGCCAAGTACCGCAACGGGGTCCCCGCGGACTCCCGCGCCGCGTTCCCGCACATGGCCCCCTACGTGGAGCCCTACCTGGACGACCGCAGCCGCCGCGTGGTCGAGTCGGTGTGCACGGCGGCCGAGGGGTTGGGGGTCTCTCCGCTCGCCGTGGCGCTGAGCTGGGCGCGGGACCAGGAGGGTGTGGCCTCCGCCGTGGTGGGTCCGCGCACGCTCTCCCAGCTGGAGGAGATCCTGTCCGTGGAGAGCGTGCGGCTTCCCCCCAAGATTCGCGACGCCCTGGACGACGCCACGGCCGGTCCCGAACGCTGACCGGCCGCGCGCCGAGGGCTCACTCGCTGGGCGGGATCGGGAAGTTCTGGTCGAACACCTGGTCCGGGTCGTACGCGGCCTTGAGCGCGCGCAGACGACCGAGCGTGAGTTCGGGGAAGGCCTCGGCGAGGACCTCGGGCCCGGTGCGCGTGTCGAAACTCAGGTAGAGCCCCCGCGCCGTCGCGCCCAGCTCCGCCCAGCGACGGTCCAGGACGTCAGCCCGGCGCCCCATGGCGGCCAGGGAGAAGTTGGCCGAGCGGTGAGGGTAGGCGGTGGCGTCGGCGGCGACGTCGTTGACCGCCCCACCGACCTGGCGCAGCTGCGCGAAGTAGGCGTCGCCCGTGGCGAGCGCCCGAGCCACGGCCTCGGCGGACTCTTCGGTGATGTGCTCCAGCAGGGCCGAGCGGGCGACCGGGGTCTGGCCGCCCTCGTGCGGACCGGCGTGCCCCACCAGGATCGCCGGGTAGGGGGCGACCTGCGCGCGCTGGTCCAGGACCGGTCCGACCTTGAGGAAGGGTTCCAGGGCCTGGACGGCGGCGTCCGTGTCGTCCCCCGCGAACACCACCATGGCCTGCGCCACGGGCCCCTGTCCTGCTCGGCCCTGTCCCAGGGCCAGGAAGGCGGTGACCTCGCGCGGGGCGGACTCGGCGACCTCGCCCCAGGTTCGGAGGAAGGCCGCGGTGTCGGCGGCGTCGTAGGCGATCTGGGCGAGGACGACGTCCCGGACCGGGGCCGCCACGGCCTCCACGGAGGTGATCACCCCGAAGTTGGCCCCGGCGCCGCGTACCGCCCAGAAGAGGTCGGGGTGGTGTTCTGCGTCCACCCTCAGGTGTTCACCAGCGGCCGTGACCAGTTCGACCGCGGTGAGGCGGTCGATGGTCAGCCCTTGGGCGCGGGACATGTATCCCAGGCCCCCGGTGGTGGCGATCCCGCCGACCCCCACTCCCCCGTGGTCGCCCGAGCTGATCGCCAGCCCGTGCTGGTGCAGCACCGCGCCGACCTCCCCCCAGCGGGCACCGGCGCCGAGACGGACGCGGCCGGTCGCGGCGTCCAGGACCTCGACCCCGTTCATGCGGCCGAGGTCGAGGACGACACCGCCGTCGTTGGTGGAGCGGCCGCTGATGCCGTGTCCGCCGCTGCGCACGTTGAGCGGCGCGTCCTGGTCGAGGGCGTAGGCGAGGGCCTCGGCGACCTGGTCGGGACCGGTGGGACGCAGGACCAGCCCGGGGCGGCCCCGCTGCATGTACCCGTGCCGGAGCTTGGTGAAGCCCTTGTCCCCGGGTTCGACCGCCGTGTCGCGCAGGCCGTGCGGGACGGCGTCGTAGTCGATGCCGGGGCGGCGTGCGGTCAGGGCGGCGACGGGACGGACCGGCCCGGTCGGGGTCCCGGTGCTGGTGCGTTCGGCCTCCACCGCCCGGCGCAGGGCGGGGGCCACCTCCTGGCCGAAGGTGTCGATGGCGCGGGGGTCGTCGGTGGGCATGACGAACGTGGCGAACCCCAGTTCCAGGGCCAGGGGCAGCAGCTGCTCGACCCACTGTTCGGGCGGGCCCTGGAGGAAACCGGCGTCGCTCGGGGAGAACGCTGCGCCCGTCAGGTTGAGGAGGCGGCGGATCTGCCGTGGGTCGCGGCCGTGTTCGAGCGCGGATTCGTCGATGGTCGCGTTGAGTCCGGGCAGGTCGTCGAGCTTGGCGTAGCCGAGGCTGGGCAGCCAGCCGTCGGCCTTGGCACCGATGAGCCTGAGCATGCGGGGTTTGTAGGCGCCCAGCCAGATCCCGATGTCGTGAGCGGGTTCGGGGCCGCGCTTCATGCCGTGGACGGAGTAGTGCTCGCCCTGGAGTCGCACCCCTCCCCTGGCGTCGGTGTCCCATACGGCGCGGATGAGGTCGATGGCCTCGGAGAGGGCGTCCACGGACTGGCCGGGGGTGCGGCGTCCGCCGCCCATGGAATTGATGGCGTCCCAGAAGCCCCCGGCGCCGAGCCCGAGCTCGAAGCGGCCCTTGGAGAGGCGGTCGAGGCTGGCGGCGGCGCGGGCCAGGACGGCGGGCGGGCGCAGGGGCAGGTTGATCACGTTGCCGGAGACGCGGAGGCGTTCGGTGCGGGCGGCGACCCAGCTGAGCAGGGTCCAGGTGTCGAGGAAGTCCGGGTTGTAGGGGTGGTCCTGGAAGGTGGCCAGGTCGAGCCCGGCAGCCTCGGTGAACTCCGCCAGCCCGACCACGCGGTCGGGGTCCTGGGCGGTCGGCGTGAGGAAGGTGCCGAACTCCAGGGAGTGTCCGTAGTCGGGCATGGCCTGACCTCCTGGGAGGGGATCGTTTGTCGGGCAAATGATGCTCAACACAACTTATCTTCCCTCACACCTATTCCTGGTAATCTCGGACCATGACACCCACCACGCCGGAGCCGGGCCCCGGGGAACACAACCTGGGCTGGTCCCTGGCCGTGCTGCTGCGCCGCTGGCACGAACACGTGGAGGCGGCGCTCGCCGACCTCCCNCCCCGCCCCCCCGCAGGGGAGCCGCGGCTACCACGTTCTGGCGGCGGCCTCGCGGGGTGACGCCCCCACGCAGGCCGCACTGGCCGAGCGGTTGCTCATCGACCGCAGCGTGATGACCTACCTCATCGACGACCTGGAAGCCGCCGACCTGGTCCGGCGCCGCGCCGACCCGGCCGACCGCCGAGTACGCAGGGTGTGCGCCACCGACCACGGCTCCGAGGTCCTGGCCGGCGCCAACGAACTGGTCGAGCACGTCGAGGAGCGGCTGCTGGGCGCACTGGACGCCGACACCCGGGCACTCTTCCGCACGGCCGCCGGACGGGCCGCCACCGCCGTCCAGGAGGCCTCCCCCGGCACCGACCCCTGCGCCGCCGTCCTCCAGGTGACCCGGGACGGAGCGGGCCCCACCGGGTGACCCTGTGGACGACGAACACCGCGTGTCGCCGCGAGTCGGTAGGCTCCCACCGAGTCCACGAACCACCTGACGAGGGGAACCGGTGTCCGAGGCTGTCGAGAAGGTCCTAGCCGTCCTTGACCGGATGGGCGCCCCGCACGCCCTGGCGCCGCGCCTGGTGTCCGCGCTGGGCCCCCAACCCGCCGCCGAGCTGGACGCCAACCCCTGGCTGCTGCTGCGCCTGCCCGAAGTGACCATCGAGCAGGCCGACTACTGTGCACGCAGGCACCTGGGCGGAGCCGCCCGTCCCGACGACCCCCGCCGCCTCGGCGCCCTGGTCGGACACACGCTGCGCACCGCCGTCCGCCGGGGGCACACCGCGATCGAGGAGAAGAAGCTGACCACGGTGGTCGGCCAGCTCGGTGTGGCCGATCCCCGAGCCGCCCTGGAGGCCGCCGTCGCGGCGGACGAGATCGCGCTGTTCGAGAGCGGCGACGAGGCCGACGACGACTTCGACTTCGAGGAGGGCGGTGTCCCGGAGGTACCGGACCTGCCCGATCCCGAGCGCCACTACGCCCCCTACGACGTCGGCCACGCCGAACAGCGCCTCGGTGAACAGCTCCTCCGCCTGATCGGCGGCAGCGAACCGATCATGGACCCGATGACCGCCGCCGAGACGCTGGAGGCCGCCACCTCAGAGCACGGTCTCGCGATCTCCGAGTCCACCCGGGAGGCGGTACTCACCGCCACCATGCGCCCGGTGACGGTGGTGCACCACGGCCCCGGCGACCAGGCCGAGGCCGCGCGGACCCTGCTCTGCCTGACCGGAATCGCCCGGGAGAGCCAGGTGGGGATCGCGGTCGTGGCTCCCACCGCGCAGACCGCCGCCGCCGTCAACGCCGACCTGGACCGGTTGCTGGTTGCGGAGGGCGAACCGCCCGTGCGCGCGGTGTCCCTGGCCGCCCTGCTGGCGGGAGGACCCGCCTCAGCGGGGATCGTCGCGCTGTGCGAGTCGATGTCCCTGGGCGTGGCCCGCATGGCGGACCTGGCGTCGGTCTGCGTGGACGACGCGCATCTGGTGCTGCTGGCCGACCCGGACCAGGCGCCCTCCGCCACCCCCGGTCGGGTGGTGGTCGACGTGGCCTCCTCACGCACCGCGCACGTCGCCGTCGTCGCCGACGACGCCGAGCCCACCCCCGTCGCCAAGTTGGCCCGCGCGGTCGCCGAGGGCGACTGGACCGAGGTGGAGGCGCCCGACCGCGAAGTCGTCCGGGTCCCCGCCGCCTCCGCCGAGGAGGCCGCCCACCGGGTGACGCAGCTGGTGACCGACTCCATCCCCCGGGCGCTGGGGATCGGTTCCGACCAGGTCCAGGTGGTCACCTGCCGCGAGGACGGCCCGGCCGGTGCCCGCGCGCTCAACGCCGCCTGCAAGGAGCGCCTCAACCCCGGACCGGGAGCTCACGGCGGCTTCGACGTGGGCGACCGCGTGGTCCTCACCGCCGAGGGCACCGGCTACGGCCCCGGCGACACCGGCTATCTGCGTGAGGTGTCCGAGGGTGCGGTGATCGAACTTGCCGACGGTACGTCCGTCACCGTCACCGATCCGTCCGCACTGCGCCCTGGATGGGCCGTGAGCGTGGCCGTCGCCCACGGGAGCCGCTGGCCCGCCGTGGTGGCGGTCTTCCCGCCCCAGGTCCCGGTGTCCCGACCACAGGTGTACACGGCTCTAACCAGGACCACCCGACACGTGTCCGTGGTCGACGCCACCGAGGGCGCCCTGGAGACCGGGGTCCGCGAGACCCTCGCCCCGGACCGCACCACCCGCCTGGCCCTCATCCTCCGCGCGGGCTGAGGCCGGGCACCGAAACCGGACGACCCGGACATCCCCTGTCCGGGTCATCCGCGCTCCGGTTGGAAGGGCGCCGTCGTCGGTCAGGACCCCAGCTCGATGGTGACCTCCTCAGTGACTCCGTTCACGGTGACACCGATCTCCACGGTCCCCTCCCCCAGGGCGCTGAACCGGCCCGTCGCCGGATCGAACGCGGCGACGTGATCGGCCCCGGCGTCGTCGGCCGGACCGATGTGGACACCGTCGGAGCCGGACCAGTCCGCGCTCACCGGGTAGGCGACCGGCACCGCGGTGCCGTCGTTGTCCACCGTCGCGACGACCTCGGCCTGCTCACCGACGGCGACCGAGGCGGGCGCGTCCAGTTCCAGCCCGTCCACATGGGGGCGCAGCTCCGTCACCACCCAGTCCTCCTCGGGCTGTCCCCCGGTGTCCACGCCCCACAGCGACCAACCGGTGAACCCGCCCTCCGCGGGTCCGGCGGAGGGGTTCTTCCCGGCGTTTCCGTTGACGACGTAGGGCACCCCGTCCACCCGCTCGGCGTGGAACACTCCCACGTGCGCCCCGATGAAGGCCGCCCCCTTGCCCGTCTCGGTCTGGAACTCGCCCAGCCAGCCCTCGACCGCGGCCGCCTCCTTGCGGTCCGCCAGCTCGCTCGCCTTGGAGGGCAGCGGGTCGCGGAAGGGCACGTGCTGCGCGACCACCACCGACGTCACGGTGGGATCCTCGGCCGCCGCGTCCAGTTGCTCCCTCAACAGCCGCAACTGCGACCAGTCGCTGGCCTGGTAGGAGAAGCGGGCCGTGTCCAGCAGCACGAACCTCGTGCCGTGGTGGTCGACCACCCGCTGGGTCTCTCCGAACGCCTCCCGGAAGTTGTCGAGCGTGCCCCCGGACACCTCGTGGTTGCCCGGCACGTAGTAGTAGGGCAGCTCGCCCTCGAGTTCCTCGTCGAGGATGCGCTGGGCCAAGGCGAGGTCCTCGGGCGCGGCCTCGTCGACGAAGTCACCGTTGATGATCAGGAACTCCGCGTCGCTGGCGCGGATCTCCCGGAGCGCCCGCCGCGTGTAGGCGACGATCTCGCTGTCCGGATCACGTGCGACGAACTGGGCGTCCGACAGGACGGCGAACCGCCAGTCCTGTTGGGCCACGGCCGCGCCGGAGGCCACCACCGGGTCGGCGACCGGTTCGGTGGGCGGCACGTCGACCGGCGGCGGCACCATGGCGGTCACCTCGTCGATGACCACCTCGCCCTGGTAGCTGGCCCCGGGCTCGGTCTCCGCGAAGTAGACACGTCGCAGCGACAGCGGATACTGCGTGCCCGGCGGAACCCTGAAGGCCAGTTGCTGCCAGCCCGGTTCGTCGAGGTAGCCGGCGCGCATCGCGGGCACCAGCTGCCCGGCACCGTCCCAGACCTGGAGGCTGGCCCACTCGCCGTTGCCCTCCGAACGGACCCAGGCGCGCAGCTCCTGCGGCTGTCCGGGGATCTCCCGCTCCCCGCCCGGCGGCAGGACACCGCCGGTACGGGTCCCGGTCGAGGCGGTGAAGTCGTAGGTCAGGTTCACGCCCTTGCCGTCGCGGCCCTCGGCCACCGCGACCTCCCCCTCGGCCCGCTCACCGAAGTAGGACCAGTCAGCGGCGTCCTCGAAGTCGGCGACGACGACCTCGTCCAGCCCGACGGTGACCGCCATGGTCGTCTCGACGTCACCGACCCGCACGGTGGCGAGCGTGGAACCGCTCTCGGTGGCGGCCCGGACCTCGAAGCGACCGTCCTCGGTCACCGAGACCCGGGCGACGCTCTCGTCGACGGTCAACTCCACGTCGTCCGGCTCGATCGGTGCGGCGAACCCGTCCGCGTCGTAGCCGGTCACCTGCACGACGGCGGAGGCGTCCGCGTCGGAGAGTCCCACCCGTTCGGGTGTGGTCCCGATCCGGGCCAGATCGCCCAGGACGGTCAGTTCGATCTCGCCCCGCGCCCGGAGCTTGCTGGCCGTGACCGTGGCGGTCCCGGCTGACCGAGCGGTGAACACGCCCTCGCGGTCCGCCACCCCGACTCCGCTGTCGTCGGACCGCCAGTTCGGCACGGCCTCGGCCGGACCGAAGGTCTCGTCGTGACCGGCCGCCGTCAACCTTCGCGTCAGTCCGGGGAAGACCCGATCCGTCCGACTGGGCGCGACGTACCCGGAGCCGTCGACACGTTCGGGGGCGATCACGGTCTCCACCCAGAAACCGTCGATCCGGCCACTGCCCTCGGGGGCGAACAGCCCCAGCCCGTTGGGGACGAGGCGCTCCTCCCCGTCCGAGGGCCGGTTCTCCACCCGCACCTCCTCCGCACCGGGAGTACGCGCCACCATCGTGGCCGAGCCGCCGCCGTCCAGGTTGACCGCGGTGTGCGCACCGGCCTCGACCATCATCTGGCCGAGCTCGTCCAGACCGACCCCCGCCGAGAACGCGGGCTGGCGCCCGTCCACACTCAGCAGGTACATCCGCGAGCCGTCCTGGGAGAAGCCGATGGCCATGCGCGGGGCACCGGGGACGTTGTTGCCCTCCGAAGCCCGCTGCACCCGGCCGTCGACGACGAGCATCTGACGGCCGTTCAGCGCCGCGTGGATCTCCTGGTCCGCGCTGGCGCGCGCGTCGTAGTCGATACCGACCGGGTCGCCCACCTCCAGCGAGGACAGTGCCTCGGCACCGTCCTCACGCCCGACCAACACGAAGCTGTCGTCGGCGATCGTTCCCTCACGCGGATCCTCCACGATTTCGGTGACCACGCCGTCGGTGACGACGACCTCCAGCGTCTCCGAGGTACCCTCCACCACCCGGCAGCGGCAGTAGGACCCCCACAGCGGGGTGAACGCGGCGATCTCGCCGGGCCCCAGAGAGGGCTTGTTGATCGCGTCCAGCGACGGGGTTCCCTCGGGCAGTTCGATGGTCCCCTCGAAGAACACCTCGCCGATCGAACCGAGCCCGTCGGGAGTGAAGACGGCGGAGGACTCGCGGTGGTCGTCGGTCATCGGCGACTGGATGAGCTCACCGCTCCGCACGCCCACGCCCTGCGGAGCTCCGGAGGCGTTGATGTCGAAGAAGTCGCCGTTCACCGCCGCGACCGCACCGGCCCGGTCGGCCTGGGTGCTCAGGGGCTCCCGTTCGGTCACCTGGCCGGGAAACAGGTAGTCGACGCTGACGTCCCCGGTGAGGTCCGTGGTCAGCAGGTCGCCCTGGAGCCAGTTCGGATCTCCCGTGTAGCCGTCCGGCCCGTAGGTGTCGAACGAGGTCAACGTGACCCCGGGGGCGACCGGCCTCTCGGACTCGAACGTCTCCAACCGTGGCGCGGGGTCGTCGACCCTGGTGGCCGAGCCACCCGGTGGGATCTCGACGGTCTCACTGAACCCGGTGTGCTCCCGGGGGTCGTCGCGGGGGTCGGCCGCTGCCGCGACCGGTGTGAAGGTGAGGACCAGGACGGAACCCGCTGCCACGAGGGCACTCGTGCGTGAGCGGATCGACCACCGGCGATTCATGGAAAGCCTCCGGGCGGCTGGGGGATCGAGGAAGCCCTGTGCGTCAACTTCCTACCATCTGCCCCATCCTTTGTGTAGGAGGTGAACGTCGTCGTGGTATGTCCGTTTCGCTGAGGAACGCGCCTCTTCAAGGGCATGACCGGCACATACACACGCCCGCTGACGGCACCGGGTTGAGCACGAGTATCCAGATTTCATCTGAACCCCGCCGGTGCGTCATACGGAGTCCGACTGATCGCGTCCCATCACGCGGCGCCGCGTCGCCGGGTGGAAAGCCCACGCGCCTGTCCGTGTTCCGCCCCGGGGCGTCCGCGTTGAGGACGGATCCGGCGACCGGAGGGGGACGGACGCCAGGGTGGAGCGGCCCGGCTCGAAAGAATCCATGGATCCCGGGGAACTCCTCGCGGCCGAGGGACGACTTCTCGTAGTGCCGACCACGTGTCGCACACGACGAGGAGGATCCATGCGGGGCATCCCCGGCCTACTCTGCGCCGTCACCACCGCCCTGGTGCTCACACCGGCCCCGGCGCTCGCCCACGACACTCTGCTCTCCTCGGTCCCAGGGGACGAACAGGCGCTCCCGTCCGCTCCCGAGGAGGTCAGGCTCACTTTCAGCGGGGAGCCGATGGACGTCTCCACCGCCGTGCTGGTGCTGGACTCCGAAGCCGAACCGGTGGCCACCACGGAGCCACTCGTGGACGGCCACGAGGTCAGCGTCGAACTGCCCCCGGACCTGGCCGACGGCGGGTACGCGGTCCGCTGGCGCGTGGTCTCCAGCGACGGCCACCCCATCAGCGGCGCCCTGACCTTCCAGGTGGGCGAGGGCGGGCCACCCCCTCCCGACCTGGAAGCCGCCCCGGCCAACGAGACCGACGGCGAGGACGCGGCCGCAGGCCCCTCCCCGAACGCCGCCCTTCCCCGCGAGGGCGTCCTGGCCCTGGCCGGAGCCCTGACCGGGCTTCTCGTCTACGCCGCCGCCCTGCGCCTTCGGCGCCCCACCGACCCGCGACGACCCATGACCCAGCACACTCCAGTCGAACAGGAAACCCGATGACCCTCGCCGCCCGCTCGCTCCTGATCCCGACCGCCGTGAGCGCCGCCCTAATCCTGGGTGCCTGCGCCTCGACCTCCCCGGCGGAGGAGGACGCCGCAGTCCAGGAGGGTTCCGCCGCACAGGCCGATCTGGTCTCCGTCTCCGACCCGTGGGTCAAGGCGGCCGCGGCCGACGACGGCATGACCGCCGCCTTCGGCATCCTGACCAACGAGGGCGAAGCCGAAGCCCTCATCGTGGCCGCCAGTGCCGACGACGTCTCCGACATGGTCGAACTGCACGAGGTCGTCAGCGGGGACGACGGGAACATGGTCATGCGGGAGAAGGACAGCGGCTTCCCCGTTCCGGCCGGGTCCGAACACGAACTCTCCCCGGGTGCCGACCACATCATGATCATGGGCCTGACCCAGGACCTGGAGCCCGGCGCCGAGGTCACCGTCACGCTCGAGTTCGAGGACGGCTCCACCCACGAGTTCACCGCCCCGGTGAAGGACTTCGAGGGCGCGAACGAGAACTACGACGGGGACCACGGGGACTCCGACGACGACCACGAGGGCCACTGATGGAGCACCCCACGGAGGAGGGTGCTCGACCCTCCCGCAGAAGTGTCCTGTTGGGCGGTGCCGCTGCCGCTGGAGTGGGCGCGGTGACCCTCAGCGGTGGTGACGCCCTGGTCCGCTCGCTCCGCTCACCCGCGGAGTCCCCCTCGGCAGCCGGGCAGGTGCACGGTGAACGCACCCACCCCTTCCACGGCGCCCACCAGGCGGGGATCGCGACTCCACCGCAGGCCCACGCCAGGTTCGTCGGCGTCGACCTGCACGAGGACGTCGACGCCGACGGGGTACGACGGCTGCTCACGCTGCTCTCCGACGACGCGGCCCGGCTCACCCAGGGCAGGTCCGCACTGGCCGACACCGAACCCGAGCTCGCCCTCTCGCCTGCGGGCCTGACCGTGACCCTGGGCTTCGGCCCCGGTCTGGTGGAGCGGGTCGACCCGGCCCTGGTCCCCCAGTGGTTGGGACCGTTGCCGGAATTCGACACCGACCGGTTGGAGGACGGCTGGTCCCACGGCGACCTGCTCCTCCAGGTGTGCTGCGACGACCCGCTGACGCTCTCGCACGCCGCACGCATGCTCCTGAAGGACACCCGTGCCTTCGGTTCGGTGCGCTGGACGCAGGACGGCTTCCGCCGCTCCTACGGGGCCGAGCCCGAGGGAACGACCATGCGCAACCTCTTCGGGCAGGTCGACGGCACGGTCAACCCCGAACCGGAGGACGAGGACTTCGGTCCCCTGGTCTGGTGCGGGGAGGGCGCTCCGGCCTGGCTCCGGGGCGGCACGGCCCTGGTGCTGCGGCGCGTCTCCATGGACCTGAGCGAATGGGACCGGCTCGATCGCCCCGGCCGGGAGGACTCGGTGGGGCGCCGCCTGGACAACGGTGCTCCCCTCACCGGGCAGGCGGAGCACGACGACCCCGACCTCGACGCCCTGACACCGCTCGGGTTCCCGGTGATCGCCGAGTACGCGCACATCCGCCGGGCACGCTCGGAGGACCCGGACGAGAGGATCTTCCGGCGCGGCTACAACTACGAGTCCGGAGGCGACGCGG
This sequence comes from Nocardiopsis prasina DSM 43845, assembly GCF_000341265.1. GTDB lineage: Bacteria > Actinomycetota > Actinomycetes > Streptosporangiales > Streptosporangiaceae > Nocardiopsis > Nocardiopsis prasina. The sequence continues at coordinate 1,024 of NZ_ANAE01000158.1, read as the reverse complement.
GGCTGTTGTTCGTCTGCCACCAACAGGACCCGCACCGGCAGTTCGTGCCCATCCAGCGCCGCCTCGACGAACTGGACCTGCTCAACGAGTGGATCACCCACATCGGCTCCGCGGTCTTCGCGATCCCGCCCGGCTGCTCGGAGGGGGGCTTCGTGGGGCAGACCCTGTTCGAAGCCTGACGCCTGTCGCGGGGCAGGACCGCCAGCACGGTCGCCCCGGTCGGAACCACACAGCGGCTCCGACCGGGGCGACCGCTCCTCGCGGGCCGGCTATCCGGCCGAGCGCAGGCGTCCGATCATGCCGTCGAGGTCGGCGCGCACCAGGTCCGGGCGGATGAAGTGGCCGCCCCCGGCCTCGTGCGACTCGTGCGGGATTCCGGCGCCGTCCAGCAGGGCGCGGAACTCGCGCTGACCGGCCAGCACCTGTTCCTCGTTCATCCGGTCGAAGAGGTCGAAGGGGTCAGGGCTGTCTCCGGCGACCATGAAGACACGCTTGCCGCGGTAGCGCTCGAGGTTCTCCACGGCGTTGTCGGCGCTCACCCTGGCCTCGTTCCACGGCACGCCGTAGACCGTGCCGCCGCCGAGCTCGAAGGCTCCGGAGGTGAAGTTCGCCCAGTGGGTGATCAGCCCGAGATCGCGTCGCATGCTGGCGGGCCCCGAGTAGGAGCTCACCGAGGCGAAGTGGCCGTAGTACTTGGCCGCGTACTTCAGCGCGCCGAAACCGCCCATCGAGAAGCCCGCGACGGCGCGGCCGTCGAACTCGGCGTGCGTGCGGAAGTTCGCGTCGATCCATGGCAGGACCTGGTCGATGTGGAAGGTCTCCCAGTTGCGGGGACCGACGTTGGTGGTGACGGGGTTGCTGTACCACCCGCAGGGCCCGCCGTCGGGCATCACGATGATGATCTGCTTGTCCTCGGAGAGCTGGCGGATGCCTGCCCTGTCCCAGCTGATGAAGTCCTGGCCGGGGCCACCGCCGTGGAACAGGTACAGCACCGGGTAAGTGCGTCCGTTGTCGCGGTAGCCGT
>NZ_ANAE01000157.1 GCF_000341265.1 Nocardiopsis prasina DSM 43845 | reverse complement strand
GGGGCCCCCGCCGTGGAACAGGTACAGCACCGGGTAAGTGCGTCCGTTGTCGCGGTAGCCGTGCGGCACGAGGACGTTGACGGCGGGGTTCCACCCGATCTCGTCGGTCTCGAAGCGGTAGTACCACATGCGGGGGTCGTCCTCGTTGTGTGCGACGAGGCGGAGCCCGGCGTGGTCAGGCGCGGGCAGGTTCTGGGCGACCGGGTCCGCGTGGGCCGATGAGGTCGCCGCGAGGACGCCTCCGGAGGTCACGGCCAGACCGAGGGAAAGACCGCCGACGCTCTTGAGAAGGCTGCGTCGGCTCGGGGGGTTCGGACTCAAGTCGACTCCAGGGGGAAGACGGGGGCGCTCGTGCGAGCCGTCCTGTCCGGAGTGCCGGATTCGCAGGGGTACACCGGGACCACGGCTCTTGCGAGACGGCCAGCTTCGTGACCGCCGCCTCAGTGAAACAGAGCGCGTTGGTGGGCGCACGGGGGGTTGTCATAACGGATCCGACAATTTCCGTCACTCAGAGCTGGTGCTGAGTTCGTTTCCTACATGGGCATGTGGCCCGGGCTGGGCCCGCCCCTCAGGGGTGGTTGACAACCGGGTCCGGCCTGACCACACGCTTTCGCATGGAGGCCACGGTGGGACGTGGGGCGAAGAGGACGACTCGCACGTCGCCCAGCTCTATGGCGGCTACATCATCCCCGGTTCCACGCTGGACGATCTGCACCTGACCGTCAGCCAGTGGAACACCGACCACGACTGGCCCTACCGGGTCATGCGACACCGGATTCGCGGCTTCGGCTCCTGAGCCTGCCCACGGCACCCTTGGCTCAGATCGTCCCCGAGTGCGAAGGACACCCCCGGGCGACACCCCCTCACGGAGGAAGTGAGCCTTCTCCGGGCAGAACGGCTCCGTGTGGGACCGCGACAGCCCGAGTTCGGCCACCGGTCCGTCGCCTCCGGACCCGGCCCCGGACCGGCGGGGACCGGCTCCCGGCGAGGGTCAGGACGCGGTGCGCCCCACCCCCTGGAAGGTGCGGCGGTAGGCGCTGGGAGACACCCCGAGCCCCGCGTGCATGTGCTGACGCAGCGACGCCGAGGTACCGAACCCGGCCACGTGCGCGATCCGGTCCACTGGCAGGTCCGACTCCTCCAGGAGCTGCCTGGCCCGGTCGAGCCGCTGCTGGGCGAGCCACTGACCCGGTGAGTGGCCCACCTCGTCCCGGAAACGACGCGTGAACGTACGCACGCTCATCGCCTCCTGGTCGGCCATGTCACTGAGGCTCGGCTGGAGGTGGAGGTGGTCCAGCGCCCAGGCCCGGGCCCGGGAGGTCGCGGACCGTTCAGGGTCGGGCACGGGGCTGCGGATGTACTGGGCCTGCCCACCGTCGCGGTGCGGCGGTACCACCGTGTTCCGGGCCACCTCGTTGGCGATGGAGGCGCCGTGGTCCGTACGGATCATGTGCAGGCTGAGATCGATCCCGGAGGCGACCCCGGCAGCGGTCAGCACGCGCCCGTTGTCGGTGTACAGCACATCGGGGTCGAGGTCGATGTGCGGATACATCGCGCGGAAGTACCCGGCCGACTTCCAGTGCGTGGTGACGCGGCAACCCTCCAAGAGCCCGAGGGCAGCGAGCACGAAGGCGCCCGTGCAGATGGAGGCCACCCGCGCGTGCTCGGGGATGCGGTTGACGACAGCCGCCAGGGCCGGGGAGATCGGGTCGTGCGGGCGTTCCAGGTAATCCTCCTGCGCCGCAGGCAGGATCACCGTCTGCGCCTCGTCGAGGGCCTCGGGCCCGTGGCGGACGTTCAGGGTGAAGTCGGTGTCAGTGGTGATCACGCCCGGTTCCACGGCACAGGTCACGACCTCGTAGAGAGGTTGGCCGTCGGGCCCACACGCCCGCCCGAAAAGCCTGTGGACGATCCCCGTCTCGATGGGCAGCAGGCCGTGACGGGCGAGCACGGCCACACGGTGGCGATCTGGATCCGCGAAAACGGTCATGGCCGGATTCTTTCACACATTGGCTTTCGAGACACTGTCCGGATCGGGCCCCGCACAGGAGTCTGGACACATGACTTCGACAGACCACTCCAAGAGCAGCGGAGAGACCGCCGTCGACAACGGGCGAGCGCCCGCACTGGTCCACCGAGCCTGGCTGATCGCGCTCGTCGCGGGCGCGACCATCGTCGCCGCGGCGGCCTTCGCGGCGATGCCGGGGCTCCTCGTGGACCCTCTGCACACCGAGTACGACTGGTCGCGCGGCTCGATCGGTGTCGCCGCCTCGGTCAACATGATCGTCTACGGCCTCATCGCCCCCTTCGCGGCGGCGCTGATGGACCGGTTCGGCATCCGACGCATCGCGCTGGTCGCCCTGACGACCGTCATCGCGGGAGCCGGGCTGACCACGGTGATCACGGACTCCTGGCAGTTGACCCTCTACTGGGGATTCCTCGTCGGCGCGGGCACCGGATCACTCGCGATGACCTTCGCCGCCACCATCGCCAACAACTGGTTCGTTGAGCGCCGAGGTCTGGTGATCGGCGCACTGACCGGAGCCAGTGCGTTCGGACAGCTGGTGTTCCTTCCCGCACTCGCGTGGATCATCGACCACCAGGGGTGGCGTCCGGCCATCGTGACGCTGGCCCTCACCGCGTTCGTGATGATGATCCTCGTCGTCCTGATCCTGCGTGACCATCCCGCCGACGTGGGCCAGCGGCCCTACGGAGCCACGTCCTTCGTCATCACACCGCGGACGGAGCAGGGCGCGGCCCGCCGAACGGTCCGGGTCCTGCGCGACTCCGTGCGCAGCCGACAGTTCTGGCTCCTCGCCGGAACGTTCGCGGTGTGCGGCGCCACCACCAACGGCATCATGTGGACCCACTTCGTGCCGGCCGCGCAGGACCACGGAATGGCCGTGACCGTCGCGGCGGCGCTGGTCTCGGCCATCGGTGTCTTCTCCCTGGTGGGCACCATCGCCTCCGGCTGGCTCACCGACCGCGTCGACCCGCGTGGCCTGCTGGTCGCCTACTACCTCGGCCGGGCCGTGCTCCTGGCCGTGCTGCCCGCACTGTTCGGCCCGAACGCCGGCGCCGCGCTCATCGCCTTCGTTGTCGTCTTCGGCCTGCTGGACGTGGCGACCGTGCCCCCGACCATCCTGCTGTGCCGCCGGGTGTTCGGGGCGGACGGCGCGATCGTCTTCGGGTGGGTGAACGCCATCCACCAGGTCGGCGCGGGAGCCATGGCGGTCTTCGGCGGATTCACGCGCGACGTGACCGGGAACTACGGCCCGGTGTGGTTCATGGCCGCCGGGCTGTGCGCGATCGCGGCGGTGCTCGCCCTACAGATCGCCCGCGGTGACGCGAGCACGGAGAACGACCCCGCGCCCGGAACGCGGACAGCGAACCCGGACAACGACAACGAACAGGCCAGGGTGTGAGCACCATGAACCAGAACGGTTTCGGCCACGACGCGAAGGGCGACCCGACGCGTCTCGAGGGAACGGCGGCGTTCCCCGGGGAGGGTTCCCCCAGTGAGGGGAAGCCACATCGAGCCCCCTCGCTCCCCTTCTCCCTCGTTCTGCTGCTTCTGGTCGCCGGCGTGGCCTACGTGGGCTTCGCCGGGCTCGACCAGAGTCTGCGAGCGGCGCGTGGGGAAGGCGCCCCGGGGGTGTTCACCATGTCGAGTCTCAGCTGCGTCCAACACCCCGGGCACGAGTCGTGCACCTGCAACGGCACCTACACCGCGGACTCCGACGGCGAGGCGCGAGGCGTCTACCTTCACGCCGCCGGGCGCGAGACCTGTCAGGAGGGCGAGGAGATCCCGGCTGTCGACGTGGGCGCCGAGAACCGGGTCTACGGTCCGGACGGCTCACGCGAATGGATACTGTCCTCGGTGCTCCTCGCGGGGTCCGCGGCGGCTGTCGGCGGGATCACGGCGACGTGGGTCCGCCACCTACGCGGGGTCAGGACCAATGGACAGTGGCGAGGCGGATCGCCGACCACCACCCGGAGGTCACCTGGACAGCCCCACCAACGACCCGGACAGCGTCGTGCACGCGAGGGATCTCATCGACCTGGGCGCGCAGGCGCGTACGGCGGCGACACTGCCCCACCCGCATGATGTCGCCCGGCGTCCTGGCAGCGCTCTGCACCCTCTTCGAATCGGAAATCATGCCGACACACCCCGGGGCCTCACCCCACAACCGACACGAGACGTCACAACCGCCGACCCGACGCCGCCGTGGTTCCATCCGACCACCGTCAGCCGGTCCACACCCATCGGCCGCTTGTCGCCGACAGGACAGGAGTGCCTGTTCGAGCCCTCTCACCCTCCTTCTTCGGCCGTCCTCGTGCTCTGCCGGTACTCGACCGCTTCGGGGACCTCCTCGTACTGAATGAGGTCGCCCGCGACACTTCCCAGCAGGTCCCGCACCTCCGAGGGCGAGGTGTAGAAGAACTCACGGCGGAGATTGACACGGTTGACACGTTTCTCGGCGAGTCGGCGGTGCATCTCGGCCTCCACACCCACCGCGTCGTCGGAGAAATGCAGGGCGTGCACGTCGAAGTTGAATGGCACCGACGCGTCGCTCAACTCTCGGACCCGGTCCATCGGATCGAGTCGGCGGGTCATACCGACCTTGACCATCTGCTCCCCGAAGGAACCCAGGTTCGAGATGACGTACACGTAGCCTGCCCTGACGTTGGCGGCCCGTTCGGCGACGTTCTCCATGGCGAACCCCACCTCGTCGATCTGTTCCTGCAAGCGCTTGACGCCCTCGTCATCCCCTTGGTCGTGCAGCGCGGAAAGGGCGTTCTCGTAGTGTCGTCGTTCCTTCTCCAGCCTGGACTTCTCCCGGTCCAGTTCGGCTTGGGCCTGGCGCTCCTCCCGGAGCCGGGCCTTTTCCTCGCGTTCGCGTTCCTTCTCCTGTGCCACCTTGTTCAGGTGGTCGGCGGTCAGTTCGAGTTCGCGCAGTCGGAGCCGGTGGTAGGCGTCGGAAATGCGAATGTCCATCGACCGGCCCAGCTTCTCGATGGTGGCTCTGCTCTTGGTGAGCCGGTCACGTGAGGTGGGAAGCTTGTAGGCCTTCATCCCGCGCACCAGGTTGTCGGCCTCGTTGTTGTAGGCGCGCAACAGCAGTTTGGAGAACTCTCTGACCATCGTGCGACCCTCGGTGACGGAACCGTTCATGGTGAAGGACGTGGTGGCTTCGACGGCCCCACCGTCCTTGCGGTTCATCGACCTCGTACGGTCCTTGAGCTCGGCCAGCGCGGCCTTGTAGGCGACCGAGTCGTCCAGAGGGTGGGAGTACTCGTAGATACCGGCCTCTTGGAGGGCGGCCATGTCCTCGGACACGACGATCTGCTCACGGAGCTCGTCCAAGCGGAGTTCGTGCCGCCTTGTGTCGGCAGTGGCACGTGCTCGTTGGCGCCTCTCCTCGGCTTCGAGCTGCTCGACCTTCTTCTGGAGGGTCTTCCGGGATCGCTCCAGCCGTTGTGTGGTCTGTTCCGCGGATGTCCGGAGCTCCTCCTCGATCTCCACGCGCCTGCGTTCCTTCGCTCCTTCCAGTGCGGCGATCTCCTCACGGAGCCGGTCCCTGACACCCTCGATCTCGTTGATCTCCAGGAGCCCCAACCGTTCCAGGCTGCTCCTGAGGTGAGTGTTCTCGTCGGTGAGCTGGTTGACCTTGGACGCGAGTTCACGGGCTTTGGCACGCGCGCCGAACACACCGATCTGGGTGTCCACGTGCGGCTGGGCCGGATGCGCCGTCATCGGGGCCGGCGGCGCTGGAAAGGTCGAGGGCGGCCGACCGGAGTGGCTGTGCGCCGGGGTGGACGGCACCCAGAAGGCCCAGTCAGGCGGGGCCGGACCCCAGGCCGGGTCCGGGTGCCACCCCGGGGGCGGCGTCCAGCCAGGCGGGACCGGAGGCCAGTTTGGCGGGGTCTGGAAACGATACGGGGGGTTGTCGTCCCGGTAGGGGTTCACGGACAGGGACTCCCTCAGGAGGGCGACCCGAGCGGGAGGGCGCGGCGAGTAGTGCTGGAATGCCCAGAACCCGGGGCCTGGACAACACCACCGTAACGCGTGGTGCGCTGCGGAGGGCACCCAACGGAATGATCCCGTTCATAACGTTCTCGCCCCCTTGCAGAAGGCTTTTCCGGCATTCGGGCGAACCGGCCGCCCGGGACCAAGGAGCATCCTCGATAATGAGAACCCTGCGAGGTGCCATCGGAGGTCGTCAACGGCCGTTGGGGCTCCGGTCGGGACAATATCGCCGAGACAACCCGCGCGATCCGGGACCTACCCGAACACGCTCTGCCGTCCTCGCGATCAGCTGCGGACCCGACCTCTCGGGAACTTGAACGAGCCCTGGCCTGGGCACGGTCCTGTGTGGCGGGGAAGTGGGCGTGAAGCGGTCACCACTACGCGAGAGAACACCGCCCGTATGTGGTGACCTCGAATGCGAGAACCGTGAGCTACTCAGGTCAGGTCCACGAGATTCTCAAGACCGTGTCGGCCCTCCTCGCGTCCGCGCCGCTTCCCACCGGTTCATCAGAGCCGTTCCGGCACCGGGCCCGGCAACGGAGAAGCACCCTGGGGCCGCAGCCCGTCGAAGAGGATGATGAGGTGACGCCGCCATGAATCTGGGGTTTGTTCCGTCCGGAGACCGACCGTGTGGACGAGAGCGCAGAGAATCAGAAGAATATCGGACCCAGTGACGTCAGAACGGATTCCACCGGCTTCCTGGGCACGGTCGACCAACGCATTGGTTCTCGCATGCAGCTGATTCCGGCACTCGGTCACTGTTGAATCTCCTTCCGTGACCTCCTGCAAGAAGACAAGATCCTGGTGCTGCAACTGTTCTGCCGCCACAGTCAGGAACTCCAGCAACGCACCCGTGGGGTCAGCGGATTCCAGCAGCTCTCCCGCGACGACGCTGAGCGAGACGAAATGACCGCCGACGACCACGGCGACCAGTTCCTCCTTCGTGGCGAAGTGTCGAAAGACGGTCCCCTTCGCCACGCCCGCACGGCGAGCGATGTCCGCGATCGAGGCATCCATGCCCCGCTTGGCGAACTCCTCCTCTGCGGCGGCGAGGAGGAGTTCTCGGTTTCGCGCCGCGTCTGAGCGCAGTGAACGGGCAGACAGGGTCATGCGGACCATCCTATCAAGTTGACCAGCCGGTCATCTTGTGGTCCACTGTCGGCTTAAGATGACCGACCGGTCATTATCTGCCTCGCGGGGCAGCCCGCAAGCCCAGATCAGACAGGACCCCATGCAGCTACAAGGATCCACAGCCCTCGTCACCGGCACCAACAGCGGGCTGGGTCGCCACTTCGCCATCGAACTCCTGCGTCGCGGGGCGAAGGTCTACGCCACGGCTCGCCGCCCGGAGCTTGTCGATATCCCTGGCGCCGAGGTGCTCTACACCGACATCACCGACCACACGTCCATCGAAGACGCCGCGGAGGTCGCCACCGACGTCGACCTGCTGATCAACAATGGCGCCTACATGGGAATTGGAAGCCTTGTCAGCGGAGACCTCAATGTGGTCCGGCAGCTCATGGAATCGCACTACTTCGGCACACTTGCCATGATCCGAGCGTTTGCCCCCGTGCTGGCCAACAATGGTGGCGGTGCCATCCTCAACGTCCTGTCAGCGGTGGCTTGGACTACCGTCGAGAGCAACACCGCCCTCGCCGCCGCCAAATCCGCGCAGTGGGGACTGACCAACGGTGTGCGGGTGGAGTTGGCGGACCAGGGAACTCTGGTGGCTGCCTTCGTCCCCGGGCTCGTGGCCAGCGAAACCCTGAAAGAAGCGATGAAGGCTTCCGGATTCGCTCTCCCTGAGGATCCGAGGATCGAACCGGACTACCTCGTTCGACTGGCACTGGACGGAATCGAGGCAGGGGAGGTCGAGATCCTTGACCGCTTCGGAGCCGAAGCGAAGGCAACCCTCTCGGGCCCTCCGCGCACCTTCGACCTGACAGCGCTGACATAGCTATGGCATAGGTACTGACCCCTTCCCACGAGAAGCTCCCGTCGTCGGCGCCCTGTCCATCCCCGATCGCGGCCAGGAGACTCTCGTGGGTGCGTTGGCCCCGTTCCGCGAGCTCGTCGATGCTCTTGGCGCCGGACACGGTGGCGCACGCACAGGCGAGCAAGCGGGGCCGGACGAGAAGGCCGCTTCGCGATCCAAACTGCTGGGCTCGCACGGAGCACGCAACGGGGCATGCGTTCGCCGATCATGCCCTGGAGGCCAGGCGGCACTCCGAGGGCGTCCTGGCCACGCATCGCCTGCTTACTTTCGGGTGAGATAACCCTTACCGAGTCGATCGATATGTCCCTTCAAAAGAGCACGAAGGTCACCGCGACAGAGCCAACCTGGTGACCAGGTGGAAAGCCTCGGCCTCTCCAAAGGGCAGGGTGTCGTCTACACCACCCGTAACCGACCCTGAAAGGGGAGATCGCTGTGGCCACCGAAGAGAGCGTGAGCCTGTGGCTCCGCTACGCACAGAAGCTCTCAGAGATGATCCACACTCCGGCAGGAGAGGCGGTCCAGGTCACCACCCCGAGCAAACCGTGGGACTGGGGCGGGCAGACGCCTCCGCCCGGAAGCCTGCCGTACTCCCTGTGGGCACAGCTGAACGTGGTCCCCTCCAACCCCCAGGAGCAGACCAACACCAACGCCGCTGCGGGCAGCTCCGGGTTCGACCACTCCTACCGGGTGTGGATGAACGCGCTCGCGGTCGGCAACCTCGAACACGACGACCACTACAAGAGCCTCCAGGCATCGGCGAACGCAGCCCGACGCAAGTACACGACCGACTACCAGAGCGCCCAGGCGTAATGGAAGAACAACGTCCCCTCAGGATCCCCCGACTTCCACACCTGGCTCAACGACCCCGCGCAGTTCGCGCTGCTCGACCAGATCAACAGCGACAAGGTGGAGGTCCTGAACAAGGACCAGCAGCTCCAGGACTACGTCAAGCAGATCGAAGCGCCCACCAAGGACATCCTGGACGCTTACGACAATCCCCAGTACCAGGGGATGTTCTCCAGCGCGTTCGGCAACGTGCAGGAACGCAAGTGGAACCTGGGCACCAACAGCCCGCACCCCATCGACTACGTCATGCAGATCACCGGCAACAACTTCGGCGGTGACGCCACCAAGGGCACGGCGACCTCGCTGGAGGTCACCAGGGACACCACTGAGTACAACTACACCGAGCACTACGCCGAATGGGGTGCCGGTAGCTGGCTGGACTTCCTCGCCGCAGGTCTGGCGGGCAACCGCAAGACAGTGCAGTCCTGGGGCCTGGACACCGGGTTCAGCGTGAAGATCGAGTTCCAGGACGCGCGGACCATTCCCATCAAGGCCGACGGCTGGTACTCGGGGGTGAACTCGTTCAAGAACGGTCCCTATGCGGCCGGTTTCTCCAAGTACAAGAGCGGCGCCAACAACTACTTCTTCGGTCCTGGCGGGTCTTTGAGCAGGATCTACACCGGCATGGTCGTGGCCTACCGGCCCAAGGTCACTCTCACCACCTGGGAGTCCTACAGCAGCTATCTGTACTCGGCCTGGCATGACGAGGGCGGGCTCGACTTCGGGCCACTGGTCTTCGGCACGGAGGAGAGCGGGGAGAGCACCTCGGCCAAGGTCGAGCAGAACGGTGCCACCCTCACCCTGACCTCGACCGCGAACTGGCCGGTCATCCTGGGCATGACCTCCTCCTGGACCGTGCCCCCGAACGAGTGAGAGCTCTACCGACAGAGGGGATCGACGGTGCCTGTACGCGTTGTCCTGTGGGAAGGGAAGGAGCCGTTCCGCAGGCCCCAGTTCAGGGCCAACCAAGCTCGGGACCTGTGTGCTGAGCTGGAAGGCCGCTACGCGGACTTCTGGCGCACAGGGGGTTCCACGACCATCGTCACCGATGGCACCTTCCGCATCGACCGCCAGGGGCCCAACACCAACCCACCGGGGGTCCGGCTGCACGTCCAGCGCCAAGGCGACAGCTTGGCCGCCGTGCTGATCGACCGGAACCTGGAGGAGTACGTGGGGAACCGGGCAGCCCAGGCCGAGGTCGAGGCGCGGGTGATCGAAGCGTTCGACAACAGCATCGGTCAGGGTGCGAGCGGTCAGGCACGCTATTGGCGAGTGACCGGGTACTACCCGTGATCACCGTGTGGCTCTGTGGTCGGGAACCCGGGTGACATCGTTCCTGCCCGGGATACCGGGATCGAGTTGACCGTCACGGCAGTGTCGTGAGCTGACCGAGCAGCAAGCGGCCCCACGCCCCCTCGTGGGGCCGTTTGCCATTCAGGGGCCCCGGGTGAACGTCATGAGTGTGGGGCGGGTCGCGACGATGTCGTTGGGGTCGGGGCCGGGGGTGCGCGAGCCTCAGTTCGCCCGGGTCATGTGCGCGCGGCCACGCGGACCAGGGACCACGCACTGGCCGCTGGTGACGGCGAAGAAGCGTTCCAGACCGGGTACGCACACCGAGACCGTGCTCACCCCGTTGGCGGCCTCGTGGAGGACGCGCCCGTAGGGGCGATGCCCGTGGGCGGTGAGCACGCGCACCAACGCGGCCAGGTGTCCGGCCGGGGACACGGGCGCGGTGGTGGCGGTGAAGGCGAGCACCCTCGCGGAGGCCAGGTGGGGGGTGAGATCGGCCCGGCCAGCGCGTAGGAGAGCGGGGTGCCGGGACAGCGCGGCGAGGTCAGGGGGCGGGTGGTCCTCGTGTTCGAAGATCGCGAGGACCTGCACGAACTCCTCCAGAGCACGACGGGCGGCGTGCGTGGCGCACAGGGAGGCGCCGTACCCGACCATGTGGTGGCCCTGGCGGGCGGGAGCGTAGGCGTGGAACGCCGGTATGCCGAGGTCGGTGGTCATCTCCAGCAGCCACACCGAGGTGCCGGAGCGGTCCTGGGCTCGGGTGTGGAGCTGACGCAGCTCCTCGGGCAGGCTCGTCGGGTCCACCACGCGCAGGGGCGCTGGGTGTGGGTCCAGGAAGGTGGAGGAGAGCAGCATCGAGAGGGCGTCACGTTCGACGGTCTCGGCCAGGGCGTGCACGAAGGCTTCGGTGTCGGTGGTTCCGATGGCGGTCCCGTTGTTGGTGCTGTAGCGCGCCACGGTCGAGTAGTCGAAGGTGTCGCCCAGGGCACGGCGCTGGTGGGGGGTCGCGGAGAGGTAGGAGGGGGTGTGCAGGTACACCGGCACGTCCATACCGGCGCCGGAGCCGTCCAGCGCGGTGTGGGTGCGGCAGGCCAGGGGTGTGGGCGGGGCCAGCGCCAGAGGGCGTATCGCGGGGTCGGTGGCCAGCTCCTCGGACGCGAGCTCCTGGGAGGAGCGCAGCACCAGTTGTTCGGCGGTGATGGCGTGGGCGTCGCTGTGGTGGTGTTCCAGGGCTTCGAAGAGCGCGCCCACGCGGGCTTGCTCGCTCTCGCCCTTGCCCGCCCCGACACCGGCCGGGGCGAGGGTGTCGTCCAAGCGGTGCAGGTGGCAGCGCCAGGCACCGTCCAGGTCGTGGAGGCGGGCGTGCAGTCCGGCCTGGGCAAGGGTCTGCTCGGCGAGCTTGCGGGCCCGGTCCAGGGAGAAGGCGCGCTCTCCGGCTTGATGGGTGCGGTGTGCCGGGGTGGAGGTCGTGGTCATCGAGCGGCCCGGGGGCAGTGCCTTTCTGGTCGGGTCGGGCACTGGGGTCCGGGGCGTTCCGTCGAAAGAAGGTGCCGCCCCGGACGTGGACTAGTTGTGCGCGTCAGTTTCCTGAGTCGACTGGGTCTGTTCGATCTGCTGGAGTTCCTGCTCCTCCAGGTCCGTCAGACGGTTGTGGGGGCCGCCGCCGACTGAGTCCCACGTTCGGATACCCATTGTTGCCATCCTGTTCGTTCGGTCGCCATTCTGGCATTGAGGGAAATACCCGTGTCTCGCCGGGACACAAACACAGCCGAGTGATATCGGGGGGAATATGATGTTTGTGTGAATGGGCGGCGAATATGGCGGCCTAGGCACAACCGTCGCGGTGCCCCTCGGGTCAGACCTGGTCGAGGAAGCCGCCGTCGACGACCAGGTTCTGGCCGGTGACGTAGGTGGCGGCGGGGCTGGCCAGGAAGGCGACCGAGCGGGCCACCTCCTCCGGGCGACCCAGGCGGCCGTAGGGAACGCGCTCGCGGACACTCTCGTAGAAGTCAGGGTCGCTGTCGCGGCGGCGCTCCCAGCCGCCGCCGGGGAACTCGGTGGGTCCGGGCGAGACGGTGTTGACGCGCACGCCGTCGGGCGCCCACTCGCGGGCCAGCGAGGACGCGTGGTGGTTCAGGGCCGCCTTGACGGCTCCGTAGGAGCGGGCTCCGGCGGGGGTCGTGACGTGCAGCGCCGAGGTGGTGGAGACCAGGACGACGGCGCCGCGCTCGGAGCCGATGAGGTAGGGCCGCGCCGCCTCGGTGAGGCGCACGAACGGCATGAGGTCCGCGTTGAACCCGCGCTCCCACTGGTCCGGGGTGGGCGCGCTGCCTCCGGAGACGTTGGAGACCAGGACGTCGAGGCCGCCGAGCTCGGAGGCGGCGTCGTTCACGAAGGACGGCAGCGCGATGTGGTCGGTGACGTCCAGGGCCCGGGTGAAGACCTTCGCGCCCGCGTCGGAGAGCTCCCGCGCGGTCCGCCCCAGGGCGTCGGACCCGCGGGCGCAGATGGCGAGGTCGGCGCCCTCCTCGGCGAACACCTGGGCGATGGCGCGGCCGATCCCCCTGCTGGCGCCGGTCACCACGACCCGCGCCCCCGACAGTCCCAGATCCATACCGTCCGCCTTCCGAAACGACACCGTGCCGCGGGGCAGATGCTACCGGTGCCGCGAACACACGTGTGGGCGACGCCCCGGTCGGGGTGCCGCCCACACGGGGATCAGGCTCCGGTGGAGTGGAACCCGCCGTCGACGTGCACGATCTCGCCGGTGGTCGCGGGGAACCAGTCCGACAGCAGGGCCACGACCGCCTTGGCGGCGGGCTCGGGGTCGCTGACGTCCCAGCCCAGGGGCGCCCGCTCGGGCCAGTGCTTGGCCAGCTCCTCGAACCCGGGGATGCTGCGGGCCGCCATGGTGCTGAGCGGCCCCGCGGAGACCAGGTTGACCCGGACGTTCCGGTCTCCCACGTAACGGGCCAGGTAGCGCGCGGTGGAGGTCAGCGCGGACTTGGCCACGCCCATCCAGTCGTAGATGGGGTAGGAGACGCTGTTGTCGAAGTCCAGGGCCACCACCGAGCCGCCCTTGTCCATGAGCGGCAGGAGCGCGGTGGTGAGCGACTTCAGGGAGAAGGTGGAGGTGTGCATCGCCTGGGCGACGTCGTTCCACTCGGTGTTGAGGAAGTTGCCGCCCAGGGCGTCCTGCGGGGTGAAGCCGATGGAGTGCACGATGCCGTCGAGGCCGTCGACGTGCTCCCCCACGCGTTCGGCCAGGCTCGACAGGTGCTCGTCGTCGGTGACGTCCAGTTCGAGGACGGGCGGCGTCTCGGGCAGGCGCTTGGCGATGCGCTGCACCAGACCGAGGCGTCCGTAGCCGGTGAGCACGACCGTGGCGCCCTGTTCCTGGGCGAGCCGGGCGACGTGGAAGCCGATGGAGGAGTCGGTCAGCACACCGGTGACGAGGATGCGCTTGCCTTCGAGGATTCCCATGATGGTCCGTCCTGTGTGTGGTGGGTCTGGTCGAGTCGGCTCAGTGACCCATGCCCAGGCCGCCGTCGACGGGGATCACGGCGCCGGTGATGTAGCCGCCGGGCCCGGCGAGGAAACCGACGGTCTTGGCGATGTCCTCAGTGGAGCCGAGGCGGCCCAGGGGGACGTTCTTCTTGATCTCGGCCTGGCGCTCGTCGCTGAGGGCCGCGGTCATGTCGGTCTCGATGAAGCCGGGGGCGACCACGTTCACGGTGATGTTGCGCGAACCCAGCTCACGGGCGAGGGAGCGTCCGAAGCCGACCAGCCCGGCCTTGGAGGCGGCGTAGTTGGCCTGGCCGCCGGAGCCGAGCAGGCCCACGACGGAGGAGATCAGGACGATGCGGCCGAAGCGCTTGCGCATCATGCCGCGCACGGCGCGCTTGGCCACCCGGAAGGAACCGGTGAGGTTGGTGTCCAGGACGGAGGAGAAGTCGTCCTCGCTCATGAGGGCGAGGAGCTGGTCCTTGGTGACACCGGCGTTGGCGACGAGCACCTCCACGGGGCCCTGGGCGTCCTCGACCTCCTTGAAGGCGGCGTCGACCTGGGCGGAATCGGTGATGTCGCAGCGGACGCCGAGCAGGCCCTCCGGGGGCTCGCCGGAACGGTAGGTGACCGCCACGTTGTCCCCACCAGCCGCGAGCTCACGGGCGATGGCCAGACCGATCCCTCGGTTGCCACCGGTGACCAGTACCGAGCGCGACATAGGGGTTCCTCTTCTCTGCGGCCGTCGAACGACCACGACGTGTTGTTCCGGGTGCGGATCGCCTTGCAGGTTACCGAGCTACCGGCGGGTAGACGCAACCGAGTCGGGGATGGAGGCCACTCGGGACGATCCGGGCGATCGTGGCTGGCGCGGAGCCCCCGGTGGCGGGGGTCTTCGGCCCGGGGGTGAACCCGGTCACGTCTGCTCAGGCCCAGCCAGCGTCGTGGGCGAGGATGGCGGCCTGCACCCGATTGGACATGTCCAGCTTGGCGAGGATGCGGCTCACGTGCGCCTTGACCGTGGTCTCCCGCATGTCCAGGGCCCGGCCGACCTCGGCGTTGGACTTGCCCTCGGCTACCGCCACGAGGACCTGGCGTTCGCGTTCGCTGAGCACCGAGAGCCTGCGCAGGGCCTCGGTGCGCCCGGCGGCGGAGTCGGCGGGGGCGGGCGAGGCGAAGCGTTCGAGCATGCGTTTGGTGACGCTGGGCGCGAGCATCGCGTGGCCCTCGTGCACGGTGTGCACGGCGTTGATGAGCTCGCGGGGCGGGGTGTCCTTGAGGAGGAACCCGACCGCCCCGGCCCGGAGCGCGGCGTGCACGTACTCGTCGAGGTCGAAGGTGGTGAGCAGGACGACCCTTGGCGGGTGGGGCATCGCACTCAGCCGCGCGGCGGCGGCCAGCCCGTCGGTGCCGGGCATGCGGATGTCCAACAGCACGACGTCCGGGCCGAGTTCCTCGGCCAGGCGCACCGCCTCCTCGCCGTCGCTCCCCTCTCCGACCACCTCGATCCCGGGGTCGGCCTCCAGGATCATCCGCAGGCCGGACCTGACCAGGAGTTCGTCATCGACCAGGAGCGTGCGGATCACCGTCGGTGGCCTCTTCCTCGACTTCGGAGCTGTTCGGTTCGGGGGAGGTCTCCTCCCCCACCGGCAAGATAGCGCGCAATCGCCATCCTCCGTCCGGGCAGACTCCCGAAGTCAGCTCTCCCCCGGCCAGGACCACGCGCTCACGCAGACCCGTCAGACCGAATCCGCTGCGCGGCGGGGCCTGGCCGGGTGACCGGACCGGGTCGTTGGCCACCTCCACCTCCAGTTGGCTCTCACCGTGGTGCAGCCACACCTCCACCCGGGCTCCGGTGGCGTGTTTGGCGGCGTTGGTCAACCCCTCCTGGACGATCCGGAACGCGGTGCGCTGGATCGCCGCGGGGAGGGGGCGCACCCGGCCGGAGGTCTCCCACCCCACCTCCATACCCGCCCCGCGCCACTCGGTGATCAGGCGGTCGAGGTCGTCGAGGACGGGTTGGGGCGCGGTGGGCGCGGTGTCGGTGCCCTCGTCCCGCAGCACCCCGAGGATGCCGCGCAGCTCGGACAGGGCCTCGCGCCCGGTGGTGCGGATGAGTCCGGCGGCCTCGGCGGTGCGTCCGTCCGTGGCCGAGACCTCCAGGCCGCCCGCGTGCAGGACCATGAGGCTGACCCTGTGGGCGACGACGTCGTGCATCTCCCGGGCGATGCGGGTGCGTTCGGCGCCGATGGCCTGCTCGGCCATCATGTGCTGTTCGCGTTCCAGGCGCTCGGCCCGTTCGTGGAGGCGGTCGATGAGCTGGCGCCTCGTCCCGATCCAGAGCCCGGCGATGGTGGGGACGACCAGGACGAGGATCGCGCTCATGACGAAGCCGAGCACCGACTGGCCGAGGTTGATGGCGACGCCCAGCAGGCCCAGTAGGAACCAGGCGGTGAGGGGGCGGCGCTCGCTGAAGTGCGCCGGGTAGGAGTACAGGCCCACCATCAGCGGGACCGGGTTCCCGTACAGGAAGAGGAGTGCCAGACCGACCAGCATCAGCCACTTCGGCGCGGTGCGGCGCCACAGCATCGTCGCCGAGGCCAGCAGCCCCGGCAGCACGAAGATAAGGACCCCCCAGCCGAGGATCATCCACTGGTTGGAGATGAGGCCGGTCCCCAGGGGGAGCAGGAAGGTGAGGAGTCCCAGGTTGCCGCCGACACCGACCAGCATCCCCATGCCGGTGAAGGGCAGGGTGAAGACGGCGTAGAACCAGTCGGCGAAGCGCAGCCGGCGCTTCCACCACCAGTCCCAGTTGTGACCCAGCAGGGCGCTGAGGTCCCCCAGGCGATCTCGCAACCACGTTGTCATCCGCCAGAGTCTACGGCGGCGTCCCAGGTGGGGGTCGTCCGTTCGACCGACCCGGAGCGGCGGGCCTCCGATAGTACTTCTGCGAGTGTTTGCGCATGTCAAAGCTGTTTCATGTGCGGATGACCGGCTCGCTCGCTGGTCACACCCCCTACGAAAGTCGGGGGTGGCACCTGACAAAGGAGTCCCGAACCCGCTCCGCGTCATGCCTTTGGCCGGTGTGAGGATCAGCCCCCAGACCGAGGTGGCGGGGGCGGTCACGGACCTAGCGTGGAGACACACGCCGAGGGGCACGGGGCATCCCGTGCAACCGGCACCGTCCCCTTCCCGAGTTCTGGAGTTGTTCTGTCGTGACCGAGTCCGCTGTGAAGCCCACGTCCCCGGTCCAAGCCCCGCCGGTGGTGGTGGCTCGGGGGCTCACCAAGATCTACGACACCGGCGGCAACCAGGTGCACGCCCTGGCCGGTGTGGACGTGGAGTTCCGCCGGGGCGCGTTCACCGCCATCATGGGCCCCTCCGGCTCGGGCAAGTCGACCCTGATGCACTGCCTGGCCGGACTCGACGTGCCCACTTCCGGCACCGTGCACCTGGGCCGCACCCAGATCACCGGCATGCGCGACGGTGACCTCACCCTCCTGCGCCGCGACCGGATCGGCTTCATCTTCCAGTCGTTCAACCTGCTGCCGATGCTGACCGCGGAGCAGAACATCCTGCTCCCCTCCCAGATCGCCAAGCGCAAAGTGGACCAGGCCCGCTTCGACCACATCGTCGACGTGGTGGGCCTGCGCGACCGGCTGAACCACCTCCCCACCAAGCTCTCCGGCGGCCAGCAGCAGCGCGTCGCGGTGGCCCGCGCCCTGCTCAACGCCCCCGAGGTGGTCTACGCCGACGAGCCCACCGGCAACCTGGACTCCCGTTCGGGGGCCGAGGTCCTGGCGTTCCTGCGCGACTCGGCCAAGGACCTGAACCAGACCATCGTCATGGTGACGCACGACCCCGTCGCGGCCTCCTACGCCGACCGCGTGGTGTTCCTGCGTGACGGCAGCCTGGTGGACGAGGTCCACGACCCGACCGCCGAGGTCGTCTCCGACCGACTGCTGAAGCTGGAGGCCTGAGCTCCATGCTGCGCACCACACTCGCCGGGCTCAGACTCCACAAGTCCCGGTACGTCACCACCGTGCTGGCCATCCTGCTGGGTGTCATGTTCGTCTCGGGGACCCTGGTCTTCGCCGACACCCTCAAAGCCAGCTACGAGAAGTCCGTGATGGGGTCGGCGACGAGCGTCGACGCCATCGCCGTCCCCGAGGCGGAGGACGGCGTGGACGAGGAGGGCTACCGTCTGGAGCCGGTCCCCTTCGACGACGCCGTGCTGGACGACATCCGCGCCCTGCCGGAGGTCGCCGCGGCCGACGGTCTGATCCGGGGCCAGGCCGTGCTCCTGGACGCCGAGGGCCGCGCGTTCGGTTTCACTCCGCCCGCCGCCGTGGCGTTCGGTGAGACGAGCCGCTTCTCCGCCAGTGAGGGCGAGCTGCCCGCCGCGGACGACGAGATCGCCCTGGCCACGTCCACCTCCGACCAGACCGGTTTCGAGGTCGGCGACACCGTCACGGTGCTCGACCCCGACCAGGAACAGCGTGAGTTCACCGTCACCGGGCTGGTCAACTTCGGTGTCGACGCCGGTTACAGCTTCGGCGGCGCGGTGGTCCTCTCCCCGGACACCATCCAGGAGATGACCGGCGCGTCCGGCTACTCCGAGGTCAACGTGCGGGCCGCCGACGGAACGTCGGCCGAGGACGCTGCCACGGCCGTCGCCACGGTGACCGGTACCGACGTCCAGACCGGAGCCGAGTACGGCGAGGAGATGGCCGCGAGCGCGGGCGCGCAGACCGAGATGATGCGTGTCGCACTGCTGCTGTTCGGTGTCATCGCGATGTTCGTCGCCGGGATCGTCATCTACAACACCTTCGCGATCCTCATCGCCCAGCGCCAGCGTGAACTCGCTCTGCTGCGCTGCGTGGGCGCCAAGCGCGGTCAGGTCTTCCGTTCCGTGCTGGCCGAGTCGTTCGTGGTCGGTCTGGTCGCCTCCGCCCTCGGCGTGCTCGCCGGTGTGGGTGTGGGCGCGGCCGGTGCGCGGTTCGGCGGCCAGCTGGTGGACTCCGACGTCACGGCCTCGTTGGTCGTCACCCCCACCGCGGTGATCGTGGGTCTGCTGGTCGGCACGCTCATGACCGTGTTCTCCGCTCTGATTCCGGCCGCGCGGGCCACCCGCGTTGCCCCGCTGGCGGCGCTGCGTACCAGCGCCACCGCCTCCGGTCTGGAGAAGGGGACCGGCTGGGTGCGCGTGGTGTTCGGCGTGCTGGCCTTCGCCGTGTCCGCCGCTCTGGTGATGCTGAGCCGGTCGATGGACACGGACCCGAACAGCCTGTTCGTCGTGACCGGCGCGGCCCTGATCGCCTTCGTGGGCGTGGTCGTCCTCGGCCCGCTGCTGGTGCGCGGGATCGTGCGGGTCGTCGGCGTGCCGCTGCGCCGCCTGGGTGTGCCCAGCATGCTGGCGGTGGACAACTCCACCCGGAGCCCGCGCCGTGCCGCGACCGCGATGATCGCGCTCACGGTGGGTGCCACGCTCATCACCGGCTACTCGGTGATCAGCGCGTCGTTCGAGACCACGCTGACCGCGCAGCTGGAGGAGCAGTTCCCGGTCGACTACCAGATCAGCGCCCAGCACCCGCCCGGGATCCAGGGCGCCACCGAGCCGGAGGAGGGTGCCGAGGAAGCCTCCACTGAGGAGGGCGCTGAGGGTGCTTCGGAGGAGGGCGTGACCGACGGGGAAGCGCCCGTCGACGAGGCGAGCGGTGACCCCCTCGTTCCGATCGAGGTCCAGGAGAAGCTGGCCGCGAGCCCGATGCTGGACAGGGTCATGTCCCAGCGGTCCACGTACCTGGAGGACGACTCCTCTCCTGAGTCGATTCCCCTGCCGGTGACCGCGTTCTACGGCGCCGAGGTGGGCTCCGACGTCAAGGGCGAGGTGGTCGAGGGCGACCTGACCGACCTGGAGTCGGGAGGTGTGGTCCTGTCCCAGAACTTCGCGGAGGGCATGGGTGTCGGTGACGCCTACACCGTTCCCGCGCCGAGTGGGGACCTCAACCTGGAGGTGACCGCGATCGTCGAGGACGACGCCACCTTCTGGGGAGCGATCGTCACTCCCGACGACTTCTCGGCGGCCTTCCCCGAGATCGCGGAGAGCCGCTACCTGCACCTTCGTGCCGCTGACGGCGCCGACTCCGCCGAGGTGCGCGAGGCCGTCTACGCGGCGGTCGACGAATACCCGATGGTCCAGGTGATGTCGGTCGCGGAGATGAAGAACCAGTTCACCGAGATGATGGACATCGCGTTCTACACGATCGCGGCGATGCTGGGTCTGGCGATCGTCATCGCGGTGTTCGGTATCTCCAACACGATGGCGCTGTCGGTCCTGGAGCGCACCCGGGAGTCCGCTCTGCTGCGGGCGCTGGGTCTGGCCAAGGCGCAGCTGCGCCGGATGCTGAGCGTCGAGGCCGTGCTGCTGTGCCTGATCGGCGCGGGGATCGGTATCGCCCTGGGCGTGCTGTTCGGCTGGGCGGCCGGTGCGGCGGTGCTCCCGGGCCTGGTGTTCAGCATCCCGGGTGCCCAGATCGCGGTGTTCATCGCGATCGCGGTGCTCGCCGGCCTGCTGGCCGCGGTGCTGCCCGCCCGTAGGGCCGCCGGGACCTCGATCACCGGGGCGCTCGCCAGCGAGTAGCCACTGGTCAAAACCGAACAGGACGACGGAAAGTCGGCGCGGACCCCCACCCACGGGCGGGGGTCCGCTCCTATGGTGTCGGTAGTCCTCGGGAGGGGTGTCGTATGAGTGGTTCGGCCTCGGTACCGGTCGCCGGGCGGGTCGCGTGGGGAACACCCGCGGCACGGTGGATGCTGACCGCCACGGTCCTGGGTTCGGGGATGGCGTTCCTGGACTCCACGGTGGTGACGGTGGCGCTGCCCGCCATCCAGGGCGACCTGGACACGGGGCTGGCGGGACTCCAGTGGATCGTGAACGGCTACATGGTCACGCTGTCCGCGCTGATCCTGCTCAGCGGCTCGCTCTCCGACCGGTTCGGCCGGGTGCGGCTGTTCATGGTGGGGGTGGCGGTCTTCGCTCTGGCCTCGGCGCTGTGCACGTTCGCGCCGTCCCTGGAGTGGCTGGTCGCCGGGCGCGTGATCCAGGGGGTGGGCGGTGCGCTGCTGACCCCGGGGAGCCTGGCCATCCTCCAGGCGGGGTTCCGTGAGAACGACCGGGCGCGGGCGATCGGCGCGTGGTCGGGGCTGACGGGTGTGGCCGCGGCTGTGGGTCCCTTCGTG
Source organism: Nocardiopsis prasina DSM 43845 (assembly GCF_000341265.1). Lineage (GTDB taxonomy): Bacteria > Actinomycetota > Actinomycetes > Streptosporangiales > Streptosporangiaceae > Nocardiopsis > Nocardiopsis prasina. The sequence continues at coordinate 15,840 of NZ_ANAE01000157.1, read as the reverse complement.
GGCGGCTGGCTGGTGCAGATCGGCGACTGGCGGCTGATCTTCCTCATCAACCTGCCGATCGCCGCCGTGGTGCTGCTGATCGCCTGGTTCCGTGTGCCGGAGTCCCGGGACTCCGCCGCCACGGGACGTCTGGACTACAGCGGTGCGCTACTGGGGGTGGTGGCGCTGGCCGGGATCACGTACACGCTGATCCAGTGGGGTGCGGTGGGCTCCACCCCGGCGGTGTGGACGGGTGCGGCCGTGGGTGTGGCGGCGTTGGCCGCGTTCCTGTTCACGGAGGCGCGCAAGTCCTTCCCCATGCTGCCGCTGGGCATCTTCCGGTCGTTGCCGTTCAGCGTGACCAACGGGGCCACGGTGCTGATCTACGGTTCGCTGGGGCCCCTGCTCTTCCTGATGGTGATCTACCTCCAGGAGGTGGCGGGGTACTCCCCGGTCGCCGCCGGAGCCGCGTCGTTGCCGATCACCGTGCTGATGCTGTTGTTGTCGGCGCGCTCGGGCAAGCTCGCCGCCCGGATCGGGCCCCGGATCCAGCTGGTGGTCGGTCCGCTGCTGCTGGCCGCCGGTTTCGTGGTGTTGTCCCGGCTCCAGGAGGAGGCCCCCTACCTGACCGGGGTGCTGCCGGGGGTCCTGCTGGTGGCGCTGGGTCTGTCCACGACCGTGGCACCGCTGACCGCGACGGTCCTCGCCTCCGTGACGGAACGGCACGCGGGGCTGGCGTCGGGGGTGAACAACACGTTCGCGAGGGGCGCGCAGCTGATCGGTGTGGCGGCGGTGCCGGTCCTGGCGGGGATCGGCGGTTCGGGCGGTGAGGGTTCGGAGGCGCACGGGGACTCGACGGCGCTCGCGGCGGGGTTCGGCACGGCCATGCTGATCCTGGCCGGTCTGTGCGTTCTGGCTTCGCTGTGCGCCCTGGTGCTGCCGCGCGGGCGGATGCCCGAGGCCTCCGAGGCCGCCGACCGGGGGTCGCTCCCCGAGGAGAGCACCGCGGTGGAGGCGCTCGGCGAGGACCAACCGCTGCGTTTCTGCGGTGTGTCCGGTCCTCCGATGCGCTCCTGCCCGGGGTCGACCGCGGGGGACCGATCCGAGCACGGGCGCGGCTGAGCGCGGTCAGCGCTCGTATCCCTCCAGGGGCAGGTCGTTGACGGCGTTGGGGTCCGAGACCACGCTCAGCGCCGCTTCCTCGGCGCTGCGGCCCTCGCCCCAGCGCTGTCTGGGGATGGCGCCCAGGTGTTCGGCCCGCACACCCTCGGTGATCCCGAGGCTGCCTCGGCTGTCGTCGTCCTCGAAGTCGTAGCTGAGGATGTTGTGGTCGGGATCGAGGACCCGTTCTCGTTGGGCGACCTCGGTCGCCTGCGGGTCGTCTCCCAGGTCCAGGTCCACTTCGTAGGGCTGTTCGGTCACGGTGTCCGCCTCCTTACCAAAGTTCTTCCCCGTATTGACCTCGAAGATCACACGTCCCCCGCGGCCCTGTGGACAACTCCCTTCGCGGCGTGGCAGCGACGACACCGGATCCCCTGGTGAGGGCGGGCAGCGGTCGGGGCCGGGTCGCGCAGATCGGACGTCGACGCTTCCCCTGCGGACGGCCCTCCAGCACGCGCGAGGGCCCCGGGAAGCACCGTCGGCTTCCCGGGGCCCCGTTCGGGTTCAGGCCTCGTCGGGCTCGTCCACCTCGCGGACGGCCTCGGACTCCGCACCGGGTTCGTCGAGGTCGAAGTCCTCCCTCGGGATGACGTCGTCGCGTTCCTCCCGGACACCCTCGTCAATGCCGCGCTCGGTGGCCTCGCTCTCGTCCTCGAACGTGTACCCGTACACGGGCGCGTCCGGGTTCTGGCGGCTCTCGGCCTCGGCGATCTCGCTCTCCTGGGGGTCCTCCCCCATGTCGGCGTCCACGTCGTAGGGCTGTTCGGACATGTGGTCCCCCTTGCTCACCGTCCAGTCACCCGCATGATCGCAGTTCGGCGCTGATCGGTGAAGGGGGACACGGCCGGCGTCAGCGCCTGGCGTTCTCCGCGCGGCGCAGCCTCAACGGCCGCAGCGCCGCCTCCAGGGCGACCGCGCCGTCGAGTTTGCTCTGCCCGACCACCCGGTCCTCGAAGTGGATGGGGATCTCCATGATCTTCTGGCCGCGCCGGAAGGCCCGGTAGTGCATCTCGACCTGGAAGGCGTAGCCGGTGCTCTCGATGCTGGCCAGGTCCAGGACCTCCAGGGCGGAGGCCCGCCAGACCTTGAAACCGGCGGTGACGTCCTGGACGGGGATGGACAGCACCCGCCTGACGTAGGAGTTGGCCCAGCCGCTGAGCAGGCGGCGGCGCAGCCCCCACGCCTCGGAGAGGCTCCCGCCGGGCACGTAGCGGCTGCCGATGACCACCCCGGCGTTGGTGGAGTACAGGGTGCCCAGGAGTTGGGGGACGTAGCCCACCGGGTGGCTGAGGTCGGCGTCCATCTGCACGACGTAGTCGGCACCGTCCGCCAGCGCGCGGGTCATGCCCTCCACGTAGGCGCGGCCGAGGCCGTCCTTGCGGGTGCGGTGCACCACGGACAGCCGGCCGCCGAACTCCAGCGCGAGCTTGTCGGCGACCTCTCCGGTCCCGTCCGGCGAGTTGTCGTCCACGACGACGACCCGCAGCCGAGGCAGGTCCAACGCCATGAGCTGCGCCACCAGGACCGGCAGGTTCCCGGCCTCGTCGTAGGTGGGCACGACCACCGTCAGAGCGGAGCTCCGCCAGGGTTCGGGCAGCGCCACCGGTTCGGGGGTGATCCGCGCCGACGCGGTCGGGGCGGGCTCCGGGTGCGACGGATGGGTGGACATGCGCGGCGGCTCCTGAGAGGGCGGACGTCGTTGCTGACGGGGGCGGGGAGCGTCCAGGATCACGCACTGGACGTCCACCACACAATAGGTGCGGACGCTACGGTACGCGCTCCATTCGTCCCGAAGGGGGCGCACAGACTCCCGCGAAGGTCACTGGCCGCGTTCGTCGGCCACCACGGTGACGTGGACCAGGGCGCCGGTCTCCTCCAGGGTCATCAGTACCTCGGGGTCGGCGCTGCTGTCGGTGACCAGGTGGGCGATCTCCTCGGGGGCGACGGTGGTCACCATGGTGTCCGCGCCGACCTTGGTGTGGTCGGCCAGGACGATGGTCTCCTCCGCGCAGGCGGACAGGGCGCGGTCGACACTGGCCACGGCGGGGTTGGGGGTGCTCAGTCCACGGTCGGCGCTGACCCCGTTGCCGGACAGGAACGCGCGGTTGACCCGAAGTCCCGCCAGGGACTCCTCGGCCGCCGCCCCGACCAGGGCCCGCATGGGCGCGTGGAGGGTGCCCCCGGTCATCACGACCTCGACCCCGGCGGCTCCGGCCAGGACGTCGGCGACCCGGAGGGAGTTGGTGACCACGGTGAGGTCCCCGTGCCCCAGGAGGGCCCGGGCGAAGGCCTCGGCGGTACTGCCGGGGCCGATGGTGATGGCGTCGCCGGGTCGGACCAGGCGCGCGGCGACCGTGGCGATGGCGGCCTTCTCGGCCGCGCACTGGCCGCTCTTACCGGTGTAGCTCTGTTCGTGTCCGATCCTGCCGGGCAGCGCGGCGCCGCCCCTGCGGCGGTCCAGCAGGCCCTCGGCCTCCATGGCGCGCACGTCACGGCGGACCGTGACCTCCGAGGCGCGCACCTTGGCCGCGATGTCGCGCAGGGACATGCTGCCGTTGGCCCGCACCAGTTCCAGGATGCGCTCCCGGCGCTCGGCGGCGAAGGCCGGTCGGCTCTCCTCGGTCATGGGTACGGGCCCACCCTTCCGTGCTGGTCGTGGCGCACGGCGGGGGACCGCGCCTCCCTAGAGTACGGACCGGTCCCTGGTGGGGTGTGCCTCGCTCTCCGGCCTGTCGGACAGCAGGGTCACCATGAAGAGCACGGTGAGCGTGACGAGGCCGACGAGCGCTCCGGCGCCGAGCAGCATGACGACAGACATCTGAGCCTCCAAGGGGGCGGGCTGACCTGCCACTTACCGAATGCCCCGTTTGGGTTCGGCTCACACCACAGATCGCCCGGAAGATCAGCGACAATGGGAGATATGACCCTCAGCTCCGCGCCCCTCGACTCCACGGTGTGGTGGGCCCACACCTCCGCCGCGAGTGACCGCCTGCTGCGTCTGTTGGACAGATCCGAACTCGAACGCCAGGCGCGGTTCCGGCTCCAGGCGGACCGCGACCGCCACCTGCTGGGTCGTGCCCTGTCCCGCCTGGTGCTGGCGGACAGGGTGGGCTGCGCGCCGGAGACGGTGACCTTCGACCTGCGCTGCCGCTCCTGCGAGGACAAGTCCCGGACCGGCGCGGAGGAGGGCCGGGACGGTGAGCGGGCCCCGCACGGCAAGCCCGTGCCCTCGGGAGCGGCGCGTGGGTGGGAGATCTCCGTCAGCCACTCCGGTGAGTGGGTGGCCCTGGCGCTGGCCCGGGAGGTGCCGGTCGGCGTGGACGTGGAGCGGATCTCCGAGAGCCGTGACCTGGCCGGGCTGGCCGGGTACTCGCTTTCCGACGGCGAACGCCTGGCGTGGGACGCGCTGCCGGAGGAGGACAGGACGGGGGCGTTCTTCGGCTACTGGGCACGCAAGGAGGCCCTGCTCAAGGCGACCGGACTGGGGTTGTCGGGCGGGCTGCGCAGGGTGACGGTCAGCCCGCCGGACGCGGAGGCGCGTCTGCTGTCCTGGGAGGGCGGCGGCTGCCCCGAGTCCGCCTGGCTCTCGGACCTGGACCGGGGGCCCGAGTACCGGTCGGCGCTGGCCGTGCTGACCGACCGCGCGGTCAGGCTGACGGTGCACCCTCCCGAGCGCACCGCCGAACTCCTGCGCGGGTAGACCGGGGCCCGGACACCACCGGGCCCTGCGGCCCCTACCCCTCCTTGGCGAGGTGGCGGCTGATGACCAGGCGCTGCACCTGGTTGGTGCCCTCCACGATCTGGAGGACCTTGGCCTCGCGCATGTAGCGCTCGACCGGGAAGTCGCGGGTGTAGCCGTAGCCACCGAAGACCTGGACGGCGTCGGTGGTGACCCTCATGGCGGCGTCCGTGGCCATGAGCTTGGCCATGGCGGCCTGTTTGCCGAACGGGCGTCCGGCGTCGCGCAGGCGGGCGGCAGACAGGTAGAGCTCGCGGGAGGCAGCGACCTGTGTGGCCATGTCGGCCAGCATGAAGCCGATCCCCTGGAAGTCGCCGATGGCACCGCCGAACTGGCGGCGCTCCCGGGAGTAGGTGACCGCGGCGTCCAGCGCGGCCTGGGCCACTCCCACGGCGCACGCGGCGATGCCCAGACGGCCGGAGTCGAGGGCGGACAGGGCGATCCCGAAGCCGCGGTCCTCCTCCCCCACCAGCGCGTCGGCGCCGAGCTCGACGCCGTCGAAGGTCACCCCGGCGGTGGGAGAGGAGCGCATGCCCATCTTGTGCTCGGGGGTGGCCGAACCGAGGCCGGGCGTGTCCGCCGGGACGTGGAAGCAGCTGATCCCCCGCGCGCCCGAGTCCGGCGCGCCGGTGCGGGCGAAGAGCGCGTAGTAGTCGGCCTGGCCGCCGTGGGTGATCCACGCCTTGGCGCCGTTGACCCGGTAGCCGTCCGGGGCGCGCTCGGCGCGGGTGGTGAGGGCGGCGGCGTCGGATCCGGAGGAGGTCTCCGACAGGCAGTAGGCGCCCAGGAGTTCGCCGCCGACCATGGCGGGCAGGTGAGCGGACTTCTGCTCGGCGGTGCCGAAGGTGGCGAGCGGGTAGCAGGAGAGCGTGTGGACGCTGACTCCGAGACCGACCGCGAGCCAGCCCCGGGCGAGTTCCTCCACCACCTGGAGGTAGACCTCGTAGGGCTGGTCGCCGCCGCCGTACTCGCCCGGGTACGGGAGCCCGAGCAGTCCGGCCCGCCCCAGGGTGGTGAAGACGTCGCGCGGGAAGACGGAGCCCTCCTCGTCCTCGGCCGCGCGGGGGGCGATCTCCTTGTCCACGATCTCCCCGGTCAGCTCCATGAGCTGTTCGGCCTCGGGTGTGTGCAGCGTGCGTTCGACCGCCATGAACTCTCCCACGGTTGGGCGCCCCAGGCGCGCCTCGGACCGACCGGCTTCGCGGGTTCCCCACGAAGTAGTAGGTCATCCAACTATATGGTGACGCAGGGCACCTTATCCCAACGAACCACGCCGGACGGAACCGAGGTGCCACCGGACCGGTGGACCCTGGACGGAAGGGCCCGAAGGGGCCGGAACACCGCACAGGACGTGCGACTCGTCCGTTCTGCCCGCGACGCCTGTACACGGAGGCCCCCGGCGCCTTAGATTCCACGCATGGACCTCGAACTCCGCCATCTGCGAACGATCTGCCTCCTGGCCGACACCGGCAGCGTGACGCGGGCGGCCGCCGCGCTGTCCACGTCGCAGCCCGCGCTGACGACCCAGTTGCAGAGGATCGAGCGCGAAGTGGGCGGCCCCCTGTTCCACCGGGGACGTTCGGGGGTACGGCCGACCGAACTCGGCGAGTTCGTCCTGATCCGGGCGCGTGCGGTGCTGTTGTCGATGGACGACCTGCTGCACGACATCACGGCGCGCGGCGCCTCACCGAGCACGTTGCGCGTGGGCGGGGTCGGTCCGCTCACCGTGGAGCTGTCGGCGCGGCTGCCGGAGGTGTTCCCCAATGTTCCGGTGCACGTGCGCACCGAGTACTCGCCCAAGCTGGTCACGGACCTGGTGCGGGCCGGGCGACTGGACCTGGGGACCACCATCGACTACGTGGACCGCGACCTTCCGACCGACGGCCCCCTGGCCTGGGCGATGCTCGCGGTGGATCCTCTGCACGTGGCGCTGTGGTCGGAGCACCCGTTGGCGCGGGAGACGTACATCCGGCTGGAGGACCTGGCCGAGTGTCCCTGGGCGCTGACGCCGCCGGACGGCACCGGTTGGCCGGAGTGCTTCTACCTGGCCTGCCAGCGGGCGGGGTTCAGCCCCCAGGTCCCGTACCGGCTCTACGAGAGGTCGGAGATCCGCGACCTCATCGCCGACCGCCGGGCGATCGCGCCGTGCCAGGCGGACTTCGAGTCCGGGCGCGGCGTGGTGGTGCGGCAGCTGGAGGGCGCTCCGATACAGCTGCGGCACCTGCTGGTCTGGCGCCGCGACAGCCCGGTGGACCAGGCCTCGGACCGTGTCGCCAGGCTCGCCCGCGAGCTGCTGGACCGGACCCCCTCCGAAGGCGGCCGCCCGACCGCGCGACCCGTCCGCCCCTGACCGAAGCACACACGCACCCCGCGCACCGACACTTCCACCGGACACCGCCGCCCCACTGTGACCAGCGGCGATCCGTTCCGAGCCGCGCGCCGACCCCCTTGGGGCTACCGGTGGCCGCGGGCGTGAAGCCCGTTCGTATGATGTTTACCAGCCGGTAACGTACTGGCGAGTAGGCACCGTCGCCTCCTCTCCTTCTCCCGAGCACGAAGCCGCTTTCCCCCACGGGCCGCCAGGCCCAGCAGCGAAGGCACAACCGAGTTCAGGAAACCACCATGCGAACACTGGGAACAGCCGTGGCGGCCCTCGCCGTCGCGGTACTCGCCGCCTCCTGCGCGGGCCCCGAGTCGGCCGACCAGGAGACCTCCCCGCCGCCACCACGACGGGAGTCACCGACGACAGCGTCGTCATCGGGACCCACCAGCCGCTGACCGGACCGGCCTCCCCGGGGTTCGCGCACGTCTCCACCGGGGCGAGCGCGGTCTTCGACCACATCAACGACAACGGCGGCATCCACGGGCGGAAGATCGACTACCGGGTGGAGGACGACGGCTTCGACCCGGCTCGGACCATGGACGTCACGCGCTCCCTGGTCGACGACGACGGGATCTTCGCGATGCTCGGCGGACTGGGCACCCCCACCCACGAGTCGGTCATCGAGGAGCTGAACGACGAGGGCGTCCCGGACCTCTTCGTCTCCTCCGGCGCGCTCGCCTGGGACCAGCCTGAGGAGTACCCGCACAGCTACGGCTTCCAGGTGGACTACTCCAAGGAGGCCAAGGTCCAGGGCGCCTACCTCGCCGAGAACTTCCCCGGTGACGACGTCGGTCTGCTCTACCAGAACGACGACGTCGGGCCCGCCTCCCACTCGGGGATCGAGCAGTACCTCATCGACGACATCGTCGCCTGGGAGTCCTACGACCCGGGTGTCCCGGAACTCGACGGCCAGGTCGCCGAACTCAAGGCGGCCGACGCCGAGGTGGCGGTCTGCTACTGCATCCCCGCCTTCCTCGGCCTGGCCATCCTCGAGGCCCAGGAGATCGGCTACGAACCACAGTGGGTGGCGCCCAGCTTCGGCGGCGACGTGGAGACCATCTCCCAGCTCATCGAGGAGTACGCCGAGGGGACCCCCGCCGAGGACGTCCCGCCCGAGACCTTCACCGACGGCCTCATCATCACCGCGTTCCTTCCGATGGCCGCCCAGGAGGACGATCCCTGGACCGCGTTCTACCGCGAGATCCACGAGGAGTACAACGAGGGCGCCCCCTTCACCGACACCACCGTGTACGGCATGGTGCAGGCGACCCTGTTCGCCCAGCTCCTCATGGAGGTCGGCCCGGACCTGGACCGCGAGCGGCTGCTCGGGACCCTCAACTCACGGGAGTGGACCGGCCCCGGCCTGGTCCCCTTCGTCGCCACCGAGGACGACCACAGCGGCTACTCGGGGGTGATGGTGGTGCGCAACCGTGCCGGGGAGGAACCCGAGATCCTCCAGGAACCACGGGTCACCGACAGCGACGGCGGGGAGATCCTCCCCTTCGAGCTGGACCGTCCCGCACCGGACGAGGTGCCCCTGTTCGGCTGAGTCCGTGGACGGCGGGCGCGGACACACCGGATCACGTCCGCGCCCGCCGCTCCGGTTCCCGCGCTCGGCGACGGCGCGAACGCCACCACCAGGCCAGCGCGAGGAGCGCGGCGGCCACACCCGTGGCCACCGCCACCGGGAACCCGAGGTCGGTCCCGCCCGTGCCGACCAGCACCATCGCGGCCGTGGCCGGCAGGGACCCCAGGGCGGTCCCCACGGCGAAGGGGCCGGCCCGCAGCCCGGTCACCCCGAATCCGTAGTTGACCATCTGGTAGGGGATCACCGGAATGAGCCGTAGCTGCACGACGGCCAGGAGCGCCCGCCACCCGACCAGGCCCTCCAGCCGGTTTCGGACCCTTTCGGGGAGTCGACGGGAGAGCGCGTCCCCGGCCACGTGGCGGGCCACCGCGAACTGGATGACCGCTGCCAGCACTCCCCCGGCCAGGGCCAACACCACCCCCGCCGCCAGGCCGAACAGCAGTCCCCCGGCGATGTTCAGCGCCGGGCGCGGCACCAGTGCCTGCACGGCCAGGACGTAGGCGGCCAGGTAGACCACGGCGCCCCGGAGCCCGGCGTCGGCGGTCCACGCCCGCACCGCCCCGAGGTCGGGTCCGCGCAGGACCGCCCACACCAGCAGCGCGACCCACCCCGCGAGCAGCGCCACGCGCCACACCCGACCCCACCTGTGCCCCATTCGTCCCAGGTTAGGCGCTGGTTCGGGGCTGCTCAGCGCTCTTCCAGGCGGGGGAAGACCACCTTCTTCAGCACCAGGGTGAGCGCCGCCGCCGTCGGGATGGCCAACAGAGCGCCCACCAGTCCGAGCAGGGCGCCGCCGAGCAGCGCGGCCGTGATGTTGACCGTGGGCACCACGTCCACCGCGTGCCGCATGACCCTCGGGGCGATGACGTAGCTCTCGATCTGCTGGTAGATGAGGAAGAACACCAGCGTCACCAGACCCATCCACGGGTCGCCGACGGCCACGGCCAGCGACGCCACCACCGCGCCGATGGTCGTCCCGATCAGCGGGATCAGCGCCGTCACCGCGACCACCAGGGCCAGGGTGAGCGCGTACGCGGAGCCGGTCAGCCACAGGAACAGGAAGGCCACCACCCCGCCGAGGGCCGCGACCACCAACTGTCCGGCGATGAACGCGCCGATACGTTGGACGATCTCGTCACCGATCTCCTTGACACCGGCCCGGCGCGAGCGGGGCACGAACCGGTACGAGACGTCCAGGATCCCGGGCAGCGAGGCCATGAAGAAGAGCATGAGGATGAGGACGGTGAAGGTGGCGAACAGCGAGTTGAACACCACCTGTCCCACACCCACCAGTCCTCCGAAGACCTGCTGGCCGAAGTCGCCGGCCGTGACGACGCCCTCGATCCGGCCGATCACGTCGTAGCGCCGGTCCAGGTCACGGAAGAACGCCGAGTGCTGGAGCTGCTCCAGGGACGACGGCAGGGACGTGGCGAAATTGCTGACCTGCATGGTCAGGGGTGGCACGATCGCCCAGACGAACACGACGAGGAAGGCCACCAGAGCCAGGCACACCGAGAGGATCGCGGCCCAGCGCGGCATCCGCAGCCGCCGCAGGAACTCGATGGCGGGGTTGAGGCCGATCGCCAGGAAGAGCGCGACCAGGATGTAGACGAACACCGCCCGGGCACTGGTCAGTGCCTGCACGAGCAACCAGGCGCTGAGCACCCCCAGGGCTCCGACGAAGCCGAGCAGGAAGTAGTTGGGGCGGTGTGTCTCCTCGACCACCGGTTGCCGCGCCGGCGCCTCGGGCTGCTTCTCGGGTGTGCGCTTCCTGGATCTCACTCGCTCCGCTCCGGTGGATCGGGGAGACGCAGGGTGAACAGGGCCCCGCCGAGGAGGTCGCTGTGGCCCGCGGTCAGGGTGCCGCCATGGGCGCGCGCGATCTCCCGTGAGATGGCCAGCCCCAGGCCGCTGCCGCCCGGATCGCGTTCCTTCGACTCCGAGAGCCGGGCGAAGCGCTCGAAGACGCGCTCGCGGTCCTTGACCGGGATGCCCGAGCCGTCGTCGTGCACCTCGACCACGGCGGCTCCCTCGTGGTGCTGCACGATGACGTCGATGCGGCTGTTGGCGTGGCGTGCGGCGTTGGCGACGAGGTTGGTCAGCACCCGGACGACGCGCAGCCGGTTGACCCGCGCGTACACGGGTTCCGAGGCGTGCACGTACAGCTGGGGCGGGCCGGGTTGGTCGGAGAACTCCTGTCGCACCGTCTCGGAGAGGTCGATCCGCTCGTGCGCCATCTCCAGGTCGGTGTCCAGACGGGCCATCTCCAGGAGGTCCCCGACGATGTTCTCCAGCCGTTCCGTGTCGGAGAGCAGTCCGGTCAGCAGACGCTCCCGGGCGCGTTGGTCAGGATCGGGGTCGGAGAGCTCGACCTCCAGTTTGGTGCGCATGCCCGCGATGGGATTGCGCAGCTCGTGGGAGGCGTCGGAGACGAACCGGCGCTGTCGGGTGACCGCCTCCTCCAACCGGGCGAGGCTGGAGTTGGCGGTTCGCGCCAGGTGGGCGATCTCGTCGTCGCTCTTGGGCAGGGGGAGCCTGCGGTGCAGGTCGCCGACGGAGATGAGTTCCATCTCGTCGCTGATCAGCGAGACCGGGCGCAGGGCCCGTCCGACTCCGTACCAGATGACGAAGCCCGATCCGAAGATCAGCAGGGCCGAGGCGCCCAGCAGCACGAGTTCCAGGACCCTGTCGCCCAGGATCAGCGGGGTGCGGGTGGCGGCGAGGGCCATGACGTTGTCGCCGTAGGCGGAGTCGTCGACCACGTACGCGACCACCTGGAAGCAGTCACCCGTCGGGTCCTCGGGGATGACGTCACAGACGTAGTCGTCCACCCTGAAGTCGCCGGGGTCGGGGTCGTGCTCGTTCAGGGGCGGTAGCCCGCTCAGGGCCACGCTGGAGGCCAGGACCTCGTCGGTCTCCCAATCGATCACCTGGAAGCGCAGGATGGGTTCGGACGCCGGAATCGGCCCGTCGTAACGCTCCGTCATGATGTGGTCGGCCACGTGACGGGCGCCCTCGGCGGCCCGGTCCCGGAGCTCGTTCAGGGTGACTTCCCGGATCAGCAGGATGGAGGCGCTGAGCAGAATGCAGATGACCAGGGAGAGGATGACGACGGCACCGAGCGTGACCCGGGCTCGGATGCTTCGCGGACGTAGTGCGCCCCAGGGCCTCCGGGGTCGCTCGTACCGATCTGCCACCCACCCATTGTGACTCAGCGCAATAGGAAACCCTTGAATGATCTCCGGTGTGGCGACCGAAACGCACGAACGGGCACGAGATCCCGATTCGGGCGGTTTCGTCCCCGACAGCGCGTCGCCCCGCGAGCCGATGCGCTCGCGGGGGGCCGGACAGACTACTCGTAGGGGTCCGGCGGGTTGGTGACCTCATCGACCGAGGTGGTCGTGATCTCGTGCTCGGAGACGTCGTACAGGTCCCCCTCCGGTTCCACCCAGGTACCGCGCACCGTCCACCAGGTGTCGGCCTCCGGCGCGGGATGGTCGGTGATGAGGATCTTGTTGACCACCGCGTCGGCGGCGCAGCAGGCCATCTGGAGTCGGGCCAGGTACCAGCCGTCACCGTCCTGCGCGGGTACGGCGAACCCGGTGAGCTCGACCTCGCGGCCGGACAGCTCGCGCTCCTCGTCGATCCACGCCCGCATGACGAACTGCTGGATGTCGAGCGGGACCACGTCCTCGGGGCCGGCCTGGCTCAGTTCGTCGGTGAACCGGGAGGGGACGCGCTCGTCGCGGGGAGGCGGGCCGCTGGAACCGCCGGTGCTCTCCACGGTGTAGGAACCGAGTGCGGGCGGAGCGATGACGAACACCGCGATCACGGGAAGCAGGAGCAGCCAGGCCACGCGGGGGGCGACGGAGTGGTCGTGCCCGTGGCCGTCCCCGCCGCCGTTGCCGTACTCGGCCGTGACGTGGTCGAGTTCCGAGCGGGGCGCGGAGCCGTCTGAGGAAGCGGTCGTCACGGCGTCCTCAGGAACCGCGTCCTCCTCGTCCAGAGCGTGGCTCTCGCCGCGCAGTTCGGCGACGATGATCAGGACGCCGAGCAGCACCATGACCACTCCGGCGGCGATCAGGAACGGGCCGAAACCCGCCTTGACCCAGTTCAGGTACAGGTTGGTGGGGACGGTGCTGGTCAGCGCGGCGGCACCGAGCAGGACGAGCGTGAGCCCCTGGGCGATCCGGTTCACAGGAGGATGGCTCCGATCAGGAAGGTACTGAGCAGGCCGACCACCAGGCAGATGGGGGCGAACCGGGCGACGAAGCGCCAGCCGAACACCCCGGCCTGCATCGCGATCAGTTTGAGGTCCACGATCGGCCCGATGACCATGAACGCGAGCTTTGCGGTGGGCGAGAAGTCGGTGAGGCTGACCGCCACGAAGGCGTCGGCCTCCGAGCAGATCGAGAGCAGGATGGCCAGCAGAGCGAGCACCAGCACCGAGATGATCGGCGCCTCGGCCACGGCCAGCAGCCACTCCCGCGGCACCATGACGTTGAGTGTGGCGGCCGCGAGCGCGCCGACCACCAGGTAGCCGCCCGCGTGCATCATGTCATGCAGCATCGACTCCCGGAAGACCTGCCACTTGGAGGCACCGGGGGCGTGGGTCCGCGAGGGCAGGCGCAGCCAGTCGGCCTTGCCGAAGCGCACCCAGATCCAGCCGATGACCACCGAGGCCAGCAGCGATGCCACGAAGCGGGCCAGGATCATCTCCGGTTGCCCGGCGAAGGCCACGGCGGTGGCGATCATGACGATGGGGTTGATGGACGGCGCCGCGAGCAGGAAGGTCAGCGCCGCCGCCGGAGCGACCCCGCGCTTGATGAGGCTCCCGGCGATGGGCACGGAGGCGCACTCGCACCCGGGCAGGAGCGCACCGGAGGCTCCGGCCACGGGGACCGCCCGCCCAGGCTTGCTCGGGATGAACCTCTGGTAGGCCGAGGTGGGCACGAAGGCGATGAGCGCCGCCGACAGGGCCACCCCGAAGACCAGGAAGGGCAGGGCCTGGAAGCTGATGGCCGTGAAGATGGTCGCCCAGGCCAGGAAGGCCTGGCTGGTCAGTTCGTCCGTGAGCCAGGCGTGGGCCATCGCCATGGCGGTGATGAAGAGGGCGAACAGCCAGACCGTTCCGGTGCGGCGCGAACCGGTGCGCCTGCCCCAGTCGGCGGGGGGCAGTTCGTCGCCGTGGTCGCTCCAGTCGCGGGCGATGGAGTCGCCGAGTGAGCTGGTGGGATCGGGCGTGGCGTCGCGCTCCGATGTGGTCCGTTCGGACACGGGGGCACTCCGTGGGGTTCGATTGGGAACTCCCCGAATGGTAACCGAAAATGATTTTCGTTCGTGCATCCGCCGATCGGCCTGTGGACGACCAGGGTGGGTCCACACATGGCGGGGCGCCCAAGTGTGCGGACAACCCCCATAGGCAGCGGTCGCCCAGGTCCCTAGCGTGTGCGGGCATGGAACCGAGAACGACATCGTCCCCCGGGGGCGGAGACGCTCCGAAGACGCCCTTCCACCGCGTCGTCACGGCCAGCCTCATCGGCACCACCATCGAGTGGTACGACTTCTTCCTCTACGGGGCCGCCGCCGCCCTGGTGTTCAACCACGTCTTCTTCCCCGAGTCCGACCCCCTGGTCGGCACCATGCTGGCCTTCACCACCTACGCGGTCGGCTTCGTCGCCCGGCCCCTGGGCGGGCTGGTCTTCGGCCACTTCGGCGACCGGGTCGGCCGCAAACAACTGCTCGTCCTGAGTCTCCTCCTCATGGGCGGCGCCACCTTCGCCATCGGCCTGCTGCCCACCTACGCCGCCGTCGGGGTGGCCGCTCCCCTGCTGCTCACCCTCCTGCGCGTGGTGCAGGGGTTCGCGCTGGGCGGCGAGTGGGGCGGGGCCGTGCTGCTCGTCGCCGAACACGGCAGGGCCCGCAACCGGGGCTTTTGGACCTCATGGCCCCAGGCCGGGGTGCCCTGCGGCAACCTCCTGGCCACCGCCGTGCTGGCGGTCCTCGCCGTGGTGATGACCGACCAGACCTTCCTCGACTGGGGCTGGCGCGTGCCGTTCCTGCTGTCGGGGGTCCTGGTGTTCATCGGCCTGTGGATCCGGCTGGCGGTGACCGAGTCCCAGGTCTTCCAGGAGGCCTCCCGCAAGGCCGCCACCGACCGGACCACCGAGCGCGCACCCATCCTGGACGTGCTCCGCCACCACTGGCGCGAGACCCTCGTGGCCATGGGCGTGCGCATGGCCGAGAACGTGTCGTACTACGTGGTCACCGCGTTCATCCTGGTCTACGCCACCCAGCAGGCCGGGCTGGGCAACGACGCGGTCCTGAACGCCGTGCTCATAGCCTCGGCCGTCCACCTCGTGACGATCCCCATGTGGGGCGCCCTGTCCGACGTCGTCGGCCGCCGACCCGTGATCGCCTTCGGCGCTCTGGGGGTCTCCGCGTGGAGCTTCGCGTTCTTCCCGCTCATCGACGTCGGCAGCTTCTGGTCGGTGACCCTGGCCGCCACCGTGGGACTCTTCCTGCACGGCGCCATGTACGGCCCGCAGGCGGCCTTCTTCTCCGAACTGTTCAGCACCCGGGTCCGCTACTCGGGAGCCTCCATCGGATACCAGCTGGCGTCGATCGTGGCGGGCGGGCTGGCCCCGCTCATCGCCACGGCGCTCCTGGCGACCTTCGGAACCAGCCTGCCGATCTCGGCGTACGTGGCCGGAGTGGGGGTCGTCACCGTGGTCGCGGTGGTCCTCGCCCGGGAGACACGGGGCTCCGACCTCGCCTCCGTGCCGGGCGGACCGCGCGCCTGACCGTCTGGGTCCCCCGCCCCCGCTCCAGCGCACGGCGGAGGGCCGACCCGTGGTCGGGTCGGCCCTCGGCGGCCCGGGGATGGGGGGATCCCACACCTACTCGTGCTCGGGGTCGCGTCCCCTGCACCGGAGCGGCGCCGTACCCCAGGAGACCTAGGCACTGTTTTTTAGAAGTTGGGAGTGGAGC
>NZ_ANAE01000156.1 GCF_000341265.1 Nocardiopsis prasina DSM 43845 | reverse complement strand
TTGCCGTTCCACTCGGTCCACAGCGGCGGGAAGTTCCCCACCTGGTAGCCGCCCGGTCCAACGTCCCAGGGTTCGGCGATCAGCTTGACCTGGGAGATCACCGGGTCCTGCTGGACGATGTCGAAGAACGTGCTCAGCCGGTCCACGTCGTGGAACTCACGGGCCAGGGCCGAGGCGAGGTCGAAGCGGAACCCGTCCACGTGCATCTCCAGGACCCAGTAGCGGAGCGAGTCCATGATGAGCTGCAACGAGTGCGGGTGGCGCACGTTCAGGCTGTTGCCGCAGCCCGTGTAGTCCAGGTAGTAGCGCTGGTCCTCGTCGCTGACCCGGTAGTAGCCGAGGTTGTCGATGCCCCGCCAGGACAGCGTGGGACCCATGTGGTCGCCCTCGGCGGTGTGGTTGTAGACCACGTCGAGCAGCACCTCGATGCCCGCCTCGTGCAGCGACTTCACCATGGCCTTGAACTCCTGCACCTGCTGGCCGCGCGAACCGCGCGCGGCGTACCCGCTGTGCGGGGCCAGGAAGGCCAGGGTGTTGTAGCCCCAGTAGTTGGTCAGCCCCCGGGCCACCATCGCGTGCTCGGGCACGAAGTGGTGGACGGGCATCAGCTCGACGGCGGTCACCCCCAGCGAGGTGAGGTAGTCGATGACCTCCGGGTGGGCCAGGCCCGAGTAGGTGCCCCTCTGGTGTTCGGGGATGGCCGGATGGCGCATCGTCAGTCCGCGCAGGTGCGCCTCGTAGATCACCGTCTGGTGGTACGGGGTGTTGGGGCGCGTCTCGTTGCCCCAGTCGAAGAACGGACTGACCACCACGCACTTGGGCACGTATCTCGCGCTGTCGGCCGTGTTCTTTCGGTCCGGGTCGGCGAAGTGGTAGCTGAAGAGCGATTCGTGCCAGGTGAGGTCGCCGTTGAGCGCCTTCGCGTAGGGATCGGTGAGCAGCTTGTTCGGGTTGCACCGCAACCCCTGGTCGGGCGCGTAGGGGCCGTGGACGCGGTACCCGTACTGCTGTCCCGGACCGACGCCGGGCAGGTACCCGTGCCAGACGAAGCCGTCGTATTCGGTCAGGGGTATGCGGGTCTCCTCGCCGTCGTCGTCGAACAGGCACAGGTCCACCTGTTCGGCCGCCTCGGAGAAGAGCGAGAAATTGGTGCCGGAACCGTCGTAGGTCGCACCGAGCGGATAGGAACTACCTGGCCACACTTCCACCATAGGCGTCGTCAGTCTCTAGGTTTCAGGGCCCGTAAGGGCGTTTTTGATGGTGACGACTTCTTTCTTCCGCTTCGGTCGCGGAAGTATGCCGAACTGGGCCGATGTTCGTTCTCGGACGCCCGTTCTGTGCTTTCTGTGGCTTATGTGCACGGCGGTGAAAGGGGCGGGAAAGGTGTTCGGGGGAATTCGGCCCGCGAACCGACGGTGCCGACCGCCCCACCATGGAGCGGTCGGCACACGGGTCACGGAGTCGGCGTAGGAGGCGGAGCCCGACGATCAGCGCCGGGGCCGAGCCCGGTCCAGAATCAGCTCCGTGTCCACGCCCCTGGGCAGCGTCCCGAACACGTGCCCCCACTCGCCGCCCAGCCGGGACACGGTGAACGCCTCGGCCACCGGGGTGGGCGCGTAGCGCAGCAGCACCGACGCCTGGAGAGTCAGCGCCATCAGTTCCACCACCGCGCGGGCCCGGTACTGGACCTCCTCCGGATCGCCCAGGGCCTGGCCCAGCCGCTTCAGAGCGGCGTCGTAGTGGTCGTCCGAGCCCGCGGCGGTGTCGAGTTCGGCCATGAAGGCCTCCACCGCCTCCGGCGCCCTCGCCATCGCCCGCAGCACGTCCAGCGCGGCCACGTTGCCCGAGCCCTCCCAGATGGAGTTGAGCGGCGAGTCCCGGAACAGGCGGGGCATGCCCGACTCCTCCACGTACCCGTTGCCGCCCAGGCACTCCAGGGCCTCCGCGGCGTGCACCGGCTGGCGCTTGGTCACCCAAAACTTGCCCACGGCCACGCCCAGACGGCGGAAGGCCGCCTCGCCCTCGTCGCCGCGCACCGCGCGGTCCACCGATCCGGCCAGCCGGGTCATGAGCGCGGTGGCTGCCTCCGACTCCAGGGCGAGGTCGGCCAGGACGTTGCGCATGAGCGGCTGGTCCACGAGCGGAGTGCCGAAGGCGCTCCGGGTCTCGGCGTGGTGCAGGGCCTGCACCACGGCGGCGCGCATGCCCGAGGCGGAACCGATCACGCAGTCCAGCCGGGTGCTGTTGACCATCTCGATGATGGTGGGCACGCCCCGGCCGGGTTCGCCGACCGCGTGGGCCACGGCACCGTCGTACTCCAGCTCGGCGGAGGCGTTCGACCTGTTGCCCAGCTTGTCCTTGAGCCGCTGGACGAACATCCGGTTCCGGGAGCCGTCGGGCAGGACCCGCGGCACCAGGAAGCAGGTCAGTCCCTCGGGAGCCTGCGCGAGGGTCAGGAACACGTCGCTCATGGGCGCGGAGGTGAACCACTTGTGACCCGTGAGCAGGTGGTGGCCCTCAGGCGTGGGCACGGCCCGCGTGGTGTTGGCGCGCACGTCCGAGCCGCCCTGCTTCTCGGTCATCGACATACCCGCGAGGAGACCCCGCTTGGTCAGCGGCGACCGCAGCCCGAAGTCGTAGGAGCGCGCGGTGAGCAGCGGCTCGTACCGCGCGGCCAGCTCGGGGGAGTGGCGCAGCGCCGGGACGGAGGCGTAGGTCATGGAGATCGGACATCCGTGACCGCTCTCCGCCTGCGACCACAGGAAGAACTTGGCCGCGCGGGCCACGTGGGCGCCCTCGCGCCCGTCCGCCCAGGGCGCGGCGTGCAGACCGTGCTCCACGGCCTGGTCCATGAGCACGTGGTAGGCGGGCTGGTAGTCGACCTCGTCCACGCGGTGGCCGTAGCGGTCGTGGGTGCGCAGGACCGGGGGGTAGGCGTTGGCGGACTCGCCCCACGCGCGCACGCGCTCGGATCCCGCCGCGTCGCCGATCTCGCGGACGTCGGCCTCCGCCCAGCCCGCGCCCTCGCGGCGCAGGCCCTCCAGGAGGGCGGGGTCGTCGGCGGCGCTGTAGTCACCGAGCGGAGTGGCCTGGTTGAACACTTCGTGTGTGTCGGGCATTCCGGCTCCGATCCTGGTTCGGGGGTGGACGGGTGCGGGAATCCTATCCCTGCCCGGAACCCCCCGACCGAAGCCGGTTCGGTGACGTCCGCGCGACGCTCTTCCCGGTCCGCTCCTGCTCAGGCGTACGCGCGCGGGGCGCCCGGTTCAGGGCCACAGGAGTCCGCGCTCCCAGGGGGCCGAGACGTTCTCGCGCCGGTACCGCAGACGGGTGTGGCGCCGGTCGGGGTCCGCCTGCCAGAACTCGATCTCGGTGGGTGCGAGCCGGTACAGGCCCCAGTGGTCGGGCACCAGTCCGGGGTCGGCCTCCAACCGGGCGCGGCTCTCCTCGGCGGTCGTGTGGATGGTCTCCAGGCTGTCCAGGGGCTGGCTCTGGCGTCCGTGCAGGCCCGCCACCCGGCCCTCCAGCGAGCGGGCGGTGAAGTCGGCCGCGCGCTCCTCGGATCCGGCCAGTTCCACGGGGCCGCGCAGCCGTATCTGACGCCCCTGGAGCCCCCAGAAGAAGAGGAGCGCGGCCTTCGGGTTCCGCGCGAGTTCCCGCCCCTTGACGGAGGTCGTGGTGGTCGCGAACGACCACCCCTCGGCAGTGAGGTCCTTCAGGATGAGGACGCGCGCCGAGGGCGCCCCGTCGGCGTCAGCCGTGGCCACCGTCATCGCGTGCGGCTCGGGCACGCCCGCCTCGATGGCCTCGCCCAGCCACTCCACGAACAGGTCCACCGGGTCGTCCGGGGCGGCGGAGGGGTCGAAGGCCGCCATGGGCCCAGCGAAGACCCGCAGTCCGCGCAGCATGTCCCGGATTCCGTCCCGCCCGGCCATCGCACACTCCGTCCGCTCGGTTCCAGTACCCCGAACCTACTCAACCGGCGCCGGGAACGGGCGCCGACCGCCCGACCGCCGGCTGGTTCCGACCGGCGCCACCACCCCGCGCACGGCTTCTCCGACGTGGCCCCCAGAAACCCGCCGCCACCCGTGAGGCGAACCCGGGACCCCCGGCACGCCTCCCTGACCGGCCCCTTCGATACGATGCCCGACGCCGTACGACACCCCGCTCGTGTCATCATCCCGTCACGGGACGAATCCGCGAGGTGTCCACACAGGACACGCCGCGAGGGGGACCATGACGGACTCGGGACCGACGGAACGCTCCCGGTGGCTCTGGGGACTGCTGGGCAGCGTGGTCCTCACCCACACCGCGCTCAACCTCGTCCGCCCCCTCATCTCCTACCGCACCATCGCCGTAGGCGGGGAGGCCGTCGAGGTCGGGCTGGTCACCGCCGCCTATGCCCTGCTTCCCCTGGTGATCGCGGTGTCCCTGGGCCGCTTCACCGACCGCGCGGCGCGCATCGCATGGATCGCGGGCCTGGGCTCGGTCATCCTGGCCGTGGGAAGCCTGTTCCTGGCCGGTTCCGGTGGGCTGCTCGGCCTGGCCCTGGCCAGCACGGTCGTGGGCGTCGGCCACCTGTTGTGCATGGTCTCCGCCCAGGCCCTCATCGCCCGCTACTCGCGCCCCGAACACCTGGACCGCGACTTCGGCTGGTTCACCGCCGCGGCCTCCCTGGGCCAGCTCGCCGGACCACTGATCTCCGGGGCCATCCTCGCCGACGCCTCGGGAGCGGAACTGCTCTCCGCGACCTCCACCGCGCTGCTGGTGGCCGGGGTCGTCGCCGCCCTCGGAGGCCTGCCGCTGATCCCCCTGGCGCGGCTGCGCCCGATGAGGCGCACCGCCGAGCAGAGGGCCGCGCCCCCGGTCCCCACCCGGGACCTCCTGCGCCGCCGCCGCATGCCCTCGGCCCTGTTCACCAGCCTGGCGCTGCTGACCGCCGTGGACATCCTCACGGCCTACCTGCCGCTCATCGCCGAGAGCCGGGGACTGTCCCCCATGCTCGTCGGCGTCCTGTTGAGCATGCGCGCCGGTGCCTCGCTGCTCTCACGCCTCACACTGCCGTGGATGCGGCGCCGGTGGTCGCGCAAGGCGTTGGTCGTCACCAGCACCGCGGTCGCCGCCGTCTCGCTCACCCTGGTGGCGCTGCCCCTGGGCGGGTTCGCCGTCCTGGCGGCGGTGCTGGTCGTGGGCGGCTTCCTGCTCGGTCTGGGACAGCCCCTGACCATGGCCCAGGTCACCACCCTGGCCCCGGAGGGCGCCCGAGGGGCCGCCCTGGCCCTGCGCATCTGGGGCAACCGCGTGGGCCAGGTCGCCGTACCCGCCGCGGCCGCCGGCGTCGCGGGCGCGGTGGGAGCCCCGGGCGCGCTGCTGTTCTCCGCCGCGATCCTGCTCGCAGCGGCGGTCACCGCCGCCGCCTGACCCGGCCGCCGACGNNNNCGCGGGGCGGCCCCCCGCCGGTCGGGAACAGGTGAGGGCGGGCGGCACCGTGGGCCGCCCGCCCCCGATCCCTCACGGTCGTGCGGCCGACTCCCGCACGGGGGAGTGCCGGGCCGCGACCGCCGCGTCATAGCGCTCCAGCGCCACACGGGCGAGCTCGGGCACGTCCCCGAGGGAGTCGGCGACCACCGACGCCCCCGCCGTCGTCGACTGCTCACGCACCCGGTCGGAGAAGAAACCGGGAGCCAGCAGGTAGCCGCTCACCGCCACGCGCCGGTGGCCGCGCTCCAGCAACTCCCGCACCGCCCGGCCCGGGCTCGGCTCGGACGCCGAGGCGTAGGCGGCCACCACCTCGCCCCACGGGCCCCGCTCCGCGAGCTCGTCCGCCATTGCCCGGATCACCGCGTTGGCCCCGGCGTCACTCGACCCGGCCGAGGCCAGCACCAGCGCCGTCCCCGGCTCGGCGCGGGCCCCCGCCTCTGCCAGACGCCGCTCCACCGCGTCCAACAGCAGCGGGTGCGGGCCCAGCGTGTCGGCGTAGTGCAGCCGCAGCCACGGGCCGCGCTCACGCGCCCGGTCGAGCACCGACGGCAGGTCCACCTTGCTGTGGAAGGCCGCCGTCAGCAGGGCGGGCAGGACCACGACCTCACCGGCACCGCCGGAGGCCAGCTCGTCCAGGGCCTCCTCCGCGCCGGGGGCCACGTGGTCCAGGTACGACAGGCGCACTTCCAGCCCGGGCCGCAGCGCACGCACCCGATCGAAGACGGCCGAGACCGCCTCGGCCGACCTCGGGTCCCGGCTCCCGTGCGCCACCGCCAGCAGCGGGACCGCGGTGCCCGGTCCGGACCCCGCACCGGCACTCATACGTGGATTCCGCACTCGGTCTTGCCGGTCCCGGCCCAGCGGCCGCTACGGGGGTCCTCGCCCGGCTCCACGCGACGGGTGCACGGCTCGCAGCCGATCGAGGGGAACCCGTCGTACTGGAGCGGGTTCACCATGACCCCGTGCTCGGACATGTAGGCGTCCACCTCCTCCTGGGTCCACCGGGCGATCGGGTTGACCTTGGTCATCCGCCGACGCCGGTCCCACTGCACCACCGGGGTGTCCCGGCGGGTCACCGAGTCCTCCCGGCGCAGCCCCGTCAGCCACGCCGAGTACGGTTCCAACGCCCGCTGGAGGGGTTCCACCTTGCGCAGGTGGCAGCAGATGCCGGGGTCGCGCCCGTGCAGCCGGGGGCCCAGGGCCAGGTCCTGCTCGGCCACGGTCCGCAGCGGCTCCACGGTGATCAGGTTGACGTCGTACACGGAGGCCACGGCGTCACGGGTGCCGATGGTCTCGGGGAAGTGGTAGCCGGTGTCCAGGAAGATCACGTCGATCCCCGGAGCGGCCCTGGACGCCAGGTCCACCATGAGCGCGTCCGCCATGGAGGAGGTCATGCAGAGTTCGGAGCCGAAGGTCTCGGCCGCCCAGGCGATGATCTCCGGGGCCGAGGCCTCCTCCAGCTCACGGGCGGCCCGCGCGGCCGACTCCGGTCCGCCGGTCTTGGCGATGGTGGCGTTCATTCGTTGCCTTCCGTCGGTCTGGAGGGGGCTCCGCCCGCGGAGAACGAGGCGGAGCGCAGGCCCACGTACTTGACTCGGAACACCCGGGCGCACGACAGGCAGGCCCAGGGGTAGCCCTCACCCTTGACGGCGGCGCCCTCCTCGGGCATCAGGTCCTCGTCGCCGCAGTAGGGGCAGTAGTAAGGCGCGGCCCTTTCGGACACGGCGCACCTCTTCCTTCCGGTGGACCCGGCCCGGGTCAGGGGGTCGGGCGGGCCCGGGCGCGCACCGCCCGGGCCTCTGGGTGTCAGGTGGTCACTTCAGGTCCGCGTCGTCCGCGCGGCCCGCCCAGGCGGCGAAGTTCTCGCCGTCCTCGCGCTGCTCCTGGAAGCGCCGGAGCACCCGCTCGACGTAGTCGGGGAGATCGTCGGCGGTCGTCTTCAGCCCGCGGATCTTCTTGCCGAAGGCCTGGGTCAGCCCCATGCCGCCGCCCAGGTGGATCTGGTAGCCCTCCACCTGCTCACCCCGGTCGTTCATGACCAGCTGGCCCTTGAGACCGATGTCGGCGACCTGGATGCGCGCGCAGGAGTTCGGGCAGCCGTTGACGTTGATGGTCACCGGCTCCTCGAAGTCCGGAAGCCGCTTCTCCAGCTCGTCGATGAGGGTGGCCGCGCGGCCCTTGGTCTCCACGATCGCCAGCTTGCAGAACTCGATGCCGGTGCAGGCCATGGTCTGACGGCGGAACACGCTCGGGTTGACCTGGAAGTCCTCGGCCTCCAGCGCGGCCGTGATCGACGGGAGCCGCTCCTCCTCGATGTCGAGGATGACCAGCTTCTGGTCGGCGGTGGTGCGGATGCGGTCCGACCCGTGCTCCTCGGCGATCTCGGCGACCCGCAGCAGCGAGGCGCCCGAGACCCGGCCCACCTTGGGCGCGAAGCCCACATAGAACCGTCCGTCGCGCTGGCGGTGCACGCCCACGTGGTCGCGGCGCACCCCCGGGTCCAGCACGGGACCGGGGCCGTCGGGGAGCGCGTAGCCGAGGTACTCCCGCTCCAGGACCTCCCGGAACCTCTCCGCGCCCCACTCCTTGATGAGGAACTTGATCCGGGCACGCGTGCGCAGGCGCCGGAAACCGTAGTCGCGGAAGATCCCGCAGACCCCGGCCCACACCTCGCTCACCTGGTCCGGGCGCACGAAGGCGCCCAGCCGCTGCGCGAACATCGGGTTGGTGGACAGACCGCCGCCGACGAACAGGTCGTACCCGGCCTCGCCCGCCTCGTCGCGCACGCCCACGAAGGCGATGTCGTTGATCTCGTGGTTCACGCAGTGCACGGTGCACCCGGACAGAGACGACTTGAACTTGCGGGGCAGGTTCGAGAACAGCGGACTGCCGATGTGCTCGTCGTAGATCTGCTCGATCTGCGCGGTGGGGTCCAGGACCTCGTCCTCGGCCACTCCGGCCAGCGGGCAGCCCAGGATCACGCGCGGGGTGTCCCCGCAGGCCTCCGTCGTGGACAGCCCCACGGACTCCAGCTTCTCCCAGATCGCGGGGACGTCCTCCACGCGGATCCAGTGGTACTGCACGTTCTGCCGGTCGGTGATGTCGGCGGTGTCGCGTCCGTAGTCACGGGAGACCTCCGCGACCGCGCGCAGCTGGGCCGCCGACAACTGGCCGCCGTCAATGCGCACGCGCAGCATGAAGTAGCGGTCGTCGAGTTCCTCGGGCTCCAGCACGGCCGTCTTGCCGCCGTCGATGCCCGGGGCACGCTGCGTGTAGAGGCCGAACCAGCGAAAGCGCCCACGGAGGTCGGCCGGGTCGATGGAGTCGAACCCGCCCTTCGCGTAGACGTTGATGATCCGATCGCGGACGTTGAGCCCGTCGTCGTTCTTCTTGTTCTCCTCGTTCTTGTTCAGCGGTTCGCGGTAGCCGAGGGCCCACTGGCCCTCACCACGGCGGCGCTTGGGTTTGGCTGCCGTGGGTGGCTTGCCGGGCTGCGCGGAAGAGGGAGGCATCGCGGGTGTCTCCGTTGGGGTCGCGGGGTGCTCACGATCCCGGCGCCCGCACCACTGGCCCGTGGACACCGCACGTCGTCGTGGCTGGTGTCACGGGTGAAGCCCGTGTGGGAGTTGAAGGAAGAGGGGGAGCGCCGGGGCCGCGCGCACCCCTGAGGGTGCGTCAAAAGGCGGCGAGAAGTTATCCGACGCTGCAACAGATGGCGCTGCTGACCCGCAGGAAGTCCACGTGGCGGCGCACGCGGAGCATGGGGTCGAGAACAGCGTTCATGTTTCGAGAATGGCACGGGCGTCCGGCGCTTGTCCAGGCGTGCCGATCGGGCCCGAATGTGAGTCACGTCATGCCGCGATGGTGCCGACCGTCCTGAGGAGCGCTAACGTTCTCCCTGTGGTGGGATTCTGGGAAAGCCTGTGGCGCATGGTCGACGCCTGGCTCAGACGCCATCCCGCCTTCCGCAGCGGCACGCTGCTCGTGCTGCGCACCATCCGCGCCTTCTCCCGTGACCGGGTCGTCGGCCTGGCCGCCGAGTCGGCCTTCTTCGCGCTGATCTCCCTCCCCGCGCTGCTGCTCTGTCTCCTGGGCGCCCTGGGGCCGCTGGCCATGGTGTTCGGGGAGGACCTCGTGGTGGAGATCCGCGAGTGGATGCTGGACCTGGCGGCGCGCATCCTGACCCCCGCCACCGTCGAGAGCGTGGTGGAGCCGCTGGTCGACGACTTCCTCGGCGGCGTCCCGGGCGGCGTCCTCTCCGTCACCTTCCTGGTGTCCCTGTGGTCGGGTTCGCGGGCGATGAACGTCTTCATCCGCTCCATCACCATCTCCTACGGCCTGGACGAACTGCGCGGCTGGCTGTGGCAGCGGGTGCTCGCCTTCTTCGCCTACCTGGGAGGCTTGTTGTTCGCGGTCCTGGTGCTGCCGGTGATGGTGGCCGGACCCGACATCGTCCACGATCTGCTGCCGCTCACCGTCGGCCGCCTCAACCTCTTCTACTGGCCGCTGGTGGCCCTGCTCGTCACCGCCGCCGTCACGTTGCTCTACGCGCTCAGCGTCCCCGTCCGCACCCCGCTGTGGCGGCACCTGCCCGGGGCGCTCCTGGCCACCCTCGTGCTCCTGGCCGGTTCGGCCGGCCTGCGCGCCTACCTGGACGCCTCCTTCGGACAGGTGAGCATCTACGGCTCGCTGTCCGCCCCCATCGCGATCCTGGCGTGGCTGTACGTCATGGCGATCGCCGTGCTGGTGGGGTCCTCGCTCAACTCCGAGATCGACGCCCTGTGGCCCACGGTGCGCACCGCATCCGCCCGCGCGGAACTCGCCAACCGCCACTTCGAGNAACCCCCCCCCCCGCCACTTCGAGCGGGCCGACCGGCTCGCCCAGCGGCGGGAGCAGGCGGTCATCGACACCCTCAACGGGCGCTGACCAGAAACGGCCAAAGGGACCGTTAAGCCGGGAATGTCAGTATTTTGACTGTGTCCGGCGGGAGGCCGCGAACCCGCCGCCCCGAGCCTGGACAGTCCCCTGAAAGGCCCCCAGTGCCCTCCCCTTCCGGGCCCCCGATCCACGCGTCCTCGCGCCTCGGAATCGGTTCGATCATGGCCGCGATTCTCTGCGTCACCCTGTGGTTCACCCTCACCACGGGTCACCCCCTTCACCACGGCTCCACCAACCTCCTCGCTCTGGCCTTCTCCAGCTTGTGCGTCCTGTACCTGGCGGCCCTGCCCCAGCGCCCCGGAGCTCCCTCGGCGCGACCGGAACAGGCCATCGCCTTCGTCTGGATGCCGTGGCTGGTGGCGGTGATCCCCCTGTCCCTGGTGTTCTCCGAAACGGGGCTCCTCCCGTGGCTCTGGCCGCTCCTCCTGCTTCCGCTCACGGCTCTGTTCCTGGCCTTCCTCGCCACCCGGGCCCACCGCCGCCCGGTCCCGGAGGCACCCCGCGGGTACTCGACGGCCGCGTCGCAGAGCTTCTGTACCGCCGTCGTGGCCGCCGCTCTGGTGAGCTTCTTGGTGTACACGATCCTCACCAACGGATCCATCAACCAGAGCCGCCCCTTCTTCGTGCTCATGCTGTTCGCTCTGGTGGCGGTGCTGGTCGGGCAGATCCTCGCCGCGATCGCCCCGGCCCTGCCCGGCCGGTTCGCCGGGACACTGAGGCCGCCGGTCGTCAGCGTCGTCTTCGTCTGGCTGGCCTGGCCCATGGCTCTGGTCGCGGCGCTGCCGACCGCACTGAACCTGATCCACCCGCTCGGAGTCCCGTCACTCTGGCCCCTCGCCCTGTTCCCACTGGGCGCCACGGGCTTCGCTGTCCTGAGTACCCGCGCCTACCTGTGGGAACGTGCCGAACTCGGGAAGGGGACCGACAAATGAGGTCCTCGTACCTGTTTGGCCTGTACGCCTTTCTGGGGACCCTGGTCGTGACGCCCACCTCCGGTGGACACCTGCACTTCACCAGCGCGGGGGTCTTCGCCGTGCTGCTCCTCTTCGCGGTCGGTCACGCCTTCGAGTGCGGCCGTACGCAGCCGCCGCGGGCGACGAGGGACGAGCTGGGGAACTGGGGCATGGGCGTCGCCTGGGCGGTGTACCCGGCCTTCCTCCCCGTCGCTGTCTGGAGCCTGTTCTGGTACCAGACCTGGGACCCGGTCCCGGTGCTGGTGGTCTGCCTCGTCTCCTACGCGCTGTCCTTCGTGCTCCGTGTCCGCGAGAACCGCGCCATCGCCGCCCTGGGGCAGAACGGGCTCCGGGCTCCTGCATCGCTGGGGGAGGGCCGATGAGACTCTCCGCCGTGTTCCTCGTGGGCAGCGTCCTCTCCCTGGCGACAGCCTTCTTCCTGGGCTTCTGGGGCGCTCCGTTCGTCGTCGTGCAGATCGTCGGTTGGGTCCTCGGCGCCATGTGCGTGTTCCTGGTCCGGATAGCGTTCCTGGTCTCGCCCGCCGAGGACGAGCGGGAGCGGCGCGCGGCTGGTGACCTCCACCGACTGCTGTTGGGCATCGGGTCACACCTCCTGTGCGGGCCGCTCCTGCTCGCCACTGTGGCCACCGTCGTCTGGCGCGGCTCCTGGGAGGTGTGCTTCCTCCTGGCGTTCACCGTCCCCCTGTACGCCCTGGCGATCGTCTGCCAGGTGCGGGAGTCCGGGGCGGCGCCCCCGCCCGGGCCGGGGCCGATGATCGTCGGCTGGGGCGCGCACGTGACGCCGACTCCGGGGTGGGCCGTTCTTTACCTGGGCGTTCCCGTCCAGCGCCCGGGGGGACTGAACACGCTGAACCCGCGGTTCCAGGTGGACGGCGAGAACGTCGTCAGTCTGGCGGCGGGCCAGTGGGCGACGGTCGTGGTGGCTCCGGGGCGGCGCCGGGTCCGCGCTCTCCTCGCCCTGCAACGCTCGGCGCCACTGGAGGTCGACCTGCGTCCCGGGGAGGAGGCGCACGTCGAGCTGCGTTACCGGCCCAACCCGTTGACGAGCGGAGGGCGTCGGACACTGGACCTGCACAGGGTCGGCCCACGCGACCCCCGTCCGTCCACGCGACCTGCGTGAGCGGTGGGAGTCCGGTTCAACCGAGGACCCCCTGGCCAGATCCGGCCAATTTCGGCGTGAACCTGATCGCCTTTTGGGGTGTCCTCTCCAGCGTGAGCAAGTCGCGCCGGGCGGGTCCCGTGACCTCCTCCGCAAGTCACAGCAGGTCACCGGTCCCGTGGGGCGAACTCGAACAGGTGAGGCGGGACTGGTGCCCGGTTCCTTCTCGATGAAACGGAGTGAACATCCTCTGAGACGGTCAGTATCATCACGTGCAGCATTGACTACTCGTGTGCCGTTTGACCCCCGCTTGCGGATCCCGTCGCGCCGCGACCGACCGTCATCGCTGATCGTCCCCCTGCTCCCGTACACGAACAGGTTCACGTTCCCCATGCCTTCGGAGGCACCATGAGCCGGGCGTCCCGTCCGGAGCACCCCCGGCCAACCGCGGTCATCGTCATCGCGCCCGACGAACTCAGCGCCGAGATCGTCATCGAGGGACACCGCCAGGTCGTGAGCGGCCTGGCTCCCAAGGAGACGCGGCGCGCGGCGCTGGACGTCGCCACGGGCTACGCCGCCCGGATCGGGCAGCCGGTACTGGTCGACGCGCGTGACGCCAACGGTTACTGGCGTCTGGTCGCGACCCCCTCGGGGGTCGTGCAGGCGGCGGACCAGGCCCTCTCGGACCGTCCGCAGCCGCCTATCCCGGGCACGCCCCAGGGCGGTCAGACGCCTCCGGGACATCCTCCGGCGGCCGGGAAGGAGAGAGGCGGCGGCAGGAAGGTCCTCATCGGGGGAGCGGCGGTGCTCGCTCTGCTGCTCGTCGTCGGTGGCGGAGTGGTCGTCACCCGATTCCTGCCCGGTGTCTCCACGGCGACGGAGGACGACGGGGCCGACGACCCCGCGGTCGCCCTGGAGTTCGAGGCCCCGCCGGGGTACGCGCCCACGGTCGACTTCTCCGAGGAGCTCGCTCCGGAGACCCAGCCCGGGATCAGCCGCGACGGTCTCTTCCTCGCCTACATCGACCCCGGAGAGCAACTCAACCTCCTCGCCGAGGACGGCTCGCGCGAGTGGTCGGTGGAACTGCCCTTCGAAGCGGGTGCCGGGCTCGGCGCACCCCGGTTCGTGGAGTACGGCAGCGAGGACGCCATCGCGATGGAGACCGCCGACACCCTGTGGTTCTGGCCCGTTTCCGGCGCCGGCCCCACCAGCATCACGCTCCCCGAGTCCGGCTCCGCCCGGTACGCGGGTGACTCCGTCCTGGTCCGCACCGACGAGACCTCCTACCTGCCCATCGACGGAGAGCTGGAGGAGTTCGAGGCTCCGGGCAGCTCGGAGCCGATGCTCGCGGCCGACGACCGCGCCCTGACCGCCGTGGTGAACGGCCCCTGGCAGTGGGTCGAGCCCGGCGGCGGGGAGCAGGAGGTCCACGCCGACCGTCCCGACGGCGCGGGTGACATGGAGGGCGTGGTCACCGCCCTGCGCGAGTACGTGATCGTCCGCTGGGAAGCGCAGCGGGGCGAAGGTTCGCTCCTGGCCTTCCACGACCGCGAGGACGGCGCCGTCCTCGGCGCGGCGGAGATCGAGGAGGACGCCCTGGAGGGCGTCAGCCACCTCTCCGCGCCGATCGGAGTCGACCTGGTCGCCTACGGCCCGGTGCTGTTCTCACCGGCCACCGGTGAGACCGCCGTGGTTCCGGGCTTCACACCCGAGGCGACGGTCGGTGCCCAGGTCTTCGGTGAACTGGACGGCGAACGGGTGGCGCTGGACGCCGCCGGTGAGCCCTCCGAGGTTCCCGAGGACACCCAGACTCCGCGCGGCCTTCTCGGCGACCGCGCGGTGGTGGTCCACGAGGGCCACCTGTATGCCATTCCCCCTGAGTAGTTCATTTCGCAAGCGAAAGAAAGGAGTGGGATGTCCCTTAAGAAGCGGGTCTTCACGGTCACTGCGGCCGGCCTTTTCATGGCTGGTTTCTCGGTGACTCCGGCCTTCGCGGCCGAGACCGCGGACGAGACCGTCCCCGATGTCACGCCCGAGGCCGCCCCGGTGACGCTTCAGGAGTCGGCTCCGGCCCCTGCGGCTGACCCCGTGGTCGAGGTCGCTCCCATCGTGGAGCAGGCCTTCGAAGAGGTCACCACGTTCCCGGCGTTCGACCTGCCGCCGCTCTTCCCCGACCCGGGTGACGGCGGGGAGGACCCGGGCAACCCTGACCCGGGCCCGATCGATCCCCCGGACCCGGGTGACGGCGGTGACCCCGGTGACGACGACGGCGACGACGGCGGCGACCCCGGTGAAGACGACGG
>NZ_ANAE01000155.1 GCF_000341265.1 Nocardiopsis prasina DSM 43845 | reverse complement strand
GACGACGGCGGTACCCCGCCCGGCGACGGTGACGGTGGAATCACCGACCCCGACCTGGGCACCGGCCCCGGTGACAACGGGCAGCCGCCCAACGCCAACGCCCCCGGCGCCAAGTCCCCGAGCGGTCCGGCTCCGGTCACCGGTGACACCACCGGTGGCGAGCTCGCCGCCACGGGCGTCGACATGTCGGGCTTCGTGCTCGGCGGCGCGGTCGTGGCCGGTATCGGTGCTCTGGCCCTGTGGGCCGGCAGCCGCCGTCCGGGCATGGCTGAGTAACACCGCGTCCGTTCCCGCGTCCGCGTGGGTCTGACGCGTGGAAGGGCCCCGTCCGCCGGAGGAATCCGGTGAACGGGGCCCTTTCGTGTCCCCTCAGGTCCGCGGACGCAGTGCCGAGGCGAGCAGGAAGGCAGCCACCCCCGCCGCAGCGATGGCCCAGAGTGCGCTGCCGAGTGTGAGCGAGTCGGCGAGGAGGCCCACCATGGGAGGGAAGGCCAGGAACCCGGCCCGGCCCAGCCAACCCACCACGGTCACCCCGTCGCCGGTGCGCACCCCGGGGATGTTCCCGGCGGCGGCCAGCGTCAGCGGGAACAGCGTGGACACGCCCAACCCCATGACACCGAAGCCGATGATGGTGGTCACCGGGTGCGGAAGGAGGAGCGCGATGGCCAGCCCGCCAGCGGCGAGCAGACCGCAGGCGTGCCCCACCGCCGCCGCTCCGAACAGGTCGGTCACCCGGTCGCCGACCAGGCGGCCCACCGTCATCATCGCCTGGCAGGCCACGAACGGCATCGCGGCCAGGAACAGCGGCGCGCCCAGTTCCGTGCTCATGTACACCGCCCCCCACGAGGCCGCGGAGTCCTCAATGCCCCCGGCCATCATCAGCAGCACACCCAGCATCACCAGTAGCAGGATGCCCTGGGCCGGGATGCGGGCCCGGCTCCCGTCGTGGCCGTTCACCCCGTCCTCCCGCTCGCTGTTCTCGGGCCCGGGCAGCAGCATGCGGCTGATGGCGAGGTTCACGACCACGAGCACGACCGTCACCCCGGTCAGGTGCCAGAGGATCGGCACCCCGGAACCGGCCATGGTCGCGCCGAGCAGACCGCCGGCGACCGCCGCCAGGCTCCACACGGCGTGGAAGGTGTTGATGATGCTCCGCCGGTAGCGGCGCTGCACGCGAAGACCGTGGGAGTTCTGCGCCGAGTCGGTCCAGGCGTCGGCGGAGCCCATGACGAAGAGCGCTGCGGCGAGCATCCACCAGTTCTGCGCGAGAGCGATGAATGGAAGCGCTCCCAGCGAGACGAGGCTGGTCCCCACGGCAGTGCGTCCGCTGCCGAACCAGTGGATCAGCGGCCCCGCGAGCATCCCGGTCAGGATCGCCCCGAACGGCATCGCCGCGATCGCCAGCCCCAGCTCCGCGTTGGTCAGACCCAGGTCGTCCTTGATCACCGGCAGCCACGGAACGGCGTTCGTGTATGTGAACCCGTTGACGAAGAACAGGGTGGACACCGCGATCCGAGCGCGCCTGGCCTCGGGAGGGGGTCCGGTGGACTTGTCGGTCTGCGCGTTCAAGGAGGGCTCCAGGGTTCGTTTCGATGCGTGCGGATGTTATCCGGCGAGCAGTTCCGGTGGACAGGCTTTTTCACGGGTGGGAGGGCGACCGGGCTTGCCATGCGACCCCGAGCCGTTTTACATAGGGGGTCCGCCCTCGTCAACGTGGAATCCCGGAGGTCACACCAGCCCCGGCCCCTCCCCTCCCACTTCGGACCACTTCCGCCCCCGTCCCGACCAGCGGCCCCTGACACCGGCCAGCCCCCGCGGCCCCGCTCCCGCGTAGGCGCCCCCTGCCCGCCGACTCCCTCACACCGGGACGCGCCGTGCCCCGACGGTCCCGGTCGGAACCGGAAGATCACATGATCAGAACGAGCGCGCTGCGAGAAACGCCCACGCTGACCGGGAAGAGCGTACGACTGGTCCCCCTGGGCCCCGAACACACGGACGCCTACTTCGCGGCGGGACTCGACGAGGAGGTCCGACGGCTCACCGGAACGCACGGCCACATCACCTACGCGCAGGCGCGCGAGTGGTGCGAGAGCCGCGCGGGCCGCACCGACCGGCTGGACCTGGCCATCATCGCGCCCGGCGACGGCCGCTATCTGGGCGAGCTGTCCGTCTACGCGGTCTCCCCGGAGAACGAGACCGCCGGGTACCGCATCGCCCTGTCGGCGATCGAGTTCACCGGGCAGGGGCTGGGCCGGGAAGCGACCCAGCTGGTCCTGGAGTACGCCTTCGAGCAGATCGGTCTGCACCGGGTCTGGTTGTACGTCTACGCCTTCAACATGCGCGCCATCGCCGTGTACCGGTCCTGCGGCTTCGACGTCGAGGGCCGACTCCGTGACGCCCTGCTCTGGGAGGGGCGCCGCCACGACGCCCTGTTGATGGCGGTGCTGCGCGGCGGATCCCGGGGCCGCTGACCGTTCCCGGGGCACCGGCCCCGGGGCGGTTTTTGCCCCAGTGCGGGGTTGCGACACGTATGAGGCGGGGTATGCCGGTACCACTGTTCCCGCGGCTCACTCCACACTCTGCCGGAAGGAGCGGCGCCGGGCTCCGCGGCCCTGGCGCCGGTGAGGACATGAACCCGGTACCCGTCTCACTGCCCTTCGCCGACCGTTCCGAGGCGGGGCGACGCCTCGCGGAGCGGGTGCGCCCCCACGCCGTCAACGACCCGATCGTGCTCGCCCTGCCCCGTGGCGGTGTTCCCGTCGGAGCGGAACTCGCCGACCGCCTCGACGCCGACTTCGACGTACTGATGGTCCGCAAGATCGGCATGCCCGGGCACCCGGAGACCGGTGTGGGCGCGATCGCCGAGGACGGACAGGTCATCTACGACGACCGCGCCCTGGCCCGGATGAGGGTGCCACGTCAGGCGCTGTTCGACACCGTGGCCTCGGAACGGGACGAACTCGACCGCAGGCGTCGCGTCTACCGAGGGGAACGACCGTCTCCGAGGATCGCCGGTCGCGACTGCGTGGTGGTCGACGACGGCGTCGCCACCGGCGGCACCGCCCGCGCCGCGCTGCGGATGCTGCGCCAGGCGGGCCCCTCGCGCCTGGTCCTGGCCGTGCCCGTGGGCGCCCCGGAGGCACTGGAGACGCTCCGGGAGGAGGCCGACGACCTGGTGGTGTTGACCGCACCGGAGAACTTCCAGGCGGTGGGGGAGTGGTACCGGGACTTCGACCAGCTGTCCGACGGCAGCGTCGTCGCGATCCTCTCCGAACACGAACGCCTCCACCGGTCACCCGACGTCTCCCGGGGGGTGCGGATCCGCGCGGGACAGGTGTACCTGGACGGTGACCTCACGATGCCGACGGCGCTGCGAGGCGCCGTGGTGATGGCCTTCGGCGAAGGTCAGGCCGACCCCCGGTGGCGGGCGAACGCCTCGGCCCTGCGCCGCGCGGGGTACGCGACCCTGTTGCTCGACCTGCTCACCGAGGAGGAACGGGCCTCCCAGGACACGGAGGGCGGGCAGGAGACCGACACCGGTGTGCTGGGAGAGCGGCTCAGCGCGGCGGTGACCTGGCTGCGGCGCGCGACCGACGCGGCCAGCGAACCCCTGGGCCTGCTGGGTTCCGGGCCCGCCGCGCCCGCCGCCCTGGTGACGGCGGCGCAGCGACCGGAGGACGTGGGGGCGGTGGTGGTGCACGGCGGACGCGTCGACCGCGCCGAACCGCACCTGTCGTCGGTGCGGGCACCGACCCTGTTCCTGTTGGAGAGCGGTGACTCGTTCGTGCGCGAGCTGGGCGAGTGGACCCGCGGCAGGTTGGGCGGCCCTTCCGAACTGAAGGTGGTGTCCGGGGCCGAACGGCTGCTGCGGGGCGACCTCGGATGGCGCGAGGTGGCGGTGGAGACGCTGGACTGGTTCGACCGGCACCTGTCACCCGGGCCGGGGTGAGTCCACCCGGCTCGGGGAGGGCGCTCGGCCGGGTCAGGGCCCGGGACCGGGAATCGACCGCGAAAAACGCGGAAACAGGAAAACCCGCGGCGCCCTCGACGAACTACGTCGGGGCGCCGCGGGTTATCGGGGCCGGGGCCAGCGGGAGAGAGATCCGCTCGGCGGGAATCGCTAGGCGGCGTTGGCGCGGCGCATGCGGCGACGGCGCTCGGAGGCGCGCTCGTCCTCGTTCAGTCCGCCCCAGGTGCCGTACTTCTCCGGACGCGAGATCGCATAGTCCAGGCAGTCGGTCCGAACTGGGCAGGCCGCACAGATCTCCTTGGCCTTGCGCTCACGAATCTCCCGCTCCGGCTGGCGTTCGCCATCGGGGCCGAAGAAGAGCACAAGGTCCTCGCCCCGGCACGCGGCGGCATCCTGCCACCCCCAGCTCGGGCGGGGGCGCAGCGCGGCCTGCCGACGTACCTGAGACATGCTTGAACCACCTCTACTGAAATCACTAGTAAGCTGTCTGAAAAAGCTTCAGTCACCAAAAGTTGGTCATGCGGCGTGAGGCACCCCGCACGACGCAAACGTCGAGCGGTGTTGACGTTGTTCCCCGGTGTGGCTGAGACCACGAGAAGCGCCATCACGGAGGCGATGCCTGCCGTTGAAGGGGTGCTCTCACGCGAACGGCCGCGGAGGCGGTGACAGTCTCCGTCTGTGCCGGTACGTAATCATGCCATCCCCGCTCCCGATCCTGCACGGGGGGTGGGGAAATTACTCATCCAACCGTTACCGAAACCTGATGCTTGGCGTCCGGTCTCTGGTTGTCTGTCAGATTTTGTCGCAAATCGCCAGAACTACCGTCTTGCGAAGGACACAGCACATCGTATGGGGCGATGTCCCTCCTGCCTAGGGGGTCCTCCTGATGCGCCCATCACATTGTGGTCCGCCCATGCTCGCGAGATTGGGTGTGACCGTATGTCCTCACGCAGCGCGACGGGGTCCGGAAGCCGATCCGCCTTGCCAGTAGGGTCGTCGTATCGCGTGGTGCCTCGCGGCGCACCGCCCCCACGCCCTCTCCTGAACCGCGTGCGAGCCCGTGGCGTTCCCCCGGCCGCCGCGCCGCCCCTCCGCGGGCCGATTCCCACCGGTCCACACCGTCCCTTAGGGGAAGGATCAGGGGAACAGGGAGGAACAGGTCATGGTGCGTCCGCGTCCCAGACGATAGAAAACAGGGTGCGCTCGTTCTCCGTCCCTTCCGGAGGGAACGCGCACCACCCGCTCACGGGACCGGACAAGCACGGGACCGAACCAAGGAGACGAACACCGTGGCCCTCTTGAGGCTCATCCTGAACATCATCTGGCTCTTCGTCGCCGGATTCTGGCTGGCGGTCGGCTACGTCATCGCCGGACTCATCTGCTGCCTCCTCATCGTCACGATCCCCTTCGGCATCGCGTCCTTCCGGATGGCCAGCTACGCGATCTGGCCCTTCGGCCGCGACCTCGTGCGCAGGCCCGGCTCCGGTGGTGGCGCCACGTTCATGAACGTCATCTGGCTGATCGTCGCGGGCTGGTGGCTGACCATCGGTCACATCACCACCGCACTCGCCCTGGCCATCACCATCATCGGCATCCCGATGGCGTGGGCCTCGCTCAAGATGATCCCGGTGGCGCTGGCCCCGTTCGGCAACGAGATCGTGCGCGCCGGCCACCCCCGTGAGCCCTGGCAGTTCTGAGACGACGGCCCCCACCGGAACGGGCGGACCCGTGAGGGCCGCCCCGTTCCGCCGGGCCACCCCACCTTCCTCGTCGTCCGGCGGAACCAGAACCCCCGCCGGCGCATCTCCCTGACATCCCCTCCCACATCCCCCGGAACAGTGTCACCACGTGGCCGTCGCCGCCGGAGCGGCCGCCCCGCAGCAATCCAGAGATCGGAGTCCATGTGCAAGCCCAGCGGCCGGGAGTGTGGGCGCTCCTGAACAAGTGGCTCGTCGCCCGCAGAGCCCGAGCCGAGCGCCTCGCCCAACTCGAGGCGCAGGACAAGGCCGCCAGAGCCGAGCCCGAGGTGGTCGAGGAACCCGCCCCCGAACCCGAGGACGTGGGCGCGGGCGACCTGCTGAGGGTGGTCAGCGACGTCGCCTGGCGGATGCTCCTCATCGGCGTCGTGGCGGGCCTGCTCGTCTACGCCATCATCTACCTTTCCCTCGTCACCCTCCCGGTCATCATCGCGGTGTTCATCACCGCGCTGCTGATGCCGCTGGCCAAATGGCTCCGGACCAAGGGGCTGGGACGCGGTTCCTCCACCGCCGTCGCCGTCCTCACCGGCCTGGTCGTCCTCGGCGGTGTGATCACGATGATCATCCAGCCCGCCATACAGGGCTTCGACGGAATGATCGCCAGCGTCTCCAGCGCGCTCACCGGTCTCCAGGAGATCCAGATCGAACTCCCCTTCGGACTGGAGGCGGACCCGGCCTTCCTCACCAACGCGTTCACCAACGCGTGGGACCAGGTCCAGGGGATGATCACCGACAACACCCAGGAACTGGTCAACGGAGCCTGGACCGCCGGTGCGGCCGTCCTCCAGATCCTGATCAGCCTGGTGCTGGTCATCGCCCTCACCGTGTACTTCGTGCATTCGGGCGACAAGCTGATCGACTGGTTCGTGACGCTGCTGCCGCCCAAGTCCCGTCCGGGCCTGCGTCACGCGAGCGGCGTCGCCTACGGCGTGATGGGCCGCTACGTGCGGGGTGTGGCGATGGTCGGTGTCATCGACGCCGTCGGTATCGGCATCTTCCTTCTCATCTTCCTCGACGTGAACCTCGCGATCCCGCTGATCGTGCTCACCTTCGTCGGCGCCTTCCTCCCGGTCATCGGGGCCTTCCTCACCGGACTCCTGGCCGCGCTGGTGGCCCTGGTCGCCGAGGGCTGGGTGGTCGCGCTGATCATCGTCGCGGCGGTCGTGGTGGTCCAGCAGGCGGAGAGCAGCATCTTCGCTCCCCGCATCTACGGCCAGGCCCT
The DNA here is from genome assembly GCF_000341265.1 of Nocardiopsis prasina DSM 43845. GTDB lineage: Bacteria > Actinomycetota > Actinomycetes > Streptosporangiales > Streptosporangiaceae > Nocardiopsis > Nocardiopsis prasina. The sequence goes on along the minus strand of NZ_ANAE01000155.1, from coordinate 5,146 downwards.
GGAGCTCCCCTCGCCCATCGTCCTGATCTCCATCACGGCCGGCGGCATCCTGGGCGGCATCCCGGGCATGTTCCTGGCCACTCCGGTGGCGGCCGTGCTCGCCGCGCTGCTGCGCAACCGGCCGCCCGCTCACCCGGACGACGGCGACGCCACGGAGGGGCCGGGAGGGTCCTCCGCGGCCCTGCCGGAGAAGGACGTGGCTGTCGTGGTCGCCTCCCCGCCCTCCGAGGAGACCCCGGACGGGCCGGAGTCGACGGACACCCCCACCAGGGAGTGACGTCGTCCCGCGAACCCTTGCGGGAATGACTCGCGCCCCCGGCCCCGTTGTGCGGGTCGGGGGCGCGCCCGTGTCCGGGCCGCGCCGTGAGGAAAACCCCTCGCACCGCCCCCGCTCCTTGCCGTTAGGCTGGGTCGGCCGGTCCCGAGGACACGTCCGCCGCCGCCCCGTCGCGGCGCCACCGCCGAACCAGCCCCCACGGGGGCCGGTGCCGCGCGTGTCCCGACCGCCCCGAACCGCCAGACCACCTTTGAGGATGCCCCACCCATGTTGATCGCCACCGACCTCGAACTGCGCGTCGGACCTCGACTCCTGCTGGAGCCGACGACCTTCCGTGTCGCCGCGGGGGACCGGATCGGACTGGTGGGCCGCAACGGTGCGGGCAAGACCACCATGACCAAGGTGCTCGCGGGGGAGGGGCTGCCCACCGGTGGANCTCCGGCAGCATCGGCTACCTGCCGCAGGACCCGCGCACCGGCGACCTCGACGTGATCGCCAAGGACCGGGTCCTGTCCGCGCGCGGGATCGACGAGGCCCTCAACGGTCTGCGCGAGGCCGAGAAGAAGATGGCCAGCGACCACGAGAAGACCCGCAACAAGGGCGTGCGCCAGTACGCCCGCTGGGAGGAGCGCCTCCACGTGCTGGGCGGGTACGCCGCCGAGTCCGAGGCCGCCGCCATCGCCTCCAGCCTGGGCCTGCCGGACAAGGTGCTGTCCCAGCCGCTGCACACGCTCTCCGGTGGTCAGCGCCGCAGGGTGGAGCTGGCCCGCATCCTGTTCAGCGGCGCGGACACGCTGCTGCTGGACGAGCCCACCAACCACCTGGACGCCGACTCCATCGTCTGGCTGCGTGACTTCCTCAAGCACCACCAGGGCGGGCTCATCGTGATCAGCCACGACGTGGAACTGGTCGAGCACGTGGTCAACAAGGTGTTCTACCTGGACGCCAACCGCAGCACCATCGACATCTACAACATGGGCTGGAAGCTGTACCTGTCCCAGCGGGAGGCCGACGAGCGCCGTCGCCGCCGGGAGCTGGCCAACGCGGAGAAGCAGGCCGACACCCTGCGCAAGCAGGCGGACCGGTTCCGCGCGAAGGCTTCCAAGGCGCGCGCGGCGCAGCAGATGCTCAACCGCGCCGACAAGCTGCTGGACGGGGTCGCGGGGGTGCGCCAGTCCGACAAGGTCGCCAAGCTGCGCTTCCCGGACCCGGCGCCCAGCGGTCGCACCCCACTGATGGCCGAGGGGCTGTCCAAGTCCTACGGATCGCTGGAGATCTTCGCGGGTGTGGACCTGGCCATCGACCGGGGCAGCCGCGTGGTCATCCTGGGGCTGAACGGCGCGGGCAAGACGACCCTGCTCCGGCTGCTCGGCGGGGTCGAGCAGCCCGACACCGGTGAGGTCATCCCCGGCCACGGGCTCAAGCTCGGTTACTACGCGCAGGAGCACGAGACCCTGGACGTGGACCGCAGCGTGCTGGAGAACATGATGAGCGCGGCCCCGGACCTGCCCGAGGTCGAGGCGCGCAAGACCCTGGGGTCGTTCCTGTTCACCGGTGACGACGTGAGCAAGCCCGCCGGTGTGCTCTCCGGTGGTGAGAAGACCCGGCTGGCCCTGGCCACCCTGGTCGTCTCCAGCGCCAACGTGCTGCTGCTCGACGAGCCCACGAACAACCTGGACCCGGCCAGCCGCGAGGAGATCCTGGCGGCGCTGCGCAACTACAAGGGCGCGATCGTCCTGGTGACACACGACGAGGGCGCCGTGGGGGCCCTGCAACCCGAGCGCGTCATCATGCTTCCCGACGGTGTCGAGGACGTGTGGAACGCCGACTTCGAGGACCTCATCGCGCTGGCCTGACCGACCGGGCACGCGCACGGAGGACCCCGACCCCACGCGGGCCGGGGTCCTCCGTGTGTCCGGGGAAGCCGTGCTCGCGGGCACGAGCGAGCGCGTGCGGAACGCTGTGGACGCCCGGAGCACCGCGAGGTTCACCCCGTCACATTTCGGGCCCGGTTAGTGGTCTTCCGAAACTCGCCCCCACCGGCGTGGCGCCAGGCGAATGTGGCGGTGTGAGAACGGGATGTCCGATCATGGCAGTGGTTCCGGACGGTGGGAGACCCCACCACCGTGGAAGGGAAGAGATCTGTGAGTGAAGCGTTGAGGAAGGGCACCCGGGTGTCGGGAGCGGACCGTTCCGAGCTGGCCGCACAGCTCAGGCGCCGCTACGACGAGGGTGAGAGCATCCGCAGTCTGGCGGCGGCGACCGGCCGCTCCTACGGTTTCGTCCACCGGCTGCTGAGCGAGGCCGGGGTGGAGCTGCGGGGACGTGGTGGTGCGACACGGAAGGCCTGATCCCGGCGCCCGGGTCTGGGTTACTGGCGAGTAGGGTCGGTGGGTAGCCAACCGACGCGACGGAGGAAGCCATGGCACAGGACCCGCGGGAGTCCGGGAAACAGGATCTGCCCACCGAGGAGGAACTGACCCGGGCCGGACTGGGGCTCGTGGTTGAGGGCGCGGTCGCGCGCATCACCATCAGCCGCCCCGAGCGCCGCAACGCGATGACCGGACGCACCTGGACCACCCTGGCCCACATCGGCCAGACACTCCCGGGCGATGTCCGAATTGTCGTCATCGCGGGAGAGGGCGACATCTTCTCCGCCGGGATCGACCTCAACATGTTCACCCCGGAGGGGGTCGACGGCGAGCGCTCGATCGTCGCCGGGCTCGCCGACGGCTCCGCCGACGAGGCCGACCTGGACGCCTACATCTCCGAGCTCCAGCAGGGCTTCCTCTGGCTGCGCCGACCGGAGCTCGTCACCATCGCGGCGGTGCGCGGACACGCCATCGGTGCCGGATTCCAGCTGGCGCTCTCCTGCGACCTGCGCATCCTCGCCGACGACGCCCGGTTCTGCATGAAGGAGCCCGCCCTGGGGCTGGTGCCGGACCTCACCGGCACCAAGCCCCTGGTGGACATCGTCGGCGTGCACCGCGCCACCGAGATCTGCCTGACCGCCCGCAAGGTCGGTGCCGAGGAGGCCCGCGAGCTCGGCCTGGCCACCCTGGTCGTCGGCGTCGACGAGCTCAACGGCGCCGTGGACGACGCCGTCGCCGCCCTGCTGGCCACCGACCCCGAGGCAGCCGTCGCCACCAAGGCCCTCCTCCAGGAGGCCGGGGACAACACGCTCGAGGAGCAGTGTGCCGCCGAGCGCCGCGCCCAGGTGGGACGCCTGACCGCCCTGGCCAGGGCCATGGCCCCGGGGGTCTGACCGCACACGGGGACGGGAGGGGGGAGACCGGTATCACCGGTGAAAATCCCCCATCCCGTCCCCGCTTCCAAACGATCTCTAGTACGCTGCTGCAAGCGGTCGATGAATGCCGCGCGCATCCGAGCGCGCCGGGCCGCCCAGACGCGGAGAGCGTGTCGGCGTCGGTCGACATCACTCTTGACCCGAAGAGCACACGAGCCCACACAGCCAGGGCCGCTTCCGCGTGTGATCAGGCGCGTTTGTGTGATTTCTTCGCTGGGTCCGCTGTGGCCGTGTGGAGCCTTCCTCGAAACGCCGCCAAACGATGAGGAAGGTACACGTCACTTGACGACGGACACTGCCGTAATGCCCGCTTTCGACAGCCTGGGGCTTCCCAAGGACATTGTCGACGAGCTGGCCAAGAACGGTGTGACCAACCCGTTCCCGATCCAGGCCGCGACCATTCCCGACGCCATCGAGGGCCGTGACGTCCTCGGGTGCGGGCGCACCGGATCGGGCAAGACCCTGGCCTTCGGCCTGCCGGTCCTGATGCGCTGCGCCGAGCGCCGCGCCGCCGCCAACCGTCCCCGGGCCCTGATCCTGGTCCCCACCCGCGAGCTCGCGCACCAGGTGCGCGACGCCCTGCGTATCTACGCCCGCATCCTGGGCGTCAAGGTCGGCGACGTCGTCGGCGGCAGCTCCTACACCCGCCAGATCAACGAGCTCCGGCGCGGCGTCGACCTGCTGGTCGCCACCCCGGGCCGTCTCACCGACCTCATCGACCAGGGCGCCTGCGACCTGGGCGACGTCGAGATCTCGGTGCTGGACGAGGCCGACCAGATGTGCGACATGGGCTTCATGCCGCAGGTCAGCGAGCTTCTCGACCAGGTGCGCCCCGACGGTCAGACCCTGCTGTTCTCCGCCACCCTCGACGGTGACGTGGACAAGCTGGTCCGCCGCTACATGAACGACCCGCGCACCCACTCCGTGGACCCGCCGGTCTCCCAGGTCACCACCATGGAGCACCACCTGCTCAAGGTGCTGCCCCGCGACAAGAACAAGATCGTCGCGCAGATCGCCGCGCGTGACGGCCGCACCATCCTGTTCGTGCGCAGCAAGTACCGCGCCGACACCATCAGCGAGCAGCTGATCGAGGCCGGGGTGCCCTGCGCCTCCCTGCACGGCGGCAAGACCCAGAGCGTGCGCACGCGCACCCTGGCCAAGTTCCGTGAGGGTAAGATCCAGGCCCTGGTCGCCACCGACGTCGCCGCTCGCGGCATCCACGTCGACGGCATCGACCTGGTCGTCAACATCGACCTGCCCACCGGGCACAAGGACTACCTGCACCGTGGCGGCCGTACCGCGCGGGCCGGTTCCTCGGGCGCCGTGGTCTCCCTGGTCGCTCCGAACCAGCGCCGCATGGCCCGCCGTCTGCTCAGCGACGCCGGCGTCGACGCCAAGCAGCACCTGGTCAACCCCGGGGACGAACTGCTCTCCGAGGTGACCGGAGCCAAGGAGCCCAGCTGGGAGCCGTGGATCGAGCCGCCGGAGCCCGTCCGTGAGCGTCGCGGCCGTGGCGGCCCCCGTCGCGGTGGTTACCGTGGCGGCGGCGGTGGCGGCTACCG
>NZ_ANAE01000154.1 GCF_000341265.1 Nocardiopsis prasina DSM 43845 | reverse complement strand
GCGGCCCGCGTCGCAACGACCGCTACGACTCCGCTCCGCAGCGCTAGCACCGAGCGGTACTGAAGCACCCGAGGCGGGTCCGACCACAGGTCGGGCCCGCCTCGTCATGGTTTACGGTCCTTTACCGCCCCTTCGCGTGTCCCAGGCCGCCGAAACCACCCCCGAAGTGGACAGTTGGCCGGAAAACCCCGAACCGAACGCGGGGCCGCACACCGCTCGAAGGGGAACGAGTGACCGTCCTCAACAACGCTCTGGTCGCCCTCAACGACTTCTTCTGGACCTTCTTCCTCATCCCGCTGCTGGTCATCCTGGCCGTCTACTTCACCGTGCGGTCCGGTTTCGTCCAGATCCGCCTCCTCCCGGAGATGTTCCGGGTCATGCGCAGCAGCCCGGGGACGGCACCCGACGGCGGCCGCGAGATCTCGGCGTTCCAGGCCTTCGCCCTCTCGGCGGCCTCGCGGGTGGGGACCGGCAACATCGTCGGCGTGACGCTGGCGATCATGTTGGGCGGTCCCGGGGCGGTGTTCTGGATGTGGCTGATGGCCGGGGTCCTGGGCGCCGCGTCGTTCGTGGAGTCCACCCTCGCCCAGCTGTACAAGGTGCGGACCAGCACCGGCTTCCGCGGCGGTCCGGCGTACTACATGCTCTACGGGCTCGAACGCCGCTGGATGGGCGTCCTGTTCGCGGTCATCATCACCATCACGTTCAGCCTGGTGTTCAACTCGGTGCAGGCCAACGGCATCACGGGGGCGATCGGCACCTCGGTGGGGGAGTTCGGCGTCCCCACCGGTCTGTGGTTCGACGCGGTGATCGGCATCGGGCTCGCCGCGCTGACCGGTGCGGTGATCTTCGGTGGGGTGCGGCGCATCGCCACGGTCGCCCAGGGGCTGGTTCCCCTGATGGCGATCCTCTACATCCTCCTCGGCGTGGCCGTGGTCATCGTCAACATCGACGAGGTCCCCGGGGTCATCGGGAGCATCTTCGCGCACGCCTTCGGTCTGCGCGAGGCGGCCGCGGGCGGTGTGGGCACGGCGATCCTGTGGGGGATGCGGCGCGGCATGTTCTCCAACGAGGCGGGCCTGGGCTCGGCGCCCAACGCCGGTGCCACCGCCTCGGTCTCCCACCCCGCGAAACAGGGCCTGGTCCAGACCCTGGGCGTCTACTTCGACACCTGGCTGGTCTGCTCGGTGACCGCGTTCATCGTGCTCCTGTTCAGCACCGAGTTCGCCCCCGGGCAGGAGCCGATCGTGGTCGCCCAGATGGCGCTCCAGAGTTCGCTCGGAGGCTGGGCGATCCACGCCCTCACCGTCATCCTGTTCCTCCTGGCCTGGACCTCGCTGCTGGGCAACTACTACTACGGTGAGTCCAACCTCCAGTTCCTGGACGCCAACGACAAGCACCTGAGCTACTTCCGGGCCGCCGTCCTGGCCTCCATCTTCATCGGCTGCGTCGCCCCGCTGACCCTGGTGTGGAACCTCGCGGACATCGCCATGGGGGTCATGGCCACCGTGAACCTGCTGGCCATCGCTCCGCTGTCCACGATCGCCTTCCGACTGCTGGGCGACTACAGCCGTCAGCTGCGCAACGGACTGGACCCGCAGTTCGCCCTGGCCAAGATGCCGGACCTGAGGAACGTGCACTGTTGGGGCGACGCCGGTGGACCTCTGCCCGAGGAGGTGGAGCGGTCCGGAGGCGCCGCGCCGAGCGACGCCGAGCCACAGGGGGAGCCGGGCGCCGTCGACGGCGGTGAGGGCATGCACGGCCCCGACTGGGAGCACGACGGCGAGCACGCGGCCGAGGACGGGCACCCGGACGACCGACAGGACCCGGACGGTGGCGAGGCCCCCGGGAACGGCCGTGGTCCGGACCGCGACGACTAGGCACTGTTTTTTGAACGGGTCAGGTCACGGA
>NZ_ANAE01000153.1 GCF_000341265.1 Nocardiopsis prasina DSM 43845 | reverse complement strand
TGGTTCCGAGTCTCCAATAAACCCGGCACGAGACACCTTGACCAGGACCTCTTTGGGCCCGGGGGCGGGTTTGTCGACCGTCTCGACCTGCAGCGGGTGGCCGGGGACATGCAGACGGGCAGCGTTGATCTTGGGCATGGGCCGAACTCTAACCATCACTGTGGCCACAACGGGCGTCACCGATCGTGGTGATTCTCTTCACTTTCAGGACTGACCGGCGGCGTACTTACCCGCAGGTCTAGTTGTCCTGTTCTCGGGTGTTCGGGAGAACCACACTCCCACAAGGGGGTGAAGCGTTCGTAGGGTGCACACGCTCGCCAAGCGAACGCGGCAACGTGTGCGGCGGGGGCGGAACGGGCGGCGTCCGGGCTGACTGCCGTCCACACGCTGGCGGCCAAGCGCTCCTTCGCGGCGCGGTGAGACCGAGGTCGAGGCGACCTGGGTTCCCTCCCCGCTGAACACGCCGGAGGCGATGGCGGAGTACGAGCGCAACGCCGAACAGCCCGAAGGTCCTCCCGCTCACCAGGGTTGAGGCGAATCCAAGCCGTTGGCTGCGTGTCCTGCTCGCCGCCGTTCCCGTACTTGCGGTTCTGAACGAACGGCGCGTCCGGTTCGACACGGCCGTTCCGCTCCGGTACCGCACGACTCGGGATGATTACATGGAGTATCCATACTGGTGCTGACAGTGGCTCCGCTGGCGTCTCGCAGCCAGAGATACCGGCAGGTCACAGATGGGATGAGTCATGCAGGACGACACCAATCGCGGTCAGATTCCGCCCCAGCGTGTGGGCCGGGTACTCCTCGGGGCCCTGGCCGCGACAGCGGTCGCCGTCCTCGCTACGGGCTGCCCGGGATCGGGCTCGGGCGGTGGTGGCGGAGGCGGGTACGGGTCAACCAACGGGGAGACCCACTCCGAACAGTCCGCTCCGAACGCTCAGCGGTGAAGGGCTTTCCTCATCCGCGTCGCCCGGCTCCTGATGGATCGTCGCTTCGGCGTACCCGCTGAGAACGTTCCGCTCCTCGCACTCGTGGAGCCGGGGCCGACATGAGTTTCGCCCGCGTGTGAGCGGACCCGGGGAACCTCCCTCCGGGAACGGGTTCAGCTTGTGCAAGCGGAGTCGGACAAGCGTTCCCACTGGGTGGTCGTGGTGACCAGGGCCGCGGACCACAACGCTCCCAGGGCCCAGCCACCCAGAACGTCGGTGGCCCATGCCACACCGAGGTAGGCAGCCAGGGCTCCGGCCGTGCCTGCCCAGAGCAGGGACACGGTCCAGTAGATCACCGCGCGAACCCAACTACGCGCCCGCCCGCTCGCAAGACAGGCCAGGACACTGGCCACGGCCATCGTGGTCGCGACCTCGAACGCGGGAAAGGACCCACTGGTGGGCCCAGCGGCGAGGGCACATGCCGGTGGTGGCCCGGAACGCCCGACCAACGCGGCCACCACCAGAGCGCTGCCCGCAGCACCACTCCATGCCGCCAGGGCCAGGACCACGTTCCGGAGGCGCCCCCGCAGCAGAAGGGCTCCGGCGACGGCGACGCCCAGGGAGCCCCACACACCCGTGAGACCGTGGACCGGGACGACGAGCGAGGTCAGGGCACCGTCTCGGTGCATGGCCAACCAGTGCAGGATCGGTCGGTCGACTCGGACGGCCTCCTCGCCGACGATGACGTCCTGGAGCACCGCGCCGAAGAACCATCCTCCGGTCACGATGAACGCCACCCCTGCGGTCAGTTGCAGGCCCAGCACCGTGTGCGGTTGGAATCTGCGGCCCAGCCACTGGACCTGCCGGTCGTAGCGTGTGAGAACCGTTCGCACGCCGGGTCGCTCCACCTGGCGCCCGACCCAACCGCGCACGCGGTCGGGGTGTCGGGCGATCCATCGGGCGAGGACCACAGTGAACAGGACCACGGCTCCGGCGAGCAGCACCAGGATCACGGCCGCACCGAAGATACGCTCCACATGCTGCCAGGACTGCCCCGCGAGGTATCCGAGCAGGGTCACGGACGTCGCCCACACCGCACCCCCCAACGCGTTCCAGACGAGGAAGCGCCGGTATCCCAGACCGCCAGCGCCCGCCAGCGCCGGGACGAGGGCACGCGCGAACCCCACCCAGCGGCCGAGGAACACCGCGTGGCCACCGTAGCGCTGCACGAACCCCTCAGCGCGTTCCCAGCGGGCGGTACCGATCATGCGGCCGAGCCTTCCGGTGGTCAGCCGTGGCCCCAGGCCACGACCGACGAGGAAGCCGACGGTGTCCCCGGCCACGGCTCCGACGATTCCACAGGCCGCCACTACCAAGGGATCCGCGTGGCCCAGGCCCGCTGCCGCTCCGGCGACCAGCAGCCCGGTCTCGCCGGGAACCACCAGTCCGACGAAGACTGCTGACTCCAGGAACGGCAACACGAGGGCGACTGAGTAGATCACGCCGACCGGTACGGTCAGCAGCCACTGTTCCCAGTCCCCCACCCCGCCCCCATCCTGTGCCACGACGGGGGCCAGCCGTCGCGCGGCTCGGGTACCAACCCCGGTTCTCGTATCCGCGTCTCACCGACACCCAGTGCATCGCCCGACCTCGTGACGCAGGACCATGTTCATGCTCGCTCTGGCCTCGTCCTGTGAGCGACACACACGCGCGATCAGCGGGCGAAACTCGATTCACCCGGGCAGGGTCCGGGGATGCGTCGGCTCTTTCGTGTGTGGGGCCCCGCGACGATGGCTCAGACGTGGAAGGGCACGGTGGTGACGACGATCTTGGGACGTTCGCGCAGGGCGTGCCTGAGCCGAAACGCCATCCGGTCGTGGAGGACCCGGTGCCACCAGCGCCGGGGCACCACCTCGGGCAAGATCACCGTGATCGTCAGGTCCGACCGCTGTTCGCGCAGCGCCTCGATGTAGTTCACCAACGGCGCGATGATCGTCCGATAGGGGCAGACCACCACTTCCAGGGGCAGATGGTCCCCCCAGTGCAGCCAGTACCCCCGCATCCTCTCCGCCTCCTCCTCGGAGGGGCTGAGGTGGACGGCGAGAACGGGTTGTCGGAGTGAGGCCGCGTAGGCCAGGGCGCGGATGTTGGCCAGATCAAGGGTCTCCACGGGAACGACCGACAGGTGGTGGACCTCCTCGGGGGTCTCCTCCGCCTCCTGGTCCCCCGGCCCCTCCGCGCGGCTCGCCCCCACTCTCGTCTCGGGGCCCGCCTCGTCCACAGTCGCTTCCGCGTCTGGCCGTCCCGTGGGTGTGCGCGCATCGGGTGGACGACGGACCACGCTGATCGGGCCACCCGGGGCGGAGGCCGCGTGGGGTCGCAGCCGCAGCGCACGCCCGACGGCGTCGTAGTGGACGCGGATACGCAGGGCCAGCACGACGAACGCGGCCACGGCCAGAAGCGCCACCCACGCTCCCGCGCTGAACTTGACGATGGCGGCGGTGACGAACACCGCCCCGCACATCACGGCCCCCGTGGCGTTGAACGCGAGGCTCGTGCGCCAGTGCAGGGCTCGTGAGCGCCACCAGTGCACCACCATGCCGGCCTGCGAGAGTGTGAAGGCCAGGAACACCCCGACCGCGTACAGCGGGATCAGGGAGGTCGTGTCGCCACCGAAGGAGACGAAGATCAGGGCGGCCGCGACCGACAGCAGGAGGATGCCGTTGCTGTAGGCCAGTCGGTCACCCATGCGCATGAACCCGCGGGGGGCGTGGTGGTCGCGTGCCAACAGGGACAGGACCCGTGGAAAGTCGTTGTAGGCGGTGTTGGCGGCCAGCAGGAGGATGGCCGCCGTACTCGCCTGAACGAGCACGTACATGGCGCCGGTCCCGAAGGAGTGCCGGGCCAGCTGCGAGAGCACGGTCGCACCCGGTGCCGGGATCGTGCCGGTGACCAGGATCAGGGCCATCAGACCACCGAACAGCGCCAACAGTGTGCCGATCATCCAGGTCAGCGCGGTGCGGGCGTTGCGCCACTCGACGGGCCTGAACGCGGGGACGGCGTTGGTGATGGCCTCGATGCCGGTCAGGGCCGTGGCCCCCGACGTGAAGGCCCTCAGGATGAGGAACAGCGTGACGCCCGTGGTGGCGTTGACCTGGGGCGTGGGAGCCGGGGGGAAGCCACGGAGGGCCGCGTCGACGAGACCGACGACGATCACGGCACCGACAGAGAGGACGAAGACGTAGGTGGGGGCGGCGAAGAGGATGCCCGCCTGGCGCACACCGCGCAGGTTTCCGGCCAGGAGCAGGGCGATGACACCCAGGCCGATGGGCACGGTCGCTCCGCTGAGCGCGGGCAGCGCGGAGGTGATCGCGGCGATGCCTGCGGCGATCGACACCGCGACGGTGAGGACGTAGTCGACGATGAGACCGCCCGCCGCCAGGAGGCCCGGTGCTCGCCCGAGGTTGTGGCTGGCCACGATGTAGGAACCGCCGCCGTTGGGATAGGCGCGGATGGTCTGTCGGTAGGAGAGTCCCACCGCCAGCATCATCAGCATGATCACCAGGGCGATCGGCAGGGACAGGGACAGGCCCGCCACGCCGCCGATGACGAGGATGGTGAGCATCGCCTCGGGGCCGTAGGCGACGGAGGACAGGGCGTCGGAGGACAGCACGGGCAGGGCGACGAGTTTGCGCATGCGTTCACGGACCAGCGCGGTGCTCTTCAGGGCTGGCCCCAGGAGCACGCGGCGCAGGCGATAGCCAGCGCGGCCCGCGGGAGTGGAGGCTTCGTCAGCGGCCGCCGAGGCGAGTGTCGTACGGGGATCTCCGCCGAGTTCGGAGACGGTGACGAAGCGTTCGTAGCGCGGCTGCCGGACCTGGTGGCGCGCCGGGTAGCTCCCCACTGTCGGGTCCACCGGGAGGGCACGGCGCCATTCCTTCGGCTCCCCCGCCACCTGACCCCACTCTCGTCCGATCTGGTGGAGCGCACGGAGTTGTCCGGGGGTGAGATCGGGCAGAAGATCACTCGGGGCAGGTGGGTGGGTCGAGCGTTCCTCCGTCATGCGACCCAGTGTTGTTCATCGAGGCCATGCGGCCTCGCATTTGTGGGACGTCGTCCGGCGGTGTCTGGTCGTGATCGGAACAGGGCGTACGCGTACCGACCCTCGCCTCGGCGGGATCGGCTGTGTCAGCGCCCCGTCCACGATGGTCGCGTCGATGGGGGTTCGGCCGATCCATGAGCTGTGTGCCTCCGCAGCCGCTGGACACGAGCCCGGAACTCGTTGGTACTCCTCGCGGCGCCGAGAAGGCCCAGGATGGTGTGAGCCACGCGCCGCGCATTCGCGAACTGGGCAGGGAGTAGCCCTGATGCACTTCTTCGATGCGCAACAGGCCCGGTTCAGATGCGAGCGCCGATGGCCCCGGCCCCCCGTGACAGCTCGGGCAGCCAGGTGAGCAGCTTCTCCGCGCTGGTGACATCGGTCGTCGTCACCAGGTTGATCGCCCCGGCGAGTTCCTTGTCCGCGTCGTACACCGGCACGCTCAGACTCAGCGCACCGAGTTCCCGCTCGGACTCCGCGAGGTAGTAGCCGTCCTCGCGCACTCCCCGGACGTCCTCCATCAGGTCCCGCTCCCCCTGGGTCCTCCCGGAGGCCAGTGAGGTCTCCGGGAAGCGGCGCACGTAGTCCTCGATCTCCCCGTCCGGCCACGCGGCGAGCAGCACCTTCCCGCCACCGACGTTGAGCGGCACGCGACGCCCGATCGGGAACTGGTACCGGAGGGGGTCCGCTCCACTGACGCGTGCGATGAGGATGCGCTCGTCCCCCGAGCGGACGAACACGGAGGAGGTCAGTCGCGTGGTCGCGGAGAGCTCGGTGAGCACCGGCGTCGCGATCGTGCTCACACGGTCGTTGACCACGAAACCGTGCGCCAGCCCCAGCACCACCGGCCCGAGTGAGTACCCCAGGCGTCCCTGCTGGACGTAGCCGCGCCGCACGAGCTGGTTCACCGTCCGCTGGGTGGTGGCCAGGTGCAGGTCAGCCTCCCGAGCGATGTCGCTCAGCCTCAGCGGACCGCGCGCGCGTTCCAGGCACTCGAGCACGTCCAGCGCACGGTCGAGCGTGCGCCCCTGGTTTCCGCCTCCGGCGCCCATGCTCGCCTCGCCACTCCTTCGCTCGTGTTCCTCGGAAAACTTCCTTGCCCCCGGGCAGTGACCTCGGGGCCCGCCGGACACGGCGATGCAGCTTGCTGTCGCCCTCTCCAAGGTAGCGGAGAGGTTTCCGGCAGGTTGACAGCCGAGAGAGCCACAGGTCACACTCGCTATCAATCAACAAGAGGAACTATCACTCAATGATATCTGGTGGAATGATGAAGGTAGCCGTACTGGGACTCGGCGAAGCCGGCGCGATCTTCGCGGAGGCCTTCGCCGCCGCCGGTTGGCAGACCGTCGGCTTCGATCCCGCGAGCACGGCGCGGACTCCCGAGGGCGTCACCCGGGCCACGTCGACAGCGGAGGCGGTGACCGGAGCGGATGTCGTCCTGAGCCTGGCCACGGCCGCCCATGCGGTCTCCGTCGCCCGCGAAGCCGTGTCCGCGCTGCGCACCGACGCCGTCTACATTGACCTCAACGCGGCCTCGCCGCAGGTCAAGACGCACGTGGCTCGTACCATCGATGGCGCGGCCCGCGTGGTCGACGGAGCTCTCATCGGTTCGGTCGTCAAGTTCGGGCCGAAGGTCAACATCCTCCTCGCGGGACCGGCCGCCGAGGACGCCGCCCTGGCGCTGAGGGCCGTGGGTTCGGACGCCGAGCCGATCGGCGGGACCGTGGGCGCCGCGTCGGGGCGCAAGCTGCTGCGCAGCGTGTTCATGAAGGGGTTGGGGGCACTGATCACCGAGGCCCTGGACGCCGGATCCGCGGCGGGCGAGGAGGAGTGGATGCGTGAGCAGGTGGCCGCCGCCCTCACCGACGGGACCGCCGCACTCCAGCGGCTGGATCACGGGACGCGTCTGCACGCCGTGCGGCGCTCGCAGGAGCTGGACGCCAGCATCGCCCTGTTGAACGAGCTCCACGTGGAAGCCCCCGTGAGCACGGGTGCCGCCGACCGTCACCGGTATCTGGCGCGCGTGACCGACCAGCCCGACGAGCAGCTGATCGACGCCTACACGACGATCCCCACCGCCGCCATCGGGGACGCGCGGGACCGTCTCGGCTTCCTGTCCTCCAGGATCAGGCCCGTCTGGGCCGGGGCGCGGCTCTCGGGACGTGCCCTGACGGTGCAGACGCGGCCCGGCGACAACCGCGCGTTGCACCAGGCCCTGACCGTCGCGCGGCCCGGCGACGTGCTGGTCGTGGACGGAGGGGGTGACGACTCCCGGGCGTTGCTGGGAGAGCTCATCGCCGAACGCGCCATCAACAAGGGAGTGCGCGGGATGGTGATCGACGGCGCGGTCCGGGACGCCGACGAACTGCGCGAACTCGGCTTCCCCGTCTGGTCCGCCGCGATCTCCCCCGCGGGCCCCTACAAGGACGGTCCCGGCCACGTCGGTCGCACCATCGCGGTGGGCGGCGCGGTCTGTGCTCCAGGGGACATCGTGGTGGCCGACGGAGACGGGGTGTTCGTCGTGCCCCGCCTGGAAGCCGAGCGGACCCTGGTCGCCGCCCGGCTCGTCATCTCCGACGAGGCCGAGCGCCGCGAGGCCATCCGGAGGGAACGCGCGTGACGCACCTCCGCCCCACCAGGTCGCTCCCCAGGGGCGACACCCCGCCCGTCCACGGGCACCAGTACTCCCCTCCACCGAAAGTCGACCCATGCCGATCGCGCTCCTAGCCCTCGCGGCGTTCATCGCCGTGATCATCGTGTGGAACGTCGTGTTCAAGCGGAACATGGGCGAGGCCATGCTGCTCGGACTCGTGGTCACCGCCCTGTTCGCCGGAACGCAGGCCCCGGCGTACCTCCTGGGCGGGCTGACCGACGCCCTCACCCACGACGTGCTCTTCGCGGCCCTGGCCTTCGTGTTCATGGCCTACCTCATCGACGTGACGGGCCTGATCCAGAAGATCCTGGCCATCCTCAACTCCGCGTTCGGGCGCGTCCGGGGCGGTCCCGCGTTCATCGACACGGCCGGATCCGCCGTCTTCGGGGCCCTGTCCGGGTCCAACTCCGCGAACACCGCCTCCAGCGGGTCCTTCACCGGCCCCTGGATGGTGCGCACCGGGTGGTCCCCCACGCGCGCGGCCACCGTGCTCGCGGGCAACGGCGGGATGGGCGCGGCCCTGCCGCCCAGTGCCTCGATGGTCATCATGATCGGCTTCGCCGGGGGGATGGTCACCACCGGCCAGGTGTACCTGGGTCTCCTGATCGCCGGGCTGTACCAGATCCTGTTGCGCATCGGCCTGGTCACGTACTTCGTCCGCCGTGACGGAGTCCCCAAGGTGGACGAGCACGACCTTGTGCCGATGCGTACGTCGCTGCGCCAGGGCGCCGGCGCGCTGACGATCTTCCTCGGCGCCCTCATCCCCATCGTCCTCACCGTGGGCCCCCTGGCGACCTACCTGACCGAGTCCACGCCCCTGGGCGACGCGGTCGGCGACATCTCACTGCTCACCTGGATCCCCATCCTCATCATCGGCTTCTCGCTCATCGCCGGACGGGACCGTCTCCCACGAACGGTGCGCGACTGGTCGCGCCTGCTGGACGGTGCCCTGCCGAGGTTCGCGACCATCGGGGCCCTGCTGTTCTTCGCGATCGCGGCGAGCGAGATCCTGGGGCGCCTGGGCCTGGCGGAGGACGTCAACGTCATCCTGGAGTCCCTGCCCGTCGGTTCCGCCGTGATGGTGGTCGTCGTCGGCCTGGTGGTCACCCTGGTCGCCGGTCCGCTCTCGTCCACGGCCACCCTGACGGCGGTCGGCCAGATCTCCTTGCTCGCGCTGGTGGGCGTGGGGGTCGACCCGCTCCTCGCGATCATCGCGATCCTGGTGTTCGCCTCCACCGAGGGGGCCTCCCCTCCCGCCTCCGGCTCGATCTTCGTCGCGGCGAGCCTGACCGGGGCACGGCCGGAGAGCACCTTCCTGCCACTCATCGTCTACTACATGATCCCGATCTTCCTGATCGGCTGTCTGATCGGTTGGGGCGTCCTTCCGATCCTGGGGGTATGACCGTGCTCGCACTCAAGCCCAGAACCTTCGGCGTGGTCCGCGCGCTGTTCAAGATCGGTCTCGTCTGCTGCCTGGCGCTCGGAGCGCTCCTGGTCCTGGGACAGATGGCCGGAGTCCTCGTCCAACGTCCGGAGTGGGTGACCGGCGCCTCCGACCTGCTGTTCGTGCCGAGCGTCGGCGCGGCGGCGGCCTTCGGTGTCCTCGGCTTCATCGGCAACTACCTCACGCCGCAGGAGTCCGAACCCGGGGAGGACGGAGGGGCCCGGTACGGCGGGACGGGGCCCACCGGCCCCGCCCCGCCGACGCGTCGGCCCGCTCAGCGTCAGGGTGATCGCGCGTGCTTGCGCAGGGCCCCGCGCCGTTCGACGACCCGACGGGATCCCCGAGGCAGCCGTGCCCGGTTCGGACGCCTGACGACAGGGCGGGCGCCCTTGGGAAGCGAAGTCGCTTCCCGAACGGCGGGAGGCTCAGAACGCGGAGGGTGCGACCCCGGTGAGCCGTTCGGAGACCTGCCAGACCCGAGCGGCCTCCTCCGGGCTTTTCAGCCGACTGTAGAGCCTCTGCTCCGCGGGCGGTCCGCCCAGGTGGCCGGGGCCGGCGGGGCCGTAGAACCCACCGCCCACGGCCTCGGGCGAGGTCGCCGCGTACAGGGCCGGGAGCGGAGCGCTCTCCACCGTTCCGACGAGGATGCCCCGTGCGGACATCGCCCGGATGACGCGCACGCCCAGGGTGTCCCGGTCACGACCGATCTCGGGACGGGCGCTCAGGAGGCTGGTCGGAGCGACCCCCGGATGCGAAATGTTGCTCGTGATGCCCCACCCCTGGTCCCTGCTGCGCCGGTCCAGTTCGAGGGCGAAGAGACCGAGCGCGATCTTCGACTGGCTGTAGGCGTGCCCTCCGTTGTAGGAACGCTCCCAGTTCAGGTCGTCCCAGTTGATCGAGTTCCGATCAGCCGAGACGCTGAGCTGGGAGGTCACACGTGCCCCGCCCGCCCGGAGCAGTGGCATCAGGCGGGCCACCAGAGCGAAGTGTCCGAGGTGGTTCGTGCCGAACTGGAGCTCGAAGCGATCCTCCGTGCTCTGTCGTTCCGGAGGCGTCATCACCCCCGCGTTGTTCACGAGCAGGTGGATCGGCCGGTTCTCGTGGCAGAGCCGCTCGGCGAGGGCCTCGACCGAGTTGAGGGAGGACAGATCCAGGGAGGCGAGCTCCACCTTCGCGTGGGGCACCCGCTCGCCGATCCACGCGAGAGCGGCCTCGCCCTTGCCCTGGTTCCGCACAGGAAGAACCAGCTCCGCTCCGGCCTCGGCCAGGCGCAGGGCCAGGTGCAGCCCCATTCCGTCACTCGCGCCGGTGACCAACGCACGTCGGCCGGACTGATCGGGAACGGTGAACTCGGGTCGTTGGCGGGGCATGGGTCGTCTCCAGGGCCGATGTGATGGGTTCCGATCCCCAGGTTCGTCTCTCAGCGGAGGCGGGACAAGGACTCGCCGAACCACGGCTCGCCGAGCCCCCCTTCGGGGCGCAGAGGTGGATCGACGGGCCGTGGTTCACCGAGCGCCGAGACGGTAGACACGAGGAAGGACACCGAAAGAAGGACAGTCGTGATCGATCGCACCGGGCTGGCCGGGTTCCTCCGCCGCCGCCGAGAGTCCCTGCAGCCGGAGGACGTGGGACTCCCCCGCGGACAACGCAGGAGGGCCAAGGGGTTGCGGAGAGAGGAGATCGCCTTCCTCTGCGCCATGTCGACCGACTACTACGCGCGGCTCGAACGCGCGCGCGGGCCGCATCCCTCAGAGCAGATGCTCGCCTCGATCGCCCAGGGGCTGCACCTGTCGCTCGACGAACGGGATCACCTGTTCCGCCTGGCCGGGCACAACCCGCCCGTTCGGGGCGCGGACACCGAGCACATCAGCCCGGGGCTGCTGCGCGTGTTCGACCGCCTCGGGGACACACCGGCGGAGATCGTCACCGAACTCGGGGAGACGTTGCGGCAGACCCCGATGGGGGTCGCGCTCACCGGCGCCACGACCCGATACGAGGGGCCCGCCCGCAGTTCGGGGTACCGGTGGTTCACCGACCCGGCCGCACGGTCGCTCCACGCTCCCGAGGAGCACCGGTTCCTCACCCGCATGTACGTCGCGGGCCTGCGCGAGATCGCCACTCTGCGCGGTCCCGGCTCACGCGCCGCACACTTCGCCGACCTGCTTCTGGAGCAGAGCGCGGAGTTCCGCCGGGTCTGGGAGGACCACGAGGTCGGCATCCGCCCGCATGGGATCAAACGTTTCGTGCACCCGGAGGTCGGCCCGCTCGAACTGAACTGCCAGAGGCTCCTCGACCCGGACCAGGCCCACTCGCTGCTCGTCTACACCGCCGTCCCCGGCAGCGAGAGCCACGAGAAGCTGCGCCTGCTGTCCGTGATCGGCCCTGGAACACTCCGCTGACCCTGGCTGGACGGCGGCCCCGGCGTCGCCCCGCGTCCGCCGGGGTCGCCGGGGCCGGGGCCGGGGCCGGGGCCACGAGGCCAGGAGACCGCGGCAGGGCGACGGCGCAGGCCCTCTCAGCCGTTGAGTGCGGTGCCGGAGTACGTGATGCCGAGTCGTCCGGCCAGTTCGTGGGCGCCGACACCGTACGTCTCCCGGATCCGTACGCCCTCGGCACCGACCTCGAAGACGCCGTAGTCCGTGTAGACACGACTGACACACCCGACCCCGGTGAGCGGATACGTGCAGTGCGGTACGAGTTTCGGTTGAGCCGAGCGGGTGAACAGGGGCATCATCACGTGGACGTCCTTGGCACCGATGGCGAGGTCCATGGCACCGCCGACAGCGGGAATGGCGTCGGGTTCACCCGTGTGCCAGTTGGCGAGGTCGCCCTGGAACCCCACCTGGTAGGCGCCGAGGACACAGACGTCCAGGTGCCCGCCGCGCATCATGGCGAAGGAGTCGGCCTGGTGGAAGTACGCCGATCCGGGAAGCTCGGTCACCGGGACCTTGCCCGCGTTGGTCAGGTCCGGGTCGACGGCGTCGCCCTCGGCCCTCGGCCCCATGTTGAGCATGCCGTTCTCGGTGTGGAGCACCACCCCTGAGCTGGCTGGCAGGTGGTCGGCGATCCTGGTGGGCTGCCCGATCCCGAGGTTGACGAAGGCTCCGGCCGGGATGTCGGCGGCGAGGACGGCGGCCAGCTCGTCCATCGACAAGGGATGGTCGGCCCTCATCGGCGCTCCGGTGTGCGGGTTGCTGGAGTGGGTCATCGTGCCCCCTGGACGGTGTAGCGACGGGACTCCACCTGGACGATCCGGTCGACGTAGATGGACGGGGTCACGACGGCCTCGGGGACGAGTTCCCCGGGCTCGACGATCTGATCGACCTGCACGACGGTCGTCGTCGCCGCCGTGGCCATGACCGGCCCGAAGTTCCGTGCGGTCTTGCGGTAGGTGAGGTTGCCCAACGTGTCCGCTTTGTTCGCGCCGATCAGGGCGTAGTCGCCCTTGATCGGGTACTCCAACAGGTACCTGCGACCGTCGATCTCACGTTCCTCCCTGCCCTCGGCCAGAGGTGTACCGATCGCCGTCGGGCAGTAGAAGGCACCGATGCCGGCACCGGCCGCGCGCATCCGCTCGGCGAGGTTGCCCTGCGGCACCACTTCGAGTTCGATCCCTCCCGAACGGTAGAGACGGTCGAAGACCCAAGAGTCGGCCTGCCGGGGAAAGGAGCAGACCACCTTGCGCACCCGGCCGGCCGCGAGCAGCGCGGCGAGCCCGACCTCGCCGTTGCCCGCGTTGTTGGACACGATCGTGAGGTCCTTGGCTCCCTGGCGGATGAGCGCCTCGATCAGATCGAACGGCATACCCGCCAGACCGAAGCCGCCGACGAGGACGGTGGCCCCGTCCTCGACCCCGGCCACGGCGGCGTCGGCGCTCTCAGCGACTTCCGCGCGGCTCATCGGACCCGCTCCGTGGCATCGCAGTTCTCCAGTACGACGGCCAGCCCCTGGCCGACCCCGACGCACAACGCGGCGACTCCGTAGCGCTGCCCCGACTCCCGCAGGACCTTGGCCAGGGTGGCGAGGATACGACCACCGGAAGCGCCCAGCGGGTGTCCGATCGCGATGGCCCCGCCCTTCTGGTTGACGATGGCGGGATCGATCCCCCAGGCGTCGAGGCAGGCCAGCGCCTGCACGGCGAAGGCTTCGTTGAGTTCGACCGCGCCCACCTGGTCCCAGCCGATCCCGGCTCGGGCCAGGGCGCGGTTGGCAGCCTCGACCGGGGCGTAGCCGAAGTTCTGCGGCTCCAGCGCCATGACGCCCCGGCCCGCGATGCGGGCGATCGGGTCGGCCCCGATCGCGTCCGCGGCCCTCTCACTGCCCAACAGCACCGCGGACGCGCCGTCGTTGAGGGGACTGGCGTTCCCCGCGGTGATGGTGCCGCCCTGCTCCGGTGAACGGAACACCGGCTTGAGTGTGGCCAGTACTTCCGGTGTGGATTCGGCTCGGACGCCTTCGTCGCGAACCAGGTCGGCCCCTCCCACCGGTGCCACCAGGTCGTCGTAGAAGCCCGATTCCCAGGCCTGGTGGGCGAGTCCGTGAGAGCGTGCGGCGAACCGGTCCTGACGCTCGCGGGAGATCCCGAAGCGTTCCTGGAGTAGTTCGTTGGCCTCACCGAGGCCGACCGTCCACTCCTTCGGCATGCGCGGGTTGACCAGACGCCAACCGAGCGTGGTCGACACCGCGGTGACGTCGCCGACCGGGAACGGCCTCGCCGATTTGGGCAGCACCCACGGCGCCCGCGTCATCGATTCCACACCACCGGTCAGCACGACCTCGGCGTCGCCGGACTCGATCGTCCGGCTGGCCGTCATCGCCGCGTCGAGGCCGGAACCGCACAGTCTGTTGACCGTGGTGCCCGGGACACTGACCGGCAGTCCGGCGAGCAGCGCCGCCATGCGGCCGACGTTGCGGTTCTCCTCTCCGGCTCCGTTGGCGTTGCCCCACACCACATCGTCGATCGCGGCCCGGTCGAACCCGGGCACCTTGGCGAGCGTCGAGGTGATCGCGGCCGCGGCCAGGTCGTCAGGGCGGACGCCGGCCAGCGCGCCGTTGAAGCGACCGAACGGCGTCCGTGTCGCGGCGTACAGGAATGAACTCATGCCAACGACGCTAATCCCTGAGCGCGATATCCTGAAGTACTCATATCCAAGGCTATTGATATGGACCAGATATGGATCTGCGTCATCTCAGGTACTTCGTGGCGGTGGCGGAGGAACGCCACTTCGGTCGGGCCGCCGAGCGGCTTCACATGGCCCAACCGCCGCTCTCCCAGCAGATCCGCCAACTCGAGGCGGAACTCGGTGTCGAACTGCTGTACCGCACGACACGTCGCGTCGACCTCACGGAGGCCGGTCGGGTCTACCTGGATCTGGCGCGCGGGATTCTCGCCGACGTCGACAAGGCGGCCCACCACGCCCGCCTCATCGCCTCCGGCTCCGTGGGCCACCTCGCGCTCGGATGTGTGGGATCGGCGACGTACAGCCTCCTGCCGACGCTCTCCCGTCGGCTTTCGGTCGAACTCCCGGGGGTCGACTTCTCCTTCCGGGGCGACATGCTGGGCCCCGACCAGGTCGAGGCACTGCGCAAGGGAACGATCGACGTCGCGTTGCTGCGTCCCCCGGTGGCCGATCGCTCCATCATCGTGCACACACTGCGTCGGGACCGGCTGGTCGTCGCCCTGCCGGTGAACCACCGCCTGGCCCAGCGCAGACGTCTGCGCGCCGAGGACCTCGCCAGCGAGGACCTGATCGTGCACTCCGCCGACCGCCGGTCGGTGATGTACGACATCGTCCTGGGCCTGCTACGCGACGCGGGCGTCGAGCCACGCATCCGCCACGAGGTCGGCGAGACCTCGACTCTGGTCACTCTGGTGGCCGGGGGCCTCGGTGTGGCGGTCGTGCCCGAACCCGTCACGGCGCTGGAACTCCACGGCGTCGCCTACCGGCCGCTCACCGGGGCCGACGCGCACGTGCAACTCGCCGTCGCCCACCGCGCCGACCGTTCCGAGCCCCACCTGGCCCGTACCGTGGAGATCATCCGGGCGACGGTCTGAGAGGTCCGCGGACCGCCCCCACCGGAGGGACGCCGCCCACGCGGGCACGGAAGGGGCACCGGCCGGTCAGTGCGTGAGCCGCCCCCGGTCACCGCGGCTTCGATCGCACCGCGGCCACCGGCGTCGTTCTCCGCCAAGGTCGCCGGGACGACCGGCAGCAGAGTCCCCGCGCCTCGGCACCCAGGCTCTCCTGGTCAGGGCCGCCTCCGACTCGGATCGTCGGCTCCCTGCCGACTTCCACTGGGTTCCCGGGTCTGATTCCGAGGGGCCGGGCGTCGCCAGCAGTTCTCTGGGGTGCCCGCAAGCGAGGTACGATGTGGTCGCCATGTGAACAACTGGAACACATCACGTCAGGGGCGCCGGAGTGGACATCCAAGCTGTAGACCGCGTGGGAATGATCCTCGCACTGTTCGGTCCGCATCGTGAATCGGTGACGTCGACCGAAGCCGCCGACCTCATCGGCCTCAATCGCACGACGACCTACCGCTATCTGACGTCCCTGGTCAACGCCAACGTGCTCGACCTCCGCGATGACCGCACGTATGTTCCCGGGCCTGCGCTCGTGCAACTCGGCGCCTTCGCTCTCGGCCGACGCGACATCCTGCGCCTCGCCGTGGACCCCATGCAGACCCTCGCTCGCGACACCGAGATCACGGCGGTCCTGTCGCTCTGGGGCTCCTCGTCACCGGTCGTGGCCCACGTCGAGGAACCTCCGCGCCGCGAGATCGTCGTCTCCGTGCGAGTGGGCATGCAGTTGTCGACCGCCGCCGCGCAGACCGGCATCTTCCACACCTTCATGGCCGACGCCCCCAGCGTGGCGCGGGCCTCGCGGCAGCTCCCGCCCGGGGAGCGTGAACGGATCGAGCGCCTGGTGCGCGAGACGTCCGAGCGCGGTTACGCCGCGCAGGTCAGCACCCGGGGCATTGCCGTGCTCGCCACTCCCGTGTGGGACGAGCACGGCCTCGCGGCGTCACTCGCGCTCCTGAGCACCCGCGACGTGCTCGACGTACACGCCGAGAGCGTCGAACTCGCTGCGCTCCGGAACGCCGCGACCACGATCTCCCAGTCGCTCGGCGCCGGGGACTGACCCGGTCAGGTGCGTTCCACCAACGACTCCCCCTGACCCGGGCCCCTCGACGCCCGACCGATTCGTTCGACGTTCCCGAGCCGTCCGTAGGTCGGACCGGCCAGGCGCGACGCCGGGTCGATCATCGCGGTGTCGATCTTGAGGCCGTCCAACGCCGACGAGAGCACATGGAACCGCACGACCTCACCCACTGTGAACTGCGCACCGGCCCGGCCGAACTCCACCACGCGCGCGAGCCGACACTCCAGGCTCACCCGCGCCGCGGCCAGCCGGGGCACGCTCACCACGTCGCTCGGCTCGGTCCCGAGTCCGAGGATCTCGGCTTCGTCGACGCCGGGGGGATGGACCTCCCCCGACTCGTGGACGTCCCTCCAGTGCTCCCAACCAGGGATGTTCACGACATACTCGCCCCGCTCCGCGATGTTGCGGGCCGTGTCCTTGAACCCGCCCTCACGGCGACCGATGTTGATTCCGACCATGGGCGGATCGTTGGACACCATCGTGAAGGCGCTGAACGGCGCCAGGTTCGCCGCACCGTCGCGACTCACGGAGGTCACCCACGCGATGGGGCGGGGAACGACGCAGCCCGTGAGCAGTCGGTAGTTCTCCTGCGCGCTCAGCCCCGAGGGGTCGATCACGGTCATGTCATCAGGCATGGTCGGCGGCTTCCTGACGGACGGCGGCACGGTCGAAGTCGTTGATGTCCTGGATCAACGAGTCGTCGTACAGGTCGGCGGGGTCCACCGGCTCGGTGAGCTCGCCCGCGTCGAGCAGGAAGTCCACGTTGGCCTGGAGCGCCCGCTGATCGATCGCGCCGTACGGGTCGTCCTCGGCACCGAGGTTGGCCAGTCGCGCTTCGAGGACGGAGACCGACGACGCGACGGCGACGTCGTCCTCGAGGCCCGAGGGGCGCGCTTCGGGGTGGGCGTCGAAGAGCAGCTCGATGGCGGCTTCGGGGTTCGCCTCGCTGAAGACCACGCCCTTGGCGATCGCGCGTCCGAGCTTGACGTAGAGCTCGCGGTCCTCCTCCAGGTCACTGGTCCGGGCCGCGAGTCCGCCGCTCGTGAGCTCGTCGGTACCCGGCACCTCGATCTCGCGCAGCTCGATTCCCTGGTTCTCAAGGACCTGGAACGACGTGTCCAGCAAGGCGAGTGCGTCGACCTGGCCGTTCTCCACGGCAGTGGCCTGCTGGCCTCCCGTCCCGATCGCGACGAAGGTCACCGAGTCCTCCGGTACCCCCGCCTCACGCAGACCGACCTGGGCCTGTGTGACCGAGGCGCTCGCGAGGCTGATCGCGCCCACCGTCTTGCCCTCGAGGTCCTCGATCGACGTGATGTCGCTGTCCGCGGGGACCCTCAGACCATAGATGTTGTCCTTGTAGTAGGACATGAAGTAGGTCAGATCGAGGTTCTTGCCGGGCTCACGGCCCAGGATCACCGGTTCGGGGCTCACGGCCCCGGTGGCCACCTGCCCGGTCGCGATCTGCTGGACCTGGGTCGTCGCGGAGTCGGCCAGGATGATCTCGACGTCCAGGCCCTCGTCCTCGAAGTAGCCCATCTCCTGGGACACCGCGATCGAGGCGATTCCCGCGTTCCAGGTCGGGGTCGCGAGTGTCATGGAGACCTGCTGGTCGCCACTGTCGCCGCTCGACCCTCCGCAGGCCGCGAGCAGGGAGGTGAACATCAGTACGGCGCCGCCCTGCAGCACCTTGCGAGACACACGTGTCGTGGCCATGGGTTGTCCTTCGGTTTGAGGGGAGTCAGTTGGCAACGGAGCGGGCGCGGTTCTCTTCGGACCAGAAGGCGAGTCGCCGCCCTCCGAGGACGACCGCGTAGTGCAGCACGAGACCGATGGTCGAAAGCACGACGAGCGCCGCGAACATGGTGGCCACGTCCAGCGAGGTGTTGCTGGCGATGATCAGGTAGCCGAGCCCGGCCTGCGAACCCACGAACTCCGCGACGATGGCACCGATGACCGAGAGCACGACCGCCACGTCGAGACCGGCGATGATGCTGGGGATGGCCGTCGGCAGGCGCAACCGCGTGAGAACCTGCAGACGCGTCGCTCCGAAGGAAC
The DNA here is from genome assembly GCF_000341265.1 of Nocardiopsis prasina DSM 43845. Taxonomy (GTDB): domain Bacteria; phylum Actinomycetota; class Actinomycetes; order Streptosporangiales; family Streptosporangiaceae; genus Nocardiopsis; species Nocardiopsis prasina. The sequence goes on along the minus strand of NZ_ANAE01000153.1, from coordinate 26,779 downwards.
GCATCATGTTCACCTGGTCGCTGCTGGTGGAGTTGAAGCCGAGCGTGGCGTTGACGAGGATCGGGAAGAACGCGATCAGCGCCGTCGTGAGGATCTTCGACTCCATGCCGAAGCCGAACCAGACGAGGAACAACGGCGCGAGGGCCACCTTCGGCACGGTTTGCAGCACGACGACGATCGGCAGAACGATCTTCTCGGCCAGACGCGAGGAGCTCACCCACACCGCGACGAGCAGTCCGGAGACGACGGCGATGCCGAAGCCGTAGATGATCTCCTGCAGCGTGACCCAGGTGTGGCGCAGGAACGGCCCGTCGGTGAAGCCCTCGACGAGCGCCTGGACGATCCGGGTGGGCGCGGGGAAGAGGATCACCGAGATGTCGAAGGTGCGGACCACCACTTCCCAGACGGTCAGCAGGATGAGCACTGTGGTGCTCGACAGCAACCAGCCTGGAAGGTCGGAGAGCCGGCGACGTGTCTCGGTGTTCCCGGCCTCGCGTTCCACTGTCAGGGTCTGCCTGGACGAGGAGGAGTTGGATGCGGTCATGGAGTGGCCACCACTTCGGCTCTGTCAAGAACGGTTCTGATGCGACGCGTGTAGTCGCCGAAACCGGCAGTGCTCACGACGTCGAGGGTGCGCGGGCGCGGTAGGTCGATGTCGATGACCGCGCCGACGCGACCCGGACGCGGGGTCATCACCACGACGCGATCGGAGAGGAGCACTGCCTCGGAGATGCTGTGGGTGATGAAGACGACCGTCTTGCGGTCCCTCTCCCAGATCTCCAGCAGGTCCATCGTCAGCTGGTCGCGAGTCATCGCGTCCAGTGCGCCGAACGGTTCGTCCATCAGCAGGATCCTCGGGTCGTGCAGGAGGGCCCTGGCGATCCCGACGCGTTGTTGCATCCCACCGGACAGCTGGTAGGGGTGACTGGTGGCGAAGTCCGACAGTCCGAGCATCTCCAGGAGCTCGTGCGCCCGGCCTTCGTCTCGCCTGCGCTGGGAGCGCCCCTGAAGAATCGAGGGGACGAGCACGTTGTCCAGAACCGTGTTCCAGGGCAGCAGGAGCGGCTGTTGGAACACCATGCCGGTCATCGCCGACTCGTTGCGCGCTTCGGCGCGGTACCTGATGCTGCCCTCGGTCAGCGGTTCCAGACCCATGATGAGCTTGAGCAGTGTGCTCTTGCCGCATCCGCTCGGTCCGACGATGGAGACGAACTCACCGTCGGCGACATCGAAGTGGAAGTCGTCGACCGCGACTGTTCCTCCGCGATAGTGCTTGCTGACATGGACGAAGTTCATGACTGGCTCACGCATGGAGCGACGCCCTTCCCGTGTGGTCCTCGTTGGCCCGCATGCGCCTGACGGCACTCACGGCGGCCTCGGCGAGCAGTGTCGTGTCGGCGGCGCCGACGAAGAAGTCCAACGCCAGTTCGCGAGCGCGGGCGGCGCCATCGGGGCCTCCCGCCGCCCCTGCGGCGATCCCGTGCCTGCGAGCGGCGGTGACGATGGTGAGATCGGCGTCGCTGACGGCACGGCCGGCGTCGAGTCCGAGGTCCGCGGCCCCGAGGAGGAGTCCGGTGATCCCGTCGACCGCGGCGATGTCCTCGACGGACTCCAGCGCGGCGAGTGACTCGATCTGGGCGATGACCTCGACCGGCCGGGACAGGTAGTCGGTTCGCGGGCCCTGTCCCCACGCTCCGGCACGCGAGGTCGCGCCGGAGCCGCGCCGCCCCTCAGGAGCGAATCGCGTCGCTGACACGACCTCGGCCGCGGCCTCAGGACCGTCGACGTGGGGAACGACGATCCCGTCGGCCCCGGCGTCGAGCACCCGTTGGACGAAGGACGGCCCCTGGTCGGGAACCCGCACGAGCGCCCGCATGCCGTGCGCCTGGCCGACGGCGATGTGCCGGGCGATCGCCGACATGTCCAGCATCGTGTGTTCGGCGTCGACGACGATCACTTCGACACCGGCCTGGGCGAGGATGGCCGTGGACTCCCAGGTGTCGAGTTTGACCCAGGCGGCCCACCGCGTGCCCTCGGATCCGTTCACGCGGCTCATCGGAGTGCCTCCGGCACCGGGTAGTCCGCGGCGTTGAGCACCCAGCCCGGACGTCGCGAGAAGTCCTCGCGCGGCCCGGCGAAGATGTCGACCATGCGGTTCTCTTCGGCTCCGANNNNGGGATGATGGTCAACGACGGCCCGCCGATCTCACGGTGCTGGTCCGAGCGCCATGCGGTGCGGTCGTTTCCCCACGCACGCCGGATGTGGTGGACGTACTCGCCCGCGTCGACGAAGCTCAACTGCTCGAAGTCGTCGTGGGTGTGGGGGGACAGAGTGCGTGGATCCCGAGGACCGACGCGTGGGTACAGCAGGTTCACCATGGCGTGACGGCTGCGGAGGATGCGCCCCAGGCGTCCTTCCTGCGGGGCGATGTCCTCGATGGCGTCGTAGACGCGGATCGCGGCGTCGCCCGAGGGTGCGGGCCAGGGCTCGGCACGGACGCTGAGTCCGAGGCCGTCGGCATAGGCTTCGCCGTTGAGCGCCTGATCCAGCACGTCCGATGTGGCCACCGTGTGCAGACGCAGCAGCCGCAGCGCCCCCTCGGCCTCGTACCGCCAGGGGCCCGGCTGGACCGTGATGACGCTCGTCGGTTCGACAGTGACCACCTCCCCCGCCGTGCGCACCGTGAGGCGGCCCGTGGATGGCAGGACCACCAGCATCGTCTCGTCGACGTCCTCGCGGTCGAAGGTGTCTCCGTCGGCGTGTTCGGCGTAGACGACGACGGCGTTGGCGGCTCGTACCGTCCACAGGCGCCCGCCCCGTCCCGTGGTTCCGGTGGGGTCGAGCTCACTGAAGTCGAAGTACTGCGGTTCGTGCGCGGCGTCGGTGTCGAGTCCGCTCGAAGCGGCCAGTTGGCTGCGTGGGTCACTCGCGAGGTAGGCCATCCTTCAGCGCCCCTCGACCGAAGCGGGCCGTTCGTCATCCAGACCGAGCAGGAAGGCGGCGTTGTGCGAGGTGACCTGGCGGAGCTCCTCGACCGACAGGCCTTGATCGAGCAGGGCCTCACCGACGCGCATGAAGGCGTCGACGGGCATGGGGCGCCCTCGTTGTCCGAGGTCCGAGGAAAGCACCGTGTGGTCGGGGCCGATGGCGCGGATCCACTTGACCAACAGTGCCGGGTCCCACTTGCGAAAGCCCTGGGGGTCGTACATGCCGACCTCGTGCTCGATGTAGCCGCCGAGGGCGGCCAGCTGGCGGCACCGCTCGACATCGGCGTCGACGATGAAGTTCGGGTGGCTGAGGATCATGCGTCGCACTCCGCGCTCGGCGGCGGCGGCGAAGAGCTGGGCCGACTGGGCCGGTTCCAGATGGCCCGCCGAGAGGAGCACGTCCGCCTCCGCCACCAGGTCGACGACCTCGTGGGCCGCGTCGACGAGACGGCCTTCGGCGTCGACCACGTCGACGATGCGGTTGGGGATGTCGTAGTCGGACTCGGGGAAGCCGTGGTGGTCGTTCTCGCAGTGGCAGCGGCTGGAGAAGGTGGGGAACCACACCGCGCGCCCGCCCATCTGTAGCGACATCGCGACCGCGTACGGGTTGAGTCCACCCACCTGGGCGTTGAGAGCGATCCCCCCGAAGATCGGCGTCGCGACGTCGTCCAGTTCGCGGTGCATCGCGAGCAGGTCCATGACGGTGTTGTGGTGGTGCGACTTCACCAGGATTCCCCGCATGTTCAGGCGCTCTCCATCGCGGGCCGCCTCCACGTGATCGAACTCCCGCGAGAAGGGATTCGGTCCCGAGTGGCAATGCAGATCGACGGCTCCGTCGAGTGCCTCCGCGATGGGCGGGAGGGACGTGAGAGTCATAGAGCACACCTCTGAGATCAGGGTCACATGTTCGTATTGAATCATCTATGTTCGGATTGCGACTGTCAAGTGCGGGTGTGGGTTCGCCCCGGCACGGCTCTCGCAGAGCGCTCCTTCGCGGGGCGCGGCCGCGTTCTCGCAGCGTGCGGTACCTGCCTCGGCCGGGAGGGCGCCTCGCGTCGCGATGTCGACGCCCCGCAGCCGAACTCCCCTGCTGCCACCACACTTTGCGGATGCGCGTGCTGATTCGGCCCGCGCCCGCCCTGCGGCACTTCGGGATCGCGGGGCGTCGGGGCCGCGGGGCGCGGGCGCCCGCTTCGCGGCCTTCGCCGCCGAGACGTCCCGCGGACGGAGGCCGAGCCCTGTACCCCCCGGGGCGCCCAGACCAAGGCCCGGGACCCTGGCGGGTTCGGCGCTCTCCCCACCCCGGGTGGGCCCTGGCGGAGCGGACCGGTCCGAGGGCGACCCGCACCGCCTGGTGGCGCGGGGCGCCACACCGTCCGAGCTACCTCGACGCGGCGCGGGTCACGGGTTCGAGTCCTGTGTCGCCCACACGGTGTGACCAGCGAAGGGCTTGTTCCGGAGAGATCCGGAACAAGCCCTTCGCAGTGTCCGACCGGGCGGGTTCACCACCGCGGGCGTTCGGACGCACGGGGGTCGTGATCGCGTGCGGACGTCATGGCCGGTCCCGGTGCAGCTGGGCGGTGACGACGAGCCAGCGGGTCACGGTCGTCTGGTCGGGGCTGGTCCGGGCGTAGGCCGCCTCCAGCATCCGCATTCTCTGTTCGTGGGTGAAGGCACCGGCGGGGCGGGCGAACACCGGGATGGACAACCAGGCCCTGCGCTCCGCCATGGTGGTGTGCTGCTCCTTGACCTCCGCACCCACCAGTGCGAGCCCCGCGTCGCTCAGGTGGCGGGTGACGGTGGCCAGGGGCAGCTTCGGACCGCTGGTGGTCGCCGGTGGCGGGCTGTGTCCGTGGTCGCGGGCCGCGATCAGGTGGATCAAGGAGTCCAGCGACGGTGTGGCGCGGTCGTTCGGGTCGGTCAGGCCCGCGAAGCCTCCACCGATGTTGAACACGAACCGGCCGCCGGGGCGAAGGACGCGGCGGACCGCCGCGGTCACGGCCGGGACGTCCGTCTTCCAGATGCCCGAGTTGCACACCACGGCGTCGACCCGGTGCGCGGGGACGTGCTGGGTGAGGGTCTCGGCTGGTGCGGTGACCCAGGTCAGGCGTGCGTCGTCCAGGGTGCGTCGGCCGATGCGCTGCATGGCGGCGGCGTTGTCCAGGGAGATCACCCTGGCGTCGGCGGGGACGAGATCGAGGATCGCCCGGGCGGTCACGCCGGTGCCCCCGCACAGGTCCACGACCAGGCGACTGTCGGCGAGGCGGGCGCGTCGGGCGAGGTCGTGGCTGGTGTCGCTGTACATGGGCCAGTCCCGCGCGAACGCGGCGTAGGCCTCGGCGGTGGCCTCCTCGTCCCAGCCGGTGAGGGCGTCCGTGGTCATCGCGGGCGCCCCGTTCCGCGGTCGGGCAGGTCCAGGTCGTGCGTGGGAGGCGCCCCTCGGTGGCGGTGAAGTGGCGCGTTGGCCCTCCACGGGCCGGGTCCCGCCAGTAGGCTACGGACCTCTTCGCCACCGTGTGTTCTGGAGCTGATCGTGTCGCTGTTCATCGGTACCCACCTGTCATCGGGGCACGGGGAGCCCGGCTCCCCGGTAGGTGCGGGGGTGTGCCGTGGCGGTCGGTGACTCCCAGATCAGGGCCGTGGTGGCCGACTACCTCAATCGTCATCCGCAGGAGGCGGAGCCGCTGGCCGACCCGGTACGGCAGCTGGCCGAGGGGGCTGACTTCGCTTCGCGGCACACCTATCCGATGCACGTCACCGTCGGTGCGCTGCTGGTGCGCGGCGAGGAGGTCCTGCTGGTCGACCACCTCGCGTACGGGATCCTGTTGCAGCCGGGCGGGCACCTGGAGCCGACCGACCTCACCCTGATCGACGCGGCGCTGCGCGAACTGGTCGAGGAGGCCGACGTCGATCCCGGTCAGATCGTCCCGGCCTCCCCCTCCCCCGTCTACGTCGAGTACGGACCGGTTCCGGCCCGCCCGGCGAAGGGCGAGCCGGCGCACTTCCACCTGGACATCGGGTACTCCTTCAGCGCGCCGGCGCACGTGGACGTGGGCCGTGTCCAGGGCTCGGAGGTCAGGGGCGCCGCCTGGTATCCCCTCACGACGGCGGAGCGACTGGTGGGGCAACGCGTCTCCCAAGCGATCCGGGGGCCGGCCGACGTCGGCTGACCGGGCCGTCAGAGGTCGAACAGGTGTTCCTGGGTGGGCAGGTTGGCTTTGGCCGTGCGTCCGGCGACCTTCACCAGCGCCGCGAGGTCATGGGGGTCGCCCGCGCGGTCGGCGGCGTCGATGAGCCGTACGAACACCTGCGCGGTGACGTCGACATCGGCGTAGGCCCGGTGTCGGTCCGCCGGGTGCGGGATCGAGAAGTGAGCCAGCAGGGTGTCGAGCTTGTAGTTCTCCAGGCCCGGGACGAGGCGCTTGGCGAGCGGAATGGTGTCCAGGTAGTCGATGCGCGCCAGCCTCGGACAGTGTGCGCGCTGGTGGTGGATGATGTTGGCCTCGGTGGCCGCGTGCTGCGCCACCAGCAGGTACCGGGTGTCCGCGGCGAACCGCCGGTCCAACGCCCCCAGCACCTCGGAGGGGGTGGGGGCCGTCGTGAACTGTTCGGGGCTCAGCCCGCTCTGGGCGGTGTCGGCGGGCGTCACCGGCGCGAACCCGGGTGGCCGGATCAGGGACGTGGTCCGGCCCGCCTCGACCCACCCGCCCTCCTGCTCGTAACGCAGCGCGAGAACGGCGACCTCGATGGGCTGGGCCGGATGCCCGGCGGGGGTCGTCGTCTCGAAGTCGATGACCCCGAAGGTCGTCGCCAAAAAGGCGGGGTCGCGTGTCAGGGAGCCCATGCGGTTCACCGTCCTGTCGCAGGTGTTTGGGTTCCGTGGCCTTGCCGGTCGGGGGCGTGATCATGAGGCGGTATCAGCCGATCGTCTCGCCTCCGCCCCGGCGGTGTCCCCGACCACGGCGTCCGTGCCCTGGGCGCCGGTGGGGGCGAGGTGGCCGTCCACGACGGTGAGCACCCGCATACCTGCGGCGCGAGCGGAGGCGACGCCCTCGGGAGCGTCGTCGACGGCCAGGCAGGCGCCCCGGGGGACGCCGAGTCGGTGGGCGGCGGCCAGGTACAGGTCAGGGGCCGGTTTGCCGTGCGGGACGTCCTCGCGGGTGACGACGGTGGCGAACTCCCGTTCCAGGCCCAGGGCCCTGAGACCGGGCCCCACCAGGAGGCGGCTGGCCCCGGAGGCCACGGCGCAGGGCAGGCGGGCGCGGCGCGCGGCGCGCAGCAGGCCCAGGACACAGCCGAACGGGGTGATGGTGCGCACGTGGGACAGCAGGTGGGCGCGGCTGCGCTGGATGATCTCCTCGTGGGGCAGACGCTCCCCGCCCGGGAGTGCGGCCACCAGGTCGTGGATGGACAGGCCCACGTGGCGGCGGTACCAGTGCGGGTCCAGGTCCACACCGTGCGGGCGCAGGGCCGCCCGCAGTGCCCGCTCGTGCCCGGGCGTGGTGTCGGCGACGGTGCCGTCGAAGTCCAGGATCAGCGCTTCGACGCCCTCGGGGATTCCGGAGGCGCAGCCCGGCGAGGCGGGTCCGGGACAGGTCCACGCGTGCGGCGCCGCGTTCACGCCGGCACCGGTTCCACGCCCTGCCCGCAGCACAGGCACGGGGTCTGTGGGTCCTGCCACGGCTCCCGCACACATCCGAGGTCGGCCCCGGCGTCGAGGATCCACGACCGGATCAGTTCGGCCGCCTCGAACTCGTCGACCCGGCGCCGGTCCACGACCCGGTAGCGCGCCGGGTCGGTGGCGGCGAGCCGCTCGTAGAGCTCGCACGCGGCCACCAGGAACCCGGACTGCTCAGGGGTGAGGATGCGCCGGTCGCGCCGTTGGGCTCGCTCGACGGCCTGTGCGGCGTCATCGGTGACCAGGACGGTCAGATCCGGCAGGCAACGGTAGGAGGCCGCCAGGTCGAGCAGGGCCCTGGCCGTGTCCAGGGCACCCTCCGGGTCGTCGGGACACAGCAGCAGGGCCTGGTACACGGCCGTGGTGTCGACGCTGCGGCCCTCGACGACGGACCGCCCCGCGGCCAGGTCGGGCAGGACGGTGTCCAGGTCATGGCGTTTCATGGCCATCAGGAGCAGGGCCTCGGCCATCGGGGTGCCCCCGCGCAGGAACGGGTCCCTGCCGCTGGCCTCGCGCAGCGCGTCCAGCAGGTCCTCGCCCAGTCCGTGGCGGCCGTGTACGCGTTCGGAGAACTCGTCGAGCATCAACGGCGGTTCGCGGAGGGCCTCGACGGCGCGGTTGGTCAGGTAGGTCTTGCCGACCCCGTTGACGCCCTCGGCGGAGATCAGCGGCCCGCGGGTACAGGCGGGGTGGACTGCTGTGTTTCGCATACGGCTGGGTTCCGTTCCAGAGGTGGCCGGCGGGGACGGGTCGTGCCTCACCCGGTCCACGCGGCGGCCTCGCGGGCGATGACGTCGGCGTGGTGGTCCAGCACCGGTTCGGTGTCGGACTCGGTCACGATCACGGCGAGCGTGTGGTCGAGGATCTCGGCGGCGCCCCGGCAGGGCGCGCCGGGCTGGTCGGTGAACATGGGTCTGGTGTCGCAGGGCACGAGCCGGAAGCTGCCGGTGGAGTTGGGTACGCCCCGCGCGGCCAGGTGCTCGGCGAAGGCCCGGGGGCGGGGCAGGTCCAGGCGCAGGAGCGGGGCGTAGGCGTTCCACTCCTCGTCCGGCGACGGGACCAGGGGGCGCAGTCCGGGTGTCCCCTCCAGGGCGTGCAGCAGGCGGTGGGTCTGCGCGCGGCGACGCTCCACCAGTGCGTCCAGGAGGTCCAGGTTGGCGCGGGCGATCGCCGCCAGCGGAGCGGCCAGGCGGGTGTTGGTCGCCAGACGGCTCTGCGGCGCCTGGCCCTTCGGGGGCGGCTGCCAGTGGCTGCGCGACGCGCGTGCGTGCTCGGCTATCCCGGGGTCCCGGGTGACCAGGAAGCCGCCCTCCCCGCTCCACACGACCTTGCCGTCCTTCATGCTGAAACAGCCCACCGTGCCGACAGTGCCCGCGCGCCGGTGGTCGCGGACGGTGCCGATGGCCTGGGCTGCGTCCTCGACGACGGCGAGCCCGTGTGCGGAGGCGAACGCGGTCAGGGCCGCCGGGTCACCCATCCGGCCCCACAGGTGCACGGGCAGGACGGCCCGGGTACGCGAGGTAACCTTGCGGGCCGCGTCGTCGTAGTCCAGGTCGAGGTCGGCCGCGTCGCTGTCGACGAACACCGGACGCGCCCCGAGCGCGGCCAGGGGGGCCACGGTCATGACCACGCTCAGCGCGGGCACCAGGACCTCGTCCCCCGGTCCCACGCCGAGGGCCGACAGCGCGGCGTGCAGGGCCGCGGTGCCGGAGGAGACCGCCACCACGTGATCGGCACCGAGGACTGAGGCGAGTTCGCCTTCCAGCTCCGTCACCGCGCGCCCGCCGCTGGGGTCGGGCATCTGTTCCAGGACGGGGCCGAGGTGTGCGGCGATCAGCCGTGCACGGTCGGGCACGGTCGGGAGCCCCGTCATGGCGCCTCCGTGCTCAGTATCCGCGGCATGTCCAGCACCAGGGGCCACATGTTCACGCAGTCCCTGCTGAACAGATCGCAGTCGTTGCACCCGGGCCGTTCGGCGAAGAGGGTGCGTGCGTCGGCGCCGCGGATGGAGCGCCGCCGTTCGGGGGGCGTGGCGGCGATGCGCCGGTCGGAGGGGCAGTCCCACACCGACCCGTCGGGCTGGACGAAGAACAGCCGCGCTCCCCCGAAGCAGCCCGCCACCCGGCCGCTGTCGTGGGTGGAGATCGCCTCCAGGAACCGCCGCGCGTACGAGGGGTCGGGCAGGGTCAGGCCGGACGGGTCGGCGTAGAGGTCATCGAGCTGGCCGGCCACCTCCGCCACGTCCGACGGGCGGTGGGCGTGCTTCTCGAAGAGGGCGTGGTCGGGTGCCAGGGAGATCGGCTGGGGAACGTAGTAGTCCACGCCCAGGTCCGCGGCCAGGCGGGCCACGTCGCCGATCTCCTGGGGGCGGGAGCGCATGACCACGGTGTAGATCCCCACCCGCGGGGCGGCCCGGCCCTCACGTGCCGCCAGCAGGGCCCGGATGCCCTGGAGCACCTGGTCGTAGCCGAACCGGCCCGAGCGTGAGGGCCGCAGCCGGTCGTTGGTCGGGGCGTCGGCGCTGTCGAGGGAGACCGACACGCCGTCGACACCCAGGGCGACGAGGCCCTCGACGATGTGGGGCCGGGTGAGCGGTATCGCGTTGGTCGCGATCACCACCTGGCAGCCCGCCTCCTTGATGAGTCCGATCACCTCCAGGGCGCCGGGCCAGTCCAGCGGCTCGCCCCCGGCGATGACCACCCGTTCGACCGGTGAGTCGGACAGGGTGCGGGCGAAGGCGGTCAGTTCCCGGCCGGACAGGTCGTTGCGCGACAGGTGGGACAGGACTCCGAGCTGGTCCGGTGGCGCGTCCTTGTGCTCCTCGATGGTCCCGAAGTAACAGTGGGGGCAGGCGAAGGCGCACGGGCTGCGCAGGCCCCACAGCAGGGTGACGTCACGCGACATGGGCGACCTCCCGCGTCCGGATCAGGTCCCGCACGCTCTGTTCGACGGCCTCGGCGCTTTCCCTCGGGGACAACCCGGTGGTGTCCACGACGGTGTAGCGGTCGGGCTCCCCTGCCGCCAGCACACGGTAGAGCTCCTCGGCCCGATGGATCACGGCCAGGTCCCGGGGCTCGAGCGTGCGGCCCACGCGCGCGGCGAACCGGTCCGTGCACACCGCCCGGTCGCCGGTGAGCCACACCGTGGCGTCCGGGAGCCGGGACCAGGCGCGCGCCGTGGTCAGCACGTACCGGGCCAACCGGGCGGGGTCCTCCTCGCCGTAGTGGGCGGCCAGGATCGCCGCCTGGTACACCGCGACCGAGTCCGGACCGCGGTCCTCGAGGATCACGTCCACCCCGGGGAGGCGCCGGTCGGCGAGCCGTTCGGTCTCGCGGACCTTGAGGGCGAGCAGGGCGAGGGTCTCGGCGACCGGGTGGCCCGTGCGCAGGTACACGTCCCCCTCGGCCGCCAGTGCGGCGGTGACCCGGCCGGGCAGGGTCTCCTCGGACCGGTCGGTGAGTTCGTCGAGCAGTAGGCACCGTTCACCCAGCGTGGCGGCCAGGGACCGGGCCACGGTGGACTTGCCGACGCCGTTGATGCCCTCGACGCTGACCCACAACGGGCGCGGGAGCGCGGGTTCGGCGCGGATGACAGGAGCGGTCATGGGTTCCTTCGGCGGGTAGGGGGCGGATCGCTCGCCGCCGGGTCCGTGCGGGGGTTCAGCCCTCATTGATGCCGCCCTCCCAGGGAAAGACCACCCACCCGCGGGTGTTCTCCCCGATGTAGGTGATGGTCGCCTCGGCGGGTGCGGAGCCGACCCAGTTGTCGTTGTTGACCGCGCACACCGCCGTGCGCACCCGGGCGGCGCCCGCTTGGGAAACCAGGCGCACCGTCGCCGCCAGGGTGTGACCGGTGCCCGCGACGTCGTCGACAACCAGGACGTCCTGGCCGGTCAGGTCGCCCAGCGAGCCGGGGTTGACCGCCACCGGCTCCGGGGTCTTGGCGGCGTGCCGGCTGTCGTCGGCGGTGTGGGTGACCTCGACCGTGCGCACGTCGCGCAGCCGGAGGCGGTGGGAGAGCCACACCGCGGGGGTGGCGCCGCCGCGCAGTACGGCCACCACGACCCGGGGGGCGCCGTCGCTCCGGACCTGCTCGGCGATGTGGTCGACCATCTCCCCGATCCGGTGCCACGTCAGGTGCACGACCGCCCGGTCCTGGTCGGTACGGGTCGGGGTGCTGTGCTGGCTCATGCGGCTCCCCGGGGGGCGGCGGTCAGGGTGAGGAAGCGCTGCGCCAGCGCCGGATCGCCGTCCAGGCGCCCCCGGTGTTCCAGCGTGGTGGTGCGGGCCGCTTCCATCCGTACGCCCCGCATGCTCATGCACAGGTGGGTGCCGTGCACGGCGACCGCCACGTCCGGGGTTCCCACGGCGGCGGCGACCCTGTCGGCGACCTGGCGGGTGAACCGCTCCTGGACGTGCAGACGCGCCGCGCACTCGCGCGCGATGCGCCCGAACTTGGACAGACCCAGCACCTGGTCTCCGGGCAGGTATCCGGTGGCCACCTCCAGGCGCATCGGTAGCAGGTGGTGTTCGCACAGCGACCACACGCTCATGCCCGAGACCACGACCAGTTGGCCGCTCACCCGGGACTCGGCGAAGCTGGTCTCCATGTTGGCGGCGTCCGGTGAGAGGAAGTCGCGGTACCAGGTCGCGACCCGGCCCGGAGTGTCGGCCAGGCCCTCCCGGCCGGGGTCCTCACCGAGCGCGGACAGGAGCTGGCCGACCAGGTCGGTGACGCGGTCGACGTCGACCGGCGGCATCGTCCGGGGATCGGTTTCGGGCAGCGGGGACGGGCTCTGTTCGGGGGGCGAGCTGAGGGTGTGCGTCACAGGGGCCTCGCTTCCAAGGGGTCCGGGCAGAACGGAGTAGGCGGGGTCAGCGTCCACGGGCCTGGGCGAACGCCATCACGTGCAGACGCTGGGCCAGGTGCCATCGGCGGGCCGCGACGGAATCGGCGAGAACGCGCGTGGTCGCGATCAGCTCCTCCGGAGTGGCGCCCTCGGGCATCACCCAGATCGGGGCCAGGCCGTACCGTCCGGTGAGGGCGTCGATCTCGTCCAGGTCCGCCTCGGTGCGGGCGACGAACTTGAACACCGCCCTGCCGCTGGCCGCGAAGGCCTTCAGGGTCTCGGGGACGAGCCGTCTGTCCTCGGCGACACCGGAGTTGGCGAGCTTGGGGCTGACGTTGAACCGCACGCCCTCGACCAGCAGTTCCGGGGCGGGGGTGATGGTGCCGTTCGTCTCGAACTCCACGCGGTTGCCACGGGCCAACAGGCCCCGCACCAGCGGCACCAGGGACCGCTGTTGGATCAGCGGCTCACCACCGGTGATGACGACCAGTTCCACCCGCGAACCGTGCGCCCACACCAGCAGGTCCTGGACCGTCTGCCGCGACGACTCCGCCCGCAGGTCGAACCGGGAGGTGTCCCAGGTGTAGGGGGTGTCGCACCAGGTGCAGGTGAGGTTGCACCTCGACAGCCGGATGAACAGGGCCGGAACCCCGCTGCTCGGGCCCTCCCCCTGGAAGGTGGGCCGCTCGACCCCGAAGCGCTCGGCGACGAGCAGTCCGGGCCCGTCCACACGTTCGGGGCTCATGGGCGCTCCACGTCGAAGCGCGCCCAGCTGCGCGTGGTCTCCCGGACGCGGACGGCGACCAGGCGGCCGGGCAGCCCCGGTTCGACGTGGTGGATGAACCACCCGGCCAGGTACCCGGCCAGGTTCTCCGAGGTCGGCTCGAAGGGGAGGACGTCGTTCAGGTAGTGGTGGTCGAGCTCGGTGTCCAGATACGCCTTGAACGGCGCGAGGTCACCGAAGTCGGTGACGAACCCGGGCCCGGTCAGGGCCGGGGCGGTGAGGATGACCTCGACCTGGTAGCTGTGTCCGTGCTGGCGTGAGCACTTGTGGCCGGGCGCGAGGCCCTCCAGGCGGTGCCCCGCCTCGAACTCGAAGGTCTTGCCGATGGTGTGGGTCCCTGCGGGGGGCGAGACGACGGTCTCGTCGGGCATGGGCGTCCTTGTTCTCTCGTGGGACCACCGCCCCTGGCCGTAGCCGGTCGGGGTCGTGGGCCGCGGGCAAGGTCGTTCGCTGACATCGGGGGCGGAACCGGCGGTGTCCCCCTACGGCCCCGGAGGCGCAGGTCGGAGAGGTGCCCGATTCGTCATTTCGAGTACAACCCCGCGGGCTCGCGAGGACAATGGCGAGAGCCGATCCAGCACCGATTCCACAGCGGAGGCGCCCTGCATGTCCGATCGACTGCGCGAGGAGATGCGACAGGAGCGCCGCGCATCGGGACTGGTCTGGGCTCGGTTCGCACGCGAGGCGGGGTTCAGTGCCACCTATCTGCGCAACATCGAGAACGGCAACAGGGCGTTGACTCCCGAGGTGGCCAGGGCCTACGACGGGGTGCTGAGCACGGGCGGCCGCTTCACCAGGGCCCTGCACGACCCCGTCACCGGCACCTGCGGGCTGGTCTGGGAGCGACCGGAGAGCATGGCGGTGCTCACCGGCCTGTTGAAGGGCGGTCACGCGGACCGGCGCGAGCCCCTCACCGTGGCGGAGGCCCTGTCGGTCTCGGCGAGCAGCTGGGCCAGGGCGCTGGAGGCGGCGCCCCGACAGCCGCTCGACGTCCCCGGCGGCCCGGGTCTCCTGGCACACATCGGAGACCGACTCGACCACCTGCGCCACCTCGACGACAAACTCGGCAGCGGCGACGTCCTGCACCTGGCCCGCGGCGAACTCGGGCTCATCATCAAGCTGATCCGTTCGGGGCGCTACAACGGAGCCACCGTGACCCGCCTGTACGCGATGGCCTCCGAAGCCTCGCGACAGGTGGGATGGGCCGCGTTCGACCAGGGCAAACCGGGGTTGGCGGGCCGGTACTTCGACGGCGCGCTGCGCGCCTCGGCCGAGGCCAACGACCCCGTGGGCGGTGCCTACGCCGCGTCGTTCGCCGCGATCCAGTGCTACTCCACGGGACCGGGCGACCGGGCGGTGAACCTGCTGGAGGTCGCGCACGCGCAGGTGCGGGGGAAGACCACCCCGCGTATGCGGGCCATGCTCGCGGCCCGCACCGCGCGTGCGCTGTCCACGACAGGGGCGAAGCAGGAGTGCGCGCGCCAGCTCCACCTGGCGCGTACGGCGTTGGACCAGGGCCCGTGTGAGGACGATCCCGAGGTCCTGTACTGGGTGGACCACGGCGAGATCGAGATGATCGCGGGGTCGGCCGCCCTGAGTCTGGGCGACCCGTCCGAGGCCCTGCGCCGTTTCGAGGCCGCCAGGGCCGCGGCTTACCCCGGGGACACGGAGTTCCCACGCAGCCACGCGATCTACCTGGTGCGGGCCGCGGAGGCGCATCTGGCCCTGGGGGACCTCGACGCGGCGGTCGCCACCGTACGCCACGCGGCCCGGTGCCTGAGTTCGGTCGATTCGGTTCGATCAGCCTCCGAGCTCGGGGGGCTGCGCGAGAAGCTGCGGGCCCACACCTCGTACACGGCCGTGCGGGAGCTCCTGCAGAGCGAGTAGCTCCCGTGGCAGCTGTTGGAGCAGGGGCCGGCGCGGTCCCTGCTGTTCGGGGCCCAGGGTCCGGGGGACTCGGAACGCTCACGACCTGAACACCTTGTCGACCTTCGTGGACACGCGCCAGAAGGCGATCACGGCGAACACGGAGGAGAAGGCGAGAAGGCACGCCACCGGCGCCACGACCTGGCGCAGGTCGCCGCCGCCGACGATGACCTCGCGCAACCCCGAGATGGCCCAGTACACGGGGGTGACCGTGGCGAGGGCCCGCACCCAGGAGGGCATGAGGTCGATGGGGACCAGAGCGCCCCCGACGACGGTCCACAGGAGAGTGACCACCCGGTCGTAGGCGAACGCCTGGCTGCGGGAGCGTGCGAGTGCGCACAGCGCCAGGGAGAAGGAGACGACGCACGCCGCGACCGCGACGAGGAGCACGACCAGGGCCGCCACACTCCCCCTCACGTTCAGGCCGAGCAGCAGCCACCCCACCAGGAACAGCACCGAGGACTGCATGAGGACCAGCGTTCCCCCCAGAAGCACCTTTCCGCAGAGGAGATCCCTGGCGGAAAGACCGGAGACCCGCACCCGCTTCCAGGTGTGCAGCTCGAACTCACGGAAGATGGATTCCTTGATGACCCCGCCCATGAAGAAGGAGAACATCAGAGCCATGCCGGGAACCGACAGATCCGCACCGCTCGCGTCGTCGTAGCCGAACTGGGAGGTGACGACGGCGTACAGCGGCGCCGTGAAGGACATCAGCAGACAGGGTGTCAGGAGCAGGGTCACGAACGGCACCGGGTCCCGGCGCAACCAGATCAGGTCGTGGCGAAGAACGGACAGTGCGTTGGTCACCGACCTGGCTCCGACTTCAGGATGTTGAAGTAGGCGGACTCCAGATTGGCCCTGGAGATGTCCACGGAGCGCAGTCGATCGCGCTCGACACCCGCCAACTCGACGGCCTTCATGATGTCGATGGCGGGATCCGACGTGGGAAGGCGGAGGAGGTCGTCCTCCACCCTCGCCCCGGGCCAACTCATCGTTGGCGGCGATCCGTCGAACTGGAGAACGAGTTCACTTCTGGCGTGCCGAGAGACCAGGTCACCCACGTGACCCTCGTCGAGGAACCTGCCCCCGCAGAGCACGGCGACACGAGCGTCGAGCTCCTCGATCTCTCCGAGGTAGTGGGACGTGTAGATCACGGTGGCCCCGTCCCGGGCGATCGAGGTCACCAGGCGCAGCAGATCACGTCGGGTTTCGGGGTCGGCTCCGACAGTGGGTTCGTCGAGCAGGACGATCTCCGGCTTGTGCACGAGTGCGCATCCCGCGTGCAACCTGCGTCGCTGTCCTCCCGACAGGTTCCGGACCAGGGTGCGACGAAGCCCGGTGAGGCCGAGGGCCTCCATGACGGCTTCGACCGACGCGCGTAACTCACCACGGCGGACCCCACCCAGAGTTCCGAAGTACCGGAGGTTCTCGACGACGGTGTGGGTCGGATAGACGGCCGTGTCCTGGGCCGCCAGGCCGATCCGACCACGCACGGCCTTCGGATGCGCCCCCACGTCGACACCGAGGACGCGTACCCGACCGGCGCCGGGGGAGGTGACTCCGGCGATGACGGAGAGCAGGGTCGTCTTCCCGGCTCCGTTGGCACCCAGTATCGCCAGGATCTCACCGCGCCCGACGGCGAGGTCGACGCCCCTCAACACCTGCCGCTCACCGTAGGACTTGGTGAGTCCCTCCACCCGCAGGCTCGGCGTCATACGCCGACCCGTCGGCCCAGCGAAAGCAGCATGTCCGATGAGTTGCGTTCGATCGCCCGAGCGGCCACGGGCTCCAGCATGGGCTTGAGCATCGCCACGCCGATCTCGAACTCGACCTCGAGCGTGGCCTCGGTCACCTCGTCGTCGACCCGGGCCACCTGCCAGAACCCCTGGAACACCTCCAGGTCGCCGGATTGCTGGGTGTAGTCGATGCGCCAGCGCTCCGGGTAGCGGATCTCCCTCTCGACCCACTTGAGTACGGACCCCTTGATCTGCACTTCCCACTCGGTCACGACCTCGACATGGCCGTTCTCCAGTGTGGCCTCGGACAGCACGCTGGTACTGATCACCGATTCCATGAACCTGGGATACGACGCGACGTCACACACCAGGTCCCAGACCTTTTCCGCCGACACCTGCAAACGCTCGGTCACTGTCACAATCGGCATGGATGCTTCCTTTTCGTGGAGATCGGCTCACTTGAGGGCGAACAGGGGGATGGAGCCGCTCGAACCGGCGGGATTCCGGGGTCCGGGCGCAGGCGGGAACGCTGTCTAGAGCGGCTTGGTCCAGTCGCTGGGAAGCAGGGGCGGAAGACCGAGGGAGTCGACGGTCTCGGTCCATCCCCTGACCAACCTGAGCCCTCCGAACATTCCTTGGGGCGATCGGAGTTCGGGCAGGTTCTCGTCGAGGCCGAGCCCCTTCTGCACCAGACCCGCCCACCCCTCGAGTCGGGCCAGCCAGGAATCGGCCCCTGAGGGGTCGGTGGCGAGTGCGTTCGCCTCGTGGACGAGTGTGAACCCCTGGACGCGGAGCGACTCCGGCGCACGGGTGATCTGGTCGAGGGCGCCGCCGTTCTCCTGCCAGTAGGGCTCACCGCCGAACTCGAGCCCGCTCACCTGGAGACTCGCCAGAACCAGCTGTCGGGTCTGCGCCGCCACCATCCGCCACTGGCCGGCGCGTACTCCACCGGCGATGTCCTCCAGGGATCCCTGGATGATCACCAGCGTGATCACGGCACCGTGACTGGTTCGACAAACGTGGGACCGCAGTCCGTTCGTGCTTCGAACACTCATACAACTCCTGTTCGGAAAACTGGGCGACGGCATGACGGCCGGGGCCGAGAACGCCGGGGCCCCGGCGGGGACTGCTTCCTCCGGTCCGGTGCGTCCCCGTTCCGGTCGCGACGACGGCGAGGTGGACCGCGAAGGAGTCAGGCAAGCTCTCTTTCCACCCTCGCGGCCGCGATGTCCAGCTTCCGCCCCAGGAAATCCATTTCCTCGGCGTCGATGAAGGCGGACGGCGTCAATCGCAGCACGGTCGGCGTGGTGAGACACATGGTCAGCAGCACACCCTCGGTCAGGGACTCCCGCATCAGTTCAGCCGTGACGTCCGCCTTGCGGCAGTGCAGGCCCAGCATGAGGCCGCGTCCGGTCACGGCGGAGAACAACGAGGGCCGGTTCGAGACGAGTCCGTTCAGGACCCCCTTCAGCGATTCACCCGCACGGCTGGCCCTTGCCGGCACGTCCAGCTCGGCGATGACGTCCAGCGCACCGAGAACGGCAGCCGACGCCAGGGGGTTCCCGCCGAACGTGGAGGTGTGCAGCAGTGGATCGACGTCATACGGACGGAACGCGTCCTCGGTGGCGATCACCGCCGAAGCCGGCATGACACCGCCTCCCAGCGCCTTCCCGCTGAGCAGGACGTCGGGGAGCACGCCGAGACCCTCATGGGCCCACAGCGTTCCGCACCGCCCGAGACCGGACTGGATCTCGTCGAAGACCAGCAGGCTGCCTGTTCGAGTGCACGCCTCCCGCAGGACCGCGGCGTAGTCCCGCCCGATCGGATACATACCGCCCTCGCCCTGCACGGGTTCGGCGAACACGGCGGCTGGCCGGTGGCGTTCGATCAGATCGGCGGCCGCGGCGGCGTCGTCGCGTGGAAGCCTCACCACGTCCGGCAGCAACGGGCCGATTCCCTGGCGGAACGCGCGTGCGTCGGTGAGACTCAGCGCGCCGGTGCTCTTGCCGTGGAAGGAGCCGGAGAGGTGTGCCAGGGGTGTCCGCCCCGTGCGGGCCCTGGCGAGTTTCAGTGCGGCCTCCACCGCTTCGGACCCGGAGTTCAGAAGGAGCACCTTGGACAGGCCCGGTGGTGCTGCCCCCGCCAGCGCGGCCGCCGCGCGGGCGTTGACCGGGTTGGGAAGGGTCCTGCTGGAGCCCGCCATGAGGTCGAGCTGCCGAGCGACCGCGCCCACCGGCCCGGGGTGCCCGTGTCCGAGGAGGAACACCCCGAAGGAACCGACGTCGAGATAGCGGCTGCCGTCCCGGCTCGTTATCCACTGCCCCTTCCCCGAGACCTCCGGGTCGACGGCACCCATGATGTTGTGAAGGAACGACCGGCCGGAGGACTGGTGGGTACGGATGAGATCGACGGGTTCGAGCATCTCAGTCGTCTCCAACCGGCTTCTCGTCCAGCTCGAAACCGAACGGAAGTCCGAGTGCCCAACGCCCCAGGAGCTGCCGTGTGGCGAACCGGGTGGGCGGATGGTAGCGGGCCGCCTGGGCGTCTCGCAGGAGCCGCGCCACCTTGCCGTTCGCCGAGTACGAGCCCACTCCGACGAGTTCGGCCGCCATCGCCACGGCGGTGGTCGCCAGCTGGGCCGTCTGCTGCTTGAGGGCCAGCGCCGAGGGGATCAGGGCGCGCGGATCGGTACCCTTCTCGCCCAGTTGACGCGCGAGCCCCGCACAGGACCATTCCATCGGCAGGACCAGGGACATGATGTCGCCGAGTGCTCCCTGGAAGGAGGGCAGCTGCGACCGTGACGCGTCGAGGTGCGTGATCCGGGACTTCTGGAGAGCGACGCGGGACTCGTCGACCGCCGCCGAGATGACACCCAGGTAGGACGCGGTCGAGGCGACACAGAACCAGGCGATGCCGGCGGCGAAGACCTCATCGCTCTGGGATCCCGGTTCCGTCCGGTGGAAGACCAGGTCATCGGAGAACCTGCATTGTTCGAACCGCACGGAGTCCGACTCCGTCGCTCTCATCCCGAGGGTGTTCCAGGTGCGTTCGGTCCTGATTCCGGGACTCCTGGTCGCGAGCAGAGCGACCATCAGGGCGTCTTCCCCGTCCTGCTCGTCCATCATCTGCAGACAGAGCAGATCACTGCGCTCCGCCAGCGAGCAGGGCACCTTGAGGCCGTCGAGGATCCAGTCCTCACCGGACCTGCGGGCGACGCAGTTCGACCTCGTGAGCGCTCCGGCGAGTCCGGGCTCCGCGAACGCGTTGCTCACGATCCGCTGCTGGCTGGCGATCGCCTCCAACAGCATCCACGACTCGTCGTGGTTGCGGTTCCAGTGCTCGACGACGACCCCGACCGAGAAGAGGTGCATGCTGGTGGCGATCGCCAGCGCGGGGTCCGCCGCCCCGATCCGACGCTGTACCGCGCAGCACTCCTCGACTGACGCCCCCTGGCCCTCGAAGTCCCGGGGGACGGGCAGGCCGAAGTATCCGGCCTCACGCAGGACATCGATACTGCGATCCGACAGTCTGCCGGACCTGTCGTTCTCCTCTGCGTGGGCGGCGAGTTCGTCGATGCCGCCCTGCGGGATGAGACGCGACGTGTCCGACCAGGCAGAGACTCTCGCGGCTTCGAAGGCGTACGCGTCCGTCATACCTGCTCCTTGACCGTCCAGGGCTGTGGGCTTCGCATCGCCAGGCCGGGCAACCGCTCGGCCCAGCCCCGCACGATGGTGGGCAGGGCGGCTTCAACGGGATCGACGCACCAGTTCACGCCGATCGGATCGACCCGGGAGAGGTAGGGGATGAATTCGCTGAGCAGGTCGATGGTGTGCAGTTGGAGGTCCGAGAGGTGCGGCCGGGCGAAGGGAAAGTAGAAGCGGTTCCACTGGTCGGGCGTGATGAAGGTGGGCGCCTCCAGTTCGCCCGCTCCGCGCTCGACTCTCCATTCGTTCAGCGAGGCGAAGGCGAGATCCCAGATCTCCCCCGCGGGCGCCGCGTGTTCCGCACGGCCGAGAACGACGGGCCGTGCGGCGGGCCCGCCGTCGGCGATCGCCAGCACACACGTGGCGACGTCGCAGGTGGTGACGGCCTCGAAGCCGGCGTCCGGCTCTCCCACGAGCACGGGGAGGGCTCCGGTCACTGATGCCTGGAGCAGGGAGTAGAGCCCGCTCCGTCTCCTGACGGCTCCGTCCGAACGGCGTCCGAGGATCAGTGGCGGGCGGACGATGCTCGCCGAGTAGCGTTCCCGTGCTTCCCGCTCCGCCGCGGCCTTCGACCATTCGTACGTGTTGCGGTAGTCGTGGAGGGAGTCGGAGCGTGTGTCCCCTCGCAGGCCGATCGAATACGCGGTGGAGATGTGGATGACGTGCGTTCCCCGGCCCACCAACGGGGCCAGTGCCGCCACGGGCGCCAGGTTGCCGCTGACCGCCTCGTCCCGGGGAAGGTTCCAACGCGGCCGGGCGGCGGCGTGCACGATGACGTGCCATTCCCTGTCCAGTTCCGCGGGAGGCGGTTCCTTGCCCATGCGCCAGGCGGTGCTGGTGTCGCTCCCCCGCGCCGAGCAGCCGACGACGTCCCACCCCGCCGCGCGTGCCTGTTGTACCAGTTCCCAGCCGACCACTCCGGTGGCACCGGTGACCAACATGCTGCGCCGCACGTTCATGCGTCCTCCTCATTCCGGTTGGCCTGGGAGCGGCCCCGCCTGCTGCACGCCGAGCCAGAGCATGTCCTCACTGAAGAGCGCCTCGACGTCCGGATCCCACGTCTCAGAGAGGCGATAGGTCCAGGTACCGGGCTCACCGACGCTGCTTCCCGCTGAGACCGCCGCCGCCCGCAGCCCCCACCGGGAGACCAGGTGTTCCTCCCCGAACGGCTCCCAGGAGGTACCGACCGCCGGTTGCAGGCTCAGGCGCCAGGAGCCGGTGTCGACATCGCCCAGGTAGGAGTGGAGCAGGTCTTCGGTGCGCTCGACGTAGCGCGGCACGTCGCGTTCGGAGAGCGGAGGGCTCAGCGACTGTTCGTAGGCCGAGAGCGCCTGTGAGTCGCCCAGGCGTTCCAGCTTCTCCCCCAGCCATTTCCATTTGAAGTACGGTTCTCCCCGCGCGAGCGCGTGGCGTTCGAGCGCCGCCATGAGCGCGTCGCCCGCTCGGATGCCGGCCACCAGGGGCTTGTGGGTGAGCAGGGCCCTCGCCGCCGCCCGCATGCGGTACGCGTCCACCGCGTGCCAGTCACTCATCCACCCGTGCGCTTCGGCCTGCAAACGCCGCTGCCAGGCGGTCCACCGCTCTGTGCCGAAGAGCGGAAGGCCCAGGCCGTACCTGGTGATGGCGTCGATCGCCTTGCGTTTGGCCCAGATGTCCCCCGGTTTCACCTGCCGCGGGGGCCACGTGTCCGAACCGAGTTCCCGGTGGCTGTCCAGGAGTTGTCGGGCTCCGCACAGGACCGCGTCGATCCGTGCGCCGTTGGGATACGACATCAGCGGAAGCAGGCTGGCCACGTCGTCTTCCACGACGGTGTACAGGTCCAGGTCGCTGGTGTCGTTGCCGAATCCGGAGATGACCGATCCCGCGGCGACGACGAGGAGCGGCTCTCCGAACGTCTCGTCGACCTGGTCCAGTACCTGTTGTTCCGTGAGCCCGTGCCGCTTGATGTATTCCTGGTATCTGTCGAGCCTGACATCGCGCATCAACTAGCCCATTCTGGTTCGGTGCGCTCATGAGCACGGCACTGATGTGGATCACGGCGGGTCTGTTGTGACAGCGACCGTTGTTCGTCCGGGACGGCCCTCGACGTGGACACGCGTCGAGGGATCCACGGAAAGGGAGGAGAGGGAATCACTCTCGCCGAGCGGTCGGGCGACCCGCCGCTGGTATTGGGGTTCGGTTCCAGGCGGACCCGCCGGGAGACGTCGCCCGGTGGCGGTACGCGGCCGGATGGCGGAGGCGCGATCGCCCATGGCGCGGACCCTTGTTCCTGTCGTCGACGCGGATGGAATCGGAGGGAAGTTGCACGTGTCCGTCCTCAATCACCGATGGACGACAAGTCTGCATTCGTTTCGACACCGTTGGGGAGGCGTTGCCCGTTGTCTGTTCTTCGGAGATCCCAGACAACGCCTCTTGTTTGCACAAGAACCACGAAGTCGTCGATAAATGTGATGACGGGGCATTCCATCACGAGTGAGGACCTCTGCAATGCGGACGGCGCCCTTCGGGGCGGTCGTTCCCGGAACGGTGGACCACTGCCGCGGGCCGCTCCCGTGCCCCCGGCGGCTGCTGGTGCTGAGGCGCCACACCTCCGAGCGGCTACACCGGTCCGACGCCCCGATCCGGCCGCACCGCGCCCGCCCTTTCGATAGCGAAGGCGCGGTGCAGGGGATCGAAGGAGAACCACCCGTCCCGGTACTGGATCAGGTGCAGGTCGGCCAGTTCGGACAACAACTCCTCGGCCGCCGACTGCCCGGTGTCCAGATGCCGGGCGGCGTCGCGGGCCGTGCACCACCCCTCTGTGCGGGTACCCAGCAGCCTGAAGGCACGTGTGGCCTCGTCGGTCAGCACCTCGTACGACCCCGACAGCAGGGACCGCAGGGACGTGGAGTCGTCACCGCCCATGGAGAAGAGCCGCAGCATCGCGGCGCTCTCCCACCGGCAGGGGCTGTCGTAGAACTCCGGGTTCATGTTCCGCCGGGAGGCGATACGGATGAGCAGGGGTACGTGCCCGCACGCGTCGAGGTACTCGGGCCTGCGGGCCAGTCGGCCTTCGGGGTCGAGGGTGGCCAGGAGCTCCAGGCTCTCCTCGGGGTCCATGGGCGGGACCTGGACACGCAGAGCGCCGTCTCTGGCCAGCAGGCCCGGCATCCGGCTGCGGCTGGTGACAACGGTCATGCAGCCGGGACTGGCGGGCAGGAGGGGGCGCACCTGTTCGGGCCCGGTGGTGTTGTCCAGGACGATCAGCATGCGCTTCCCGGTGAGCAGACTGCGGAAGCGAACGCCCAGTTGCTGTGCGTCCCTCCCGTTCAGAGCCGCGCCCGACTCGCCGAGGTCGTGGAGGAAGCGGCGGAGCACCTGCTCGGCGGTGAGGGCCGAACCGCCCTGCCGGAATCCGTTCAGGTCCGCGAAGAGCGTGCCATCGCGAAACCTCTCCGCTGCGACGTGCCCCCAGCGCAGGACCGTCTCGGTCTTGCCGATCCCGGCGGGTCCGTCGACCAGGACGAGCGGGGAGCCCCGATACCGCCCGTCGGAGGTTTCCGGGCACATTCCGTCGAGTTGTCGAAGGAGGTCGACCCGCCCGACGAAGTCGGTGACGGAACGCGGGAGCTGCCGCACTGTGGGAGCCGCCATGGCCTGTCGCACGCGACGCGGAACGCTCATGGCGATACGGACGAGACTGCCCTCGCCACCCAGCGCGACGTCACAGTGCCGGGCCAGATCCGAGGTCGGCTGCTTCTTGCCGTTCTCCACCCGGCTGAGGTGGCTCTTGCTGTAGTTGACCAGGCGTGCGAGGTCTCCGAGGGACAGACCCTGACTGCTCCTCAGCGTCCTCAACGCGGGGCCGAACTCCACGGGTTCGACGCTCACCGGTCGTCCACGCTCCAACCGAAGGTCCGGAAGCACGTTCTGCCTGTTCCCGCGCGGCCTCGCGGCACTGCGTCCGAAGAGTCGTGTTCCATCCGCCGTCCTCTCTCCGTGCAAAGGTCGCGCTGTGAGACACGGACCGGCGTCCTGAGGCCTCGGGCGACCGCCCCGTTCCCGGACGGGCGAGGATGAGAGGGTCCCCGCGCGGGCCGGGGCCGGTGGTCAGGACCAGTGGGCGCGGGTGCTGGTCAACGGGCAGGTGGACCTTGGTGGTCTGTCCGCGGCCGGGGCGTCCGATTGCGGCGCACCCGTACGGTGCGTCCCGGACGGGACCGCTTGTGGGGTGGCACCGGCGGTGCGCCGCCGGGCCGGGAACAGGGTCGCGTCGATGACCTCGCGCTGATCGGCCGCCCACTTCTCGCCCTTGAGTGCGTCGGTGGGCGGGAGCGGGGCGAGCAGGGCCCACGCGGCATCGGTGTGTTCATGACGGCCAGGCACGACAACCAGGATGCCAGGCAGGGTTCCGCCGCACCCCCACTTCCGGGAAACAGACGCCGGGTCATCGACGGCGTGCGCATCCTGGTCAGCCCCCACGCAAACGGCGATCCGGTGTTGCCCGGTGCCTCTGGACGGACAACCCTGAGACGGACAACCGGTTCGACCGGCTTTGCTCCGTAGTGCCTCGCAGCACGCGTACGACACACCGTTTCCGGACCCGCCGTTTGCCTTACACACGCCCTACGCTGCGATTACTGTGAGGCGGGCCACGGTGCGAAGCCCCGCGTCGACGCCAGGAGTTCGATCCGCGGGGTCGTGGTGTCCGCCGCCCGAGCCGCCCAAGTGAGGTATCCCAGCCATGCCCGTGATCAGCACCGACCGCGACGGCGTCGCCCTCGTCAACACCTTCACCGTCGAGCCCGAGAACCACGAGCGGCTGCTGGAGATCCTGCGTGAGGCGACGGACGACGTCATGCGCCACCTCCCCGGGTTCGTCTCGGCGAGCGTGCACGCCAGCCTCGACGGCACCCGGGTCTGCAACTACGCCCAGTGGAGCAGTGAGGAGGCCTTCCGGGCGGCCATCGCCCACCCGGACTCCAAGCCGCACTTCGCTGCCTGCCAGGCGATCGCGAGTTCCGACTCGGTTCTGTACCAGCTGCGCTTCACCGAGGGGTGAGCTGAGCGCGGCCTCCGGCCCGGTGGGGAAGGACGCGGCGCCGGACGGGGATCGCCCGGGAGTCCCGAGCCGTGCTGCACGAGCGGTCGCTCAGGCGGGCTGGCCGATCGCGGCCCGGTGGTAGCGGGCCACCACGGCGCGGGCGATGGCCGGGGCCGGGCACAGGGGGTCGGCCACCACGTCGGCGCCCGTGTGGGCCAGCCGGTCATGGAACAGGCCCGGAGCCAGCAACCAGGCCGCCACGGCCACCCGCCGGTGGCCCCGCTCGCGCAGCTGGGCGACCCTTTCGGTGACGGTGGGCCTTCCGGTGGCGATGAAGCCCGCCTCCACCGGGGCCGCCAGGCGTCGCGACAGGCGGGAGGCGGCCTCACGCAGCTCGTCGCCCGCGTGGGGGTCGGAGGTGCCGGCGCAGGCCAGCACGACGGCGTCACCAGGGCGGTATCCGGCGGCGTCCAGACGGCGCACGGCGGTGCCCAGGACCGCGGGATGGTCGCCCAGCGCCGGGGTGACGACGGCGTCCGCTCGCCCGGCCCGGGCGAGCTGGTGCGGGATGTCGGTGCGCACGTGGTAGCCCGAGGCGAGGAACGCGGGCACGACCACGAGGGGGCCGGGGGTCCGGGCCGCGACCTGGCCGACGGTCGGTGTGCGCACGTCGGCGAAGGCCAGCCTGGTGGGCTGGCTGACCAGGTTGGCCACGTCGCGGGCCAGGGTTCGGGCGACGGCGGTGCCGTGGGGGTCGCGGGTGCCGTGGACGGCCAGGATCAGGGTGTCTCGGTTCATCGCGTGGCGGGCGCGCCCGCCCCGTCCTTCCTGGTGCGGGTCAGGCGGTGCAGTCGGGTGTGTCCAGTGCCAGCCGGTAGCCGCGCTTGACCACGGTCTGGACGATCCGGGGGTCGCCCAGGGCGGTGCGCAGTCGGGCCACGGCCGTCTCCACGGCGTGGGCGTCGGCGTCCTCTCCGAGGCAGGTGAGCAGGCGGGCCCGGTCGAGGACCTGTCCGGGACGGTGGGCCAGGGCGCGCACGAGCCGCATCAGTGTGGGTGAGAGCGTGCGGACGGTGCCGTCGATCAGGACAG
>NZ_ANAE01000152.1 GCF_000341265.1 Nocardiopsis prasina DSM 43845 | reverse complement strand
GGGGCGCGCGGGAGCCGCATCAGTGTGGGTGAGAGCGTGCGGACGGTGCCGTCGATCAGGACAGCGTGGCCGCGCAGGCGCAGGCGGTGTCCGGCCACGGTCAGGGCGGGGAAGCGGCCGGGCAGTTCCTCGGAGAGCTTGCGGACCTGGGAGCCGATGCGGGCCCGCTCGGGCCACACCGTGGGGATGTCGTGGGCCATGAGCGGCCGGGCGGTGACCGGCCCCACGCACATGGCCAGGACGTCGCCGCGCAGGGCGCGGACGAGGCCGCCCTGGTGACCGGTGGTGTGGGCGCGGGCGAGCAGTCCGGCGGCGGCGGGCGCGCTGGTGAAGGTGACCGCGTCCACTCCCCCGCTGGTGACGGCCTCGATGAGCCGGTCCAGGGCGGCGGTGTCCTCGGGTTGGGTCCAGCGGTAGACGGGCACCTCGACCACCTCGGCTCCGGCCATGCGGAGCGCGGCGGTGAAGTCGGGCAGCGGCTCACCGTGCAGCTGGATGGCCACGCGCAGGCCCTGAACACCCTGGTCGAGCAGGTGGTCCAGCACCTCGGCGGAGGACTCCGAGGGCGGTGACCACTCCTCGGTGAGTCCGGCCGCGCGGATGGCGCCGCGGGCCTTGGGGCCGCGGGCCAGCAGGCGTGAGGCGCGCAGGCTGACCAGGAGCCGTTCGGCGGTGCCCCACGTCTCGCATGCCTCGACCCAGCCCCGGAAGCCGATGCCGGTCGTGGCCACGACGACGTCGGCGGGGCGTCGGGCGAGTTCCTCGGAGACCGAGGCCAGGCGCTGGTCGTCGCTGAGCGGCACGATGCGCAGGGCGGGCGCGGCCACCACCTCGGCGCCCTTGCGGCGCAGGAGGGCGCTGAGCTCCTCGGCGCGGCGGGCCGCGGTCACCGCCACGGTGAAACCGGCCAGTGGGGCGGTGGTGGCGGGTGCGGCGGCCTGGGCCGGGATGGTGTCCTCGGGAACGGCGGGGACGGGGTTCACGGTGTTCCCTCCTCCGTGGCGATCTGCACGGTGGTGCCGCGCTGGCGAACGGGCCAGGTGGTCAGGTGGGTGTCTTCGTCGTCCAGGCCGTGCCCGGTGCGCAGCGAGAAGACGTTCTTGAGCATGGGTGAGGCGACGGTGGGTTCTCCGGCCCTGTCGCCGACGATCCCGCGTGAGATGACGGCGGCTCCGGTGCGGGGGTCGATGTTGTCCACCGCGTACAGGTGGTGGTCGCGGGTGCGGAACAGGGCGGCCTGTCTGCCGTCGGGCAGCAGTACGGCCACGCCGTCCTCGACGCGCAGCAGGTGAGCGGGGCAGACGTCGGTCCAGGTCCTGGCCGGGGCGGTGGTGACGGTCATCGGGTGGCCTCCTGGGGTCGGCGGGCGGGCATGCCCAGGTTCACGGACGAGGTGTCGGGTACGCGCTGGTCACGGGTGGTGGTGAAGCTGATGCTGGGGTCGGGGGTGTGGGGGGCGTTGGCGAAGGAGACGAACCGGGAGAGCTTGTCCGGGTCGGCCAGGACCGCCGCCCACTCGTCGGCGTAGGAGGCCACGTGGCGGTCCATGGCCTCCTCCAGTTCGGCGGCGATACCCAGTGTGTCGTGGACCACGACGTCGCGCAGGTGGTCCAGGCCGCCTTCGAGGGACTCGATCCACGGAGCGGTGCGCTGGAGCCGGTCGGCGGTGCGCACGTAGAACATCAGGAACCGGTCGATGTAGCGGATGAGGGTCGGCTCGTCCAGGTCCGCGGCCAGGAGTTCGGCGTGACGGGGGGTGAAGCCGCCGTTGCCGCCCACGTACAGGTTCCAGCCCTGGTCGGTGGCGATGACTCCGAAGTCCTTGCCCCGGGCCTCGGCGCACTCGCGGGCGCATCCGGAGACGGCGGACTTGAGTTTGTGGGGTGAGCGCAGACCCCGGTAGCGCTCCTCCAGCCGGATGGCCAGGCCCACCGAGTCCTGGACGCCGTAGCGGCACCAGGTGGTGCCCACGCAGGACTTGACGGTGCGCAGCGACTTGCCGTAGGCGTGCCCGGACTCGAACCCGGCCTCCACCAGGCGTGCCCAGATGGCGGGCAGCTGTTCGAGGCGGGCGCCGAACAGGTCGATGCGCTGGCCCCCGGTGATCTTGGTGTAGAGGTCGAAGTCGCGTGCGACCTCGCCGATGACGATGAGCTTGTCGGGGGTGATCTCGCCGCCGGGGATGCGCGGCACCACGGAGTAGGTGCCGTTGCGCTGGATGTTGGCCAGGTAGCGGTCGTTGGTGTCCTGGAGGGTGGCCTGTTCACCCTCCAGGATGTGCCCGTTGCCCAGGGAGGCCAGGATGGAGGCGACGGCGGGTTTGCAGATGTCGCAGCCGTGTCCGGTGCCGTGGACGGCGATCAGCGCGGAGAAGGTGGAGGTGCCGGTCGCCCGGACGATCTCGACGAGTTCGGCGCGCGACTGGGGGAAGTGCTCGCACAGGGCCCTGGACTGCTCGATGCCGGACTGGGCGAGGATCTGCTTGAGCACGGGTACGCAGGAGCCGCAGCTGGTGCCCGCCCGGGTGCAGGCCTTGAGGGAGGGGACGTCGTGGTTGCCGCAGGCGACGGCCCGGGTGAGGTCGCCCTTGGTGACGGCGTTGCACGAGCAGATCTGGGCGGAGTCGGGCAGGGAGTCCGTGCCCAGGTCGGCGGTGCCCTCGGGGGTGATCAGGGTGAGCGGGTCCCCGGGCAGGGGGGATCCGACCAGGGGGCGCAGGGTGGCGTAGGCGGAGGCGTCGCCGACCAGGACACCGCCGAGGAGCGTGGTGGCGTCGTCGGAGACCACGAGCTTGGCGTAACGGCCGCCCGCGGCGTCGTTGACGACCACGTCCAGGGCTCCGGGTGTGCGCCCGTGGGCGTCGCCGAAGCTGGCCACGTCCACGCCGAGGAGTTTGAGTTTGGTGGAGGTGTCGGCGCCGGTGAAGGTGGCCTGTCCGCCCAGGAGGCGGTCGGCGACGACCTCGGCCATGGCGTTGCCGGGGGCGATGAGGCCGTAGACGGTGCCCTGGTGGTTGGCTGCCTCGCCGATGGCGTGGACGCGGGGGTCGCCGGTGGTGCAGGTGTCGTCGATGACGATGCCGCCGCGTTCGCCGACCTCGAGCCCGGCGGAGCGGGCGAGCTCGTCGCGGGGGCGGATGCCCACGGAGAACACGACCAGGTCGGCGTCCAGGTGGGCGCCCCCGTCCAGGACCAGCCGGGCGGCGCGGCCCAGGGGTGAGGCCTCGACTGCCGTCGAGGCGGTGCCGGTGTGGACCCGCACACCCATGTCGGCGACCAGCGCGCGTAGGAGCGCGGCGGCGCCCTGGTCGATCTGGGCGGGCATGAGGTGGGGGGCGAGTTCGACCACGTGCGCCTCCAGGCCCAGCAGACGCAGGGCGTTGGCGGCCTCCAGGCCCAGCAGTCCGCCCCCGACGACCACTCCGGTGCTGGCGCCCCGGGCGGAGGCGGTGATGGCGTCCAGGTCCTCGATGGTCCGGTACACGTGGCAGCCGGGCAGGTCGTGGCCGGGGATGGGCGGCACGAACGGGGTGGAGCCCGTGGCCAGGACCAGACGGTCGTAGGGCAGTACGCGTCCGGAGGCGGTGGTCACGGTGCGGTCGGCACGGTCGACGGCGGTGGCGCGTTCGTTGACGTGCACGTCGACGGCGGGGCCGGAGAGGTCGCCCAGGGACAGGTCGTGGGCACTGGCGCCGTCGAAGTAGGAGGACAGGGCCACCCGGTCGTAGGCGGTGCGGGGCTCCTCGCCCACGACGGTGACGTGCCACCGTCGGGCGGTGTCGCGGTCACGGAGGGCCTCGACCAGCCGGTGGCCGACCATGCCGTTGCCGATGACGACGAGTTCTTCCATGGTGTGCGCGGCTCCTCCTGCTGCGGGGGCGGACTGTCCCCAGGCAACCTCCCGGGTGTTTCCCCCGCATCAGTCAGGTGTGTCGCGACTGTTTCGTTGTGCTGCCACCACAGGTCAGGGGCGCGTGATTCGGTGGGGCGTGGAGCGGTGCGGCGCTGGCACTCCAGCGGGAGGAGCCGGTAGGGCGCTGACGCCCCAGCGGGGCGGGGGCATTGGGCGGTACGGCTCTGGCGCCCCAGTGGGGAGGGGCGTGGAGCGGTGCGGCGCTGACGCCCCAGCGGGGCGGGGGTCCGGCCCGCGCCCCCGGTGGGACGGACCGGTGGCGGCGCCGAACCCTCCCACCTCTTCGCGGGTACGGGGTCATCCCACCGGCGTGCCCTGCATCCCCGACAGCAGGGCCCGCACGTCGCGCACGCACCCTCCGCAGCCGGTGGTGGCGCGCGTGCGATCGGCGATGGCCTCACGGGTACGGGCGCCGTCCAGCCACGCCTGCTCGATGTCGTTGCGACTCACGGCGTTGCACCGGCACACCAGCGCCTCCCCCGCCTCCTGGGGCTCGGGGGCCGCGGTGGGCAGCCCCTGGAGCAGGGCCAGGCGGTCGGAGGGCACCGGGGCGCCGGTGTCGTAGAGCTGGGACAGGGTGGCGGCGGCCTCGGGGAATCCCAGCAGCACCGCGCCCACCACCTTCTCCTCACACACCGACAGCTTGGCGTAACGACCGCCGTGGGGGTCGCTGATGGTCACCGTCTCCAGGTCCTGGGCGTCCTCGTCCTCATGGACCCGACCGAACGCGGTCAGCTCGATGCCCTCGGCCTTGAGGCGGGTCAGCGGCCGGGCCCCGGTGTAGGTCGCGTGGGGAGCGGTACCGGTCAGCCGTCCGGCCAGGACCGCGGCCTGTTCCCATCCGGGCTGGACGAGCCCGGCACCGCCGCCGGGGTGCTGGGCGCAGTCACCGATGGCGTGCACGCGGGCGTCGGAGGTGGCCAGGCGGTCGTCCACGACGACACCGCGGTCGACCACGATCCCGGCCTCGGAGGCCAGTTCGGTGTTGGCACGCACCCCGGCGGTGACCACCAGGGCGTCGCCGGGTAGGACCCGGCCGTCGTCCAGTTCCAGGCCGGTGCCGGGGATCCAGCGCGCGGCGACCCGCCAGGAGTGCACGTCCACGCCCAAGGCGGCGTAGCTGGCGGCCAGGACGCGCGCGGCCCCCTGGTCGATCTGTCGGCGCATGATCCAGGGGGAGGACTCCACGAGCGACACCCGCATGCCCCGGGCCACGAGGCCGCGTGCCGCCTCCAGTCCCAGGACGCCGCCGCCCAGGACCACCACGGGGGCGCCGGGGCGGGCCAGCGCGAGCAGACGCTGGCAGTCCTCCAGGTCGCGCAGGGCGCTCACCCCCTCCCCCGGACCCTCGTCCGGGGCACGCACGCCCGGGATCGGAGGGAGTGCGGCGCGTGCCCCGGTGGCCAGGACGAGTTCGTCGTAGGGCAGTCGGGAGCCGTCGTCCAGGGTGACGGTCCGGCGTCGTGTGTCCAGTGCGGTGGCAGCCACGCCGGTGCGCACGGTGACGCCGGGGCCGCCAAGGGCGGGCAGGCGGATCTGCTCCGGGGTGTAGTCCCCGGCGAGCACGCCCGAGAGCAGGACGCGGTTGTAGGCGGGGTGGTGTTCGGTGCCGACCACGCTCACGCGCACGCGTTCTCCGTCCGGGTCCAGGCGGGCCGCCTCCTCCGCGAAGCGGGCACCGACCATCCCGTTGCCGACGACCACGACCCGGCGCGGGGGCGCGCCCTGCACGGTGTTCAACTGATGCCTCCTGGTGTGGGGGTGTCGGCCGGGTCGGGGGTTCCCCTGCTGCTCAGAACGGGCGGGGCGGGTTCCAGGCGCACCGCGCTGACCTTGAACTCCGGCATGCGGCTGGTGGGGTCCAGTGCCGGGTGGGTGAGGTTGTTCGCGGACTGGTCCCCGGCGAAGTGGAAGGGCAGGAACACCGTGTCCAGGCGGGCGGTGGGCACCAGGCGCACCCTGGCGTCGGTGTGGCCGCGGCGGGAGGTGACGCGGGCCCGGGCCCCGGCCGCGAGTCCGGCGCGGGCGGCCGTGTCGGGGTGCACCTCCACGTACGCCTCGGGTTCGGCGCCGTCGAGTTCGGCCACGCGGCGGGTCTGGGCCCCGGACTGGTAGTGGCCCATGAGCCTGCCGGTGGTGGCCACCAGGGGGTAGTCGGGGTCGGTGGTCTCGGCGGGGGGCCGGTGGGCGACCGGGACGAGGCGGGCCCGCCCGTCCGGGTGGGCGAAGGAGTCCAGGAACAGGCGGGGGGTGGACTCGGTGGGGGTGCGCACCGGCCAGTACAGCGCCTGGCCGTCGTCCAGGCGTTGGGGGGTGACGCCGGAGTAGTCGGCGGCTCCTCCGGCGGAGGCGCGGCCGAGTTCGGACAGGACGGTGTCGGGGTCGGTGGGGAAGCGCTGGGCGGGTTGTCCCAACCTCACGGCAAGGGCGGAGAGGACCTCCAGGTCGGTCCACACGCCGTCGGGCGGAGCGGTGGCCCGGGCGCGGCGCAGTACGCGGCCCTCCAGGTTGGTCATGGTGCCGGTCTCCTCGGCCCACTGGGCCACGGGCAGGACCACGTCGGCCGTGGCGGCGGTCTCCGAGAGCACGAAGTCGGCCGCCACCAGCAGGTCCAGGGAGTCCAGGCGGGCGCGTACGCGTGCGGTGTGGGGGGCGGAGACCACGGGGTTGGAGCCGAACAGCAGCAGGGCGCGGGGTCCGTCGGGGGTGCCCAGGGCGTCGAGGAGTTCGAAGGCCGAACGGCCGGGACCGGGCAGGGCGCCCGGGTCCACTCCCCACACACCGGCCACGTGGTCGCGGGCGCGGGGGTCGTCGATGCGGCGGTAACCCGGCAGCTGGTCGGCCTTCTGGCCGTGCTCGCGCCCGCCCTGACCGTTGCCCTGCCCCGTGACGCACCCGTACCCCGAGCCCCGGCGGCCGGGCAGGCCCAGGGCCAGCGCGAGGTTGATCCAGGCCGAGACCGTGTCGGTGCCCTTGGCGTGCTGTTCGGTGCCGCGTCCGGTGAGCACGTAGGCGGAGCGGTTGCGGGCGGCCCGGCCGAGGAGGTCCGCGGCGGCGCGAATGCCCGAGGCGGGCACGCCGGTGACCTGTTCGGTGCGTTCGGGCCACCAGGCGGCGGCGTGCTCCCAGGCGGCGTCGAACCCGGTGGTGCGTTCGCCGACGAACTCGTCGTCGCACCAACCGCCCACGCGCGCGGCGTGCAGCAGTCCCAGTGCCAGGGCCAGGTCGGTTCCGGGCCGGGGAGCCAGGTGGAGACCGCCCTGGTCGAGGGCGACCTGCGCGGTGGCCGAGCGGCGGGGGTCGATGACGATGAGGGCGGGCGCGGACAGGTGGCCCATCATCGGCGGCATGGTCTCGGCGGGGTTGGCCCCCGCGAGCACGACCACCTCGGCCTCGGCCACGTCGGTCAGCGGGAAGGGCATGCCCCGGTCCAGGCCGAAGGCGCGCGTTCCCGCGGCGGCGGCCGAGGACATACAGAAGCGGCCGTTGTAGTCGATCTGCGAGGTGGCCAGGGCCAGGCGCGCGAACTTGCCCAGGGTGTAGGACTTCTCGTTCGTCAGACCGCCGCCCCCGAAGACCGCGACGGAGTCGGGGCCGGATTCGGCTCGCAGGGACAACAGGCGTTCGGCGACGTGGTCCAGGGCGGTGTCCCAGTCGGTCTCGACCAGGTCGGAGCCGCGGTCCTTGCGCAGCAGGGGGCGGGTGAGCCGGTCGGGGACGGTGAGGACCTCGGCGGAGGTCCACCCCTTACGGCACAGTCCCCCTCGGTTGGTGGGGAAGGGGGCGGGACGGACGGTCAGACGCCCGTCCGTCCCCGGTTCCAGGCGCATGGCGCACTGGAGCGCGCAGTAGGGGCAGTGGGTGGTGGTCATCGGGCCGTGGCCCGGACGGGCTCGTCAGTGGAGGCGGAGCGGGAGGGACGCCGCAGGTACACGGTCCAGGTCACCACGGCGCAGAGCAGGTAGAAGGCACCGAAGGCGACGAAGGCCGGGGCGCTGGAGCCGGTCGCGGCGAAGGCCTCGCGGAAACCGACGTTGATGGCCACCCCGCCCAGAGCACCGACCGCGCCGATGAGACCGAGCATGGAGGAGGCCACGCGCTTGGTGCGCGCCAGGGCCTGTTCGCGGGGTTCCCCTGCGGCGATGGCGTCCTCGGCACGGGCGGCGTAGATGGAGGGGATCATCTTGTAGGTGGAGCCGTTGCCCAGTCCGGTGAGGACGAACATCACCGCGAACGCACCGACGAACAGGAGCAGGTGACCGGCCTGGACGGCCAGGACGAGCACGGCCGCGCAGGCGGCCATGGCGGTGAACACCCACAGGGTGACGCGGGCCCCGCCCAGTGAGTCGGCCAGCCTGCCGCCGACGGGGCGGATGAGGGAACCCACGACCGGTCCCAGGACGGCGATCCCCGCCGACTGCACGGGTTCCAGGCCGAACTGGGCCTGGAGCAGCAGCCCGAAGGCGAACCCGGTGCCGATGAAGGAGCCGAAGGTGCCCACGTAGAGCAGCGACATGATCCAGAAGTGGCGGTCGCGGGTGGCCGACAGCTGCCCCGCCACGTCACCGCGCACGTGGACGAGGTTGTTCATGGACCGGTGGGCCCACCAGGCCGACAGCAGGATCAGCGGCGCGTAGAACAGCGGGACCAGGTACCCGGCGGAGGTGGTGAACAGGGCGATGACGGCCAGTCCGACCAGTTGGACGGTGGCGACCCCGATGTTGCCGCCGCCCGCGTTGAGGCCCAGGGCCCACCCCTTCTCCCGCTCGGGGAAGTAGGAGTTGATGTTGGCCATGGAGGAGGAGAAGTTGCCGCCGCCCACGCCCGCGGTGGCGGCCAGAACCAGCAGCAGCCAGAAGGGGGTGTCGGGGTCGCGGACGAGGAAGAAGGCGGCGACGGTGGGGACGATGAGCATCAGGGTGGCGATGACGGTCCAGTTGCGTCCGCCGAAGACGGGCACGGCCAGGGTGTAGGGGACGCGCAGGACGGCGCCGACCAGGGTGACCACCGACAGCAGGAGGAACTTCTGCTCGGGGGTGGTGGAGAAGCCGTGCTCGGGGGTCATGAACAGCACGAGCACCGACCAGATGCTCCACACGGAGAACCCGATGTGTTCGGAGGCGATGGAGGCCCAGAGGTTGCGGCGGGCCACGCGGCGCCCCCCGTCGTTCCAGAAGCCCTCGTCCTCGGGGTCCCAGCGGGAGATCCAGCTCCTGCCGGTGCGCGGCGCGCGTCGGCCTGTTCCGGGGGTCACGGGGGTGCCTTCCTGCTTGACGGTTGTCGACGAGTCCGAAGGTAGGAAGGCCGCGTTGCCTGGGGGTGTCCAGCAGTAACACGCGGGAAACAGTCGGCTCACTCAGAGGGCGCGGCCGTGGTGAGAAGACCTGTCGGCGCAGGTCGGAAAGTAGTGCTCCGCCTGTGCCACAGCAAGTGGCGTGCGCCCCTTTTGCGCTGATGTGTGCGGAATCACGCGCGAAGCCGGTCTCCGACGTGCCCGACGAGCACCGGGGCGCGACCATCATGTCCTGGCAATAGCGCCATGGAGCGGGCGCTCCACGGGAGGAGGCGCGAGCGGCCCGTGTGGGCGGCGCCCCGCTCAGGCCGGGTCCGGTACCAGCCTCATCGTGGTGGCACGGGCGTCCGGGCTCGTGATCTGGTCGACCGCAGCGGACCCCGCCCCGTACTTGGCCCGGTAGGCGGCGTCGATCCGGTCGTCCAGGGAGTCGTCGGCGTCCTCGAAGGCCACGTCGGCCTCCACGCCGTCCGCGCTGACGTGCCCGGCGAGGTGGTCACGGGTTCCCCGGTACCAGGCGGCTCCCGACCCGTTGACGGAACGGACGTAGAGCTCGTCGCCCTCACGCACCACCCAGATGATCCGGGAACGCCGCAGCTCCCCGTCATCGCCTCGGGAGGTGATCCGTATCTCCCCCGTGCCGCCGATCCCGTCGAGCTGCTCCTCGGTCCACCCGCTCATCGGTGTCCTCCCCCGCGTCCGTCACACGACGTCCTCCCCACCCTTTCCAGGGACTCCCGGCCGGACACGGCCCTTTGCCCAACCTGTGGGGAGCGGCGGCCGATTCTTGGGAACCGGATCGGGGCGTGGACCGACCCCCTGAGGGTCGGCCCACGCCCCGAGGGTGTGGGGTCCGGGCCCGCTGCGGGCCCGGCACCGCGACGAGCGGTGCGTGTCCCGGTCAGTCCACGCCCGCGGCCTCCAGGGTCCGGGCGTCGGGCGCCTTGGTGAGCATGCTTCCGACGAACAGGGCGAGGACGGCGGCGGGCAGCGCGATGATCACGCCGTTGAACCCGCCCGGGGCTCCGGCCACCTCCCAGCCGATGGTGACGGCCGTGCCCGTGATCAGCGCGGCCACGGCACCGGTCGTGGTCGCGCGCTTCCAGAACAGGACCGCGAGCACGGCCGGGGTGATCGCCGCGCCGTAGACCGTGTACGAGTACATCTGGAGGTCGAGGACGGTGGGGAAGTACAGACCCAGAGCGACCGCGACCAGGGCGATGGCGACGACGGACAGCCGCTGCACGACCAGGGTGCCCCGGTCACTGATCTTGTCCCCGCCGAACCTGGCGAACAGGTCGAAGGCGATGTTGGAGGCGCCGGAGAGCATGAACGACGAACCCGTGGTGACGACGAACGCGACGGCACCGGCCAGCAGCAGCCCGCCGATCAGCGTGGGCAGGTGGCCGTCGGTGGCCAGGCGCAGGACGGACTCGTCGCCGTTGATCCCGGGCATGAGCACGGCCGCCGAGGTGGCCAGCATGATCACCGGAACGAACACGAAGAAGCTGGCGATGA
>NZ_ANAE01000151.1:11276-111468 GCF_000341265.1 Nocardiopsis prasina DSM 43845 | reverse complement strand
CGGCCCCCAGCCGCTGGTAGAGGTTCTGGTCCGCCAGCAGGAGCAGGAACAGCGGGAGGAAGTAGCCGAGCAGCTGGAGCGGGCTGAGCCCGCCGCTGGGCGTGCGGGCCGCCTCGGGCAGCCCCTCCCAGTAGAGCGGCAGGCCTCCGACCGCCACCAGGATCAGCGGCACGGCCACGATCAGCGCGCCGAAGACGAGGATGGCCGAGACGAAGTCGGTGTAGGCCACGGAGAACAGGCCGCCGGTGACGGTCAGGATCGTCACGACGGCGGCGACCACCAGGGCGCCCTGGGTCGTGGTGAGCGGGGTGATGAGGGCGAGGACGTAGCCGCCGCCGACGAACTGCGAGGCGACCAGGCCGATGTAGGCGATGGTGGTGACCACCGCCGCCACCGTGCGTACCCCGGTGCCGAAGCGGGCTTCGAGCAGTTCGGGCACGGTGTGCCGGGCGGCCCTGCGGATGCGGCGCGCGGCCAGCAGCAGGACCAGGATGCCCAGGGGCGTGCCGGCGAAGAAGATCATGCCGGCCATGGGGCCGTGGTTGTAGGCGAAGTTCGCTCCACCGATGATCGTTCCCGATCCGACCCACGTCACGATGAGGGTCGCGATCATGACGGGTGTGGACAGGCTCCGCCCGGCGAAGAGGAAGTCCTCGCCGGTGCGGACCTTGGAGGAACGGGAGTAGTACAGGCCGATCCCGATCATCACCAGCAGGTAGGCGGTGATGAGGACCAGGTGGGTCGTTTGCATGATCTGCCTCAGGAGGGGACACGGTGGGGTGAACAGCGGGTGAAGCCCGATGTAACCAGCAACGATGTCAATTATGCAATGCTTGTTGCATCTGGTGTGACTCAGATCACCTAGAAGAGCTCGGCTCGTCGCCAGAGCTCCTCAGCCCGCCTGACCGACTCCAGCGCCGCCTCTCCCCCGGCTCGCGCCAGTTCCGCCAGCACCGCGTGCACGACCGTCATCGCCGCGGTCAGGGACGGGAACATCCCCACCCCCTCACTGGGCACGGCCACGACATGGTCGGCCAGCACGCCCAGGGGCGAGTCGCGCCGGTCCGTGATGAGGGCGATCGACACGGACTCCTCGGCGGCGATCTCCACCGCGCGACGCAGGGCCAACGGCAGCATCCACAGGTCGCAGACCACGAGCAGGTCGCCCTCCCCCATCCTGGCCAGCGCGTTGGTCAGGGCGGTCCCGCCGGAGTCGTGCAGCCGCACGTCGTAGCCCATGATCCCGGCGGCGTGGGAGAGCTGGACGCCGGGGGCGGCGAAGGTGCCCGAGCCCAGGACCAGGGTGCTCCGCGCACCGTGGATGGCCGCGGCGACGGCACGCACCCGCTCGGGTTCGAGCGTCCGCTCCAGCAGCCTCAGGTTCTCCCGGTCCGAGCGCACCGCCGCGCGCACGGGGTCGGTGTCGGAGCCCGCGTGCTCGGCCAGCACCTCGCCCGCACTGAGCGAGGCCAGGTAGCGCGAGCGCAGCTCCACTCGCAGGGCGGGCCATCCCGTGAACCCCAGCTGCTGGGCCGCGCGCACCACGGTGGCGACGTTGACCTCGGCTCTGGCCGCCACCTCGGCCGTGGTCGCGTAGGAGGCGAAACGGGGTTCGTCACGCAGGACGTGCAGCACCCTCTCGCTGGCCCTGCCCAGGCGCCCTCGCTCCAGCGTCTCCTCGATCCAGTCCGCCATCGGTCTTCCCTCCGTTCGAGCGGTCCGGAACACCCGGGTCGCGCCAACCCAGCGATACCACCCCCGTTCGACAACCGAGGCCAGATGCAACGTATATTGCATTGCATCGCTGCGGATCGCCCCGCACCAGACCGCGCACCCGACCCCTGGAGGTTCCCCGTGTCCGACGGCCCCCGGCCCACCGCCTACACGAACACAGCCCTGCTCGACCCCGAGACCGGTTCCCGCACCCCCGGGTCCTGGCTGCTCGTCGAGGACGGCGTCATCGCGGCACGCGGCACGGGCGAGGTACCGGTCTCCGTGACCGAACGGGCGGAGACCACCGACCTCGGCGGGGCCACCCTCATGCCCGGCCTCATCGACGCCCACGTGCACGTCACCGCGCTGAGCGCCGACCTCGGCGCGGTCGGCGACCACTCCCCCTCCTACGTCGCCGCCTTCGCCGCCAGGTCGCTGTCCGACATGCTCGGCCGCGGCTTCACCACGGTGCGCGACGTCGGCGGGGCCGACTGGGGGCTCGCCGAGGCCGTGGACGACGGTCTCGTGGACGGCCCCCGCCTGGTCTTCGGCGGCAAGGCCCTCTCGCAGACCGGCGGGCACGGCGACTTCCGTCCGCGCGGCCGCCACGGCACGGACCAGCACGGGTGCTGCCCGGGCGCGGGTCTGGTCTGCGACGGTCCCGTCGAGTTCCGCAGGGCCGCCCGCGAACAGCTCCGTACCGGCGCGCACCACGTCAAGGTGATGCTCTCGGGCGGGGTGGCCTCACCCACCGACCGGATCGACTCCACCCAGTCGTCGGAGGACGAACTGCGCGCGGTCGTCGAGGAGGCCGAGGCCGCGAACCGGTACGTCACCGGGCACGCCTACACCGCACGCGCGGTCAACCGCGGGCTGCGCCTGGGTGTGCGCTGCATCGAGCACGGCAACCTGATCGACGAGAGCAGCGTCGAGCTGTTCGTGGAGCACGGGGCGTTCCTGGTCCCGACCCTGGTCACCTACCGCGAGCTGTCACGTCAGGGGGCGCGCAACGGGCTGCCCGCCGAGAGCCAGGCCAAGGTGGACACCGTGCTGCACCGGGGGCTGGAGGCGCTGCGGATGGCGCACGAGGGCGGTGTGCGCCTGGTGTTCGGCACGGACCTGCTCGGGGGCATGCAGTCGCACCAGAGCGCCGAGTTCTCCATTCGCGGCGAGGTCCAGCCCGCGGCGGACGTGGTGCGTTCGGCCACCAGCGAGGCCGCGGCGCTGCTCGGTCTCGAGGGTGAGGTCGGCACGCTGCGCACGGGGGCGCGGGCCGACCTGATCGTCGTCGACGGGGACCCGCTCTCCGACCTCTCCCTGCTGGCCGAGCCCGAGCGGGGCGTGCGCGCGGTGCTGCGTGACGGTGTGACACGGCGCACCAATTCG
This sequence comes from Nocardiopsis prasina DSM 43845, assembly GCF_000341265.1. Taxonomy (GTDB): domain Bacteria; phylum Actinomycetota; class Actinomycetes; order Streptosporangiales; family Streptosporangiaceae; genus Nocardiopsis; species Nocardiopsis prasina. The sequence continues at coordinate 108,369 of NZ_ANAE01000151.1, read as the reverse complement.
TAACGGTCCCGGCCCCCGCCGGGGCCGTGGCGGGCACACGCTGCCCGCCGCCGGGGCCGTGGCGTGAGCCGCCTCGGCCCCGGAGTCCACCCCCTTCCGTTGACGGCGCCGACGAACACGGCCCGACGGAGCTCGGCGCGTGAACCGACCGGCGGGGCGTGGGTCCGCCTCCGCCCCCGAACGCCCGACAGTCAGGGCTTGGCGCCACCCGAGACGCCGCCGACCGGGCCTCCCCCGTCCCACCATGGGTGGGTCGGACACGCTCGTTCCCTCGGTCGGCCGCGAGCGAAGGAGGTCGCGCCCGCCTCGGTGCGGACGCGGGACGGGACTCCCGTGATGGCGCTCCCCGCCTCCCCACCGACCCGGCCCTACGACCCGACGACCGGTGACCGGGGTGGCGTCCCCGCTCCCACATGCGAGTACGCTCTTCCGGAGGCCCTTGCCAGCTCTTCGGCCCCGTGGGGCTCGACCGCTCTCACTCCGACCTCCGAAGGTCGATACGCGAAAGGTCGAACCACGAGCGGTGCCCGGTCCGCACTCCGGTCCGGAACTGCGCGAAGGCCTCCTGAGTCAGTGCCCGCCCGTGCTGTCGACCTCGCCGGGCGCCGACTCGGTCAGAGGCCGTCCCACATGCGGCGGCCACCGACACCCGCGTCGCGGACTCCCTCCGCGGCGCTGTTCTCGTTCTCCCGGGTTCCGTCACGCTCGCCTCGACGCCGATCGTCCCGCAGTTCCGTTCGGCTCGAAGGGCGCCTGCCGCCATGCGCGCTCCGGGACGGTTCCCCGGGTCCGATCTTCCACAGACGAACAGGCGGTTCATTCCCGTGCGACGCTCACCCGACCCCAGAACGGTCGTGCTCCACTGCCCACCGCCGTGCGACGCCCCCCGCGTGTCCCCCGTGACCGCGGCGCGTATCGCCCGAAAGGTGTCCACACATGAATGACGCTCCGACCGGCCGAAGAACCGTCGGGGTGGTCTTCTGGGCCTCCCTTGCGATCTCCGCCCTGTTCGTGGTCTGGGGCGTGGTCGCCCCGGAACACCAGATGTCCACGATGAACTCCGCCCTGAACGCGATCACCTCCGGATTCGGCTGGGCGTACCTGCTCCTCCCCCTCCTCCTACTCGCGTTGCTGGTCGGACTGGCCCTCAGCCGCTACGGACGCGTCCGATTGGGCGCCGACGAGGACCGCCCCGAGTTCGCCACGCACACCTGGATCGCCATGATCCTCTGCGCGGTGATGGGCATCGGTCTGGTCTCCTACGGCATCGCCGAGCCGATCTCGCACTTCGCCGTCCCGCCGCACGACCTCGCCGAGCCGGGAACCCCCAAGGCCGCCGTGCTAGCGCTCCAGTACTCGTTCTACGACTGGGGCCTGCACGCCTGGGCGATCTTCGCCGTCTTCGGTCTGGCCCTCGGGTACTCGATGTACCGCAAGCAGCGCCCCGGCCTGGTCAGCGCGCTGTTCCGGCCGCTCCTGGGCCGGCACGCCGACGGCCCCGTCGGTAAGGCCATCGACGTCTTCACGGTGTTCGCGACCCTGTTCGGCACCACCACCTCGCTCGGGCTGGGCGCGCTCCAGATCGACAACGGTCTGAACCGCATCCTGGGCACGCCCACCGGCGCCACCACGCAGGTCGTCATCGTGGTCGCGGTGACGGTGCTGTTCAGCCTGTCGGCGGCCTCCGGGGTCAAGCGGGGGATCCGCTACACCAGTGAGATCAACCTGTCAGTGGCCTCGGTGCTCTTCCTGTTCGTGCTGTTCCTGGGCCCGACGGCGTTCCTGGTCTCGCTCTTCCTGGAGTCCCTGGGCCAGTACGGCAGCGAGTTCCTGCTGATGAGCCTGCGGGGTCCGGCCTTCGGTGACACCGAGTGGCTCCAGGGGTGGACCTACTTCATGATGGCCTGGTGGGTGTCCTGGGGCGCCTTCGTCGGCGTGTTCCTGGCCCGCATCTCGCGCGGCCGCACGATCCGCCAGTTCATCCTGGTCGTCCTCGGGATGCCCAGCCTGGCCTTCTTCGCCTGGTTCTCCGTGTTCGGCGGCTCGGCCATCGACCTGGACCTGAACGGGGGCACGGACATCGCGGGCGCCACCGCCGCGGACCTGAACAGCGCCTTCTTCGTGACGCTGGCGGAGTTCCCGCTGCCCATGGTGACGGCGACGCTGGTGGTGATCCTGGCGGTGCTCTTCTTCGTCTCCGGGGCCGACGCCAACACCTACGTGCTGGGCATGCTCACCACGCACGGGTCGATCCAGCCCCGGACGCCGATCCTGCTGCTGTGGGGGGCGGTGACCGGCGCCCTGGCGATCATCCTGTTGATCTCGGGGGGTCTCAACGCTCTGCAACAGACGGTGATCGTGGCCTCGGCGCCCTTCCTCGTGGTCATCGTGGGTGTGGTGGTCAGCTTCCTGCGCGACCTGCGCACCGAACCCGCCACGGCTCCCTGCCCGCACCACGACCACGGCACGGCCGCGCAGGCGGACGAGCCGGCCCGTACGGGCTGACGGCCGGCCGGGCACCGGCACCTCGCGACAACGCCCCGGCCGCCACGGGACCACCCGTGGCGCCGGGGCGCGGCCGTGTCCGCCTGCCCTTCTGGACGGCGGGGAGCCGCTCCGGTTCACTGTGATCGCCACGGGGAACCTCCCCGCGCTCCACGGCCGCCCGATCCGATCACTCCCCACCCCCCTGGGAGCCTCCATGACCCCCTCCCCCGACCGCTCCCCCGGCGCCGCCAGGAAGCCCCTCCTCGACCGCCGCACGCTCCGATCCGACCTGCGCCACCTCCTCTTCGACGCCACCGCCGCCCTGGCTGTCACCTTCGTGATGTTCGTGGTCCTGTACCTGCGCGTTGAGGGCGGAACCTCCCAGACCCTGGAGGTGATGCCCCACCTCGCGGACGCCCAGCGGTACTGGCTGTACTGGGCCTGCCAGGCCTTCGGCTGGTCCGCGCTGCTGTGGGCGTGGATCACCGTCATGCTCGGCCTGCTGCGGGCGACCATGCCGATCCCGTCGTCCCCCGTGCGGCACTCCCGGCTCGAGCGCTGGCACCGGGTCACCAGCGTCACCACCATCGCGCTGATGTTCGGGCACGCCCTCGCGTTCTTCCTCGAACTCCTCAGGCAGAACGAGGACGGCCTCGGCACGCTGCCGCTGCTGTTCTCGGCGTTCGTCGACGTGTTCGTTCCCGGCGGGTACTCCTCGGGGACCGGCCAGGTGGCCATCCTGTTGGGGCTGATCGCCCTCTACCTGGCGATTCCGCTCAGCCTGTCGTTCTACGTGCGGGCCTGGACCGGGTCGCGGCTGTGGCGGGTCCTGCACCGGTTCGTCATCGTCGTCTACGTCCTGAGCGTGTGGCACACCCTGCTGTACGGCACCAACGTGTGGTTCGACGGCGCGTTCCGCACTTTCGTGTGGGCGCTCCAGCTGCCCGTGGCCCTGCTGTTCCTGGCCAGGCTGCTCACACCGCTGCGCCCGGAGGAGCGCCTCACCCGGTCCGACCTCCAACGGGGCCCGGTGTTCCGGGGTCTGGCCCGGCTCTGCGGCCGTCTCCTCGCGGCCGCCGCCGTGGTCGTCCTGCTACTCGTGACAGTGACCGGCCGCGACGGAGGGCGGACCCCCGGGCAACCGTCCGGGGACATGCTGGTCACACAGCCGATGGTGTGGGGCGGCCTCGCAGTCCTGCTGACCGTCATGGGCGCGGTCGGGCTGGCCGTCCGGGCCTCCGACCAGGAGCCCGGGCGCGTCCGGCGAGCCCAGCGCACCGGGGACTCGTAGCGGAGGGGGCCGCCGGGTCAGGCCCCGGCGGCCCCGTCACGGCGGTCGGGCCCCGCGAACCTCCCCCTACCCCCGCCGTCCCCGCAGTCGTCCTCTCCCGCCGTCACCCCTTCACGGCGCCCCGGGTGATGCCGTTGACGAAGCTGCGCTGGAAGGCCAGATAGACGGCCACGATGGGGGCGATCACGATCAGGCTTGCCGCCGAGAGCAGCGGGATGTCGGTGCCGTACTGGCCGACGAACAGCCCCAGGCCGGTGGGCGCGGTGCGCAGGGCCGGGGTCTGCATCATCACGAGGATGAGCAGGAACTGGTTCCACGACCACATGAACACCAGGACCGACAGCGTGGTGATCGCGGGCCAGGAGATCGGGAGCAGCACCCGGGCCAGCACGACGCTGTCGCGGGCGCCGTCCACCCGTGCGGCCTCCACCAGTTCCCTGGGGACCCCGGCGAAGTGCGACTGCATCCAGTACACGCCGAAGGGCAGGAACAGGGCGACCTCGGCGAGGACCACCCCGGTGTAGGTGTTGGTCAGGCCCACCTCGCGCAGGTTGAGGTACAGGGCGATGACCAGCAGTTCGACCGGGAGGGTGAGGCCCAGGACGAAGGCGAGGGAGAGCACGCGGCCGCCCCACACACCGAGGATGGCGAGCGCGTACCCGGCCAGGGTCGCGAAGCAGACCGTCAGCGGCACGACGAACGCGGCGATGACGAAGCCCGACCTGGTCAGCTGCTCGAAGCGTCCCGCCTCCCAGGCGAGCCGGAAGTTCTCCCACGACCACTGGTCCGGCACGCTCAGGCCGCCGACCTGGGTGTTGGTGGGATGCAGCGCGGCCAGGACGATCCCGAGGAAGGGAAACAGGATCAGCACGGCGATCAGGGCCAGCACGCCGTGGCGCAGGACCGACAGCGGTACTCCTCGACGCATCACTTCTCCCTCGCGAGCAGTCGGATGACGCTGACCAGGGCGATGACCAGCAGGGTCAGGACCACGGCGAGGGCGCTGGCCGCTCCGATGTCGCCCTCGTTGAAGGCGAGCCGGTAGACGAGCAGGGCCGGGACGTTGGTCTGCCCGGCGGGGCCGCCGTTGGTGGTGACGTACACGAGGTCGAAGCTGGCCAGCGCCGCGATGGTGGTGATGACGCCCGCGATGCTGATCTCCTTGCGGAGCCCGGGCAGCGTGACGTGGAGGAACCGGCGCGGCCGTCCGGCCCCGTCGAGCGCGGCGGCCTCGTGCAGCGCCGGGTCGATCTTCTGGGCACCGCTCATGAACAGCACCATGCACAGGCCGCTCATGCACCAGGTGCCGATCAGTCCGAGGGCGACCAGCGCGACGTGGTAGTCGGCGAGCCAGGAGCGGGCCAGCCCGCCCAGCCCCACTGCGCCCAGGAACTCGTTGACCGCGCCGTCGCCGCTGTAGAGCCAGCGCCAGGTGGTGCCCACCGCCACCAGCGGCAGCACCTGCGGAAGGAAGAAGACGGTCCGGTAGAAGGTGGTTCCCCGGCCGCCGCGGGCGGTCAGCAGCCCCGTCATCAGCAGCCCCACCGCGATGGGGACGATGGAGAAGAAGAGGATGAGCACGAGCCCGTTGCCGATCGCCCCGGCCAGGAGCGGGTCCGTGACGACCCGCCCGTAGTTCTCCAGCCCGGCCCAGGCCGGGGGTTGGACCCCGTCCCAGTCCAGGAAGGAGAAGGAGAACGTGCTCAGCGCGGGGTAGATCGCGAAGCCGCCGTAGACGGCCAGGGCTGGCAGCAGGTAGAGCCAGCCCTTGAGGCCGGACCGGACCCGCCTCCGCCGTCGCGGGCGCCCGCCCCCGGCGCCGTGGCTCGGCGCGGGGGCGGGTGTGGTGGGCGGGTGCGCTGGAGCGCCGTCACTCATGGTGGCTTTCCCATTCGGCCTGCAACGAGGCGAGGAACTCCTCCGGAGTGGCGCTGCCGGAGATGAGCCCCTGGATTCCGGGTGTGAGCTGGTCGATCATGCCCGGCGTGGCGTAGTCCGGGAAGGGGACGATCCCCTCGTTGTCCGCGACCGTCGAGAAGCCGAAGTTGACCTCGTTCAACAGGCCGTAGCTCTCGATCGGCGCCTGCGTGTCCACGGGCATGAAGCCGGTGGCCAGCTGGATCTCGGCCGCCTCGACGCTGCTGAGGTAGTCGAGGAAGGCGGCGGCCACGTCCGGGTGCTCGGTGTGGGAGGACACGGCGTAGGCGACGCTGGCGCCGGAGGCCACCGGTGCCCGGTCCACGGTGGTGCCGGGCATGAGCAGGAAGCCGACGTCGTCGCCCATCTCCGCCTCCAGCTCGGAAGCGGCCCAGTTACCGGTCACGAGAAACATGCTCTCCCCGTCGACGAACTCGGCGCGGGCGTCGTTGTCCGAGGTGGCGTTGGCGCTCTCGGTGACGTACCCGGCCCGGACCCAGCGGTGGAAGGTCTCGGTGGCCTCGGCGGCCGCCTCGGTCTCGATCGTGGCGCCCTCGGCCCCGTACACCCAGTCCTTGTACTCGTTGTGGTCTCCGAGCCCGTTGAGCAGGGCGTTCCAGATCTGGAAGCCGCCCACTTCGAGACCGCCCACGCTCATGGGGGCGATGTCGGCCTCGTGGGCGAGTTCGAGGGCGGCCTCGAAGTCGTCCAGGGTGGCGGGCGGTTCGGGGACCCCGGCCTCCTCCAGGACCTCGGTGTTGTAGAAGACACCGAGGACGGAGAGGGCTCCGGGGGCGGCGTAGAGACTGCCGGTGGCGAACTCGGAGGCCTCGTCGTTGGACTGGAGGGGTTCCAGGCTCGCCTCGGGGAAGGACTCGTCCCAGTTGTAGACCTCGGCGTAGGGGTCGAGGTCGAGGATGTGGCCGCCCGGGATGAGCGACCGCATCGCCCCGGGGTTGTACTGCGCGATGTCGGGGGCGTCGTCCGAGGTCATCGACAGGCTGATGGTCTTGACGTAGTCCGTGAACTGGGTCTGCTGGAGCTCGATGTTCACGTTGGGGTACAGGGACGTGAAGCCCTCCACCAGTTCATGGGTGGGCGGGTCGTCCGCGAAGGCCAGGGTCAGGGTGGCCTCCACGTCGCTGATGTCGGTGGAGACGTTGTCGGGTGTGTTGTCCCGGGCGGAACCGCCGGAGAGGGCGGCGCAGGCCGTGAGTGTGAGCACAGCCGACGCGCTCGCCAGCGAGAACGCGGCGGGGCGCAGAACCTTTTCCTTGGGGGGCATCCTGAATCTCCGTGATCCTTTTTCGCGGGGGGGTGCCGAACCCCCTGGGGAAACCGCCCGTCGAACCCCCGACGCACGAAAAAAAGGGGGGGAACAGCGGCGGGGGAGTTCGCAGGTCGGGGGGCATTTCACCACCACGCACCCGCCCCGGCGCGACAGGGCGAGGCCTGGCACCCCAAGGCTTGTCCGGCCTCAGATCGGTTATGTACTGTACGTAACTGAATTCTCACGACGCAACTTGGATAACCTAAATGTCCGCTCTTGCAACAAATCCTCCAATTTGGGATTCAGTAGTGACCGGCTTGGTCACCAGGATTCTCGGTCCCGCCCATCCGGAAGTCCACTTCGGATCGCTCGACGCGCGGAAACGGTCCTTCGAATACCGCGCCGAGGCGGGAGTCCTCACGGTCGCCGCCACCGACGCGCTCGCCGCCGCCGTGGGCCTGCACACCTATCTGCGGCGCGTCTGCGCCGTCGCGGTCGGCTGGGACACCCCCCGCCCCCTGCCGGTCACCGAGTTCCCGGACGCCCCGACCACCGAGGGGACCGCCGAGACCGACCACCTCTACTACCTGAACTTCTGCACTCAGGGGTACACGTCCGCCTACTGGGCCTGGGAGGACTGGGAGCGCGAGACCGACTGGATGGCGCTGCACGGCGTCACCATGCCCCTCACCCTGCTGGGCCACGAGGCGGTCCTGCTGGACGCGTACACCGGACTCGGGCTGGACGAGTCGACGCTCCTGCGGTTCCTCGGCGGCCCCGGCTACCTGCCCTGGCAGTACATGGGCAACCTGGACGGGTTCCCCGGCCCGATGCCCTCCTCGTGGATCGACGGCCACCTGGCCCTGGCCCGGCGGGTCCTCGAACGCCAGCGCTCCTTCGGCATGACCCCGGCGCTCCCCGGCTTCACCGGGCACGTCCCCGCCGAACTGGCACCCGGCCGGACCCGGACGCGCACCTGGCAGGGCTTCCTGACCCACGTCCTGGACCCCGCCAACCCCCTGTACGCGCGCGTGGCCGAGGAGATCACCCGCAGCCAGACCCGCCTGCTGGGCACCGACCACCTGTACGCCATCGACCCCTTCATCGAGATGGTCCCGGTGGACGCCGACCCGGCCTTCCCCGGAGCTGTGGCACGGGCCACCCTGGACGGCCTGACCAGGGTCGACCCGGACGCGGTGTGGGCACTCCAGGCCTGGCCCTTCTCCTACCAGCGGGACTTCTGGTCCGACTCCCGGGTGAACGCCTTCCTGGACGCGGTCCCCGACGAGCGCCTGCTGATCCTCGACCTCTGGGCGGAGGAGGACCCCCAGTGGTCCCGCCTGGACTCGTTCGGCTCCAAGACGTGGGTCTGGTGCGCCCTCCTCAACTTCGGCGGGCGCACCGACCCCATCGGCGACCTCCAGGGCGCCGTGGACGGGATCAACGCGGCCAAGACCACCGGGAACCGCCCCGTGGGCCTGGGGCTGGCCATGGAGGCCACCCGGAACAACCCGGCCTTCTTCGAGCTCGTGGCGGACCAGGCGTGGACCCGGACCGGGGACGTGTCCCGGGACTGGCTGCCCGGGTTCGTCCGGGGGCGCTACGGCGCGGACGCCGACCCGGCCCTCCTGGCGGCCTGGCGGGCGCTGAACGCCACCGTCTACGGCGCAGCGGAGCTGCGGATCTTCCCCGAGCAGTTCAACGGGGTCATGCCGGCGCGACCGGGCTACGCGGATCTCGGCTCCCCCGACCGCGTCCGTTCGGAGGCCGCCGGGCTGGTCTGGTACGAATGGGCGGACCTCGTCGGGGCCTGGGAGTCACTGGTGGGCGCGGCCGAACGGAGCCCGGGACTCGCGGACGGTCCCCTCGGCGGCGACCTGGCCGACGTCGCCACGGCGGTCCTGGCCAAGGTCGCCGACCACCGCTACGCGGACCTGGTGGAGGCGGCGGCCGGACGCGGCGAGGTCCCGCCGGAGGGTGTGGAGCGGTTCCTGCGCGTATTCGACGACCTCGACGCGCTCCTGGCCACCCGACCCGAGTACCGGTACTCGACCTGGGAGGCCCGCGCGCGGACGTGGGCCACCGACGAGACCGAGCTCCGTGCCCTGCGGGACAACGCCCGCCGTATCCTCACCGTCTGGACCACGTCCGGGGACACCGTGCTCGACGACTACGCCGCACGCCTGTGGGCGGGTCTGGTCGGCGGTTACTACCGGCCGCGGTGGAAGGTGTGGGCGGAGGGCCTGCCCCTGGCCCTCTCCGACCGGTCGGCGGCCTCGGCGGAGCTCGACCGGAAGCTGACCGGGATCGCGGAGCGCTTCCTGGCCGAGGGTGCGCCCCAGGTGCCGGTCCCTGAGGAGGGGATCGTGGGCCGTTCCCGCCTGCTCCTGGACCGCTATGGCCGCTCCGGCGCCCCGTGAGCGCGGTCCCGAGGCGGCCTCCGTTCCGAGGGCGAGCCGCCGGGGACCGGCTCCAACGCGGGTACCCGCACCGGTCAATGGAGGACAGAACCTGACCTCCACCTCTGCGAGGGTCTCCCCGGTACGACAGAAAGCAGGGGGAACAGACCATGCCCACCAGGAACGCGACCGTGCTGGACGACCGGGCGCTCAACCGCGCCACCCTCGCCCGGCAGGCGCTGCTCGAACCCACCGGGCGGTCGGCGCTGGAGACCGTGGCCCACCTGGGCGGACTCCAGGCGCAGGAACCCCAGGAGCCGTTCGTCGGACTCTGGACCCGGATGCGGTCCTTCGAGGCCGCGACGCTGTCCGACCTCCTGGCCGAACGGCGGGTGGTGCGGGTCCACCTCATGCGGCGCACCGTGCACCTGGTCACCGCCGAGGACGCCCTCGCCTGGCGGTCCCGGTTCGCCGCCATGCTGCGCCAGAAGGTCATGGGGGTCTACCGGGACGACCTGCGCGAGGTGGACCTGGACGAACTCGCGGAGGCGGGACGGGAGGTGATGTCCGACGGCCGGCCCCGTTCCATGACCGAGCTGGTCGCGGAGCTCTCCCACCGCTGGCCGGACCCGGGTCGGCGCCCGCTGGGCGAGATGCTGATCTCGGCCCTGGTCCCGGTGGCGCAGGCCCCGCCGCGCGGACTGTGGCGGACCGGGGGCGGGGTGCGCAACGTGCTGTTGTCCTCGTGGCTCGGCCGGGAGGTCGACCCGCTCGCCCCGGACGGCTCCGACCCTGTCGGGCGGGCCCTGGTCCGTCGCTACCTGGCCGCCTACGGCCCCGCGACCTCCACCGACCTGCGCTCCTGGTGCGGTCTGGCCGGGCTGCCCTCGGCGCTGGCCGCGGTCCGCGACGAACTGGTGTCCTTCCGGGACGAACGCGGCCGTGAGCTGCTGGACCTGCCGGACGCGCCGCGCCCGGACCCCGACACCGCGGCCCCGGCCCGGTTCCTGCCCGCCTTCGACAACGCCGTCCTCGGCTACCAGTACCGGAACCGGATCATCGACGACGAGCACCGCGGGCTGTCAGTGGCGGGCGAACGCGTGGTGCTGGTGGACGGCCGGGTCTCGGCGACCTGGCGATCCGAGGACGGCACCGTGGCGGTCACCCCGCTGCGGACCCTGTCCGGAGCCGACCGCGACGAGGTCGCCGAGCAGGGTCGGCTGCTGGCCCTGTTCCTGTCCGACCAGGACAGCGACCGCGTGCGTGTCGAGGCCTCACCCACGTGAGCGCCGCGCCCTCCGGTTGACACCGCCCTGCCCGTGAGCCGTCCGGGCAGGGCACCACGGGCAGCCGTCAGCCCTGCCGACCGTTCGCGGCGAGCCTGCGCAGGGTCTGCTCCGAGGCGGTCGTCATCTCGTTCGGGACACCAAGGGAGTCGAGGAAGTCAGCGGTGGCCCGCACCTCCTCGCTGCGCCGCCCGGCGTGCTTGACCGTCCCGCTGAGGAAGCGGTCGACCAGCTCCGCTCCTCCGGTGAGCTGGGAGGCGATCTGCTCGCGCACCCACTCCTCCGCCCCGGCGGCCCGGCCCGCGACCACGGCCTCGCACACCACCGACGCGAGGGGCTTCATCAGGGAGCTGCGCAGGAGCTTGCGTGCCGTGGCCTCGCCCGGTTCCCCGGGCAGGGCCTCGACGTCGGCGCCCAGGGCCTGGCACACCCGCGCGACCTCGGGGGCACCCGGGCCGCTGGCGATCAGGTCGGTGGCGGCTCCCCCGATGGTCATCGGGCCGAGGATGGCCACGTCGGCGAACCGGGCCCCGGTGGCGTGGACCCTCTCGCTGAGCGACCTCATGACGTCGGGGGTGGCGGAGGTGAGGTCGGCGTAGACCGTGTCCGGGGTGAGCGCCCCGAGCACACTGTCCGCGACGGCGGGGGCGACGGAGGCGGAGGTGAGCACCAGCACCATCTCCGCTCCGGCCACGGCCGTGTGGGCGGAGTCGGCGCGGCGGACGCCCTCGGGGGTGGCCGCCGGGCCGGGGTCGAAGCCGGTGACCTCGTGGCCCGCCCCGGTGAGCGCGGTGGCGTAGATGTTCCCGGCCTCACCGAGACCGATGACTGTGATGCGCATGGTGACCTTTCGTCGTGTGGGAGCCGACGACGGTCCGGTGCGGCACACGGGTGCCCGCTCCGTCCGGTCGCCGCTCCGCCGTGGTCCGGCGGGCGGCGTTCCCGGTGAGGGGTCAGGCGCTGGGCCGGATCACGAGTGCGGGTGCCGCCCGCTGAGGGCGGAGGCTGCTCTTCGGAGTTCGGGGACGGCCTGGCGCAGGCGGTCCTGTGAGGTGTGTTCGGAGGGGCCGGACAGGGAGAGGGCGGCGAGCGCCTCACCGGTCGGGCCGGTGACGGCCACCGCCGCGGCGGCGACGGCGACGTCGCGCTCCCCGATGGTCAGGCTGTGGCCGTCCCTGTCGATGTCGTCCAGTTCCCGGCGCACGCGTTCGGGGTCGAGCGGCTCCCCGGAGGCGTTGACGCACCCCTCCGACATCGCCACCACGGCCTCCCGCTCGTCCTTGGGCAGGTGGGCCGCGATGACCTTGCCGGATCCCACGTAGAGGGGGAACCAGCGGCCGATCGGAACCTGGTAGTGGAGCTGGGGACTGCCGTCGACCCGCACGGCGAGCACACGCTCGAATCCGCTGCGCACGTACAGGGAGGAGGTCAGTCCGGTGACCGAGGTCAGGCTCTGCATGACGGGACGGGCCCGCTGGGTGAGCTGGTCGTTGACCAGGAACCCGTGGGCCATGCGCAGCACGGCCACACCCAGGCGGTAGGTCTGGTTCTCCGTGACCACGAGGCCCCTGCGCTGGAGTACCGCCAGCGACCGGAGCACGGTGGCCGGGTGGAGGTCCACCAGACGGCACAGGTCCACCAGGCGCAGCGGGGTGTCGCTGCGTTCCAGGGCTTCCAGGACGTCCAGGGCACGCTCCACACTGCGCACCGTGGGCTGGCCCGACGACTCTGCGGCCACTGCGGAACCCCTCAGACTAGGGAGCTGGATGTCCCGCAAATGCTACAGGGCGGCGATCCTGGCCCGGGCCTCCTCCTCGCTGGCCCGCTTGTTCTCGGCGGCGGCCACGATCTCCTCCAGACGGTTCCTGGGGATGACGGTGACGCCGTCGTCGTCACCCACGATCACGTCGCCGGGGTTGACCACGACACGGCCCACGGAGACCGGGACCTGGAGCAGGCCGGGGCCGTTGCGGTAGGGACCGGCCGGGGTGACGGCGCGCGCCCAGGTGGGGAAGCCGATGGCGCCGAGGTCGTCGGCGTCGCGGATGGCGCCGTCCACCACGAACCCGGCGAGGCCGCGTGCCTTGGCGCGCCTGCCCATGAGGTCGCCGAGCAGGGCCCGGTGCGTGGCCGCCTGGCCGTCGATCACGAGGACGTCGCCGGGTGCCGCGGCGTCGATGGCCTCGTGGATGTGCTTGTTGTCGCCCCCGGCGGTCATCACGGTGAAGGCCGGTCCCACCACCTTCGCGCCCTTCCAGACGGAGGAGATGGCGGACTCGGCCACGTACAGGCGGTCGAGCACGTCACCGACGTTGGCCGCGGGCAGCGAGCCCAGGCGTCGGTGGAGGTCTTCGGGGAGGGGTGTCGTCTGTCCCGTCATGGGGTTCCTTTCGAGGGCGCGGCCGCCGTGTTCGCTCGGCGACACAGCCAACATTTCACCTAGCGAAGTAACTTGTCAATGCATGAAATTGTCTGCGACGACCGGTGCCACCTCGACGACGGACGGCAACCGTGGCCTCAGGCCGCGGTCTCCTGGTCGTCCTTCTGGAGGTAGGAGGCCAGGAACGCGACGACACCGAAGGTGGAGGCGAGGGTCACCGAGGGGACCAGCAGGTACTCGGAAGCCGCGCTGACGAGCCCGGGCAGCGACAGGATGGTGCCCAGCAGCTGCCCCAGCACCATGAGGATCGCGACGAGGAAGAACCCGGCGAACGTCGCGACGAAGAGGACCCGGAGGACGCTCAGTGCGATGTGGCGCGCCGACTGTGTGCGTTCGGACATCAGGTGTCCCTTTCTGTTCGGGCGGGCGGCGCGGTGCCGCCCGCCCCGGACCGCGGTGGATCAGACGACGAAGATGGGCAGGATCCCCCAGCCCACGAAGCAGGCCAGGAGGATGATCGGCACGAGGTAGAACAGAATCAGCGGCACGAAGGTCTTCTCCGCCTTGACCTGCACGATCCCCGAAGCGATGAAGATCGGAGCGGAGGGCGGGGAGGAGCCCTCGGTGGAGGCGGCCACCAGCGGCACGACCAGCGCGATCACCGGGTCCACGCCGACGGCGACGAGGCTGAGGAAGGACACCTGGCCCACGGCGGTGAGAGCGGCGGTCGAGGTCAGCGGGATGGAGACGATCGCGACCAGGAAGACGGTCAGCGCCACCATGAGGAAGGGCCCGGCGTTGAAGTAGCCCAGCACCTGCTCGACGTCCTCGGCCAGGCCGAGGTCCGCGAGCACACCGCTGGCGGCCATCGCGAAGATCAGCAGCGCGCCGATGGTGCCCAGACGCGGCATCGCCGCGAGAACGAAGTCGTACCACTGGCGCGCGTTCCCCGGCAGCTCGCGGCGGCCGACGATGGCGGCGATGAGGATGATCAGGATTGGGATCCAGGTGATCAGCGAGATGTCGCCGAGTGCGTCCCCGAGCCGGTCCGGCGAGCCGAGGTAGTCCGAGAGCGGGCCGGTGGTCACCGCGATGGGGATGAGGGCGCCGAGGTAGATGAGGGTGGCGGGCCACCCGGTGCGCCACACCCGGCCGAGCGGCAGGCGGGCCTCGTCCTCGGCGACCCGCACGCCGTCCACACGGACGAAGACGAAGGCCATCACGAGGCGGTGCAGGACCTGGTAGAGGCCCGTGACCAGCAGAGCGAGGTAGATGTCCCCGGTCGAGACGGCGGCGCCCGCGAAGCCGAGCATGATCACCATGGAGGAGCTGGGCGGCAGGGCGGCGCCCATGCCGCCGTTGCCCGCCAGGATCGTGGCCGCGCGCGCACGGCTGAAGCCGTTGCGCACCATCCACGGACCGGTGACCGAACCGGTGGAGGCGACGTTGCCGGAGTTGGACCCCGAGAGCGCCCCCATCACGCCGGAGGCGACGACGTCCACGTAGGCGGGGCCGCCGCGCAGGCGCCCCAGGGCCGCGTTGAGGATGTCGAGGATCTTGTTGATGAGGCCGGTGCGCTCAATCATGTAGGCCATGAACACGAAGGCCAGCGCGGCGTAGATGACCTCGTTCGAGGTGGTGTTCACGAGGCCGGAGACCATCGCTCCGAAGAAGTCCTTGCCCGCGAACAGGCAGGTGGCGATGAAGCCGAGGAACATGGCCTCGCCCATGTTCCTCTTGAAGACGGCGCTCCAGACGATGATGACCGCGATGAAGGCGGCCAGGGCCAAGAGTGCAGAGGGCATGGGAGACTCCCGGGCTCGGTGATCAGGGAACGGCGGCGCGGAGTACGCCGCGGGTGGCGCGTGACCGTTCGGTGGAGTCGGACGGTCGGCCCGGTGGGGAGGTCGTCCTCGCCCACATAGTCGACACTTTTCACCTGGACGAAACAACGTTTCAATCAGTGAAGTGTAAGTTCGCTGTGTGAAGTGTGTCCCAGGTTACGTCGGACGTCAACCGTTCGCCAGAAATCTTCTGACCTGCGATGGAGCGGTCACACCGCGCACACGGCCAAGGGCTTGCCCAAGGCACGCGTGGCGGGCGCCCCGCGGCGCTCCGTTCGTCGGCGCGGGGTCGCTCGGGCCCTGAGGCGGGACGGGGAACCGCCCTCCCGCCTCAGGGAGCGGGGGCGGACCTCAGTCCGACCCCCGTTCGGCGATGCTCTCGGCCAGGGCCAGCGTGCGCTGGGCCGCGGCCACCACCGGGGCGTCGATGAAGCGGCCGTCGGGCAGGGCGATCGCGCCGCCGCCCCGGACCGACTCCGCGGAAGCGCCCTCTGCCGCCTCCGCGATCTGGCGGGCGCGGGACACCTCCTCCTCGGAGGGGGTGAAGGCGCGCCGGATCACCGGGACCTGCCGCGGGTGGATCGCCGAGCGGCCGAAGAGTCCGCCGTCGCGCCCGCGCAGGCAGGAGCGGTACAGACCCTCGGTGTCCTGGACGTCGATGTAGGCGGCCATCCCCGGAGCGGCCAGTCCGGCGGCGGCCGAGGCGACGACGATGCGGGTCCGCAGCCAGGAGAAGGCCTCATCTCCGCGAAGACCCAGCTCAGCGGTCAGGTCCGCCTCTCCCAGGGCCAACGAGCGCACGGCGGGGTGCGCCGCGATCTCCGGAGCGTTCTCCACGCCCCGCGCCGACTCCAGGAGGCAGTCCACGGGCACGCCGTCGCCGACCGCCTCCACGACGAGGTCGACGTCCCCCGCCGACTCGATCTTGGGCACGCGCACCCCGTCCGCTCCCCCGGCCGCCACCGCGGCGGCGTCGAGCGCGAACCACTCGCTGTGCGGCGCGTTGATCCGCACGTGCACCCGCACCCCGTCGTCGTCGGCCGCCCCGCGCTCTCCCAGGAAGGCCCGCACGTTGCGCCGGGCCGCTTCCTTCGCCGAGGGCAGGACCGCGTCCTCCAGGTCGAGGATGACGGCGTCCGCTCCGGAGGCGACCGCCTTGGCGAAGCGTTCGGGCCGGTCACCCGGTACGTAGAGCCACGTGACCAGTGGCGCCTGGGTGCCGCTCATCAGATGACCCCCGCTTCACGCAGCCCGGTCCGGGCCTCCTCGGAGTAGCCGAGCTCGGCCAGGACCTCGTCGGTGTGGCGGCCCTTGGGCGGGCCCACCCACCGGATCTCGCCGGGGCTCTCGGACAGGCGGAAGGGCACGTTCTGGATCGCCACGCTCCCGAGTTCGTCGTCCGGGACGTGCACGATCGTCTCCAGGGCCTGGTACTGCGGGTCGGTGGCGATGTCGGACGCGTCGTAGATGGGCGCGATGGCCGCCTGGGCGCGGTCGAACTCCTCGATCACCTCGTCCGCGTCGCGCTCGGCGATCCACGAGCCGACGGCCTCGTCGAGTTCGTCGGCGTGCTCGTAGCGGGTGCGGCCGGACGCGAACCAGGGCTCGTCCACCAGGTCCTCCCGACCGACCAGGCGCATCACGCGCTCGGCGATGGACTGGGCGCTGGTCGAGATCGCCAGCCAGCGGCCGTCCCGGGTGCGGTAGGTGTTGCGGGGGGCGTTGCTGGTGGACCGGTTGCCGGTCCGCTCCGGGATCGCCCCGGTCGCGTGGTAGGCCGTGAGCTGGGGGCCCAGGACCGTGAGGATCGGCTCGATGATGGCCAGGTCGATCACCTGGCCCTTGCCGGTCTCCTCACGGTTGTGCACGGCGACCATGACGGCGTAGGCCACGGCGAGCGCCGCGATCCCGTCGGCCAGGGCCAGGGGCGGGAGCGTGGGCGGGCCGTCCGGCTGCCCCGTCATGGAGGCGAAGCCGCTCATGGCCTCGGCGAGCGTCCCGAAGCCGGGGCGGTGGGCCATCGGCCCCTTCTGCCCGAACCCGGTGACGCGGGCGATGATGAGCCGGGGGTTGCGTTCGAGGAGTTTCTCGGGGGACAGGTTCCAGCGTTCGAGGGTGCCGGGCCGGAAGTTCTCGATGAGGACGTCGGCCTCGTCCAGCAGGCGGAGCGCGACCTCCTGCCCCTCGGGCTGGGAGAGGTCGAGGGTGGTCGTGCGCTTGTTGCGGGCCAGCATCTTCCACCAGAGCCCGACCCCGTCCTTGGTGGGCCCGTGTCCCCGGGCGGGATCGCCCCGCCGGGGGTGCTCGACCTTGACGACGTCGGCCCCGAAGTCGCCCAGGTAGGTCGCGGCCATCGGACCGGCGAAGAGCGTGGCCGCGTCGACGACCTTCAAGTTGCCCAGTGATCTCATAGCAAACAACTTATAAGATATATGAACACACGCAAGGGGGTGGGCGAGGAATCCCACCCCACGAGACCCCGCCAGCCCCGGCGGGACAGCGGCACCGGACCTCTAAGCTTGGTTCCATGAACATCGTGTCGACGGGGAGGTCCGCTCTTGTCCGCCTCTGGTAGCGGGGAGACAGCGGGGCTCCCGCGTACCGGGCGTCCCCCGACGAGCAAGGCCGAGTACGTACACGAGACGCTGCGGCACGAGATCGTGAACGGGGTCCATCCCCCCGGGGCCTCCGTCAACCAGGACGAGGTCGCCACCCGCCTCGGGGTCTCCATCACCCCCGTGCGCGAGGCACTGCGCCGCCTGGAGAGCGACGGCCTGGTGACCTACCGCGCGCACCACGGCGCGACCGTCTCCGGGCTCGGCGTCGAGGCCGCCGAGGAACTCCGGCTCCTGCGCGCGTCAGTGGAGGGTCTGAGCGCGCGACTGGCGGCCCAGCGCGTCACCGCCGCCCAGCTCGCCGAGCTCACCGAGGTCCACGACCGTATGGTCGCCGCACGCGACACGGCCGACTCGCAGGACCTGGCCCGGGACAGCCGCCTGTTCCACCAGATGGTCGCCGACGTCGGCGGCCCCGCCTTCCTGAGCGGTCACGTCCGCTCGCTCCGGCGCAACAACCCCATCCTGGAGACCGTCTCGCGCTGGAAGGACCCGGTCAAGGCCAGCCTGTACCTCGACGCGCACGCGCGGATGCTCAAGGCCTTCGCGCAGGGCGACGGGGCCGAGGCCGAACGCCTCATGGCCGAGCACATCCTGGCCTCCCCCGGAGAGGACGGGGCCCACTAGGGAGCGCTCTTCCCAGGCTCGCGCCGATGGCGGGGCCGCCCCGAGCGACTGGGCCGTCCCCGGCGGGACGACAAGCAAGGGTCAGCCCCGGCGCCGCTCACGGGCGTTGCGAGCCGGTACGCACTGGTACCCGCCGACCCTGACTTGTGAATTCCTGTGCTCATGACGCATCATGTCTTCGTGATCGCACATGTAATCGTTTCCATGCGGGTCGTCAGCCCCGGTGGCCACACCCCGGAACGCGGCAGGGGCGGTGGTCCCGGGTGGTGAGCATCAAGGACGTCGCCGCCTCATCGGGGCTGTCCGTGGCCACCGTCTCCCGGGCCCTGAACGGGCACCCGTCCGTCAGCGACGGCGCCCGTCAGAAGGTCCTCGCGGCCGTTGACGCCCTGGGTTACCGGCCCAACGTCGTGGCGCGCTCCCTGCGCACCGACCGGACCGGCACCATCGGCCTGGTCATCAGCGACGTCCTCAACCCCTACTTCACCGAGCTCGCCCGGGCCGTGGAGGAGGAGGCCCGCGCCCTGGGGTACAGCGTGATCATCGGTAACGCCGACGAGCGGGCCGACCTGGAGGACCACCACGTCCGGGGTCTGCTGGAGCGGCGCATCGACGGGCTGCTGGTCTCCCCCGCGGACGGCCGCTCCCCCACCACGCTCGAAGCCGCCGCCGGACCCACCCCCGTGGTCTTCGTGGACCGCTGGATCGCCGGTGCCGACGCCCCCGTGGTGCGCGCGGACGGCAGGGACGCCATCCGCGACCTGGTCGACCACCTGTTCGCACTGGGCCGCCGCAGGATCGCCGTCATCACGGGCCCGGCCGCCACGACCACCGGCCGCGAACGCCTCGACGCCTTCCGCGAGGCCCTGGCCGGACACGGCCTCCCACTCCCGGAGGCCTACGTGGGACGGGGCGACTTCCAGGCCGAGAGCGGCCGCCTGGCCACCGAACGCTTCCTCGACCTGCCCGAACCCCCGGACGTCGTCTTCGCCACCGACAACCTCATGGCGCTGGGCGCCCTCGACGCGATCTCCGCGCGGGGCCTGCGCGTGCCGGACGACATCGGGCTGGCCGCCTTCGACGACATCCCGTGGTTCTCCCACACCGACCCGCCGATCACCACGATCTCCCAGCCCACCGCCGAACTCGGGCGGGTCGCGGTACGGGCCCTGGCCGCGCTCATCGCGGGCGAACCGGCCACCTCGACCGTCCTGCCCGCCCACCTGGTCGTCCGCCGCTCCTGCGGCGAGCCCGCCACTCCACCCCGAGGAGGAGCCGCACGTGAGTAGCCCGCACGAACTGCTGCGCATCGAGGGCGTACGCAAGGCCTTTCCGGGGGTGGTGGCCCTCGACGACGTCGGCTTCGACCTCCGCCGAGGCGAGGTCCACGCCCTGCTCGGCGAGAACGGAGCCGGGAAGAGCACCCTCATCAAGGTGCTCTCCGGTGCGCACCGCCCCGACCGGGGCCGCCTCCTCGTGGACGGCGAGGAGGTCGTCATCCGCGACGCCCAGGACGCCGCGCGCCTGGGTATCGCCACCATCTACCAGGAGTTCAACCTGGTCCCCGACGTCACGGTGGCCGAGAACATCTTCCTGGGGCGTCAGCCCCGCCGGTTCGGGCTCATCGACCACAGGCGGATGGAGACCGAGGCGGCGCTGCTGCTGGACCGGGTGGGCGTGAACGTCTCCCCGCGCGCCAAGGTACGCGGGCTGGGCATCGCCCAACTCCAGATGGTGGAGATCGCCAAGGCGCTGAGCCTGGACGCCCGGGTCCTCATCATGGACGAGCCCACCGCCGTGCTCACCACGGGGGAGGTCGAGCGGCTCTTCGAGATCGCCGGGCGCCTGCGTGACGAGGGCGTGGGAATCGTCTTCATCACGCACCACCTGGAGGAGATCGCCGCGCTCGCCGACCGCGTGACGGTCCTGCGCGACGGCCGTTCGGTGGCCCACGTGGGCGCCGACACCCCCGAGGACGAGCTGGTGCGCCTGATGGTGGGGCGCAGCATCGAGGAACAGTACCCGCGCGAGCGCCCCGAGCCCGGTGAGCCGCTGCTCCGGGTGCGCGGCCTGACCCGGACCGGTCACTTCCAGGACGTGGACCTCGACGTGCACGCGGGCGAGGTCGTCGGGCTCGCCGGGCTCGTGGGCGCGGGCCGCACGGAGGTCGCGCGCTCGGTGTTCGGGGCCGACCCCTACGACGCGGGCGTGGTCGAGGTGCTCGGCCGCTCGCTGTCCGGCGGGGACGTCAACGCCGCCATGCGGGCCGGGCTCGGCCTGGTCCCCGAGGACCGCAAGGGTCAGGGCCTGGTTCTGGACGCCTCCGTGGAGGAGAACCTGGGCCTGGTCACCCTCGGCCCGACCAGCCGGGCGGGGTTCGTGGACCGCTCGGGGCAGCGGGCCTCCGCCCGGCGGATCGCCGGTGAACTCGGGGTCCGCATGTCCGGCATCGACCAGCACGTGCGCACCCTGTCCGGCGGCAACCAGCAGAAGGTCGTCATCGGCAAGTGGCTGCTGGCCGACTCCAAGGTGCTGATCCTCGACGAGCCCACACGCGGCGTGGACGCCGGCGCCAAGGTCGAGATCTACCGCCTGGTCAACGAACTGACCGCCTCCGGGCACGCGGTGCTGATGATCTCCAGTGACCTCCCCGAGGTGCTGGGCATGAGCGACCGCGTCCTTGTCATGGCCCAGGGCCGCATCACCGGGGAGCTGACCGCCGAGGACGCCACGCAGGACGCCGTGATGTCCCTGGCTCTGGCCGCCGCGCCCCGCACAGAAGAGAACGGAGTGGAGGGCCCCCATGGCCACTGACACAGAGAAGACCGGCGGCGTCTGGCCCGCCCTGCGGCGTTTCCTGTTGGAGAACGGCGCACTGACCGCCCTGGCCGTCCTGGTCGTGGTCATGTCGCTGCTGTCCGGCGACTTCCTCACCGCGCAGAACCTGCTCAACGTGGGTGTCCAGGCGGCCGTGATCGCGGTCCTGGCGTTCGGTGTGACCTTCGTGATCATCGCGGGCGGGATCGACCTGTCCGTGGGCTCGGTCGCGGCGCTGTCCGCGACGGTGCTGGCGTTCCTGGCGACGGTCGAGGGGGTCCCGGTCTGGTTGGCGCTGCCGTTGGCAGCCGCCACGGGTACCGCGTGCGGTCTGGTCAACGGTGCGTTGATCGCCTACGGCAAGCTCCCGCCGTTCATCGCCACCCTGGCGATGCTCTCCGTGGGGCGCGGTCTGTCCCTGGTGATCTCCGAGGGCAGCCCCATCGCGCTGCCGGACTCCGTGGCCGCCCTGGGCGGTTCGATCGGTGGTTGGCTGCCCGTGCCGGTGCTGATCATGGTCGTGATGGGCCTGGTCACCGCCGTCATCCTGCGCCGTACCTTCACGGGGCGCGCGATGTACGCGATCGGCGGCAACGAGGAGGCGGCGCGCCTGTCCGGTATCCGGGTCAAGCGCCAGAAGCTGGGCATCTACGCGCTGTCGGGCCTGTTCGCCGCGGTGGCCGGTGTCATCCTGGCCTCCCGTCTGGCCTCCGCGCAGCCGCAGGCCGCGCAGGGGTACGAGCTGGACGCCATCGCCGCCGTGGTCATCGGCGGTGCCAGCCTGGCCGGTGGCGTCGGGACGGCCTTCGGCACGCTGATCGGTGCGCTCATCCTCGCGGTGCTGCGCAACGGGCTGAACCTCCTGTCGGTCTCCGCGTTCTGGCAGCAGGTCGTGATCGGTGTGGTCATCGCCCTGGCGGTCCTGTTCGACACCCTGCGCCGACGCTCCGGTGGTGCTGGCGGCGGTACCGGGGCCGGAGCTTCGGTGAGCAGGGGCCGACGCGGGATCCAGCTCGCGATCGCGGCCGCGGTCACCGCCGTGGTGGTGGGAGCGCTGTCCTTCCTCGTCCCCAACTCCTCCTCCGACGGTCCCCGCGTGGGGATGTCGGTGTCCACGCTCAACAACCCGTTCTTCATCCAGATGCGGGACGGCGCCCAGGCCGAGGCCGACGAGGCCGGGGTGAACCTGGTGGTCACCGACGCCCAGGACGACGCCTCCCAGCAGGCGGACCAGATCCAGAACTTCATCAGCACCGGTGTGGACGCCATGGTGGTCAACCCGGTGGACTCCGACGCCGCCGGTCCCCCGGTGGGAGGCGCCAACAACGCCGACATCCCCGTGATCGCGGCCGACCGTGGGGTGACCGAAGCCGAGGTCGCGACCCTGGTGGCCTCCGACAACGTCGAAGGTGGGCGTTTGGCTGCGCAGGCCATGGCCGAAGCGCTCGGTGAGGAGGGCCGGATCGTGGTCCTCCAGGGCACCCCGGGTACCTCCGCCAGCCGTGAGCGCGGAGCCGGATTCGAGGAGGGCATCGCGGAGTTCCCGGACATCGAGGTGGTGGCGGAGCAGACCGCCGACTTCGACCGCTCCAAGGGGCTCGACGTGATGACCAACATGTTGCAGGGCAACGGGGACATCGACGGTGTGTTCGCGGAGAACGACGAGATGGCCCTGGGCGCGGCTGCCGCGCTGTCCTCGCGTGGCGAGGAGGCCGTGGTGATCGGCTTCGACGGCACCCCCGAGGGTCTGGAGGCGGTGGCGGACGGCGTACTGCACGCCTCGATCGCCCAGCAGCCCGCCGAACTGGGCAGGACGGCGGTGCGCAACGCCATCGCCGCCGCCAACGGTGAGGCCCTGGAGGAGACCGTGATGGTCCCCGTCGAAGTCGTCACCGAGGAGAACGTCGAGGACTTCTCCTGACCAGGTGAGCATGACCGCGTGACGGCATGAGGGAGGGCCCGGGGCATGCGCCCCGGGCCCTCACCACGATCCTCCGAGCACGCCCTCACCGCCTCGCTCCAGGCCCGCAACCCGCACCTGATCATCTGGTACGGAGAGCGGACCGGCTCCTACTGGATCGCCAGCCCCGCCGGCCTCACCGAGGTCCCCGACGCCCAGACCCTGGACCGCCCTCTGATGTCCCCTGAGTGTCATCGGGGAGACCGCCCACTGCGACATGCGGCCCTCAGAAGGCTCGTTCTGACTGCTCTGTGCGTACTGTGCGGCCCCTCAGCACCGACATGACACTATGGTTCGGCCGCTGGGCGCGGTGCGAAACGGAAACGGAAGACATGGAACGCGAACTCGCCGCTGAGCTGGGCACAGAGGAAACGTGCACCCTGGAGTTCAAGCGAGAGATCAGAAGCCTCGATATCGTTCGCAAGGCCGTGTGCGCGATGGCCAACGACCTCACCAACAAGGGTGGTGGTGACGTTCTGGTCGGGGTCCGGGATGACGGGACGGTCGATCCGGAGCTGGACACCTCCGACAGGGCGCTGCTCAACCTGGCGAACCTTCGCGATGACGGCAAGATCCTGGACCGTCCGTCCTTCACCGTAGAGCGCGCGCTCTTCAATGGCGAGTCGATCATCCACATCCATGTCGAGGCCTCACCCGCCCCGCCGGTCCGACTCAACGGTGTGGCCTGGGTGCGCCCGGGTCCCACCACGCGGAAGGCCACGGCGGACGATGAGCGCATCCTCACCGAGCGCAGGCGTCACAAGACACTCCCTTTCGACAGTCACGCCTGGCCGGGAAGCTCCGTCTCCGACTTGGACATCCAGCTCTTCCGCGGCACCTATCTGCGCTCCGCGGTCTCGGACGAGGTCCTGGAAGAGAACCACCGCCCAGAGGAGCAACAGCTCGCCTCGCTGCGTCTACTCGACCCAGGCTCACAGAGGGCGACTGTTCTGGGACTCCTCCTCATCGGTCTGGATCCGACCGCTTGGCTGCCCGGTGCCTACACCCAGTTCGTGCGCTACGACGGCGACAACATGGACTCCGCGGTGGTCGACGACCAGGAGATCCGTTCCAACGTGGTCGACACGGCCGAACGGCTGGACGCGGTACTTCGCGGACACCTGCACACGCGGCTCGTCGAAACCGGTGGGTTCCGTGAGGAGAGCCGCCCCGACTATCCGCTCCCAGCGCTGCGCGAGGCTGTCATGAACGCCGTGATGCACCGCAACTACGAGTCGTCCAACGCCCCCATCCGCATTCTCTGGTTCGTGGACCGAGTGGAGATCAGCAACCCGGGTGGCCCCTACGGTGCCGTCCGTGAGGACAACTACGAGCACGTCAACGACTACCGGAACCCCTCACTGGCAGGAGCGATGAAGAACCTCGGCTACGTCAACCGTTTCGGCCGTGGCATCGGCCGCATCATGACTGCCTTGGAGAGCAACGGGAACCCGCCTCCGGAGTTCACGGTTGGTGAATCCCACTGGTCCGTCGTGGTGAGGAGAGCCCGATGACGTCGGTCGCGCTGTTCAACAACAAGGGCGGTGTCGGCAAGACGACGCTGGTCTACCACCTCGCGCACATGTACCAGAGGCAGGGCAAACGAGTCCTGGCCGTTGACCTGGACCCGCAGTCCAACCTCACCTCGTCCTTCCTCGACGAGGATGACCTGTCATTTCTGTGGGACGAATCGGAACCGACCATTCCTGACCATCAGGGAAGACTCTTCTCCCGGTTCGATCTCGGCGGCGTCTGGACCATCGCCCAGGCGGTCGACCCGATCGTCAAGGGCACGGGAGACATCAAGGCGGTCGATCCCATCGAGGTGGTCGAGAACCTGTGGCTGATCCCCGGAGACCTGGAGCTCAGCCGATTCGAGGACGAGCTGTCCGCCAACTGGACCAGGGGATTCGGCGGAGACGAGAAGGCACTGCGCACCACCTCGGCCTTCCACCGCATCATCCAGAAGGCGCAACGGAGGATCGATCCTGACATCACTCTGATCGATATCGGTCCGAACCTGGGCGCTATCAACCGGGCGGCGCTCCTGTCGTCTGACACCGTCCTGATGCCGCTGGCAGCCGACCTGTTCTCCCTGCGGGGTCTTCGCAACCTCGGTCCCACGCTTCGCGAATGGCGCGAGAAGTGGCAGAAAGTCGTCCTGCCCTGGGCACCCGACGGACTCGACCTTCCACCCGGGCACATGGCACCGCTCGGTTACGTGATCATGCAGCCGGGCATGCGCCTGGACCGCCCGGTACAGGCCTACCAGCGTTGGCTCGACCGGATCCCGGTCGTCTACGACCGCTTCGTCCTGGACAGTTCCGTCCGATCGAGGAACACCGAGCACGAGATCGCCACCATCCGCAACTACCGCAGTCTCATGCCCCTGTCACACGATGCCCGCAAACCCATGTTCGACCTGCGAGCCGGAGACGGCGCCCTCGGCAGTACCCAGGCCTTCGTCCAGACCTGCTACCGGGACTTCCGGGATCTGGTCGAGAAGATCGACGACCGCCTGGCCCAGTCCTCCAGGGCTCCGAGGCCTGGGAGCATCTAGAGCGGCGCGAAGCCGAATCTGTCTCTGTCTGCTGTCCGCCCTGGGAGTCCGTCGCACGCTGGCTCAGGGCGCGTGCCTCGTCGGAGAGGGCGAGGACCGGCACCCTCCCGAACAACTTCTGCGAGGCCACGAGGCCGGAAGACCACCGGGCGGTCCGGGTTCGGATTCGGGTCTCGGCCGGCGCCGATGGCAATCAAGATCGCCAGCCCCACCGGCCTCACCGAGGTCCCCGACACCCAGACCCTCGCCCGCCTCCTGCCCCCGCTCCTNNNNGGCCGCCCCAGCCCGGGACGGCCACCACCGTGTCTCAGGCATCAGCGTCAGGCTGCGGAGGCGACCAGGTTGGATTCTTCGTCCAGCCAGATCCGTTGGTGCTGGGCGGACACCGTGAGACCGAACCGGGCGTGTCCGGGGCGACCCTCCCGTCGCCACCACCGGTAGGCGGACTCCAGCTCGGCGAACAGCTCCCGTGAACCGTGCTGACGGACCTCATAGCCGGTCCCCCGCTGTTCCGGGTCGATGTGCCAGGACGCCCAGGAGGCGGTGTCGGGGTCGACCAGATAGACCGTGAACCGTCCATCCCCTGCCTCCGCGAACTCGACCCGGTTCAGCACGGTGGGCATGCGCAACCCGATGGCGAACCTCGCGTCGAAGTCGTTGATCGGCTCGTACGGGTGCAGTTCCGTTCGGCTGGTCTCGAACCCCTGTTCCTCGGGGTGGACGTAGGTCTCGACGACGTTCCTCGGCACGCGCTGGTCACGCACCCACATGAACACCACGCCACCCCCGAAGCGCCCGTGCGCCGTGCCATGTGATCCGACCCGGAGTTCCGCGAGGACCCCGTTGTGGAAGGCGTTGCCCCAAGGGGTGAGTATCCTCCCGCCAGGACAGGTCTGGGCGACCCAGTGGTAGGGAACCCGTTGCACGGCGGCGGTGCAGATCACCCGGTCATAGGGGGCGCGGGCAGGCCAGCCCTGGGTTCCGTCACCGGTGACCACCAGCGGGGTGAACCCGGCCGACATCAAGCGGATCCGGGCCAGCTCGGCCAGCTCCGCGTCCACCTCGATGCTGGTCACCTCGCCGTCACCGAGCAGGTGCGACAAGAGGGCCGCGTTGTACCCGGTGCCGGTTCCGATCTCCAGTGCGCGCATACCCGGGAACACGTCAAGTCGGCGAAGCATGTCGGC
Organism: Nocardiopsis prasina DSM 43845; assembly: GCF_000341265.1. GTDB lineage: Bacteria > Actinomycetota > Actinomycetes > Streptosporangiales > Streptosporangiaceae > Nocardiopsis > Nocardiopsis prasina. The sequence continues at coordinate 81,729 of NZ_ANAE01000151.1, read as the reverse complement.
GACGATCGACGGTTGCGAGGCGGAGCTGGTCGGACACCCGGAGCCGCCCTCGGCGCCGTCGTCGGTCTGGGTGACGACCGGGATGTCGTCATAGGCCAGCTCGAACCACCGGGCCTCGTCCCGGAGCCGGTCCACGGTGGCGCCGTTCAGACTGGTGATCCGGTCCGGGAGGAAACGGTGTCGCTCGACTTTCTCGAACGCGGTGCGCCAGTGCGGGGACAGGTCGCCCGCCTGTACGAGGCGGGCGACCAGCTTTTCGTGTTCAGGAAGCACTACTTGTCGCCCCTCTCGTGCTTGCCGCAGCCAAAGCCCCCGTCATTGGGGGTGAGCGAAGGGATCGGCGGCTTGTGCCCATCGGAGGTGGGGTTGTCGTCGTGCTTGCCGCGCACGGCGGTGATGAACACGGGCTGCTCCAGATGTGGGGGGTTATCGCTTATGTCGGCAGAGTCAGACTAGGGAGCAGCGGGAGCGGACGAAAGCGGAACGCGTGTACATGCAGGACAAGCCGATGACCGGCGAGCGTGGGTGCGAAGGGATGTGATCGCGCCGAACCCGTGGTCGACCCCGTAGCCCTCGTAGATGATCCCGGTGCGCGCCACGTGGGCTGGTCCGGGAGGTCCGGTATCCGAGAGGCTGGCGCACCCGGCGGCGACCGCACTTCTCCGTACTGCGGTCGCCACCGGAACACGCACGCGGCCCGGGTCAGGAGGTCGGGTGGGGAACCGCCGGGACACGGAGCGGGCCGTTGATCAGCAGCGACGGAATCGGGGCCCGGTCCCGTCCCTCCTCCGTGAGGGCGATCCCCGGCAGGGCCGTGAACAGCTCCTCCAGGGCGACCCGGGCCTCCATCCGGCCCAGGTGGGCCCCCACGCAGAAGTGCGCTCCGTGGCCGAAGGACAGGTGCTCCTTGGACGCGCGGTCCGGGTCGAAGACCTCCGGGCGGTCCGGGTTCAGCTCCGGGTCCCGGCCGGGGGCGCCGAAGGCGACCAGGATGGGTTCGCCCTTGCGGATCAGCACACCGCCGACGTCGATGTCCTCCACCGCGTAGCGCAGCGGCACGTACTTGGCGGGCGGGTCGAGGCGCAACGATTCCTCCACCACCTCGTCGGCCGCCAGCGAGCCGTCGACCAGGCGGTCGCGGTACTCGGGGTGCGCCAGCAGCGAGTGCACCGAGTTGGCGATGAGGTTGACGGTGGTCTCGTACCCGGCTCCGATCATGAGCAGGAGCGTGCCGATCAGGTCCGCGTGGGGCAGCGGCTCGCCCTCGGGTGGGGCCACCAGGTCCCCGGTGAGGTCCGCGGCAGGATGGGCGCGCTTGTGCTCGGCGAGCAGCTCCAGGCAGGTCAGCAGTTCCAGCTGCTGGGCCAGGACCGCTTCAGGCTCGGCCGTGGTGTCGACGCCCGCGTCCATCGCCGTGCCGAGCCGATCCCGCAGCTCCTCGGGGACACCGAAGAGTTCGCTGATCACCCACATGGTGAGCGGGCGGGCCAGGGCCGCGCGCAGGTCCACCTCCTGGCCGGGTTCGGTGGCGGCGATGTCCGCGACCAACGAGCGGGCCCGATCGCGAACGGTGTCCTCCATCCGGCGGATACGGCCGGGGGTGAAGGCGGGGGTGACCTTGCGGCGCAGCCTTCGGTGTTCCTCCCCGTAGCGGTTGATGAAGCTCTCCAGGAAGACCAGGGCGGCCAGTGGCCAGTCGTGTCCGACCTGGTCGTGGTCGGGCCAGTGCGCACGGAAGTCCCGGGAGACCCTCGGGTCGCTCAGCAGTTCCCGGAGGAGGTCGTGTCGGGTGATCGCCCAGGCGACCAGGTTTCCGGGGAGCTCCACACGGACGGCGGGCTCACGTTGGCGCAGTTCGGCGACCTCTTCGTGGAAGGCGGTGCCGTCGGGGCGTAAACGGTACGGACAGCCGGATTCGGGGGGTGTGATGGCGGCCTCCTGTGGTGAGGGTGGCGGTCCGGCCGCTGGGCGCGGCCGGTCCCACACCCTCGTTCTACGTCGCCGGGGTCGCCCTGACAACAGTGGCCGGTTCCCAGGCACGGTCCACCACGCGCACCAGCCCGCGGTCGGTGATCTTCACGCTCGGGGACACCGCCAGGGTGAGGGTGGACAGACTCATGAAGGCGTTGCGGTTGTCCCATCCCCAGGCGGCCAGCTCGGCGCGGAGCCGGCGGGAGGCCTCGGCCACCTCGTCCGCGGGCCGCTCCGACATCACCCCGCCGATGGGCAGGGGCAGCCCGGCACCCGGCCCGTCCTCGCGGACCAGCCGCATGCCGCCGCCCCAGGACACCACGTCGGCGGTGGCGGTGAGCAGGGCGTCCTCGGTGGTGGCGACCACGGTGAGGTTGTGGCTGTCGTGGGCGTAGGTCGTGGCGAAGGCGCCCGGCCCGAGGTCCTGGCCGACGACCGGGGCGAAGGCCACCCCGCCGTGCCCGGTGTGGCGTTCGAACACGGCCACCACGGCGGTGCGGCCCTGCCAGTCGACCACCCCGTCGCGGACCGGGAGCACCACCTCGTCGGGTTCGGTGTAGGTGTCCACGCCGTTCACCCGCATCGCGCGGAAGGCGTGCTCACCGTCGGGCAGGTCGACCCGCCAGCGCGCGGTCTCGGCGCGGGGGGCGTCGATCCGGACGGTCGCGCCGAACCCGTGCTCCGGCGCGGGGCCGGGGCCGTCGACCGGGGCGCCGTCGCGGCCCACCACCTCCCCTCCCGCGATGGTCACGACGGGGGTGAGCTCGGTGAGCGAGCGCAGGAGCACGAGGTCGGCGCGCTTGCCGGGGGTGACGGTCCCCCGGTCGTCCAGGCCGAGCCTGCGGGCGGGCTGGAGGGTGAGCGCGCGCAGCACCGCCAGCGGGGGCAGACCGCGTTCCAGCGCCACCGAACCCACCCGGTCCAGGTGGCCGGTGGTCACGATGGCGTCCACGACGATGTCGTCGGTGACCAGGCAGAAGTCGGGCAGGTGGGGCAGGTCCAGGAGGGCGCGGACCACCTCCGGTGTCAGGCACTTCTCCTGGAGCATGAGCAGCATGCCCAGGCGGGCCTTCTCCACGGCGACCTCGGCGGTGTTCTTGCAGTGGTCGGAGTCGATCCCGGCCCACAGGTACTCGCCCAGTTCCGCGCCGGAGAGGTTGGGGCAGTGCCCGTCCAGGCGCACGCCCCGGCGCCGGGCCGCGTCGATGATGGCGTGCATGCGGGGGTCGCCGTTGACCACCGCCCGGTAGTCCATCACCTCGCCGAGCGTGGTGACGCCCCCCCACTCCAGCATCTCCGCGATGTCGGTGTGGTCGAGCCGCGCCCCGGCGGTCTCGAACCCGTCCAGCGCGGGTACGCACGAGGGCACCGCCCAGCGCATGGACTGCGCCGTGTCGCCGCCCTGTTCGATCATCCAGGCCTGCCCGTCGCGTCCGGCGACGTTGACGATCTCGTGGGCGTCGGCGAGCACGGTCGTGGTGCCGCGCGCCAGCGTGACCCGGGCGAACTCGGCCGGTGCCAGCAGCGAGCTCTCGATGTGCATGTGGGCGTCCACGTAGCCGGGCGCGACGACGAGCCCGGTGGCGTCGAGGATCCGTTCGGCCCGCACCGGCGTCCCCGGGGGCAGCACCGCGCGGACGCGNCCCCCCCCCCCCCCCCCCGCCACACCTGGCCGGTGTGCACGGAGACGACCTCCCCGCCTTGGATGAGCAGGTCTGCGCTGAGCTGGGCGTGGGACATCGGTGTCGGGTTCCCTTCGGGTGGGCGGGTGCCTGGTTCAGGGGGCTGGTGCGTGCCTGGTTCAGGCGGTGGGGCGCGTGCGGTGGCGGGCGATGCCCTCGGTGAGCAGGGCGGAGAACGCGTCGGCGTCGACGGTACGGCCCACGCGTACGTTGCGGGTGCGGTCGGGTGTGCGCACGTCGGCGACGAGGGCTCCCCGGGTGAGTTCACCGGAGCACTCCACGGACGCGCTGCCCTCCTCCCAGCCGATGAGGTCGGGGTGGCTGACGGCCGCGACGGCCAGGGCGTCGTGCACGGGGACGGCCGGGACACCGAACCGTTCCAGGTAGCGCACGGCGTAGGCGCGCAGGAGTTCTCCGGCGATCCCTGCGGTACCGGGCAGGGCGGCCAGGTGTTCGGCCTCGGAGAGCGGGTACAGCGCGGCGCGGGTGACGTCCAGCCCCACGATCCGCACCGGCAGGCCGGACTCCAGGACGTAGCGGGCCGCCTCGGGGTCGGCGTGGAAGTTGAACTCCGCCGCCGGGGTGACGTTGCCCTGGGCGAAGGCGGCGCCGCCCATGATGACGATCTCCCTGAAGGCCGGACCGGCCTCGGGGTGGCGGGCGAGCATGGCCGCGACGTTGGACAGCGGGCCGATCGCCACGAGGGTCAGTTCGCCCGGGGACTCCAGGGCCTTTTCCGTGAGCCAGTCCACGGCGTGGCCGGGGGTCAGGGGCCGGGGCGGGGAGTCCGGCACCAGTCCGCCCAGTCCCCCGGCTCCGTGCATGGGTTCGTCCCGGATGCGTGAGGTGCGGGCGATCGGTCCTGCCAGCCCGGAGACCAGCGGGAGTTCGGTCGGCGCCCCGGCGAGGTCGAGCACGTGGGCGGCGTTGCGGTTCACGTCGGCGAGCGAGACGTTGCCCGCGACGGTGGTCACTCCGCGCACGTCCAGGAGCGGTGAGGCCAGGGCCAGCAGGAGGGCGACGGCGTCGTCGACCCCCGGGTCGCAGTCGATCACGATGGGCGCGGGCACCGGTCCTCCTCCGTTGACGGGGACGTCGCTCACTTGGCGACCTCCTCGGTGAAGCGGTCCAGCCAGGCGGAGCGCTCGTTCGCGAGCAGTTCGAGGTCGCCCTGGTGGTAGCCGCTGGCGACCGGGTCCGAGGCCGCCTCCCGGGAGACCTGTTCCATGAGCGGGGTGGGTTCGGCCCCCAGCGCCACGGGCTTGTCGTAGAGCGCCTCGGCCATGCCCTCCTGGATCTCGGGGCGCAGCAGGAAGTCGGTGAAGGCCCGTGCCCCGGCCGGGTTAGGGGCTCCCTCCACCACCTGCACGGTGTTGGCGGTCATCACCCTTCCCCCGTCGGGGGCGGCGAAGCCGACGGGCTGGCCGGCCTCCACGGACCCCATGGCGAAGTTGTCGAGGCCGGGCGCCATCGCGATCTCGCCGCGTTCCAGCAGGCTGGTGAGCTCGGTGGAGCCGGTGTAGAACTGGAGCGCGTCGGGGCCGATCTCGGCCAGCGCCTCGAACCCGGCGTCGGCGTCGGAGGGCCCGGACCCGAAGTGCTCCCCGGCGGCGAGGACGAACATCGGGCCCGCCGACACGGAGATGTCGGGAAGCGCGTAGCCGCCCTCGGGCTCCGCCCAGAGGTCGTCCCAGGACTCGGGCGCCTCGTCCACCATGTCGGTCCGGTACATCAGGCCGAGGAGCTGGAAGGTGTAGGCGGGGCCGTACCCGTCGGGGTCCACGGCCCAGGGCTGGATGGCGTCGAGGTTGGGCACGTCCTCGCTGCTGACCGGGGCGAACAGCCCCATGTCCTTGCCGATCTGCGCGTAGTAGTCGGAGATCAGGACGACGTCGGTGTCGGGCCGCTCGGAGTTGATCCTCAGCTTGGTGAGCCGCCCCGCGTTGTTCCCGGTGTCCAGGACCACCCGGATTCCGGTCTCGGCCTCGAAGGGTTCGGCGACGACCTGGGTGAACTCCTCGGTGGCGAACGCGAAGGTGCTCACCACCAGGGTGTCGGGGTCGTCCTCGCGGACGGGTGCGCAGGAGGCGGTCACGGTGGCCAGGGCCAGCGCCCCGGCGAGGACTGCGGTCATCCGCGCCCTGCGTGCGGGTCGGTTCATCCGGTCGTCACCTCACGGGCGGGCAGTTCCACCAGGTGGCGGTGGGGCAGGGCGATGCGGACGGGGTCGCCGGGGCGCAGGTCGTCGCTGGGGTGCAGCACGCGCAGCACCGAACCCGGTCCCTCGGCCCCGTTGATGGCCGCCTCGACCAGGCAGTTGCTGCCCTGGAAGGTGACCTCGCCGACGGTGCCGTCCAGGCCGGTCTCACCGGACTCCTCGCGGGCCTCGCCGGAGAGCAGCCGCACGTGTTCGGGCCGGACGGTGACGGGCCCGTGCCCCGGCACCTCGGGGAAGTTGTCGTATCCCAGGAACTCGGCGACGAACCGGTTGGCGGGACGCGGGAACACGTCCCGGGGCGAGCCCTGCTGTTCCAGTCGGCCCTCGTTGAGGATGACCATCGTGTCGGACAGCTCCAGCGCCTCGTCCTGGTCGTGGGTGACCAGGACGGCGGTGAGGCCGGTCTCGCGCTGCACGCGCAGGAGTTCGCGCCGCATCTGCACCCGGAGCTGAGCGTCGAGGTTGGACAGGGGTTCGTCCAGGAGCAGCACGGAGGGGCGGATGGCCACGGCGCGGGCCAGGGCCACGCGCTGCTGCTGGCCGCCGGAGAGCTCGGCGGGCTTGCGGTCGGCCAGGTGGGCGAGACCGACCAGGTCGAGCGCCTCCTCCGCGCGACGCCTGACCTCGTCCGAGGCCACCTTGCGGGTGCGCAGGCCGTAGCCGACGTTGTCGCGCAGCGTCATGTGCGGGAAGAGCGCGTAGGACTGGAAGACCATGCCGATGTTGCGCTTCTCGGGCGGCGTGCGGGTGGCGTCCACGCCCTCCAGGAGGATGCGCCCGGAGGTGGGCTGGAGGAACCCGGCGATCATCCGCAGGGTGGTGGTCTTGCCGCAGCCGCTCGGGCCGAGCAGGGTGGTGAACTCCCCCTGGCGCACGGTCAGGTCCAGTTCGGCGACGGCGGTGGTGCCGCCCTTGCCGCCCCGGGCCCCGAAGATGTGGCTGACGCGGTCGAGTTCGACGACGGGTGTCATCTGTGTGTCTCCTTCTTCCCGGCGGGCGGGCTTCCCGGTCATCGGCCGAAGACCTTCGTGAAACCGACCAGGCGTTCGGTGGCGAGGGCGACCCCGACGCTGAGCGCCAGGAGCAGCACACTGACCGCGGCGACGACGGGGTCGAACGAGGACTGGACGTAGTTGAGCATCTCCACCGGCAGGGTGGCCACGCCGGGGCCGGTGAGCAGCAGGGACAGCGGAACGTTGTTCAGCGAGGTGATGAAGGCGAGGATGGTGGCCGAGAGGATGCCCGGAGCCATCACCGGAAGGGTCACCGTGAGGAAGGTGCGCACCGGTCCGGCGCCCAGCCCCCGAGCCGCCTCCTCCAGCCGGGCGTCGGCCAGGGCCAGCGAGGCCCCGACCACCCGGACGGTGTACGGGAGCAGCAGGACGGCGTGGCCGACGATCAGCGCGCCGACCGCGGTCACCCGCATGCCGACCATGAGCTGCTGGAACAGGGCCAGGCCCAGGACCAGCTCGGGGACCACGATCGGGGCGAAGAACAGGTTCTCCATGATCCTGCGCCCGCGCGGGTTGCCCCGGTGCAGCGCCAGGGTCGCGGGGACGCCCAGGGCCAGCGCGATCACGGTCGAGACCGCCGCGACCAGCATGCTGGTGCCGAAGGAGTCGATGAACGGGCCGTAGGCCAGGGCGGCGGAGAACCAGCGCAGGGACAGGCCCTCCGGCGGGAAGGCGAGCGTGCTTCCGGCGGTGAAGGCGACCCCCACCAGGATCACCACGGGGCCGAGCATCAGCACGAAGGCGGCCGCCGCGAGCAGGGAGAGGAACGGGCGTCTCAGGATCATGAGGTGGTGCTCCCGATCTTGCCGAGCCGACCGGACAGCGCGCCGACCACCAGCACCAGGGCGGTCATCACCAGGGCGATGGCGCTGGCCGAGGGCCAGTCGAGGCTGACGTTGACCCGGCTGTAGAGCAGGGTGGACAGGAGTCGCTCGCGGGGCCCGCCGAGCAGCTGGGGCGTGGTGAAGGCGGTGACCGCCCCGGCGAAGACCAGGGTGCATCCCACCAGGGCGCCGGGCAGGGCCAGCGGGAAGACGACGTCGCGGAACGCGCGGCCGGGCGAGGCGCCGAGTCCGCGGGCCGCCTCCTCCAGGCGGTGGTCCTGCTGGGAGAGGCTGGAGTAGGCCGACAGGATCATCAGGGGCAGGAAGAGCTGGACCAGGCCGAGCACGATCGCCGTCTCGGTGTAGAGCAGCTGGACGCGGCCCAGGCCCAGGGCCTCGCTGACCTTGCTGATCAGCCCGTTGCCGCCGAGCACCACGATCCAGCCGTAGGTCCGCACGACGGTGTTGAGCAGGAGCGGGAAGATCGCCAGGGCCAGGAGGCGGCCGGGCCAGGGACCCGGCGCCCGCGAGATGAGGTAGGCCACCGGGAAGCCCATGAGCAGGCAGAGGGCGGTGGTCAGGACGGCGACGCGGACGGTGCGCGCGATCACCGGGAGCAGGTAGGGATCGGTGAGGAGGCTCCCCGTCTCCCGCGCGACCGTGGCGGGGTCGCCGTCGGGCGGCCAGGCCAGGGTGGCCACGACCGGGTAGCAGAAGGCGAAGAGCATCACGGCGAGCCCGGGGACGAGCAGCACCGTGACGGGTGGGCGTGGGAGGAGACGGCGGCGCGAAGCGACTCGGGCGGCCTCTGCGGTGGGTGACGGGCGGGACAATTCCACTCCCGGTCGCTGTCGGCGGGTGTTCGGAGTTTGTGTGGTGTCTCATCTGCGGTGACACCTGCAAGCGCTTCTGCAAGCGCTTGCAACACCGTAACCTTCAGGTGGGCACCGAGCCAAGCCCACGGCCGCGAATGTGACCGGGGGCACCGTGACCTGCGAGGAGTCGGAATGGCGAGCTTGGACGACGTGGCCAGGGAGGCCGGCGTCTCGGCGTCCACCGTGTCGCGGGCGATGTCGCGGCCGACCATGGTCGCCGAGTCCACCCTGCTGCGGGTGCGCGCCGCCGCCGAGCGGCTGGGCTTTCGCGCCAACCCGGCCGCCCGGGCCCTGACCACCGGGCGCAGCGGCTTCTTCGCCATGCTCGTCCCCGACCTGGACAACCCCTTCTACTCCACCACCGCCACCGCCGCGCAGGACCTGGCGGGCGAGACCGGCCGCCGCGTGATCATCGCCGTCACCGGCGGCGACCCCGCTCGTGAGGCGGCGGCGCTGCACGATCTGGAGGACCAGGTGGACGGGTTCGCCGTGCAGTCCCCGGTGAGTTCGGCGGCCGAGCTGAAGGAGGCGCACGCGCGCAGACCGGTGGTGGCGATCAACCGCCGGGTGCCGGGGCTGACCTCGTTCACCGTGGACACTCCCGGGGGCCTGGGCGCGGTCTACGACCGCCTCGTGGAGCTCGGGCACCGCGAGGTCGCCTACCTCGCGGGGCCGCCGAGCTCGTGGATGGACCGGCACCGGCGCGCGGAGCTGGTCGAGCACGCGGCCCGGACCGGGCTGCGGGTGCGGGTCCACGGCCCGGTACGCCCGGCGTTCGCCGAGGGGGTGGCCGCGGCCCGCGGGATCGTCGACTCCGGCTGCACGGCGGTGCTGGTCTACAACAGCCTGCTGCTGTTGGGGGTGATGTTCGAGTTCGGCCGCCTCGGTGTGCGGGTGCCCGAGGACATCAGTGTCGCCGCCGCCGACGACATCGCCCTGGCCGACCTGCCCGGACCACCGATCACCGCCGTGCGCACCCCCGCCGACGAACTGGGGCGCGCGGCGGTGACCGCCCTGTCCGCGATGGTGGACGGGGACCGGGACGACCGGCCGAGGGGACGGCGGCTGCCCACGACCGTGCGGCTCACCGACTCGCTGGCGCCGCCGCGTACAGCGTGACCGTTGCGACCCCGCCGACCTGTCCGAAACCCGGGGCCGTCCCGCGTTTCTTCGCTTCCCTATGTGGAGAACTCCTGACATTCTCCCCCAGGAATAGCCCTGGACCCCGAGGAGTTCGACGAATTCACTTGCCATTCTGATTTCCCGTGACGCACTCTGTTGGATACCGACGAGCCGAGACAACGACCCACAGGACAGCGCCCTCACCAGCGACGACACCCGACAGTCGGACCACGGGAAAGGATCGGGAATTCCCTCCCCGGCCGCCACCCCTTCGCGCTTCGACCCGAAAGGCATTCCATGAGAACGCACAGATTCCTCTCCGCCGCCCTCGGCGGCACCGCCCTCTCCTGAGAACGCCCCGGCTCCCGTCACCTCGCGCCAGGCCGGGAGCCGGGGTCGGGCCGCGGCGATAGGGTTGCCCTTGCCGCGCACTCCCGTGAGGTGTCCGGGGGTCGACGAGGCACCGCCGGGGACTGCGCGCGACCCTGCCGTCTCCCCCGCCCGAGAGGAAGTGTCGTGCCGAGGCCGCTGCTCGCCGACGAGATCGCCCAGAACCTCCTGGACCGCATCGTCGACGGTGACCTGCCCTCAGGGGGCAGGCTGCCCTCCGAGAACGAGCTGGGCCAGGAGTTCGACGTCAGCCGCCTGACCGTGCGCGAGGCGATCCGGACGCTCCAGGCCCAGAACGTGGTCGAGGTGGTACGGGGGCGGGGCACCCTCGTGCGCCCCGTGGACGAGTGGACCGGCCTGGAGGCGGTGCTGCGCGCCACGGTGCGCGGCGGTGACGACCTCACCGCTTCGCTTCAGCTCATCCAGGTGCGGCGGATGATCGAGACGGGGGCGGCCGCGCTGGCCGCCGAGCACCGGGACACCTCCGACCTCGCCGCCCTGGAGCAGGACCTCCAGGGGATGCGCGACGCGCACCAGCGCGGCGATCTCGCGGCGTTCGTGGAGCACGACATCCACTTCCACGACGTGATCCTGTCGGCGACCGGGAACGTGTTCGTCGCCGTGCTGTTCGAGCCGTTGTCGCGGGTGATGCGCGAGAAGCGCCGGCAGACCTCCTCGATCCCCGCCATCCAGGCCCACGCGATCGACGAGCACGGCCGGGTACTGGAGGCGATCCGCTCGGGCGACGCGGAGACGGCCCGGCTCGCCATGGAGAGCCACATGGCGCAGACCGCGCGCGACCTGCGCGAGCACGTCTTCGGCCTGCCGGACTGACCGGCCGTCCCGTACCGGTCTCACACCACCTCGCGGAGGTCCCGCAGCCCCCGTCCTCACGTATCCCAGCCCGAGCGCCCCAGGTCCGCGCTCGGGCTTTCGACCGCCCCCACCTGGTAATCCCTGTGACATGACGCTTGACGACCACGCCGTTTAACATAAGATGTCTGATGTCTTACAAGGGAGTTTCCATGGTCGATCCCCACGAAGTCCTCACCCTTGCCGGGGCACCGAGCCCCGTCACCGCGTCCGCCGTGGCGCGGGAGGCCACCGCCGCCGGTTCCGTCATCGTCGTCCTCGACGACGATCCAACCGGCACCCAGTCGGTGCACGGCCTGCCCGTGCTCACCCGCTGGTCCGTCGACGACCTGCGGTGGGCGTTCGAGCAGGGCACGCTCGCCGTCTACGTCCTCACCAACACCCGCAGCCTCGACCCGGCCGAGGCCGAAGCCCGCAACGCCGAGGTGGTGCGCAACGCCCGCACCGCCGCTGGGGACCGCCCGCTGGTCTTCGCCAGCCGGGGAGACTCCACCCTGCGCGGGCACTACCCGCTCGAACCCCGGGTCCTCGACGCCACCCTCCAGGAACTCGGCGCCCCCGGCGTCGACGGGGTCGTCATCGTCCCCGCCTTCCCCGACGCCGGACGCGTCACCGTCGGCGGCGTCCACTACATGCGCTCCGGCACGGAGTTCACCCCCGTCGCGGAGACCGAGTTCGCCCGCGACGCCACCTTCGGCTACCGCAACTCCGACCTCCGGGCCTGGGTCGAGGAGAAGACCGAAGGACAGGTCACCGCGAGCGACGTCACCCTCATCGACCTCGCCCTGCTGCGCGGAGGCGACACCGACGCCGTCACCGCCCGACTGATGGAACTCCACGACGCCGCGCCGGTCGTGGTGGACGCCGAGTCCGAGGAGGACCTGCGCGTCCTCTCCCTGGCCCTCATCACCGCCGAGCGACGGGGCCGCCGTTTCGTCTACCGGGTCGGCCCGCCGTTCGTGCGCGCCCGCATCGGCATGGAGGCCCGCGTACCCCTCGACGAGGACGAGATCAGAACCGGCACGGACGCCCCCGGCGGACTCGTGGTGGTCGGCTCCCACGTCGCACTCACCACCCGCCAGCTCGCCGCCCTGGTGGACCGGCACCCCGGCGCCCGTGTGATCGAGCTCAATGTGGACGAGGTCCTCGCCCCGTCCGCTCGCGACGCCGCCGTCGCCCGCACCGTGGACGCGATCGTCGAGGGCCTGGCCGACCACGACGTCGTCCTGCACACCTCGCGCCTGCTGCGCCTGAGCGACGACCCGGCCACCAGCCTGGCCATCGCCCGCGAGGTCTCGGCCGCCCTCGTCCGCTGCGTGTCCGACACCCTCGGCCGCCGCGCACCGCGCTTCGTGGTCGCCAAGGGCGGGATCACCTCCAGCGACGTCGCCTCGCTGGGCCTGGGCATCCACCGCGCCCTGGTGCGCGGGCCGATGCTGCCCGGCCTGGTCTCCCTGTGGGAACCGGTCGGCGGTCCGGCCACCGGCATCCCCTACGTCGTCTTCGCGGGCAACGTCGGCGCCGACGACTCCCTCGCGGAGGTCGTCGACCGCCTGAGCTCCCTGACCACCCGCCCCGGTGACGGCGACCCCGTCACCGGCGCCCCGAACACAGGAGTCCACCCATGACCACCAGCTGCGTCTCCAGCCCCGTCTCCAGCGTCGCCGTCATCGGCCTGGGCGCCATGGGGCTGCCGATGGCCGCGCGCCTGGCCGGGACGATGACCGTTCACGGCTGTGACATCGCCGCCGTTCGCCGCGACCTCGCCGCCGAGGCCGGTGTGGTGCCCTTCGAGCACGCCGCCGACGCCGTCGCCGGGGTCGACTCCGTGGTGCTGGTGGTGCGCGACGGCGCCCAGCTGCGCGACGTGCTCTTCGGTGAACACGGCATCGTCGAGTCCCTGGCTCCGGGCACCGTTCTGGTCCTGACCAGTACGGTCGGGGTGGAGACGGTCACCGCGACCGCCGAGGAACTGGCCCCGCGCGGCCTGTTCCTCGTGGACGCCCCGCTCAGCGGGGGTCCAGTCCGCGCCGGAGAGGGTGACCTGCTGATCGTGGTCGGCGCCACCCCCGAGGCNGCCCCCCCCCCGGGGGCGGGGGGGCCCGCCGATCCGGTGCTGCGGCGGCTCGCCTCCACCCTGAGCGTCATCGGTGACCGTCCCGGCGACGGCCAGGCGTTCAAGACCGTCAACCAGCTGCTGTGCGGGGTGCACATCGCCGCGGCCGCCGAGGCGCTGGCCCTGGCCCGGTCGCTGGGACTGGACCCCCAGACCACCCTGGAGACGCTGGGCGCGGGCGCGGCCGGCTCGTTCATGCTGGGCAACCGCGGGCCGCGCATGCTCCAGGCCTACGAGGAGGAGGGCGCCGAGGTGCTCAGCCGGCTCGACATCTTCGTCAAGGACATGGGCATCGTGACCTCCGCGAGCCGCTCCGCCGGACTGGCGACTCCGCTGGCGGCCACCGCCGAGCAGCTGTACCTGCTGGGACAGGGACAGGGCCTGGGCGCCGCCGACGACTCCGCCGTGATCCGTGTCGTGGCACCCGAACCCACCAGCAAGGAGTAGTCGCATGGGCGCCCTCACCCTTCTGGGCATCGCGGCGGGCGGCATCGCCCTGCTGCTGGTGCTGATCATCCGCTTCAAGGTCCACGCCTTCGTGGCCCTGCTCCTGGTGAGCATCCTCGTCGGCTTGGTCTCGGGCATGCCGCTGGTCACCGTTCCGGCCACCGGCGACGCACCCGAACAGCTCGGCATCATCGCCACGATCACCGCCGGCATGGGCGGGACCCTGGGGTCGGTGGCGCTGCTCGTCGCCCTGGGCGCCATGCTCGGCCGCATGATCGAGGTGTCCGGCGGCGCCGAGAGCCTGGCCGGGCGCTTCACCGGCTGGCTGGGACCCAAACGGGTCTCGGCGGCCCTCACCGGGGCCGCGCTGATCCTCGCCGTCCCCGTGTTCTTCGACGTCGGCTTCATCATCCTCGTGCCGATCATCTACGGGTTCGCGAAGGCCGCCGGGGTCGATCCGGTGAGGTTCGGCCTGCCGGTGGCCGGGATCATGCTTGCGGTCCATGTCTCCGTGCCGCCCCACCCGGGGATCGTCGGCGGGGCCGCGCTGCTTGAGGGCGACATCGGTTGGATCCTGATTCTGGGCCTGATCGTGTGCGCGCCGCTGGCCGTGATCGCGCACTACGTGTCCAAGCGGCTCACCCGCCGCGAGATCCCCATGCTGGCCGCGACCCGCGCGCAGTTCGAGGAGTTCGGCGGCGCGGGAGAGGGCGGTTCGGGGCCGGAGGGCTCCGGCGACACCGGGGGCGGCGCGTCCGGCGGTTCCACCGGCACGTCGGACCGGACCGAGACGCCGCCCAGCGTCTGGACCATCCTCGGGCTCATCCTCACGCCGCTGGCGTTCATCATGGTCGGCACGACCTCGGCGACGGTCCTACCCGAGGACCACCCGCTGCTGCCCGTGCTGTCGTTCGTGGGCGCCCCGGTCTTCGCGCTGCTCGTCGCGCTGGTGCTCGCCTACTTCCTGCTCGGGGTACGGCGCGGGTGGTCCACCTCCCACATCGGTGAGGTCATGGAGGCCGCGCTGCCTCCCGTGGCCATCGTCGTCCTGGTCACCGGGGCGGGCGGAGTGTTCGCCAGCGTGCTCACCGAGAGCGGTGTGGGCGAGGCGCTCGCCAACACACTCGCCGGGACCGGCCTGCCCATCCTGCTGCTGGGCTTCGTGCTCTCGCTGGCACTGCGCGCCTCGCAGGGGTCGGCGACGGTCGCGATCCTGACCACCTCCGGTCTGCTCGCCGACATGACGTTGGGCGGGGACCTCTCCTCGATCCAGGTGGCGCTCATCGCGCTGGCCATCGCCTTCGGCGCGCTCGGGCTGTCGCACGTCAACGACTCCGGTTTCTGGGTGGTGACCCGCTACCTGGGGTTGTCGGTCTCGGACGGCCTGCGGACGTGGACCGTCCTGACCACGGTGTTGGGCGTGTCGGGCTTCCTGTTCGTCAGTCTGCTGTGGCTGGTGCTCGGCTGACCCTTGCGCCCGGCGCCCGCGGTGGGGGCCGACCCTGACGACACACCCCGGACGGGGCGGACCTGGTCCGCCCCGTCCTTCTAGTGTGGGTCCCATGCGCATCGATCTGTCTGGGAGTACCGCACTGGTCACCGGGTCGACCCAGGGGATCGGGATGGCCGTCGCCGCCGCGCTCGCGGACGCTGGGGCCCGCGTCGCGATCAACGGTCGCCGCCCGGAGAGGGTGGCCGAGGCGATCGGCTCACTGAGGGACCGCGTCCCGGAGCGGGAGCTGGTCGCCGCCCCGGGCGACGTCACCACCGAGCGCGGCGCGGCGGCCGTGCTCTCCGCCGCCGCCGAGGTGGACGTCCTGGTCAACAGCCTGGGCCTGTTCGGAAGCGCCCCGGCGCTGGAGATCAGCGACGAGGAGTGGCGGCGCTACTTCGACACCAACGTGCTCTCCGCCGTACGGCTGATCCGCGCCACCCTGCCCGGCATGATCCGTCGCGGTTGGGGACGCGTGCTCAACATCGCCAGTGACTCGGCGCTGGCGATCCCCGCCGAGATGATCCACTACGGCGCCTCGAAGACCGCGCTGCTCGCCGTCACACGGGGCTTCGCCAAGGAGGCGGCCGGGTCCGGGGTGACCGTCAACTCGGTGGTCGCCGGACCCACCCACACCCGCGGGGTGGAGGACTTCGTGTACGAACTGGTCGACCGTGACCTGCCGTGGGACGAGGCCCAGCACGAGTTCATGATCCGGCACCGTCCGATGTCGCTGCTCCAACGCCTGATCGAGCCCGAGGAGATCGCCAACATGGTGGCCTACCTGAGCTCCCCGCTGGCCTCGGCGACGACCGGCGCCGCCGTCCGGGTGGACGGCGGCTACGTCGACTCCATAGTTCCCTGAGCCGGGCGGGGCCCGGCCCGGTTCACTCCCCTGTGAAGACCGGACGCGTGCGGTCGAGGGACGCGGTGATCCCGACCGCGTTGTCCCTGGTCTCGAGCAGCCTCGTCTGTTCGATGATCTCCCGTTCCAGGGCGGAGGGGAGTTCGCTGAGCAGGCCCGCGCGGAGGGTGGCCTTCATGGAGCGCACCGCGAGCGGGGCGGACTCGGCGATCCGTCGCGCCTGGCGCACGGCCTCCTCTCGCAGGTGCTCCTCGTCCACGAGGTGGTCGGCCAGGCCGATGGCGTGGGCCTCGGTACCGGTGATCCGGCGCGCCGTGTAGAGCATGTCGGCGGCCTTCTGCCGACCCACGATGCGGGGCAGGGAGACGCTCAGGCCGAACCCCTGGTGCAGGCCCAACAGGCCGAAGTTGGCATGGAACCGGGAGGAGGCCGCGGCCACGCGGAAGTCGGCCGCGCACGCCAGACCGAGCCCGCCGCCCACCGCCGCGCCCTGGACGGCGGCGATCACGGGGACCGGCAGTGAGTACAGGCGCAGCCCCTGGCCGTAGATGGCGCTGAGCGTGCGGACCGGGGAGTCGCCGACCCCGCCGGAGGCGAAGTCCACCCCGGCGCAGAAGTTCCTGCCCTCCGAGCAGAGCACGAGCGCCCGGCATCCCCCGGCGGCCAGCTCCTCCGCGGCGTCGGCCAGTGCGGTGAGGACGTCGAGGTCGAAGTGGTTGTTCGGTGGGCGGTGGATCTCCAGGACACCGACGTGACCGTCGACGCCTACGGACAGCTCCTCGCTCATGGAGTGCCTTCCAGGTAGTGCGGGCCCGGGCTTCGGGTCCGTTGTTCGGGGCGACCGGCGACGAGGGTATCGGGAGTGCGCGTCACCGGCAGCGGGAGGGCACGCTGACCGCTGTCCCCGTCTCCGGAGTGGGTCGTGCCGCGCGTTGTTCATCGTCCGGGACGGTTCCAGTGGTTAGCGTGACGTCATGAGCAACGAGATCGACCCGACCGCGCCGCCCAGCGGCACCGGCTGCCAGGAGTGTCTCGCCGGGGGTGGCTGGTGGGTGCACCTGCGCCGGTGCGCGGCCTGCGGACACGTGGGCTGCTGCGACAGCTCTCCGTCCCAGCACGGCACTCGTCACTTCGAGGCCACCGGCCACCCGATCATGCAGAGCTTCGAGCCGGGTGAGGACTGGTTCTACGACTTCCGCACCCAACAGGTCAGCGAGGGCCCGGAGCTGACGGCGCCGACCTCGCACCCCCTGGACCAGACGGTGCCCGGCCCGGCCGACCGGTTGCCGTCCGACTGGCAGAGGCACGTCAACTAGCCGGGCGCGACCACGGGCGACCGGGTGCGGTCCGACGGCGGCGAGGGGACCTCGGCGGTCATGACGAGGGGCCGACCCCGGCGCCCGGTGCCCGTGCGGACCGGCCGCCGTCGTCCCGGCCCCCGTCGTCCTCGACCCGCTCGTTGCGCACCCGGACCCTGTCGTCGCGGCGGCGTTCGAGGATGGCCAGGGTGGCGGCGCCCCAGCGCAGGTTCTCCTGTTCGTGTGAGCGTCCGCGCTGGAGGGTGAGGTAGGGGCCGACCCGGTCGGCCTCGCGCAGGAAGCGCTCCTCGTCGCGACCGTCGAGCATGCGGGCCGCGATGCGGTCGTAGCGTTCGAGCTTGGCGCGGCTGAGCTCCATGCGCTCCTCGACGGCGCCGATCACCGCGTCCATGTCGGTCTCGTCCACGGCCTGGAGCCGGACGAGCAGGTCGTCACGGATCGCGGTCGGCCGGGCGGGCCGCTGGCTGAAGGAGCGCAGCGCCTCGCGTCCGGCCTCGGTGACGGTGAACAGCCGCTTGTCGGGCCTGCGGTCCTGCCGCACGACCCGGGCACTGAGCAGGCCCTCCCCCTCCAGGCGTTCGAGTTCGCGGTAGAGCTGCTGCGGGGTGGCCGACCAGAAGTTCGCGACCCCCGCGTCGAACCGTTTGGCCAGGTCGTAGCCGGAGGCTTCCCCCTCCAGCAGCGCCGCCAGGACCGCCTCTCCCAATGCCATTGGGACAAATTAGCACCCTGACCCCAAAACCGACGTGGAGGCGGCGGCACGGCCGGGTCCCCACCAACACGGAATCTCGTACGGGCACGCCCCACGCCCGACACGGACAACCGAATCTCCGCTCTTCGGACGCGTTTCGGACATCAGAAAAGCGGACCTCTCTCTCCTTTCGCCTGGAAATCGTGTCTCGGCCAGGTCAGGGGGTGGATTCGTGCCGGAACCCCTACCTACTGTGAGGATTCCTCTGGCCTCCGCCACCGCTGGGAGCGTGACCACTTGTCCAACGCACACGGCATCCCCGACCTCCTCTCCCCCGCGTTCGCCGACGACCCCTACAGCGCCTACTCCCTGCTGCGTGATCACGAGCCCCTGCTGTGGCACGAACCCACCTCCAGCTACGTCCTCTCCCGATACGAGGACGTGCGGCGGGTCTTCCAGGACCGCGAGCGCGCCTTCTCCACGGACAACTACGGCTGGCAGCTGGAGCCGGTGCACGGCCGGACCATCCTCCAGCTGGACGGGCGCGAACACGCGACCCGTCGGGCCCTCGTCGCGCCCGCGTTCCGGGGCCGCGAACTCCAGGACCGCTTCCTGCCGGTGATCGAGCGCAACAGCCGCGCCCTCATCGACGCGTTCCGGGACGAGGGCCGGGTCGACCTCGTCTCCCAGTACGCGACCCGGTTCCCGATCAACGTCATCGTGGACATGCTCGGCCTGGACCAGGGCCACCACGACCGCTTCCACGACTGGTACTCGGCGATCATCGCCTTCCTCGGCAACCTCGCCCAGGACCCGCGGGTCACCGAGGACGGGCTCCGCACGAGGGACGAGTTCGCGGAGTACATGCTCCCGATCATCGCCGAACGCAGGGAACGGCCCGGAGACGACCTGCTCTCCCGCCTGTGCCAGGCCGAGGTCGACGGCACCCGGATGACCGACGAGGAGGTCAAGGCCTTTTGCAGCCTCCTCCTGGCGGCGGGCGGGGAGACCACGGACAAGGCGCTGGCCAGCCTGTTCGCCAACCTGATCACCCACCCGGAGCAGCTGGAGGCGGTCCGCGCGGACCGTTCCCTGATCCCGCGCGCCTTCGTGGAGTCGCTGCGCCTCACCCCGCCCGTGCAGATGATCATGCGCCAGGCCAGCCGTGACGTGGAGGTCGGCGGTGGAACGGTGCCCGCGGGAGCCACGGTCACCTGCCTGATCGGGGCGGCCAACCGCGACCCCGACCGGTACGCCGACCCGGACCGTTTCGACATCTCCCGCCCGGAGCTGTCCGGGGCCACGTCCTTCTCGGCCGCCGCCGACCACCTGGCCTTCGCGCTCGGCCGCCACTTCTGTGTGGGGGCGCTGCTGGCCGAGGCCGAGGTGCGGGTGGCGGTCAACGACCTGCTCGACGCCATGCCGAACGTGCGACTGGCAACAGGAGCCACTCTGGTCGAGCAGGGCCTGTTCACCAGGGGCCTGAGAGAACTGCCCCTGGAGTTCTCACCGGCTCCCGGCCCCCGGACCGTCCCCTGACTCCCGGCCCCGACCCGCGCACGACAGCCGCCGACCGTGTCCACCGGTGTCGACCGGCGGGCTACACCACCTGGCGCCGACACCGGCCGACGATCGGGCTGTACAGGGCGGGGAGTTCGTAGAGTCCGCGCATCCACACCGAGGGCCGCCACCGCAACTGGTCCGGTGACACTCCCATCCGCACGTCCGGCAGCCGGTCCAGGAGGGTCTCCACAGCGGCGCGGGCGATCACCTCCGCCACCTCGGGCGCGGGGAACGGGCAGCCGTGTTCCCCGTGCCCGAACGACATCTGCGCCCGGTTGCTGCCGAAGATTCCCAGGTCACCGGTATTGAGGCGGGGATCGGTGTTGGCCGCGGCCATCCCCAGCACCAGGAGGTCGCCGCGCCTGATCCGGCGCCCGCCCAGCTCACAGGCCTGCACCGCCCACCGCCCGATGAAGTTCTGCGTGGGGGTGTTCTTCCACAGCACCTCGTTGAGCGCCTCACCGGAACTGCTGCGGCCGCCCTGGAGCGTGAGTGAGAAGTGGTCGTCCAGCAGCATGAGCCGCAGCGTGTTCCCGATCCAGTTGCCAGTGGGGGCCTGGGCCGCCGACATGATCACCAACAGGTCGATGACCACCTCGTCGTCGGTGAGCCCGGCCGGGTGCAGGAGCAGCCGCGAGGGGATGTCGTCACGCGGGTGGGCCCTGCGTTCGCTGACGATGCGCCGCATGCGCTCCTGGACCCGGTGGTGGGCCTGCCCCGCGTCGGCGGTGACGTCGAGGGAGACGAGGATGTCGCGCACCAGGTCGGGGACCTCCTGCTGGGGCAGGCCGTACAGCCGGGCGATCACCCCCGCCGGGATGTGGTGGGCGTACTGGCTGACGAGGTCGGCCTCACCGTCCCCGGCGAAGTGGTCGATCAGGTCGTCCGAGACCTGCTCGCACAGGGTGCGCAGGTCGGCGCGGTCCGTGGCGTCCAGGGCGTCACCGATGGCCCCCGCGCGCCGCTGGTGCTCGGCACCCTCGGCGAACATAACCGAGGGGGTCCACATCACGTACGGCATCAGCGGCCAGGCGTCGTCGATGTGGTCCCACATGTTCCAGCGCCGGCAGTCCCGGGCGAACCACTCGGGCCGGTCGGAGACGTGGTGCAGCTCCCGGTAGCCGAGGACGAACCACGCGGGGATGTCACCGTCGAGGAGGATGGGGGCGACGGGGCCGTAGTGACGGCGCATCTCCTCGTAGAGGGGCACCGGGTCGCAGGCGATGTCGGGCCCGTAGAAGCGCATGGCGTGCTCGTGGTCGGGCGACAGGGGTGCGGGCCTCCTGGGGACGACGGTCCCCGGGGCTCCGACGTTGTTGTTCACGATGACCTCTCCGGTGCGGACTCGGGCGGGCGGTACCGGGACAGATGGCGGACGAGGGAGATCAGGACGTCGCGGCTGGACTCGCGGCTGCGGGCGTCGCACTCCAGCAGGGGGACGTCGTTGGACAGGTCCAGGGCGTTGCGCACGTCGTGCAGGCTCGGCCCCGGGGCGAACCGGTTGACCGCGACGACGAACGGGGTGTGGTGGTGTTCGAGCCGGTCGATGGCGTACCAGGAGTCCTCCACCCGGGCGGTGTCGACGAGGACGACCGCGCCGAGGCTGCCGGTGAAGATCTGCTCCCAGAGGAACCAGAAGCGCTTCTGGCCCGGGGCTCCGAAGAGGTACAGGACCCGGGTGGCGTCGATGGTGATCCGGCCGAAGTCGAAGGCGGCCGTCGTGGTGCGCTTGTCCCGGACCCCGCTGAGGTCGTCGACCCCGTCGCTGGCCTGGGTCATGACCTCCTCGGTGCTCAGGGGGCGCATCTCGCTCACCGATCCGACCAGGGTCGTCTTCCCCACGCCGAAGCCGCCGACGATGACGATCTTCAGCGCCTGGCTCGCGGTGCTGGCCAGCGGGGGGCGTCCCGGGGCCGGCGCGGTGGTCGCGTCCACCGGCGCCGGGGGTGTGGAGACCGTCGGTACGTGTGCGTCAGAGTCGTTGAAGGGCAATGAGCACCTGCTTCAGGGTCTCGGGATCGTGCCGGGGTCCTCCTCGCGCGGGGAAGGACCGAACGGGCACGGGGTGCCGGGCGGCCACCGCTCCCGTGTCGAGCAGGTCGGTGAGCAGCACCTTGACGACGCTCACCGGGGCCCTGAGTTCAGCGGAGAGCTCCACCACGGCGGTGGGCCGGGCGCACAGCCGGAGGATGCTGGCGTGTTCTGACTGCATGTCGGGGGCGGGGCCGGACTCCGCGACGACGAGGGTGACGGCGTCCATGGCGGGATCGTCGGCGTCGCCGCGCCCCGAGGTGACCGTGTAGAACCGGTCCGGTACCTCGGATCCGGAGGGGGCGCCCTGGGCGGCGGTACCGCGACGGGGGTCCGTGTTCATCGGGACGGGTCCACCTCGTGGNNNNGGCGGTGAGGTCCCCGCCGATCTGGTCGACGAGCTGGTTCATGTGGCGGGCGACCACCCCCACCTTCGCCTCGAATCCCGCGATGACGGCCAGGTGGGCGCCCTCGCCCGCGCCCATGATGAGCAGGAGCCCTCCGCCGTACTCCAGCATGGCCTGGCCCGACCCGGTGCCGTCGCCGAACTCGGCCGAGGCGCTCAGGGACAGGCTCTGGACGCCGGCGGAGATGGCGGCGAGCTGGTCGGCGCGGTCCACGTCCAGTTCCCGGGTGTGGCACATCTTGAGGCCGTCCCTGGACAGCACCAGGACGTGGCGGATGCCCGGTGTCCTGTGTCGCAGGTCCTCCAGCAGCCAGTCGAGACTGGCGTCCGTGGTCGTCATGGGGGTAGTGGGGCGGTCGTCCGGCCGCGGCGCCGGGTGCCCCTCCCTCCGTTCCTCTTCGTCGGGTGTGTCGTGGTGCGGGGCGGAGGCGGTGTTCACCGACCGTCCTCCCAGAGGGTGCCCGGTCCGTTCACCTGGTCGTCGTCCTCGTCGTCGTCGCGAAAGGCGGCGAGCCGGCTGGGGAGTTCCCTGCGCGTGTCGGGGTCGAAGTCACGGCGCATGGAGGGAAAGAGCTGTTCCGGGTTCTCCCGCACCGCCTGGGCCAGGGTGAGGCCCCGGAACCGCTGCGGCAGGTCGAAGACCGGCTCGGGCCCGGCGTCCCCGTCGGATCGGGTCGCGGGCCCGGTGCCCCGCGCGGACCCGGTGACGGGCTCGTCGGCGACGTCTGCGAGGGGATCGGCCTTGGCCGCGGCTCGGCGGCCGCCGTCCCGCCTGGCCAACGGCGGGCGGGAGGGAGTGGGTTCGGCCCGGGTCCACGGCCTGGAGGAGGCGGAGGGCGCACCGGCCACCGGGATTCCGGACGAGGGAGTGCCGGTGGCCGGGGTGTCCCCGGCCAGGACGTCGACGCCCGGGTCACTCGGGGCGGGGTCCCCAGCGGTGAACGCGGGCGGTGCCGGGGGCTGGGGCTCCTGGTCGAGTGCGGACGCGTCGACGGCGGGGGCGCCGGGGCCGGGAGTCCGGGTCGCGGCGGCCCGCTCCGCCAGCTCTGCCTCCCTCGCGAGCTCCTCGTCCCTCTCCTTCTGGAGTCGGGGAGGCAGCGGCATCTCGTACGCGGTGATGAGGTTGGGCGGGATGAGCACGACCACCCCGGTGCCGCCCCGCGCCGAGGGCCGGAAGCTCACCTGGAGGTCGTACTTGTCCGCCAGGGCTCCCACCACGGCCAGCCCCATGCGCAGGCCCGGGAGCGTGGCCAGGGTGCGGGGCTCCTCGATGTAGTTCTCCGCCGCCCGGCGCTCCCGCTGGCGCAGGCCCCGGCCGCTGTCCTCGACGGTGACGGTGACCCCGCTGTCCTCCTCCTGGGCGTAGACGTTGACGTCGGTGCCGTTCGCGGAGAAGTTGGCCGCGTTGTCCATGAGTTCGGCGAGCACCTGGATGACCCCCTCCGCCGCGTAGCCGACCACCGCCGAACGGTGCGTGTAGTGCAGGCGGACCCGGCGGTAGGCGGTGATGCGGCCCTGGGCGCCGCGCAGGATGCTCTCCATGCCGATGGGGCGGTTCCAGCGTCGCCCGGAGCGGCCTCGGGCGAGGGTGACGAACGCGTCCGCGAGGCGGCCGGTGCGGGAGACGTTGTGGTCGACCAGCAGGAGGTCGTTGAAGACGTCCGAGCGGTCGCCGTAGCGGAACTCCAGGTCGCGGAGCTGGGCGAGCAGGGTGGTGAGGTGCGCCTGGACGCGCCCGCCGATGTTGGCTGCCGAGATCAGCGCGGTGGCGCTGCGGCGTTCGGCGGTCACCAGTTCCTCGATCACGCGGGTGCGCAGGTGGGCCACGGCCGGGTGGACCTCCCGGAGCTCCTGGGCGAGGACCTCCTCGGCGATGGTGCGGTCCTGGCGGACGCGGTGCACGATGAACGGCAGGGTGGTGTCGGCCAGGTCGGTGACCTCGTTCTCGATCTCCGTGCGCGCCGTACGGGCCTCGGTGGCCCGGCGCTCGGCGTCGGCGAGCTGGGTCGTGAGGGCGTGCGCGAGCCGGTCGACCGTGGGGTGGGTGGGCCGGGGGTGGTCGGCGAGCACGCGCTGGAGGGGCCGCCCCTCACGGGCGGCGTGGGAGAGGGCTGGCAGGAGGGCGTCGACGACCCGCCCCGTCTCCTCCTCCAGGGTGCGCGCCCCCGCGCTGACCCTGGTGCCGTGGGCTCGGGTGATGCGCGCGACGGCCGCGTGGTGGGCGGCGGTGGCCACGGCGGCGCACAGCAGCAGTGCGACCACGCCGCCGAGGAGGGCGATGACCGGTCGGGCCGGTTCGGGGGTCTCGATCACCGCCCACGACCATGCCGGAGCGGCCACGGCGGAGGCAACCAGGAGGGCGACGAGTGCCTGTTGGCCGGGGCGCGGGTGCGGGCGTTTCCGGTCGGACAGGTGTACTGCCATGTAGGGGTTCCTCGCGGCTTTCCGTGCGGATGGCGGATTCGTTGCCGTTGCACCCGCCCGTGTCACGTGCGGTCTGGATTACACCCCGAAAGACCCGAAGCGTGGGCTCGGGGGCGGATGGATTTCACGTTAGACCACCCCCCTGGGAGTGCGGGGAGTTTTCCACAAGCGGGCCCCCTGGCAGGGAGAAGACCGGCGGCGCGCCCGCCGGACAATGTCACTTTGATGGACATTTCGGCATTGCCGGTGTTTTCCGAAAAGGGGGCTTTCACGGCTTTTATCGATTCCTCGTCTCGGAAACCGAGGAGGGCGACCGCCGAAGAAGGGTTCTGGCCCCTCAGAGGGTCAGGAAGAGGACCAGGGCGACGGTCAGGCCCACGACGAGCAGGGCCCCGATCCAGCGCCCGCGGCCTCCGCCGCCCTCCGACCTCCAGGGCAGGACCCGCCAGCGGACGGCTCCCGCGCCCAGGGCCGTCGCGGTCAGGACGGCGTTGACCCACCACAGGGCCGCCGGAACGTACAGCCATCCCACGGCGAGCAGGGTGTACGCCGTGGCCAGGACCACGAACGCGGACCTCCGGACCACGGTCCAGCGGTCAGGGAAGGCGTGGTCGCCCTCCCGGCTTCGCGCGGACCGCACCATCTCCCAGGTCAGGGTGGTGGCGCAGACCGTCAGCACCGCCCACACGGTGAGGTTGACCAGGGTGTCGTTCACGCCTTCTCCAGCAGCAGGTCGAGGGCGACGGAGTCCACGGCGACGGCGCTGTCCGCCAGCACGAGGACCGCGCGCCCGCCCTCGCGGTCCAGGGCGACCATGGCCGCGAATCCACCGGTCATGCCGTTGTGCCAGGTCACCTCGGTGCCGTCGTGGTCGGTGACGAACCAGCCCAGGCCGATCCCGCTCCCCCGCCCGTCGTCCCAGCGCGGCTCCAGGGCCTCCACGCCGGGTACCTCCCCCTCCAGCAGGGCGCGGACGAGGAGTCCCATGTCGCCGCCGGTGGAGTACACCCCGCCCATGGGCGCCCAGGCGGCGTTGGCCGAGGGAGAGAAGGGGCGACCGTTGGTGCCGTACCCCACGGCCGCCTCAGCGGGTACGTCGTCGGGAGCGGCTGGGACGACCGTGCTCTCCATCCCGAGCGGGACGAGCACGCGCTGGCGGAGGAGCGTCTCGTAGTCGGTTCCGGCGGACGCCGCCAGGGCCTGGCCCAGCAGGGCGGCGCCGAGGTTGGAGTAGGCGAACTCACCCCGGTCCGTGAGGTCGGCCCCGGCGGCACTGTCGAGCAGGGTGTCGAGGTCGCCGGTGTAGGGGTCGCGGTTGCGCAGGTTGTCCAGGAGCATGGTGACCGAGTTCGCCGCGCCCGGCGGGTTCCTGGGGAGCCCGGACCGGTGGGAGGAGAGCTCGGCGAGCGTGACCGTCGAGGCGGGGGCGCCCTTCAGGTCGAGCAGGGCACCGAGTTCGGTGTCCTCCTCCACCTCGCCGCGCTCGATCGCCTCGGCCAGCAGGAGCCCGGTCAGGGACTTGGAGACGGAACCGATCTCGTAGAGGGTCGTCTCGTCCGCGCCGAAGTAGGCCTCCCGGACGCTGTCGCCGTCGACCTCCACGACGGCCGCCGTCGCGCGGGGGCCGTCCTCCAGTAGGGGGAGGGCGCGTTCGGCCAGACCGGTGTCGCCGGTGACCTCCGCCGACAGGTCCGGGGGCGCGGGCCGCACGACGAACCCGGCGGCCAGGACGGCGACGGCCACGACCACCGCCGTCACCCCGGTCCGCGTGTCTCTCCGCATGCGTGCCCCCTCGTTCCTCGTTTCGTTGCTCAGCCCCGTGCGGCGGTGAGGATCACCAACAGCGGGACCAGTCGCTCCGGCGGGATGACGTAACGGCCGCGTTTGCGGGTGACCAGCCAGCCCGCCGCGACCAGCAGGTTGACGTGGTGGTAGATCTGGCCGCTGGTGCCGAACTCCGCGCGTTCCTTCAGCTCGGCGACGGTGGAGACTCCGGAGTGGACCGCGTGCAGGATGCTGAGCCGGACCGGGTGGCCGAGGGCGTCCAGGTTCCCGGCCAGCACGGACCAGTCGAGGTTCTCGATGTCCTCGACGGATCTGCCGTACTGCCACTGGACCGGCTCCGGTGCGCCCTCGACCGGGACGACGCCCGCGAAGACGACCGAGCCGTCGTCGGGGGCGCGCTCCTTGAGGGCCTCCAGGACGAAGAAGTGTCCGGCGTAGGTGTTCTCGGCGGGCCCGGCCTTCGCGGGGTCCGGCCGCTCCAGCTCGGCGACCCGGGCCTCCAGGTCGGCGAGGCGTTGCTCCGTGCTGGCGTGGGGGGCGGGTTCCGCGGTTGGTTCTGCCACGCGCCCACGGTACATGATTCTACGTTGTTACGTAAAAACGAAACTTTCCCGGATGTGTCGGAGTCCCGGCGAGGCCCCCGCCCGGCTTTGCCCGATCCGGGGGAACAGGTTCCGTGCCACTTACGCACCGTCGTCGATGATGAGGGGGCGGAGTCGGTATCCGCCTGCTCGTGACACCAGAGAGGTCGCCCCCGTCAGTACTCCTGGGCGACCGGCAGAGGAGCACCCATGCGGACACAGGCCAACGGTTGGCAGTACTTCGTCGCGACGCTGCTCATCGTCACCGGAGTCATCAACGTGATCCAGGGCCTCGCGGCGATCTTCACCCCGGGCTTCTTCGTCGCCACGGAGACCCAGATGCTCATCCTGGAG
This sequence comes from Nocardiopsis prasina DSM 43845, assembly GCF_000341265.1. Lineage (GTDB taxonomy): Bacteria > Actinomycetota > Actinomycetes > Streptosporangiales > Streptosporangiaceae > Nocardiopsis > Nocardiopsis prasina. The sequence continues at coordinate 54,687 of NZ_ANAE01000151.1, read as the reverse complement.
TACGGCGCCTGGGGCGTCCTGCTCGGACTCTGGGGTGTGGTGCTGGTCGCCGCCGGTCTGGCGGTCCTGTCCGGCAGCGCCTGGGCTCGGGTCCTCGCCATCGTCCTGTCCGCGCTGAACGCCGTCGCCCAACTGGCCTTCCTGATCGCGATGCCGCTGTGGTCGGTGGTGGTCATCGCCCTCGACATCCTGGTCATCTACGGTCTGACCGCCGGGTGGCCCATCGCGGTCGGCGACGACGACTCCGAGCGCTCCCGCGAGGCCAGCTACCAGGCCGGCTACCGGGCGGCCCACGATCGGCCGCGCGCCGCGCCCCGGCCGACCTCGTCCCCGGAACACGGCCACCAGCAGTCGCCCAACTGAGCCTGCGCCCCCTTGCGCCGCCCCCGCACCGTACGCTCGGGGCGGGGGCGCGCGCATGTCACCGGGCCGGGGCGCGCACAGCGTCCGCGATCCGGGCACCCAGACGGGCCGCCCCGGTGGAGGCACATGTGGGGGCGTCTTTCGCGGAGGAGCCGAGGAACAAACCTGACTATACAGGTAGGGAATTAGGAGTTAAGGCCGGAGGGTCCCCGAACCCGCGCCCGTTCGCAAGACGCGAGCGGGTGCGGAAGGACTCTCCCGCCGACCGGGAGGCCTGTGGACAACCGGGATCCCGGGCTTTCGGAACCTAGGATGGAAGGCATGCGTACCCCCCGTCCGCGTCTGCCGCGAATCCGTGTGTCCGCCTCCGTGATGTCCCATCCCCGCCGAGCCGAGTCCGCGAGGAGGGTCGCCGAACACACCGGCCTGCCCCTCACCGGGCTGGCCCTGGACCCCGACCCGACCGGCCCGCCCACCGCCCTGCGCAGCGCCACAGTGGCCTTCGGCGCCGCCGAGCGGTACGACACCACCCACCACCTGGTCCTCCAGGACGACGTGCGGCTCGCGGAGGGCTTCGCGGGAACCGTGGAACGGTACCTGGACGCCCACCCGGAGGCCGCGGTCTCGTTCTTCGTCGAGTGGGGGTCGCGTACCGCGACCCTGGCCCGGTGGGCGGTGTTCACCGGAGCCGGAGCGGTTCCGGTGGTCAACCCCTACGTGCCCACGGTCGCCCTGGCGCTGCCCTCGGGGCTCTCCGCCGACCTGGCCGGGTTCCTGGCGGCCGAGGGCAGGGAGGAGGAGCCCGACGACCGGGAGGTGCTGCGGTTCGTCCGGCGCACCGGGACCCGCGCGCTGGTCGCGGTGCCGACCCCGGTGGAACACGAGGAGCTGCCCAGCCTGGTCGGCAACTCCGGCCACGGGGCGCGGCGTTCGGTGTGCTTCGCGGCTGAGCCCGTGACGGACCCCGACACCTCGGTCCTGGAACCGCCGCGCCCGCTCCCCCACCTGAACTGGACCACCGGGGAGGCCGTGCTCGTGGACCTCGACCACGACGTACCGGAGTCCCACGTGCCGCTCGCCCGCGCCCTGTCCGCCTGGGGAGCCGACGGGGGACGCATGTCGGCCGCGCTCGCCGCCAGTGCCGGAGCTGGCCCGGTGGCCGGGTCGGTTCCCCCTCCGCACCTGTCGGCGGTCTGGCACACGGCGGTGGCCAACGGCGCCGTGCTGGAGGGCCGCTGGCCGGGGGTGGTCGGCGGGCTACGGAACCGGCGCGGGGAAAGAGCGGTGGAAGGTGCGCTGGCCACGCTGGTACCGGGGGCCCTACGCACCGTGGTCGACGTCGACGTCCTGGAGGAGCACCGGTCGGCGGTGGTCTCGCTGACCCTGGACGCCCTGGAGTTCGGCGCGGAGCACTGCCCCGCCCCCAAGGAGGCCCTGTGACCGGCGACGTGCGCGTCTCCCGCGCGGTGACGACGCACCGGCGCCGAGCCGGGGCGCCCGCGCGCTGGCGCGAGCCCTGGCCGGGCTCGCGCCCACCGTGGTCACGGACCCCGCACCCGAGGGGCCGCCGTCCACCCTGGGCACCTCACGCGCGGCCTGGTCCGCCATGCCCGGCCGGGCCACCCGACACCTGGTTCTCCAGGACGACGCCCGACCGGGCCTGCACGAGGCGCTGTCGACGCTGCTCGCCGCCTCCACACCACGTGGCGGGGAGCCACACCGGGCACGCCTCAGGGCGGCTCGGGAGTGGCCGCACCGCTCCACGAACACACACCCGTGCCCGGGGCTGACACCGCCCCCGGTACACCGGACGGGGACACCCACCGGCACCCGCAGACCATTCCGCACCGGGGGCCTACCCCCGGCGCGGGAACGGCGGAGCGTCCTAGCGCTCCTTGGGGTGCAGCTGGCTGGTGACCGCGAGCCTGTTGTAGAGGTTGATCATCGCGATGGCGGACATCAGGGCCGCGAGTTCGGTCTCGTCGAAGAACTCGGCAGCCGACTCGTAGGCCTCGTCGGAGACCCCGGTGCCGCCGAGCTCGGTCATCTCGTCGGTGAGGGCGAGGGCGGCGCGCTCGCGCTCGGTGAACCGCTCACCGGCCTCGTACCAGGTGGAGACCAGGAAGAGTCGCTGCTGGGACTCGCCCTCCTTGAGCGCCTTCTGGGTATGAAGGTCCACGCAGAAGGCGCAGCCGTTGAGGACGGAGGCCCGGAGTTTGATCAGTTCGAGCAGCTTGACGTCCAGGTGGTCGGCGATGACCACGTCGATCTCGTCGAGCTTCTTGTAGACCTCCGGCAGCTTCTTCGCCCACACCACGCGCTTCTCGGCCATGAGAACCGTCCTCTCTCGTCGAAGACCCTGTCGAGCCAGATGCTACGGCCCCGTCCTTCCGGGAAACGCCCAACCCCCCGAGGAGTCATCCCCGAGCATGTCAACACGCACCGACCGGACCCCCGTGTCCGAACCCCCGTCCACCGCCGACCTGCCCGAGCGCGCGGGAGTGATCGCCTGGAGGATCGCGGGCCAGGCCGCGCCGCTCTTCCTGTCCATGCTGTCCACCCTCATCGGGAGCGCGGTCACCGCGGCGGTCCTGGGCAACTCCGGCACCGTGCAGCTGGCCGCGTACGCGCTGGTGATCGCCGTGTTCAACCCGATGATCATGGTCGTGCACGGCACCCTGCGCGGCTCCCTGCCCTTCTTCACGGAGAACGAGGGGTCACCCCGTGCGCTGGCACCGGTCCTGCGTGACGGACTGTGGCTCGGTCTGCTCCTGGGGATCGTGGGCGGGCTGATGATCCTCGCCGTTCCCCCGGGTGCGCGGTGGATCGGTGTGGCCGAACCCACGGTGGCCGCCCTCGGGCTCTACCCCCTGTTCATGGCCGGGTACGTGGTGCTGGCGGCGGTCAAGAACGCGACCACCGTGCTGCTGGTCGGGTTGGGCCACACCAGGGCGGTGCTGGCGTTGTCCCTGGCCGCCGTGGCCTTCTCTCTGGTTTCGACCCCGACCCTGGTGCTCGGGCTCGGCCCCTTCCCGGCTCTGGGGCTGCTCGGCGCGGGGGTCTCCATGCTCGCGATGAACGTGATCACCGTGGGCCTGAACTTCGCGGTGGTCCGACGCGGCACGATCCTGCGCGGGCACCGGATCGGGTTCGGGGCGCCCCGGTGGGCGGGGATCGGCAGGATGGCGAAGGTGGGGCTGCCCACGGGTTCCACGCTGTTGATCAAGTCGGGGTCGTTGAGCGTCCTGGCCGTGGTGGTCGCCCGGATCGGCCCGGAGGAGGCCGCCATGCACCAGGTCGCCGTGGTGCTCGTGGGGATGGCCTTCATCTCCTTCGTCAGCGTGGGGCAGGCCACCGTCCCGTTCACCGTGCGCGCGGCCCTGGTCCGGGACCGGGCGCTGGTGGTGCGCACCGTGGTGGCGAGCTACCTGGTGTCGATCCCGGTGGTGCTGGTCAGCGGCGCGCTGTTGTGGTGGGCGGCGGACCCCGTGGTGGGGCTGTTCACCGACGACCCCGGCGTGCGCGCGGGGGTGGTCGCGCTCGTCCCGCTGCTGTGCCTGGTGGGCGCGTTCGACGCCCTCCAGTCGGCACCCAACTCGGGGTTGCTCGGGCTCAAGGACACCCGGCCCGCCATGTACGCCTTCGCTCTCGGGTACGGGGTCCTCGTGCTGTCCTCGGTGCCGCTCGTGGAACGGGGAGGACTGGCCGACCTGTGGTCGGCCTACGCCGCCGCCACGGCGTTCCTGGTGGTGGCGCAGTGGTTCTCGTTCCTCCGGATGTCCCGCCGTGTCGTGCGGGAGACACCCCCGGCGCCCTCCGTCTGAGGGTCAGGGGGCGCCGGTCCACTCGGCGAGGACCTGGCGGACCTGACCGGGGGCGGGGCGTTCGCCGCTCCAGGCGACGTACCCGTCGGGCCGGACGAGGAGCACGTCCGCGCCCTCGGGGAGGTCGCCCCGGACACGCACGGACAGGACACGGTCCTCCCAGGGCTGGGCGGCCTCGGCTGCGCTCCCCTGCGCGGTGGTGTCGAGCAGGGTGAACCGGGCGGGGTCCACCAGCTCGTACAGCCGGGTCGGCTCCCCCGCGCGGACCAACGGCAGATCGTCCACGCGGCGGCCCACCGACGGCGAGTCCTCCACCTCGCGGGGCCGGTCGTAGCGCACACCCAGACCGGAGATCAGCCTGCGCATCGCCGCGGTGAACCTGCGGACGCGGAGGAGCCTCGGGACCACGTGGGGTCGGATGGCACGGATCGGCGCGGGCGCCACCGCCATGCGCTGGACGAAGTCGGTGACACGCAGGGCCTGACGGCCCACCGGATGGCGTTCCCCCTCGTAGGTGTCGAGCAACCAGGTCGGGGCCCGCCCCCGTTCCTGCGCGGCCAGCTTCCAGGCCAGGTTGGCGGCGTCCTGGATGCCGGTGTTCATACCCATGGCGCCCATCGGCGAGTGCACGTGGGCGGCGTCACCGGCGAGCAGGACCCGCCCGACCCGGTAGCGGTCGGCCTGACGGCGTTCGCTGAGGAAACGGGTGGACCAGCTCATCTCGGCGACGCTGACCCGTCCGCCGGTGATCCGCCGCAGGGAGTCGTTGAGCTCGTCCAGGCTGACCGGGTGGTCGAGGGGTACGTCCTGTCGGCTGCGGTCCCAGACGATGGCGCGGAACCAGCCGTCCCCGTAGGGCGGCAGCAGGGCGACACCGTCCGCTCCCATGTACGGGTTGATCGCGGGAGGCAGTTCCTGGTCCGGGCGCACGTCGGCGAGGATGATGTGGGTGTCGTAGCTGCGTCCGCTGAACCCCACTCCCAGCAACCTGCGGACGACGCTGTGCGCCCCGTCCGCACCCACCACGTAGGAGGCGCGTTCGGTGTGCGCTCCGTCCCGGGTTCGGACGCTGAGGGTGACCCCGTCACCGTCCTGTTCGAGCCCCACCACCTCGGCTCCCCTGCGGATCCGCACGCCCAGGTCCTCGGCCCGGCGTTGGAGGAGTGTCTCGGTGCGCGCCTGCGCGACGGTCAGCACGTACTTGAACCGGCTTTCGGGGTGGTCCAGGTCCAGGGCCGTCTCCCCACCTCCCAGGTCCACGCGGACCCCGGACACCTCGAAGCCCTGGTCGACGATCTCGTCGGCGATACCGCGCATGTCGAAGAGTTCGAGGGTGCGGGCGTGCAGGGCGAAGGCACGGGTCAGGTTGGATTCCTCGGCCCGCTTCTCCAGGAGGGTGACGTCCGCCCCGGCCTCCGCGAGGTCCCCCGCGAGCATGAGACCGGTGGGCCCGGCCCCGACGATGATGACGCTCATGCCGTTTCTCCTTACGGCGATTCAACGGTACTCTCAATACCGGTACTCGTAGTATCGATACTACGAGTACCAGAATCACTGTCAAGAATCCGGGAGAGGTAATGCGCAAGGGACGCGGTGGCCGCCGCCCCGATCCCGCCGTGGACGAGGCCATCCGGCGGGCCACGGTGGGGCTGCTCCGGGAACGCGGGTTCGAGCTGACCTTCGACGAGGTCGCCGAACGCGCGGGGGTCGGCCGGACCAGCGTGTTCCGGCGATACGCCACCAAGGAGGAACTTCTCCTGGCCGCCGCCGAGCAGATCACGATCGACCGGATCGAGGTCCCCGACACCGGCTCCCTCACCGGCGACCTGACCGCCGCCGTCCGCGCCGTGTACCGGGTGTTCGAGGAGCAGGCCACGCAGACGCTGGCCAGACACGCCCTCGTGGCGGCGCTGCGGGAACAACCGGGCGCGGTGATCATCCGCGGGCTCCTCAACCGACGTCTGGAGCTGGTCACCGCGCTGCTGGAGCGCGCGGTGGAGCGCGGTGAGATCCCCGGAACGGAGCGGGCCCGGCTCGTCGCCGACCTGCTCTCCGGAATGATCATGGCGCGTCTGGCCACCGACCTTCCGCTGCCCGGCGAGGAGGAGTCCGCCGCCCTGGCCGCCGCGATGGCCACCGCCGCCGCGGCCTGAAGGCGCCGAGAGAACCGGCCGCTCAGCCCTCGAGGTCCCGAGCGTCATGAGTGAGCAGGGCCAACTGGATGCGGCCCGACAGGTCCAGCTTGGTCAGCGCACTGGACACGTGTGCCTTGACGGTGCCCATGGACATGAACAGGCGATCCGCGATCTCCGCGTTGGAGAGCCCCTCGGTCACTGCCTCGGCCACATCCCGTTCCCTCTCGGTGAGCAGCGCCAACCGGGCCCGGGCGCGATCACGGCGCGTGGGAGCCTCGGAACGCTCCACCTGGTCGATCCCGGCCACCCGGTCCATCAGCGCGCGGGCCACGCTCGGTGACAGCACCGGTTCGCCCAGCGCGGCGCGGCGCACGGCCTCGACGATCCGCGCCGGGTCCGTGTGCTTGAGCAGGTATCCGGCGGCGCCCGCGCGCAGGGCCCGCACGACGGTGGCGTCGGCGTCGAAGGTGGTCAGCACCAGCACCTGCGGTCCCGGGAACCGGGGCGTTCCATCCGACAGCCCCGTTCTCAGCTGCTCGGTGGCGGCGATACCGTCGACCCCCGGCATGCGCACGTCCATGAGGACCACGTCCGGACGGTGCTCGGCCACGGCGGCCGCCACCTGGGAGCCGTCGTCGGCCTCGCCCACGACCTCGATGTCGCCGCCTCCGGAGAGCATCAGGCGCAGACCGGCGCGTACCAGGGCGTCGTCGTCCACGAGCAGGACCCGGACCGGAGCGTTCACGGGCTCCACTATGACACCTTCCGGCCACGGTCATCGGCGGGCCTCGTGGGCTGGTCCACGTGCCAGGGCAGCACGGCGGTCAACCGGAAGCGGCCACGGGAGGGACCGTGTCTCAAGCGCCCTCCGTCCAGGTGCACCCGTTCGGCCAGCCCCGCCAGTCCGGCCCCGGCGCCGGGGATCTCGCTCTCGGCCCTGCCGATCGGTAGTACGTTGCTGACCACGATCACCAGTTCACGGCCCGGGGCGCCGGTCACCGTGACCGAGACCTTGGCCCCCGGGGCGTGTTTGCGGGTGTTGGTCAGCCCCTCCTGCACCACCCGGTAGGCGGTGCGCCTGACCTGGTCCCGGGGTTCGACGCCCTCGGGCAGGTCAGAGGTGTAGGAGACCTTCTCCCCCGCGTCGACGGCCTCCGCCACCAGCCGTGCGACGTCCGTGAGCCGGGGCTGGTGGGTGCCCTCGTCCTCCCCGGACAGGTCACCCGAGCGCAGCACGGTGAGGATGTCGCCGAGTTCGTCCAGGACCCGGTGCGCGTTGTCGCGGATGACCCGGACCGCGGAGCCCACCTCCGCGGCCTTGAGCGGCTCCGCCTCCCCGGTCTCCGCCCGTTCGGTGCGGAAGGCCAGCGCCCCGGCGTGCACGGACAGCAGGGACATGCGGTGGGCGACCACGTCGTGCATCTCGCGGGCGATCCTGCGACGTTCGTCCACCCGGGCGGCGGCCAACCGTTCCTCCCTCAGTTCGCGTTCGCGGCGCACGTCCTCCCGCAACCGCTCGACCAGTCGCCTGCGGGAGCGGATGGCCGCACCCCACGCCACGTAGGCGCTCATCAACACCAGGATGACGATCGCGGTGACGACGGAGTCGCCGGTGGTGTCGGGCACCAGCGCGACCCAGGGCAGGCCGAGGACCACGGCCAGGAAGGCCCCCAGCACCGCCTGTGGCAGGGGGCGGTAGACGGCCAGCCCGATGATGGACACCGTCAGCGCGCCGATCACCGAGGTGGAGAACGAGGCGAGCAGGACGATGACCAGCGCCACGGCCAGCGGGCGGTCCCGCCGCCACCACAGGGCCAGGCAGCCCAGCGGGAGGCAGGCCAGGTCCAGCCAGAGGACCCACGCGGGTACCCGGTCGGTCGGGTGCAGGTCCGCCGCGTAGCCCGCGTAGGACACCAGCCCGAACACGCCCGCGAACACCACGAGGAGGATGTCCACCACGAGGTCGCGGCGGCTGCGGCGACTCGGCTCCATGCACCCCTCCCCACTGTCACGTCCTGGCCGGATTCCAGCCTAGAACGACGTGTCCGCCGGGCACCTCGATCACCAGGCCAGGTGTGGCGTGCTCATGCTGGCCACCCGGCCAGCGGGTCTGTCCGGTTGACCGATGCGAACCGGACGGCGTTCCCGGAGTATGGGCAGCATGACTAGCGACGACGTTCCAGCCCTCGAACTGGACGGACTCACCAAGACCTTCAACGAGACGCGGGCGGCTGACGACGTCAGCATCGCCGTCCCGCGCGGCGCCACGCTGGGCCTGGTCGGCCCCAACGGCGCGGGCAAGACCACCTCGTTGTCGATGGCCGTAGGTCTGCTGCGCCCGGACTCCGGCACCGCCAGGGTCCTCGGCGTGGACGTGTGGCGGGACCCGGTCGAGGCCAAGCAACGGATGGGCGTGCTTCCGGACGGCCTCTCCCTGCCGGAACGGCTCACCGGAGGCGAACTGCTCGACTACTGGGGGCGGCTGCGCGGCCTGCCCCGCGACGTCACCCGGACCCGCGCGGAGGAACTGCTCCAGGTCCTCGAACTGGACGGCGCGGAGCGCGACGGCGTGCTGGTCGCTGAGTTCTCCACCGGTATGCGCAAGAAGATCGGCCTGGCCACCGCGCTGCTGCACGCCCCGGACGTGCTGGTCCTGGACGAGCCGTACGAGGCGGTGGACCCGGTCTCGGCGCGGGTGCTGACGGCGATCCTGCGCCGGTTCACCGACGGTGGCGGCACCGTGGTGATCTCCAGCCACGTGATGGCCCTGGTGGAGCAGCTCACCGACCGGGTGGCGATCATCGCGGAGGGGCGCGTGCTGGCGGACGGCACGCTCGGTGAGGTCCGGGGCGCGGACGCGACCCTGGAGGACACCTTCGTCCGTCTGGTCGGGGCCCGCGAGGTCGGGGAGGGGGATCTGGCGTGGTTGAACTCCTGATTCGCCTCAAGATCACCCTGGGACGGCACAGCTCCGTCGGCACGAGGTTCCTCTCCCTGGTGATGATCGCCCTGGGGGTCGCACTGACCTGGTACCTGGCGGTGGCGGCCACCTCCGACCAGGTCCGGTCGGGACTGCTCATGCTGGCCCTCGCGGTCTGGGCCGGCGGATGGCTGCTCGGCCCCACGATCACCAACGGGGTGGGGGTGCTGAGAGCGCAGTACTTCACCCTGCTTCCCCTGGACCGGAACCGGGTGGGTGCCGGGCTGCTGGCGACGGCGTTCGTCGGCACGGGCCCACTGCTCACCCTGGTGGCCACGGCGACGGTCGCCTGGCACGCGTGGGCCTCGGATCCGGCCGCGCTGTTCCTGGGACTGCTCGGCATGCTGGCGCTGCTGGTGCTCATGGTGTCGCTGTCGCGCCTGGTGTTCCGGGCGTTGGGCGCGGCCATGCACAGCCGGATCGGGATGGAGATCGCCTCCCTGCAATGGGGCCTGATCCTGGCCGGACTCTTCTTCGGGTGGATGGTGGTCCAGCCAGCGTTCTCGGCCGTGTCGAGCCTGTCCCGGGAAGGGCTCCAGGGCACGGTCCTGACCGTGCTGTCCGTGGTGCCGACCTCCTGGCCGGTGCTGGCGGTGGACGCGGCCGCCGCGGGGTCGTGGGGGGCGGCCTTCGGTTGGCTGGGCGCACTCGGCGCGCTGACCCTGGTGACGGTGCTGGTCACCGTGCGCTTGCTGGCTCCGAGCGTGGCCCCCCGCGGTGTGCGGAGACGGTCGCGGCCGCTGGGCTCGCGGGTACTGCTCGGCGGTCGTTCGTTCCTGCCGGACACCCCGCTGGGCGCGGTGGTCGGCAAGGAGCTGCGTCAGTGGTGGCGGGACCCGTGGCGCGGCCTGGAACTCCGCGCCGCCCTGTGGACGGGTCTGATCATCGGGGTGTTCGGGCTGATCGGTCCCCTGCCACAGATCGCTCCCTTCGCGGGTGTGGCGGCCCTCCTCGTGATCGGCTTGGGAGGCGCCAACATGTACGGGCACGACGGCACCGCCCTGTGGCTGACCGTGGTCGGCCAGGGACGCGACACCCTCCGCGCCGACGTGCGGGGCAGACAGATCGCGTTCGCCCTGCTCGCGGGCCCGTCATCGGCGGCGTTGAGCCTGGTGGCCGTGGTCGCCTCCGGAGCGTACTGGGCAGTTCCGTACGTGGTGTCGGGCCTGGTGGTGTTCCTGGGGGTGACCGCCGGGCTGACGCTCCTGCTGTCGGTGGTGGCTGTCACCCCGGGGGTGGACCCGCACCTGCGGGTGGACGCCAACGACGCCGGTGACAACCAGATCCAGGTGTGGATCAGCCTGGTCGCCCTGCCGTTGCTGTCGGCCCCCGCCCTCGGAACCCTCGTGTGGGCGGGTGTCCAGGGCGTGCCCTGGCTGGCCGTTCCGGTGGCGCTGGCCAACGGGGCTCTGGCCGCCTGGCTGCTGGGCAGGTCCGCCCACCAACGTCTGGAGAAGCGGCTGCCCGAGACCTTCACCCGCATCCGCTACGGCAAGGCAGTCGCGGCTCAGGCCGCTGCCGGGTCCGGCGGAGGCCTGCTGGACCAACTGGAGCGCGGGGCGCTGGCCACCAACGTGGACATCAAACCCACCGGCTCCTGACCCGGCCGACCGGACGGCCCAAGGACGGGCCCAAGGACGAGCCACCCAAGAAGGCCACTGGTCAGGACGGGCTGTCCACTCCCAAGGGAAACCCTTCCCCCATCGCTTCAGGCCGACCACACATCGGGCCGTCCCCCTCAGCAGGTGGCTCCTGCTCTCCCTCTTCGGGAGGACCACTGCCGAAGGGGCGCGATCGGCCGCGACTCCGGCCAGGGGCCTGAGACCGACCTCCCGACCGGGCGGAGGTTCACAGGACTACTCATGGAAGAGCGGCGCCGGTGGTGGCCCCAGGTCACCGCCGGCGTACTTCCGTCGGGGCCCCGCTCCACCGCACCCGCCCATCCCGGCTTCCGGGCCCGCCCCCGTATCCACCGCCAGAGCTGTTCCCACGTCCACCGCACCGCCTGCCACACCCCGCACCACCCCCTGGATCGCTCTCCACCTTCGATCCTCCGGGAGCCCGCGACCCGCCACAAGCCCTGGGTCCGGGCCTGTGGACAACCTCCGGACCCGCTGGGCCCTTCCGGCTTCCCGGGAACCGCACGCGCACCGGGCAGGGTTCCTCCCGGGCGCGGCTCCCAAGCACATCGGGGTGGCGGCCCGGCGCGGGTGTCGGCGCGTGAGATTTGACCTGGAGTGCGCTCCAGGTCCTAGCGTGAGCCGCATGACCACGAAACAGAGCAGGATCGGGTCCGGATTCGGCATGCGAAGCACCGCGGCCGACGTCCTCGACGGCATCGACCTCACCGGACGGGTCGCACTGGTGACCGGTGGCTACTCGGGAATCGGCCTGGAGACCACGCGGGCCCTCGCGGGGGCGGGCGCCCGCGTGGTCGTCCCGGCGCGCAGGCCCGAACTCTCCCAGGAGGCCCTGGCGACGATCCCCGGCGCCGAGACCGCCGCGCTGGACCTGGCCGACCTGGACAGCGTGCGGGCCTTCGCCGCCTCCTTCCCGCACGACCGGATCGACCTGGTGATCAACAGCGCCGGAATCATGGCCAGCCCGCACACTGTGGTCGGGCCCGGCTGGGAGGCCCAGTTCGCCGTCAACCACCTGGGGCACTTCGCCCTGGTCAACCATCTGTGGGACCGGCTCACCGACGGAACCCGGGTGGTCTCGGTGTCCTCCGCCGCACACCACGCCTCCGGCATCCGCTGGGACGATCCGTGGTTCGAGCGGGGCTACGACCGCTGGCTGGCCTATGGCCAGGCCAAGACCGCCAACGCCCTCTTCGCCATGCACCTGGACCGGCTCGGCAGTGCGCATGGGGTGCGGGCCTTCTCCCTGCACCCGGGCGCCATCCTCACCCCGCTCCAGCGGCACATGACCGCCCAGGAGCAGGTGGACCGGGGGTGGATCGATGAGGAGGGCAACATCGTCGACCCCGTCTTCAAGTCTCCCGAGCAGGGCGCCGCCACCCAGGTGTGGGCGGCCACCTCCCCGCGGCTCACGGACCTGGGCGGGGTGTACTGCGAGAACTGCGACATCGCCGAACCTCCCGAGTCCGCCGACACCAAGCAGGGAGAGGCCGGGGTGGCCGCCCACGCCCGCGATCCCGAGCAGGCCGAACGGCTCTGGGCGTGGTCGGCCGAGCTCACCGGCGTGGACGCGCTCGCCCGCTCCTGACCCCGTGAACCCGCGCGGGGCGCCCCGTCCGACGAGGGCGCCCCGCAAGCGGCGTCGGCCACCCCGCCGCCTGTGCCAGAGTTGGATCCGGGAGGACCAGCAGGAGGTACAGATGGCTCGGAAGGCCGACCCCGCGAGGCGACGCGAGGTCCTGGACGCCGTGATCGAACAGCTCGCGGAAACCGGGATCAGCGGGTTCACGCTGCGCGGTCTCGCCCAGGGACTGGGGCAGAGCACCCGCGTGTTCACCCATCACTTCGCCGACCGCGAGGACCTGCTCTCGGCGGTCCTGTCCCGCCTGGACGAGCGTCAGCACCGGTCGCTGCTGGCCACCAAGGGGTGGGAGGACCCGGCGGTCCCGGTCAGCGACATCGTCCGCGACTCCTGGGAGCGCAACCTCGGCCCGGAACTCCCCATGACCCGGCTCATCCGCGAGATCGAGGGTCTGGCCTCGGCGGGACGCTTACCCGCGTCCAGCGCCGGGTTCCTGCGCGGGCGGGCGGAGTTCGTCGCCTCCTGCCTGACCCTGCGCGGCGCCTCGCCAGACCGCGCCCTCAGCCAGGCCACGCTGCTCAACGCGGCCTTCTCCGGCCTGGAGGCCGACTACCTGTCCACCGGCGACCTGGGCCGCGCCGAGGCCGGACTGGACCTCCTGTGCGAGTGGATCGACGCCACCACGCCACCGCGCTGACTCGGGTCTACTCGCCGGTCCGCACGCGCACCCTCTCGTAGACCGGCACCAGGCCGTCGAGGAAGGCCGTCAACGCCAGCTCGAAGCTGTCCTCGTCGATCTCGGCCGCGACCTCCGCCAGCCGGTGGGCCTGCGACAGGTTCGGGTAGCGGTCCTGGTAGACCCACACGTCGTCGTCGAAGCCGCCCGCGAAGGAGTGGGTCGCCGCACCCACCACCAGGTACTTGGTGGAGGCACCGATCATGGTCGCGTACCGGGGCGGCCAGCCCGCGCCCACGAGCCCTCCGTGCACGGCGTCGGCCCGGCGCAGCGCCTCCTCACGACGGCCCGGACCGGCCGCGATCACCGGCAGCAGGTTGCGGTGTTGGGCCAAGGCGGCGCGGTAGGAACGCGCCCACACGGCCAGGCCCCGGCGCCAGTCGCGGTTTCCGAAGGCCGAGACGTCGATGTGTCTGGTGGCCTCCTCCGCGACCTCGCTGAGCAGCTCCTCCTTGGTCCGGTAGTGGCTGTACAGCGAGGCGGCCTGTACGGCGAGTTCCTGGGCGAGCTTGCGCATGGAGAGCTTCTCCAGCCCGTCCCGGTCGATGAGCGCGAGCGCGGCTTCACGGATGGCCGGTTTGCTCAGGATCGGTGTCTTGGGTCGGGCCACGGCGGGGCTCCCCTTCCGCGCTGCTCTTGAGCGCCGGGCCGTCCGGCGTCAGCGCTGATCATCGCACGGTGGCGCCCCGACTCCCGTCGAACGCCCCTGGTTCGGTCGCGTCCCCGACCGTACGGCCGACCCCTTGCGTGAGTTGACGGGCGCGACGTACTCTCGAATAACCGAACAGCGTTAGGTTATTTGGGAGCAGCCGTGATTGATTTCTCACTGAGCGAAGAGCAGCGCGCCATCCAGAGCTGGGTGCGGACCTTCGTCGAGCGGGAGCTCATGCCTCTGGAGAACGAAGCGCTGCGCCGCGAACGTGAGGGCCACCCGCCCGGGCTGACCCACGAGGAGAAGACCCGGCTGCGCGCGCTGGCCCGCAGGTCCGACTTCTGGGGTGTGGGCACGCCGGAGGAGTACGGCGGCATGGGCCTGGACGCCGTCACGGAGGCTCTCATCGAGACCGAACTCGGCCGCACCTTCCTCACGTTCAAGTTCGGCGGCGAGGCCGACAACATCCTGTTCCATGCCAACGAGGAGCAAAAGCGCGCCTACCTGCTCCCCACCATCGAGGGCGAGCGCAGGTCCTGCTTCGCCATCACCGAACCCGGAGCCGGGTCCGACGCCAAGGCCATCCGCACACGGGCCGTCCGCGACGGTGACGAGTGGGTGATCAACGGCGAGAAGACCTTCATCACCGGCGGTGAGGAGGCCGACTTCGCCCTGGTCTTCGCGGTCACCGACCCCGAGAGGGGTGCTGACGGCGGCGTGACCTGCTTCCTTGTCGACCGCGACATGGGCTGGACCTCCGAGCCCATCGACACCATGGGCGAGCGCCGCCCGGCGTCCCTGGTCTTCCAGGACGTGCGCGTCCCCCACGAGAACATCCTCGGTGAGGAGGGGAGGGGCTTCGCCCTGGCCATGAAGTGGATCGGCCGGGGCCGCTACCTGCTGCCCGCCCGCGCCCTCGGCGGCTGCGAACGCCTGCTCGACATGGGCATCGTGTACGCGAAGACCCGGGAGACCTTCGGGGCGCCCATCGCGGACCGGCAGGCCATCCAGTGGATGATCGCCGACTCCCAGACCGAGATCGAGGCTCTGCGGCTGCTGGTGCTGCACGCCGCCTGGCAGGTCTCGCAGGGCGTGGACTCACGGCACGCGCAGTCGATCGCCAAGCTGTTCGGCGGCGTGAAGGCCAACGAGATCGTCGACCGCGTCATGCAGATCCACGGCGGTATGGGCTACACGCGGGAACTGCCCGTCGAACGCTTCTACCGTGACCTGCGGCTCCTGCGCATCTTCGAGGGAACCGACGAGATCCAGCGCCGCACCATCGCCCGCGACCTGCTCAAGGGCCACGTGAAGGTGGGCGCGACCCTCAGGTAGGGCTCGCGCGCCGGACGGGGCCCGTTCCTCGCACCAAGGTGGGCCTCGCGACCGAACCGGGGCCCGCTCCGCGCTCGAAGACGCCTCACGGACCCCGGTTCGTCCGCCCACCGCTCGGCCTCGGGGACCCCTGGCCGGGCGGCGGAGCGGAGTGTCCTAGTTGACGTCGACCAGGTCGACGACGAACACCAGGGTCTCCCCCGGCTTGATGAGGCCACCGGCGCCGCGGTCGCCGTAGGCGAGGCCCGGCGGGATGACCAGCTGACGGCGGCCGCCGACGCGCATGCCCAGGACACCCTGGTCCCAGCCGGGGATGACCTGACGGGCGCCCAGCTTGAAACGCAGGGGCTCGCCGCGGTTCCAGCTGGCGTCGAACTCCTCACCGGTGGAGTGCGAGACACCGACGTACTGCACGCTGACGGTGCTGCCGTGCCCGGCCTGGTCGCCCTCGCCGACGGTGATGTCGGTGATCTGGAGGTCCGCGGGCGGCGGGCCTTCGATGAAGTCGATCTCGGGACGCTCAAGCGCCATGGTAGGTCCCCTCGGTTGAAGACGTGAACAGAGAGGCCCAGGCTATCGGTGGTGACCGATGGTGCCGGACAGAGTTCGCAAAAGGGCCGGAAGTCGGGGTTCACGATCCGGGAATCCGGGGACTCGGGGCACCGGCCTCCACGACGGGCCCGTCCCAGGGCGGAAGGCCCGGAGCACCCGGGGGTCGGGCCCGGGGCACAGGGGACTGGAGGCCCGGGGGCACAGGGGACCGGAGGCCCGGGGTTCAGGAACCCGTCGCGGCCCGGTCGGATGCGCTGCGGAGCACACAGAACTCGTTGCCCTCGGGGTCAGCGAGGACCACCCAGCCGGAGCCGTCCGCGTTGCGGTGGTCACCGACGAACGCGGCGCCGATCCCCAGCAGCCGCTCCACCTCCTGTTCCCGGGAGGTCTCCGGGCGCAGGCACAGGTGTAGGCGGTTCTTGACCGTCTTCGCGTCGGGTACCTGGTTGAAGTGCAGCACCGGCCCCTCCGCCAACATCACCTGGGTCTCCGGCTCACCCGGCCGGTCCTCCGGATGCAGGGGGCGCCCGGTCACCCCGCTCCAGAACCGGGCCAGCTCGTAGGCGTCCGCACAGTCGATCGCGATGTTCAGCACCGAGGAAGTCATGGACGCCAGCATGGTCGGCCGCCGCCCGGCGCGCCAGCGGATTTCGGCTCCGCGTCGGGAGCCCCGAGGTCACACCCGCACGCGCTCGTGGTCCCCGACCGTGGCGGCGATGACGTGGCCGTGGCCCTCGACCTTGATCGGGCCGCTGTCGGCCTGGACGAACACGGACTCGCCCCGGCCCAGGGTGACCCCCTCGCCGACCTCGGCGACCAGGTCCACGGTCCCATGCAGCGCCAGGACCACCGTGGGGCCGTCGCCCGGCAGGTGCGCGGTGATCCGGCCCGGGCCGATCTCGTGCAGAGCGAACTCCGGCGCCGCCGGGCGGAACTCCCGGCGGCCGTCGAGGAATCCCGGTTGGGCGTACGGGATGGGGAGCACCGAGAAGTCCACCACGTCGAGGAGTTCGGGCGCGTCCACGTGCTTGGCGGTCAGACCCGCCCGGAGCACGTTGTCGGAGCTGGCCATCACCTCCACGGCGGTGCCCTGGAGGTAGGCGTGCATGTTTCCCGCCGGGAGGAAGAGGGCCTGGCCCGGCCAGAGCGTGACCCGGTTGAGCAGCAGGGCGGCGACGGCGCCCGGGTCCCCGGGGTAACGGGCGGCCAGGTCGGTGACGATCTCCGCGTGGGGCCCGCGTCCGCCTCCACCGGACCACTCCCGGACGAACTCCTCGATCATCCGGCACCGGTCCGAGGCCGGGAGGGTCAGCAGGCGGGTGAGCGCAGCACGGAGCGCCGCATGGGTGTCGGAGTCGGACAGGTCATCGCGGAGCGCGGTGGCCAGGTCGTTGTCCAGCCCGATGAGGTCGGCGACGGTGGCGGCGGGTTCACGGAACCCGCACAGGGCCTCGAAGGGCTCCAGGGCGAGCAGGAGTTCCGGTTTGTGGTGGGGGTCGCGGTAGTTGCGGTGAGGGGCGTCGAGCGGGATGCCCGCGCGCTCCTCGGCCTCGAATCCGGCGCGGGCCCGCTCGGCGTCGGGGTGGACCTGGAGGGAGAGCGGCGCCTCGGCGGCGAGGTACTTGAGGAGGTAGGGCAGGCGCGAGCCGAAGCGTTCGGCGGTCCCGTGGCCGAGGACGCGGTGCGGGTCCGCGGAGATCAGATCGGGGAGGAGCCTGTCGCCGCCGTCGCAGTGCGCGGTGCTGGGGGCGCCGTGGTGGGCGCCCAGCCAGAGCTCGGCCTGGGGACTTCCGTCCGGCTCGGTACCCAGCAGACGAGGAATGGCAGCGCGTGCTCCCCAGGCGTACGGTCGTACCCGGTTGGTGAGCCTGTGCATCCGCTCCCCGCTTTCCCGTCGGCGTGTTCTCACCCCGAGGACGCTCCGGTGAGGTGGGAACAGTCTTGCCAAGAGAAGCCTCCCGGTCGACACGGCACGCCCCACATCTCGCGGTAGTGCACACTTCACCTCGCCAGTTGGGCAGGCACCCGGTGGACCCGGCGCCCGGTGACGGCAACGAAGTTACTGGGAAGTAAACCACGTTCGAGGACACGTGAACAGCACCACACTGTCACCTTCGAGAAGACGACCAACGGTGCCCTCCAGGGTGATTCATGATGCCATCCACATGACGAAGAGGCCCGCTTCGCACGGCCCCGCCCCCGCGCTGGATCGTGAAATCCGACACCCACCGATCACCGCGACCCACCAGCACGCCGAACACCGCCCCTCCGGTGACGGTGTCCCCGAGGACTCGGGCACGTGGGGGCACCGGAAAAGCAGATGCCGCCCGGGGATCCCGACCAGTAGGGTTCCCCGACCCGGGACAAGCGAGCACCAAGGAGCCAGCCCATGCGACTGCGTCAAGGCGGCGCGGACGACACCGCCGAACTCCTGCGGCTCTTCGACGAAGCGGTCGTGTGGCTCACCGAACGCGGCTCCGCCGAGCAGTGGGGCACCCGCCCCTGGTCGGAGATCCCCGAGAGGGTCGAGATGGTCCGCGGGCTGGCCTCGGAAGGTCTGTGGGTCGCCGAGAGCGACGGGACCACGGCGGGCGCCCTGGTCATCAGCGAGTCCGCCCTTGACTACGCGCCGCCGGTCGACGAGCGGGAGATCTACGTGCGCCTGCTGCTGACCGACCGGAGACACGCGGGTCGCGGTGTCGGCGGCCGACTCCTCGACCACGCCCGCACACAGGCCCGTGAACGCGGGATCTCCCTGGTCCGGGTGGACTGCTGGTCGGGCGGGGACGGCTCACTCATCCGCTACTACGAGCGCCAGGGGTTCACCCCGACCGTGCGCGTGCCGGTGAGGGACAAGGAGGTCCAGGTGTTCGAGGACCGCCTCTGACCAGGCTCGCCGAACCGCACGGGACCGGGCCTCAGCGGTCCCGGCGCACCTGGTCCGAGGCCTCGGCCAGGCGGTCGATCACCTGCTGGGTCAGCTCGGGGTCGGGGCTCCCCAGACCGGCGATCGAGGACATGTACATGCCGTCCCCGGCAAGGCGAATGGTCTCGGCCAGCACCGGGTCAGTGAGCTCGGCGTGCAGGAGTTCACCCCAGCGGGTGAACAACTCCTTCACCAGGACGCCCGCCTCCGGGGGGATGTCCTCCTTGCTGCGCAGCGCCGCGATGACCGCCCAGTAGAGCTCGCCCTCCACCGTGGTCTGCGGCAGCGACGTACGCAGGAAGTAGCGAACCACGCCCTCGTCACTCTCGACCGCCTCGCGGAACTCCTCCTCCGCCAGGGCGCGGACGCGCTCCATGAGGCCGACCATCATGGCCGACTTGGAGGGGAAGTGGTACAGCAGCCCGCCCTTGGAGACCTCGGCGGCGCGTGCGACCGCTTCCAGGGTCACCGAGGAATAACCTTCGGCGATCAGGATGTCTTGTAAAGCGTCGAGGATTCTGTCCCGCGTGTTCGATGTACTCACGATTGACACTGTACCGGCTGGACGGTACTGTACCGGCTGGACGGTTGAAGAGTCCCGGATCGTGCCCGCACCACCGTGCCGCACCCCGGTCGACCAGACTTCCCGTCCCACCAGCCCGGACGGCGCCAGCCACCCGCCGGGCCCGCGCCCTCACTCCGAAGGGCGCGCAACCCACAAGCGATGACGAGGGAAAGATGAGTTCCGCCAAGGCCGGAAACGGCGCCACCCACACGCACGGGGGCACCGGGTCCCCACCCGCACTCGCGGGCCCGCGCGAGTGGGCCGCACTCGCCGTCCTGGTCCTGCCCGTGGTACTGATCTCGGTCGACATGACCGTGCTCGGTTTCGCGGTCCCCGCCCTGAGCGAGGCACTGAGCCCCTCCTCCGGGCAGCTGCTGTGGATCATCGACATCTACGGCTTCATCCTGGCCGGACTGCTGATCACCATGGGTTCGCTCGGTGACCGGATCGGTCGGCGACGCCTGCTCATGATCGGTTCGGCGGCCTTCGGCGCGGCCTCCCTGCTGGCCGCCTTCGCACCCAACGCCGAGACACTGATCCTCGCCCGCGCCCTGCTGGGAGTGGCGGGGGCCTCGCTGATGCCCTCGACCCTGTCCCTGCTGCGCAACATCTTCCTGGACCCGCGCCAGCGCCTGCTCGCCATCGCGATCTGGGCGTCGGGCTTCTCCGGCGGAGCGGCCCTCGGCCCGATCCTGGGCGGCTGGCTCCTGGAGCACTTCTTCTGGGGCTCGGTCTTCCTGATCAACCTGCCCGTGATGGCGCTGATCCTCATCCTGGTGCCGCTGCTGGTCCGTGAGTCCCGCAACCCGGACTCCGGACGGATCGACATGCTCAGCGTCGTGCTGTCGCTGGGTGCCATGCTGCCCGTCGTCTTCGGGATCAAGAAGCTGGCCACCGGCGGGCTCGACCTCCTGCCGGTCGTCTCGCTGGTGTTCGGTCTGACCCTCGGCTACCTGTTCGTCCGCCGTCAGCGGGCGCTCAAGGACCCGCTGATCGACGTGCACCTGTTCCGTTCGCGCGTGTTCAGCGTGGCGGTGGTCACCAACCTGATGATCGTGTTCTCCCTGGTGGGGTCGTTGTTCTTCCTCACCCAGTACCTCCAGCTGGTGCTCGGCGTCTCGCCGATGCGCGCCGGCATGGTGCTGCTGCCCGGGCTGGTCCTGTCGATCGTCGCCGGTCTCGTGGCCGCGCGGGTGGCCCGCCACCTGAGCCTGTCCACCGTGATCGGGGTGTCCCTGATCGTGACGGCGGCCGGATTCGGCGCGCTGGTGTTGACCCCGGCCGACGACGTCACTCGTGGCGTCGGTCTCGTGATCACCGCCTTCGTGCTGATCTCGCTGGGCACCGGTTTCGCCGAGACGCTCACCAACGGCGCGATCATGTCGGCCGCGCCGCCCAAGCGCGCGGGCGCCGCGTCCGCGATCTCCGAGACCGCCTACGAGATGGGCGGTGCGCTGGGCGTCGCGGTGCTGGGCAGCGTGCTGACCGCCTTCTACCGAGGGCACCTCACCGAGGTGGACGGGGTGTCCGACTCCGCGACCGAGGCCGCCCGGGAGACCCTGGGCGGTGCCGCCAACACGGCCGCCGACCTGGGCGGGCCCGCCGGTGAGGCGCTGATGGACTCGGCTCGGTTGGCGTTCACCGACGGCATGCACCTCACCTCGGCCATCGCCGTGGTGATCGTGCTCGCCGCGGCGGCGCAGGCCTGGTTCCTGCTGCGCGGACACGGCAACCCGGCCGTGGACACCCCGGAGCCCGAGGCGTTCCACCAGGAGGCGTCTGAGGCCCCTGCGACGACCGGTGCCTCAGAGGCGCCCGTGGCCGTCGAGACCAACGAGCCCGCGAAGTAACAGGGATCGCAGTTCGGCCCCCGAGGGAGCTCCCTCGGGGGCCGACGTGTGCCCGGGGCCTGGGTCCGGGGTCAGGGCAGTCTCAGGAGTTCCACCGCGCCGCCCGCCCAGCCCGGGGGCACCACCGCGTAGGCGTCGGCCAGAGCGGCACCACGCAGACTGCCGGGGCGGTCGTGGCCCACCGGTTCGACGCGCCCCTCCCCCACCCGCACCGCGACCAGACGCGTGTCGTCGGGCCGGGAGGCCACCTCGCCGACCATGGTCGCCCCGGGGAGGCCACCAGACGGGTCAGGGCGGCCGGACATCGCGCTCAGCAGCGGGACTAGGAGGGTGAGTGACGCCACGAGCGCGGCGTTCGGGTTGCCGGGCAGGCCCACGAACACGGTTCCGCCCGTGTGCGCGAGCAGCTGCGGGTGTCCGGGGCGGCAGGCCACCCCGTCCACGACCACCTCGGCGTCCAGCTCCCGGAGCACCCCGCGCAGGTGGTCGGCGGGTCCCTTCGAGGAGGAGCCGCAGACCACCACCACGTCGGTCCCGGCCGTGGCCAACGCCTCACCCAGGTCCCCGAAGCCGTCCCCCAGCATCCGCACCCGCTCCAGGTGCGCGCCGGCCCAGGTGAGGACCCCGGGCAGCAACGGGCCGAGCGCGTCCCGCACCAAGCCCTCGCCGGGGAGGCCGTTGGCGGCGATCTCGTCCCCGGTGACCAGTACGGACACCGTGGGAAGACGCACTTCCAGACCGTCGTGGCCCAGGCTCGCCGCCAGCCCCAGCACCGCCGGGGTGACCTCGGTGCCCGCCTCCAGCACCCGCTCCCCCGGTGCGGTCTCCTCCCCCGACCAGCGCACGTGCCGCCCGCGCTGGGCCTCGCCGTGCACCCGGCCGTCCACCACTTCGGCGTGCTCGTAGGGCAGGACCGACTCCGTGCCCTTCGGCACCCGGGCGCCGGTGGCGATCTCCACAGCCTCACCTCGGCCCAGGGAGAGCCCGGCGACCGGTGCCCCGGCCAGCTGGGAGCCCACCAGGAGCCACGGCCCCTCCCCCGCCACGGCGAACCCGTCCATCGCCGACGCGTCGAAGGCGGGCAGGCCCACCAGGGCCCTCAGCTCGTCAGCGAGCACACCACCCAGCGCCCGGCCCAGAGGAAGTTCACGAGCGGGCGTGCGCAGGCGCGCCCCGAGCTCGCGGGCCCGCTCACGCGCCCGCGCCCAGGAGACGGCACCTCCGTGCCCTCCATACGCCGCACCGTCCGCCACGGGGATGTCCATGCCGCTCCGTCCACTTCACTGCTGGTGTGCCCCGAGTCTGCCCGGGACACCTGACGCGGACGCTACCGCCCCCGCGCACCCACCCAGGGGAGCGCCGCACCACCCGACCGGGCTCCGATTTGCCGTCTGTCGAATCTCCGCTAAAGTCTGTACCAGCAGCAAGGCGAGGCCAACGGAGACGAGGGCCGGACCGGGCAGCAAGCGGACGTGGCTCAGCTGGTAGAGCATCACCTTGCCAAGGTGAGGGTCGCGGGTTCGAATCCCGTCGTCCGCTCGGAGGAGACGCGGGGCGAGAGATCGCTCCACGTGTACTCGGTGGAGTGGCCGAGAGGCGAGGCAGCGGCCTGCAAAGCCGTCTACACGGGTTCAAATCCCGTCTCCACCTCCCAGTCTCACTGGGGCGATTAGCTCAGTTGGCTAGAGCACTACCTCGACACGGTAGGGGTCACAGGTTCGAGTCCTGTATCGCCCACAGAGTATGACCAGCGAAGGGCATGTTCCGGAGAGATCCGGCACATGCCCTTCGCTGTGTCTGACCGTCGCTTGACCGTGGCAGCGGACGCCACCAGACGGCCCCGACCGTTCGCGTCCGGCACCAGGCCAGACACACCTCAGGCTTCAGCGGACTCCGCCCGAATCTACTGGACGTAGATCAGCGGTTGAGACCCGGTACGGGACCCCCGATCTGCACCAGGAACTCCCCTGCGCGAGCAGGCACATGGGCGTCACCTCCCGGACCGAGAGGGTGACGCCGAGCTCGACGAGGCGTGGTCGACGTCGGGACCGGACCACGAACGCCGTCAGCGTGAGGGTGAGAGAGCGGCGGCACACTGTTCCGGCTGGCCGCGACGCCGTCCTGTGTCCCGGAGACAGGACGGTCTCGTGAGCGGGTCGTCCGGTGGGCGGCAGACGCGCCCCACACTCCGTCCGGAGCGTGAGTCACGGGCCCCGTGCTCCGAGTGGACGAAGGTCCCCCAGGTGCGACAGACGGGGCTCAGTGTGATTCGTGTGAAGCGTCGGGGTCGTTGAAGCGGAATCCCACACCGCGAACGGTGACGATCCAGTCCGGTGCGCCGAGCTTCTTGCGGAGGCTGCTCACGTGGGTGTCGATCGTTCGGCTGGCCAGGGGAGTGACCTCGTCCTGCACGACGTTGAACTGCCACACCCTGCGGAGGAGCTCCGCGCGGGAGAAGAGAGAGTCCGAGTGGGACGCCAGCAGGTGGAGCAGTTCGAACTCCTTGCGGGTCGCCTTGACCGACCGGTCGCCCACCCGCACCTCTCGTGTCGTGGGATGTATCGACAGCTCACCGAAGGCGAGCGCCGACGACGAGGAGACCCGAGAGCGTCTGAGCAGGGCACTGATGCGTGCCATGAACTCCCGGCTGGAATAAGGCTTGTCGATGCAGTCGTCGCACCCTCCCTCCAGCGCGAGGATCCGGTTCATCTCTGACGACGTGAACCCGATCATGGGGATGTCGCTCACCTTGCGCATCTCCCGACACAGGGTCAGGCCGTCGAAGTCCTCCAGGTCGAGGTCCACGAGAACGAGCTGGAACTCCTCGTATCTGGACATCGCCTCGGCGCCGGTCGAAACTAATTCCCCCAATAGGCCATGCCTTCGCAGGTCCCTGAGTATTTCGTCGGAGCCCTCACAGTCCGCGACCACCAGAACAGGAGGGCCTCCCCAGGTCATGCTGAAATTTCCTGTCATGAGAAACGACCACTCAGTTCAACTAAACCGATAGGACAAAGGATGAACTGACGACCTAGAGCGATTATTAACGGAAGATTCTTCACAATAAGCTACAAAAAGGCCAAGTCTCACATTTCTATCATGCATGAGGTTGTCTGTAAAGAGGCTGTTTTCGGTCGGCCCGTTACCAGGGCATCGCGACAATACCCCAGCTCAAAGGGTGCGCAGATCCGCTCGTCCTCGGCTTTTGCCGGATGAATTACGGAAGGGCCGGACGCAGGTACTCGTAGGCCCATGCCGCCAACGATCCTGGCGTCGTGGTGACCACGTCCCGTGACTGTTCGGGGACCAGGTCACGGGTACCCGCCGCCATGCCGACGATGCCCTCGACCGCACCGTCGCGCAGTCCGGCCGAGCGCAGCACTCCGCGCAGGTCGTCATCGCTCATGTGGCGCACCCCGATGTTCCGGCCGAGCACCTCGCTGAGGATCGCGGCGACACGCCGGTAACTCAGATCCTCCGGGCCGTGGACGGCCTGGACCCCGAGGCCCGACCACCCGTCGTTCAGCAGACGCGCGGCGGCGACGTCCCCGATGTCGCGGGGATCGACCCACGGCATGGGCCGGTCCGGATCGACCGTTGTGGTGAGCACACCACACGCGAGCGAGTCGGCGGCCGCCAGCAGATTGGTGAAGAAGTACCCACAGCGTAGATGGAACACGTCGGCCCCGGTGGCCTCGAAGAGTTCCTCGATCCGAGCGAGTCCGTCGATATGGCCGGCGCCGCCCCTCTTCTCGGCCCCCACGCTACTCAGCAGCACGATGCGGTCGACGTCTCCCGCCTCCGCGGCCCGCGCGAGCGCCTCGGCGGTCCGCAGCGAGACCGTGACCGGATCGGGGCACGTGTGCGGCGTGGGATCGACCCACAAGACAGTCCGGGCACCGGCCACCGCGGTACGGACGAAGGCGCCGTCGGTGAGGTCCCCCTGCTTGGCGTCGACCCGCCGACGGGTCTCCTCCCCGAGCCGCCCCTCGTCGCGGACCAGCAAGGTGGGCCGGACCCCGGCCTGTATCAGCAGCCGCACCACGCGCGAGCCGACATGCCCGGTCGGCGTCGTCACAACGATCGTCATACCAGTGAACTTCCTTTGAGAGTCAGCGGGGGATCCGCCCTCGCGACTGCCGGAAACGGACCGAGAGGCGTCCTCGTATCCGCCGGACGAACCCGTCGGCGGCGCGGAGACGTGGCCGACAGGGGGGGACGGGGCCGATCAGGACCTTACCGACTGACCTGCTGCTTCGCTGGGATATCGACGAAGTCGGGGTGCCCCGGGCCAGGGCCGGACCGGGCCGTCGTCAACACCGGCCCGAGGGGCTCCGTCGGGCCCGCGCCAAGTCGGCCGAGTGAGGGTTCGAGCGAGCGACGAGAGGCAGCGACAAGAGACTTTATAAACAATTTGAGAATACCTGAGTGCACTTAATCGACGCACCTGGATACGCTACACCGGGATCAGGGAATCAAGAATTTCTCGGAGGGGATTACATGCCCGAAAGAAACATCGAGTCGATCGATAAGGTCATCGGGTTCGATCCATTCGCTAAACAATGGATAACTGTCGAATCCGGAGAACCGCGCTCAGCGCTCGCCCCGATCCCTCCGCTGGACGGCGTTCTGGCGGTCGACGACGAGTCCCGTGACGCGGCAGCCGTGGATCTGGGAAACCTCTCCTCCGAGAAGCCGAGTGCGGTCCTGCGCCCCGGGTCGGCGCGCGACGTCGCCGCGATGGTCGCCTTCTGCCGGGAGCAGGGAATTCCGGTGTCCAGCCGCGGCCAGGCGCACACCACCTTCGGCCAGGGGCTCTCGCGGGGGTTGCTGATCGAGAACCGGCACCTCGCCCGTATCCATTCCCTTGGCCCGGACTTCGCAGAGGTCGACGCCGGTGTCCTGTGGAGGGACCTGACCAGAGCCGCCTACGACCAGTCGCCGCGGCTGACACCTCCGGTCCTCACCGGCTACACCGGGCTCACCGTGGGCGGAACCCTGTCCGTGGGCGGCGTCGGCGGAATCGTCGGCGGCCTGCGCACCGGACTCCAGGTGGACCACGTACGCGAACTGGAGGTCGTCACCGGAACCGGGGCCATCGAGCGCTGCTCCCCCACGCACAGGAGCGACCTCTTCCACGCCATGCTCGGTGGGCTCGGCCAGTGCGGCATCATCACGAAGGCGACCATCGACCTCGTCCCCGCCGCCGAACGGGCACGCACCTACGTCCTCGGCTACACCGACAGCGGGACCTTCTTCCGCGACCTGCGCACGGTCATCGACCGCGTCGGCGTCGACCATGTCTACGCCGAGTTCGTCGCACCCGGCGCGAACCCGACGTTCACGCTGCTCGCGACGTCGTTCTACGACTCCCCCAGCGCTCCGGACGACCAGGCGATCCTGGACGGCCTGGGAGCCTCGCCTGAGATCGAGGACCGGGGATACATGGACCACGTGCTCTCGATCGACAACCTCATCGATCCGTTGTGCGAGACCGAGGGATGGGACCGGCTCGTCAAACCGTGGTTCGACACCTGGCTCCCGGGTTCGAGGCTGGAGGACTTCTTCATCGACATCCACCCGACACTGACCCCCCAGGACATCGGCCCCTACGGAGCCGGGCTGATCTACCCGCAGCGACGCTCACACGCCACGCGCCCGCTGCCACGCGTCCCCGAACCGCACGGATCGGAGTGGATGTTCGTCGTGGACATCAACACCGTGTCGGAGACCCCGGACCCGGAACCGGGCTTCGCCGACTCCATGCTCGCGCGCAACGAGCGCCTGATGTCCCTGACCCGGGAGCGGCACGGCGGCGTGCTCTACCCCATCGGTTCGGTACGGATGACGGAACCGGAGTGGCGCGAGCACTACGGCGAGGCCTGGGACGACTTCCGCTCCGCGAAGGAACGTTACGACCCCGACCACGTCCTCACGCCCGGCCCCGGTGTCTTCGGGGCCCCCGGAACCGTCGGGGAGGCGTGAGCCATGGTCTCCCGACCGGAACTCATCGGAGACATCGGAGCGGTCTCCAGCACCTCACCCCTGGCGTCGGGCGCCGCGATGGCCGTCCTGGAGCAGGGCGGCAACGCCTTCGACGCCGCCGTCGCGGGTGGGCTGGTACTACAGGTGGTCGAGCCGCACTCCAACGGCCCCGGCGGCGACGTCGCCATCATCGCCCAGCGCTCCGGAGAGGAGGACGCCTCCGTCATCTGCGGGCAGGGGCCGATGCCCAGCGGCGCGGACATCACGCACTTCACCGGCCTGGGCCTACGCCAGATCCCCGGGTCCGGCCTCCTTCCCGCCGCCGTCCCCGGAGCCATGGGCGCCTGGCTGCGGTTGCTCGCCGACTTCGGTCGGCTCCCCCTGGAGACGGTGGCCGACCCGGCGATCGGATACGCCACGAACGGCTATCCGGTCATGCCCGACACCGCGAAGGCGATCGGCGCGCTCGTCCCGCTGTTCGAGGACGAGTGGGCCTCCTCCGGCAAGACGTACCTGGTCGGGGGCAGCGCCCCTGTGGCCGGGGACCGGCTGATCAACCCCGACCTGGCCGCCGTGCTGAGTCGGCTCGTCGCCGAGGGGCGGGCGGGGAGCACAGACCGGAAGACGCAGATCGAAAACGCCAGACGCGCGTTCTACGAAGGCTTCGTGGCGGACGCCATCGACGGGTTCGTCGCCTCGACCGCGGTTCTCGACGCCTCCGGGCGCCGGCACCGGGGGCTGCTCACCGGCGACGACCTCGCGACGTGGCGGGCCGACGTCGAGCCGGCGCTCCGCGGCGACTACCGCGGACTGACCGTCAACAAGCCGGGCCCCTGGTCCCAGGGGCCGGTCTTCCTCCAACAACTGGCCCTCCTCGAGGGTTACGACCTGCGTTCGCTGGCCCCGGACAGCCCCGAGTACGTCCACCTGCTCACGGAGGCGGCCAAACTCGCCTTCGCGGACAGGGAGGCGTGGTACGGGGACCCCGCCACCCGTCCCGACTCACCGCTCACGACTCTGCTCTCCACGGAGTACAACACGGCCCGGCGACGGCTCATCGAGGATCGGGCCAACCCGGACCCCGCTCCGGGGATTCTGGGCGGTCGAACCTCCGAGGTGCCCGTGATCGACCCGGACCCGGTTCCCGACTGGGGCGGGGACTGGATGGGACAGCTGCAGAGCGGGATGCCCACTGTCGTCCTGCGGGCCACGCTGGAGCCCAGCGACACCTGTGCGCTCGTGGTGGCCGACCGGTACGGGAACCTGGTGGCCGCGGTTCCCAGCGGAGGCTGGCTCAAGAGCTCCCCGGTCGTCCCCGGGCTGGGCTTCCCACTCGGCACACGGGGTCAGACCATGTGGTTGGTCGAAGGGCACCCGAACTCAGTAGCCGGGGGCAAACGTCCCCGCACGACGCTCAGCCCGACGCTGGTCTCCCAGGACGGACGGCCCCGCCTGGCCTTCGGCACCCCGGGGGGCGATCGGCAGGACCAGTGGACGCTGGCGACCTTCCTGGCCGCGGTCGAGTTCGACATGGACCTCCAGCGCAGCACCGAGGTTCCCCTGTTCCACACCGACCACTTCCCGTCGTCGTTCACCCCTCGTGGACGCCGGCACCGAACGATGGTGGCAGAGGCCGGGGTCGGCTCCGCGACCGTGGCCGAACTCCGACGCAGGGGGCACGTGGTCGACGTGGTTCCCGAGATGTCCATGGGTGCCAAGGCCTGCATCGTGGGCGTGGGCCGGGACGGGTTCCTGCGCGCGGGCGCGGGTCCGCGCGGCCGCCAGGCCTACGCGGTATGCCGATGAGGCCCCCGGTCTGATCCCCGGACGAGCGCACGAGGGACGGTGGTGGACGGTGTCGTCCGTCCACCACCGCCCCTCCATACGGGCGAAACCCACTTCTCCCGTGAGTCGGCTCCCCTGGGTCTGCGGCTAGCGCGCGGTCAGCTCGTAGAAGCAGGTGCGCGGCCCCGCGGCGGCATTGGTGATGACGCGTTCGCATCGCAGCCGCGACCTCCGGAACACGTCCAGCCACGCCGTCCGGTCCCGCGGTATGCCCTGGCCGGTCAGGACGTGCACGAGAAAGAAGTCGGAGTCGTTTTCCCGGTTGTCGTAGCGCAGCTCCGGCTCCCCGAGCAGGAACACCTTCCCCTCGGTCAGGACGTCGGCGAGGCGGTCGAGGACCGCGATCACCGCGTCCTCACCGTCCCGGAAGAGCTCGTGCATCACACCGACCCCGACGAGAACATCGGCCTCCGCCGCCTTCTCGGACCAGGTGTCCGGTGCGAAGGCGTCGGCGACCTCGAAATTCGTACGGTCGGCGAGCCCGCCCCGTTCGCTGTCCGCCCTGGCGTTGTCGACGGCGGCGCGGGAGATGTCGATTCCCGCGCCCGACAGCTCGGGAAGCCGTGCGCACAGCTGGAGGATCAGAGACCCGTCCCCACACCCGATGTCCAGGATCCGACGCGGCTGCCGATCCGAGAGGGCCTCCGCGACGAGTCCCACGTAGGACACCGTGGCGACGGTTCCGGAGTGACGGCTGAGCGCTCCGCCCGCCCGGGTCACGTCGCGCCCGTACTCGACCTTGTTCGTGATCAGGTCGGTCATCCTGGCGGTGACGGGTGCGTACGCCTCAAGATAGAAGCCGAGCCGGGCCAGCGAGATCTCACTGGTGAGGAGGGTCCCCTTCGGAGACAGCCGGTAGCACCCCTCCCTCCGGTCCAGGACGCCGCACACCCGCAGGTACCGAAGGAACCCCCGGCCGGTGTCAGTGTCCCCCTCGCCGAGGATCTCCACCGGAGACGCCCATTCCCTGGCGCGCAACCGTTCGAGGCATCCGGACTCGACGAAAGCATAGATCGACATGCACAGATGCATCGAGCTGATCAGTTCCGGCATACCGGAAATGTGATAGGAATGCCATGGGCCGATCTGCTCGTCATTCCAGACTTCCATGAGATCCGGCATATCCAATTCGAAACTCCTCGGGGTCTCCAGGGAACGCAAACCGAGCACTCCCCCTTTCGCCAACAACCATTGGCACCCAGGGTAACTTTCAACACAAAGGGGAACAAGCAGCTGACCGACAAATAAAACTCATCGGACCGTAAGAGACTCTTTCAGGGAACCGAGCCCGCCGCCGTCGCACCTTAGCAGCACGCGAGGCCGCCACCAGGCGACATCACGAGGGACCTGGCCGAATCACGGTAGAAGAAAGTCTTGAGAATATCTTCAGTTTCCTTGATGGAATCTCCCCGAACAGGAGGGAAAGGATAACCCTTAGACCACCCCTTCGACTCCTGAGGAGGCCCTCAGCCCATGAAGGCTCTGGTACTGGCTGGCGGGTCCGGGTCGCGGCTGCGCCCTATCACCCACACCTCCGCGAAACAACTCGTCCCCGTCGCCAACAAACCTGTACTGTTCTACGGCTTAGAGTCGATCTCCGCAGCCGGAGTGCGTGAAATCGGAATCGTGACCGGGGATACCGCCGCCGAGATCGAGGAGGCCGTCGGAGACGGCAGCCGTTTCGGCCTCGAAGTAACCTACCTGCGACAGGAGGCCCCGCTGGGGCTGGCGCACGGTGTCCTCATCGCTCGCGAGTACCTGGGCGACGACGACTTCGTCATGTACCTGGGCGACAACTTCATCGTCGGCGGCTTCGCCGACCTGGCCGCCCGCTTCCGCCGGCTCCGCCCCGCCGCCCAACTCATGCTGACCCACACCAGCACGCCCCAGGCGTTCGGCGTGGCCGAACTGGACGCCGCCGGCCAGGTGGTGGGACTGGAGGAGAAACCGACCCACCCCAAGAGCGACCTCGCGCTGGCCGGAGTGTACATGTTCACGCCCGCCGTCCACGGGATCGTCACGCACCTCAAACCCTCCGTTCGCGGCGAACTGGAGATCACCGACGCCATCCAGGGGCTGATCGACGCGGGCGAGCGGGTGGACTCCACCACCATCACCGGCTACTGGAAGGACACCGGGAACGTGGACGACATGTTGGAGGTGAACCGGAACGTCCTGGAGACGTTGGAGCCGCAGATCGCGGGCTCCGTCACCGAGAGCGACCTGGTCGGGCGCGTGGCCGTGGCCGAGGGCGCCCAGGTGGTCCGCTCGCGCATCGTCGGTCCCGTGACCGTGGGACCGGACGCGGTCATCCACGATTCCTACATCGGACCGTTCACGTCCATCGAGGGCGGCTGCCGGATCAACGCGAGCGAGATCGAGTACTCCATCGTGCTCCGCGGGGCCTCGATCGAGGGGATGCGCCGTATCGAGCGCTCCCTCATCGGTCGGGAGTCGCAGATCGTCCCCGCCCCTCCCACACCGCGGGCGCACCGACTCGTGCTCGGTGACCACAGCCAGGTGCGGATCAGCACCTGACCCCCCTCACCCGCCGCGTCCCACGCCGCCCGGCGGGGTTGCGCAAGGCATGGAAAGGCTCAGGACAAGCGATGAGAACTCTGGTCACGGGCGGTGCGGGCTTCATCGGCTCGCACTTCGTGCGCAAGCTGCTCGGCGAGCGCTCCGCGTCCCGTACTCGGGACCGGGTCACGGTACTCGACAAACTGACCTACGCGGGCAGGAAGTCGAACCTGGATGAGGTCGCCGATCGGATCGACTTCGTTCGCGGCGACGTCTGCGACGCCGACCTGCTCGCGCGGCTCCTTCCGGACCACGACGTGGTGGTCAACTTCGCCGCCGAGTCGCATGTGGACCGCTCCATCACGGACGGCACGGCGTTCGCCCGCACGAACGTGCTCGGCGTCCAGACCCTGATGCAGGCCTGCCTCGAATCCGGGGTCCGCAGAGTGGTCCAGGTCTCCACGGACGAGGTGTACGGGAGCATCGCGACGGGGAGCTGGAGCGAGGACGCCCCGCTGGACCCGCGCTCCCCCTACTCGGCCGCGAAGGCCGGAGGTGACCTCATCGCCTTGGCCTACGCCCGCACCCACGGGCTGCCGGTGTGCGTCACTCGCTGCGGCAACAACTACGGCCCCCGCCAGTATCCGGAGAAGGTCGTCCCGCTCTTCGTCACCAACCTGCTCCAGGGACGGTGCGTCCCGGTGTACGGGGACGGACGCAACGTTCGGGACTGGGTCCACGTGGACGACCACTGCCAGGGCGTTCGCGTCGTGATGGAGCATGGTGCGCCGGGCGAGGTGTACCACATCGGCGGCACCGCCGAGCTCACCAACCTCGAACTCACCCAGAGACTGCTCTCCGCCTTCGGTGTGGGGTGGGACCGAGTGGAGTGGGTCGCCGACCGCAAGGGCCACGACCAACGCTACTCCCTCGCGGACGACAAGCTGCGTGCACTCGGCTACACGCCGAGGGTCGACTTCGAGCGGGGGTTGACCGAGGTGATCGACTGGTACGGCGCCCACCCCTCGTGGTGGGAACCGCTGCGGTCGGCCATGGCGGCGTCGTAGGCCCTTCGCGCGTACCACGACGGCTTCGGAGCGCCGGTCAGGGACGGGCCGGGCGCATGGCTGCCGCGCGGCTGTCAGGTCGGGGTGCCGGACAGGCTCAGCCAGCCCTCACGGGCCCGGGCGAACTCGCCGATGATCTGCTCCCTTTCCCGGTGGAGATCCCGCCCCGCGCACAGCTTGTCCAGCACTGCGTTCGTCTCGCGGTACATGTGCCGGGCCTCGTTGTAGGGGACGGAGGTGAACGCCACCAACTGGTAGAGCGGTGTGTACAACTCCGGGTGCTCTTGGTGGAGCCGCCGCTCCAACGACCTACGGGCCAGGAAGGCCGAGTCGTCGACGTGGGCCGACAGCTCCCTCAGGTTGTCCAGGGACAGTTCGGCGAGCGCGTGCCCGGCCCTGACCCGCACGTCGCTGTACTCCCTGGCGACGAGCTCCGTGACCGCGCCGACCTCGCTCTCGTCGGTGAGGCGGAACTTCTCGAGGAGGGCGGCCAGGGTGGCGGCGTCCTCGAAACTGCAGTTGACCCCCTGGCCGTAGAAGGGGACGACCGTGTGCGCGGCGTCCCCCACGAGCACCACGCGGGCGTGGTGGTAGGGCGCGCAGTCGACCGTCCGGAGCCGCGTCGGCAGGCGGGCCATGAGACCGCTTCCGACCTGGGTCATCCGGTCGAACACGTCCGGGAACTCGGTCGAGCAGTAGTCGCGGACCGCGTCGGCCGAGTCGAGTCCGCGGAAGTGGGACCTTCGGTCGCGTCCGGCCATCGGCTTGAACAGGCTCGTGGTGAACGTCTGTTCGCGGTTGGGCTGTGCCTGGAGGAAGTGGTCGCCCCGCGGCCACAGGTGCAGACCGCTCGGATCGGCGTCCGCGTAGTCCATGGTGATCTCCGCGTGCCCGTGCGCGATGGACCTGCGGGTGACCCGCATGTGCGTCGGAGCGGAGGCGGCGATGGCGTCGCGGACCGCGCTGTTGGCGCCGTCGCAGCCGATGAGCAGGTCCCCCTGGAACCGGGCCCTGTGGCCGTCTCCGGAACGCACCGTCACCGCGGCCCGGGCCGCGTCCACTTCGACGCACTCGCGCTCGTAGTGGATCCGCGCCCCGGCGCGGACCGCCTGGTCGCGCAGCAGGTCCTGGAGGACGTTGCGGGGGATGGACAGCAGATGGTGGGTGTCCGCGGTCCCGTACGGCTGTGTGGAGACCGCGCCGTCCCGGTGGTGGATGATCCGTTTGGTCAGTACCGCTCCCTGGTGGTAGAGGCGGCGCCTGACCTCGTGGGGGAGAGCGGAGAGCCCGCGCGAGGTGAGCGTGAGGTTGAAGGAGTGGCCGCTGCCGACCGGACCGGACGCTGAGGTCCGTTCCAGGAGATCGACCTCGATCCCCTGGCCCCGGAGCAGCGTGGCCAGGGCGCACCCGACCGGCCCCGCGCCGACGATCACCGCTGAGTACCTGCGTTCTTCAGTCATGGCTCGCCTTCCGTCGCTCCTTCTCCGGCAAGGGGACCGCTCCGTGGGAGCGGAAGTACTCGAACATCCGGTCGATCCACCGCGTGTCCGCGGGTGGCAGCGGACACCCCAGTCCGGCGAGGGACCGCCGTGTCCTCTCGTTGTCGAAGGCGTGGTCGCCGAGCCGCATCACGCCCTCGCGCATGAACGGAACCAGGGGGCCAAGGCCCTCCCCCTGGGCGTCGGATTCGGCTCGCTTCTCCAGAGCGGCCATCCACTGGGCGCGGGAGGCCGGTTCGACTTCGTACCCGCGCTCGCGGATGGCCTCGATGATCGCGGGCCATGACAGCCCACGGTCGTGGAACAGGTGCCAGTTCGCGTCGTCGGGCCCAGCTGCCGAGAGGCGCACGATGGCCCTGGCCACGTAGTCCACGGGCAGCAGGTCGACGGGCGGTGCGTCCGTAATGTCATCCGGGTAGCGGCCCAGGAGCGTGAAACTCTTCATCTGGAGCCAGAAGAAGTCGTCGTGCCTGGAGGCCCCGGTGCCGTCATGGCCGCCGATCCGGCCGACCCGGTGCAGCGTGACCGGCAGTCCGGCCTGCCTGGTCTGAAGGGCGAGGTGTTCGGCCACCCACTTGCTCTGTGAGTATCCGATGCCCAGGGACGCGGGGTCGCCCGGAACCGCGTCCTCGGTCACGCGGTCCCCGGTCGAGTCAGGAGGAAAGACCCCCATCGTCGAGACCAGACGCAGCGGTGTCCGGTTGGCCGCGCAGAGGTCGAGCAGCACCCGCAGGCCGTCGACGTTGGCGCGCCGGACCGTGTGATAGGGAACGACGAAGTTGATGTGGGCGGCGGCGTGGTAGACCTCGGCCACGGACCTCGCCAGTCGCCTGTACTCCTCTCCCAGCCCGAGTTCGGGCTGGGAGAGGTCGCCCAGGACGACCTCGACCTCGTCGAGCACGGAGGGGTCCAGGGCGAACTTCTCGAACGCTCCCGCGAGGCGCCGCCGGGCCTGGTGTTCGGTGTCCGCGCGGACGAGGCAGCGGATCCGTCGACCGGCCCGCCGGAGCTCGTCGAGCAGATGGCTGCCCAGGAAGCCGGTCGCGCCGGTCAGCAGGACCGTTCCGTCTCCCGGTTCCCGCCTGGGAGAGACGGAGAAGTCGCGTAGCCGTGCGTCGTCGCGCAGCACCTGCGCCGTCGTCCCCTCCTCTGCGCCCTCTCCGCCCGCCAGGCACCCGGCCATCCCCCTCAGGGTGGGGGTGTTGAGCAGGGCCGACAGAGCTACATCGGTGTCGAAGCGCTGCCGGACGAGTCGGTGCAGGCGGGCGGCGAGCATCGAGTGGCCGCCGAGGAGGAAGAAATCGTCGTCGGGGCTCTGGGGGGAGGACCCGAGCAGCTCCGCCCACACTTCGGCCATGGCCAGCACGTACCGGGCTCCGGGCTCGTCCTGTCCGACCGCCTCCGCCAGGGACTGGTGCGGGCGATCGACGCCGGAGCCGTCGACGGTGGCGTCCCCGGCCCGCCCGACATGCCGGCACTCAAGCGCGCGGCGGTCCATCTTCCCGGTCGCGGTCAGAGGAATGCTGTCTACGCGGGTCAGCGTCGCCGGGATCATGTAGTCGGGGAGCAGGTCCGCGAGACGCGCCCGCCATTCGGGCCGTGGTTCGGCACCGGACTGCACGAACGCGTGCAACCGCAGTTCGCCCCCCGAGGCCCGGGCGATCACCGCGGCCATCTCCACGCCCAGCGCACGTTCGAGCGCGGACTCCACCTCGCCCGGCTCGACGCGGTAGCCCCGGATCTTGATCTGGTCGTCGATCCGGCCGCGGTAGTGCAGGCGTCCATCCGGCGCCAGGACGACCACGTCTCCGGTCCGATACATCCGCTGCCCGGGCGGTCCGAAGGGATCGGGCCGCATCGCCCTTGCGGTCCTCTCGGGCAGGTTCAGGTAGCCCGGAGAGATCACCGGCCCCGCGATGCAGAGTTCCCCCTCCACCCCGAAGGGCGCCAGGCGGTCGTCGTCGATGAGGACGCGGGCGTCCACGCCCGGGACGAGCGCGCCGATCGGCGGCATCGCGGGCCACGTGTCGGGATCGGCGGCCAGGGTCTCCGCCGTGCACCAGTGCGCTTCGGAGGGTCCGTAGGCGTTGATCAGACGAGCGTCGGGCAGTGCACGGAACATGGCGCGCAGGTCCTCGGTGACGACCAGTCGTTCTCCGGTGACGTACACCTCGCGCAGGTCCGGCAGCCGCACGGCGGAGGTCCGCAGGACCGCGG
This sequence comes from Nocardiopsis prasina DSM 43845, assembly GCF_000341265.1. Taxonomy (GTDB): domain Bacteria; phylum Actinomycetota; class Actinomycetes; order Streptosporangiales; family Streptosporangiaceae; genus Nocardiopsis; species Nocardiopsis prasina. Next base: position 18,414 of record NZ_ANAE01000151.1, on the reverse strand, counting down.
CGAGTTCGCGGAGCGCCACATACGGGAAGAACGCCCGCTCGATGCGCTGTTCGGCGAGCTGTGCGGCGAGGGCCTCGAAATCCGTTCGCGCGTGCGCGGGAGGGATGACCAGTGTCCCGCCCGTGCACAGGGAGCCGACGAGTTCCAGCGCGAAGACGTCGAAGGCGGGGGACATGTACTGGAGCGTGCGCATCCGGCGTCCGGACGAGATCCACTCCTGGCAGTGCGCGAGGTTGGCCAGCGTGGCCTCGGTGATCACCACACCCTTGGGCCGGCCGGTGGAGCCCGAGGTGTAGACGACGTAGGCGGTGTCGCCGGGCCCCTTGCGTCCGGGCTCGACAGGATCGGCCGGATCGCCGCCCAGGTCGTCGGGGGCGTGGACCTCCAGTCCCGGAGGCAGGTCCGCGCCGGACAGGTCGACGTCGGGGTCACGGACGAGGATGGTGGATCCGCTATCGCCGATGGCGAAGCCGAGCCGTTCCACCGGGTTGCCGGGATCAAGGGCGACGTAGCTCCCTCCGGCCCTCAGGATTCCGAGAACCGTGGCGACGAGGTCGGGGCCGGGGTGCAGCAGGACGGCGACCGGCGCGCCCGACCGTACCCCACGCGCGGCCAGGTCCACCGCCACGGACCGGACCCGCGCGTCGAGTTCGGCATACGTGGACTCGGCGCTGCCGGTGACCAGGGCGGGATGGTCGGGGGCCGCCTTGACGGCGGCCGTGAAGAGGTCGTCGGTCAGTTCGGTGCCCAGCTCACGGGCGTCCTCCTGCCGCGAGCAGGACTCGATGATCGCGGCCTCCTCGCGCGCACCCGTCCAGGGCAGCTCGCGGACCGGAGTGTCCGGTTCGGCGAGCACGCACTCGATGAGCTTCCGGAGCCGTTGGACGAGGTGTTCCGCGATGACGGCGCCGTCATCGGTGGTCGAGGCGTGCTCGACGATGAGCGTCCTGTGGTTCTTGGCCTCGTCGACGATGAGGGCCAGATCGTACTTGGCGCCGCCCGAGGTGTACTCCCAGGTAGCCACCCCCCAGTCGTGAAGATCGAGGCCCCGTGCGTGGGACGGCATCACGGTGATCATCGCGTTGAACAGCTCGCCGGTGCCGTCGCGGTGGTCACCGCTCTCGCGGAGGTCGGCGACCACGGTCTCCAGCGGGGCGTGCCGGTGCCGGAGCACGTCGAGCACCTCGCGTCTGACGTCCTGGAGCACGTCGTGGGCGGTGGCCCGGTCCGCCAGGCGGTGGCGTAGCACGACGGTGTTGGTCAGGTGTCCGACGACCTCGGCGTCCTCCCCGCCCTCGCGCACCGAGAGCGGCATGCCCAGCAGGACGTCGTCGTGACGGGTCTGTCGGTGCAGCAGCACGATGTACACGGCGATGAAGAACATGCTGGTGGTGATGCCCTGAGCGGCGCAGAACTCCTGCACCCGTGCGTTCAGCTCCGCGTCGAGGACCGTCTGGGCGGAGGTGCCTCGGGGCGCTCGATCCCCCGCCAACGAGACGGGCACGACCGCGGGCGCGCCGACGAGCTTCTCCCGCCAGTAGCCGAGCGTCCTCGAAGCCGCCCCTGGCTCTCCCGTGTCCGCCACACGCTCGCGCCACCGGGCGTAGGCCTCGAACGACTGCCGTGGGACGGGCCGCCCGGGCGCGTCGCCGCGTGCCAGGGCCGTGTAGGCCGCCTCGACGCGACGCAGGTAGGGCTTCCAGGACATGCCGTCGAAGACGGTGTGGTGGATGTTGAAGACCAGCAGACTCGTGTCCTCGGACAGGAGGCGCAGGTGACGGACGCGCGCGAGCGGTCCCGTCCCCAGGTCGAACACGGTCCGGGCGACCTCGTCCACCTGCTCGCCGATCCACGTTCGCGGGTCCCGCCCGCCGGAGTCCCGCAGCTCGACCACCGGGTCCAGGCGGTCGTGCACGATCTGCCGCAGGTCACCATCCGAGCCCATCTCGAACGTCGTGCGCAGGGCGGCCTGCTCGTGGTGGACCGTGCGTACCGCTGCCACGAAGCGGTCGTCGTCCAGCAGGACGGGGAGCCTGAGGACCAGGGGCTGGTTGTACGCCGTGGGATCCTCAGTGCCGTACGTGCTCGCGAACCACAAACCGGCCTGGACCGGTGACGGCGGGAACGCCTGTCCTCCGAGGCTCGTCATCTGGAATCACCTCCACGGCGCCGGGCCCGGATCAGAGCGGCGACACCGGTCACCGTGCCCGCGTCGAGAATGTCACTGGGGGACAACGAGACGCCCACCACGTCGTCGAGCCGGGAGCCAAGGTCGATCAGGTGCAGCGACGTGACCCCGGCCTCCAGGAGCGCCTCGTCGGCGCCCAGGCCCTGGCGGTCCATCACGGCGGCAAGCGTCGACCGGACGGTCTCGGCGAGTCGGTCCTTCGGAGGCCGTTCCCCGTTTCGCCCGGTCCCCTGTTCGACCGAAGCGAGCCGAGTGCGCAGCTCGCCCCGGTCGACCTTGCCGTTGGCGTTCAGGGGGAACGAGTCGAGGAGCGTCACGGTCGTCGGAACCATGTAGTCCGGCAGCCTCTCGCGCAGGTGGGTCATGAGGGCGTGCTCACTGACCTGGCTCCCCTCGGCCCCGGGATCGGCCGTGCACCACAGCACGAGTCGTTCCGAGGCCCCGTCGCCGACGGGCGCCTGGACTACGGCCCGGGCCACACCCGGGAAGGCCTCCGCGGTCACCTCCACGTGGCGGGGCTCCACCCGGTACCCCCGGACCTTCAGCATCTGGTCGCCGCGCCCGCCGAGCACGATCTCGCCCTCCTCGGTCCATTTGGCCAGGTCTCCGGTGCGCAGCAGCCGTCGGCCGCCGTGCCTCACGAACTTCTCCCCGGTGAGCTCCCGGTCGTTGAGGTAGCCCAGGGCCAGTCCCTCCCCGGCGATGCAGAACTCACCGATCCGACCCGGCGGGCACTCCTCGAAGTGCTCGTCCCGGACGGACAACTCCACCGTGGGCATCGGGCGGCCGACGGGGACGTCCCCCGTGGACAGGTCCGCGGCGGTGACCCGGTGGACCGCGGTGAGCGCGGAGTTCTCCGTACAGCCGAAGGCGTTGAACAACGCGCCCTCCATGACGCCGAGGGCCCGTTCCAGGTGCGCGGTGGACGGGAAGTCCCCGCTGACGATCACCCACCTGGCCCGTGCGACGGTCTCCGGATGGTGCTCGACCAGGAGGTTGAAGAGTCCGACGGGCAGGTTCAGCACCGTGGTCCGGTCACGGATGATCAGCTCGGCGAGCTCCCGAAGTGCGGGGACCTCCTGCGGGGCGACCATGAGCCTTCCGCCGCGTAGCAGGCAGGTCCAGATGTCGGTGGTCGACGCCGCGAAGCTCGGCTGTGCGAGTTGCAGGAACCTGTCGCCCGGCCCGGGGGTGTAGTCGGTCAGGTGCCGGGAGACCCTGGCGATGCCGCGGTGCGCGATCACGACCCCCTTGGGCACCCCGGTCGATCCGGAGGTGAACAGGACGAAGGCCGGGGCGTCCGGGCTCGGCTCGACCGAGGGCGGCCCGGCCGGAGCCGCGGCCGCCTCGGCCAGCAGGTCTGCGACCGGCAGGGCCTCCTCCCAGGGCGCTTCGGCCGGGCGGTCGCCGACCACCATGAGAGCGGGCTCGGCGGCCTCATACATCCGCGCCTTGTACTCGGGCGGATGGGCGGGGTTGAACGGGACGACGACGAGCCCGGCCTTGAGGATGCCGAGGAAGAGCTGGTAGGTGGCAAGGCTTCGGTCGAGGTGGACGCCCACGTGCTGCCCCGGCCGCAGCCCCCGGGCGGAGAGAGCCAGGGCGATCCGGTCGGTGCCCGCGTCAAGCTCCCCGTACGTCAGGGTCCGCAGGCCGTCCGTGATCGCCTCACAGTGCGCCTGGTCCCGTGCCGTCCTCGCGAACGCGCCGGTGATCGTCTCCGAGGTGACGACCTCCGGTCGTCCGAGTGTGGTCGTCGACAGCATTCCCACTCCTCCATCACAGCTCTGCTCGGGATCGCTCATGGGGTTAGACCAGCTCCTTGGCCAAGTACCTTCCGGTCAGACTGTCCTCATCAGTGGCCAGGTCCTCCGGCCGACCGGTGAAGACGACCCTGCCCCCCTCGTGTCCCGCGCCCGGCCCGAGATCGATCACCCAGTCGGAAAGCCGCACCACGTCGAGGTCGTGTTCGATGACGATCACCGTGTTGCCCGCGTCGATGATGCGGTGGAACAGGGCGACCAGGTTGCGCACGTCGGCCATGTGCAGTCCTGAGGTCGGTTCGTCGAAGACGAAGATCCGCCCGTTGTCGGTGAGCCGGCTCGCGAGCTTCACGCGCTGCCGCTCGCCACCGGAGAGTTCGGACAGCGAACGACCGAGGGTGAGGTAGCCCAACCCGACGTCCACGAAGGCCTTCAGCCGCTCCCTGACCGTTCCGCCGATCTGCTCGACGGCCTCCTCCACGGTCGTCTCCAGCAACTCGGTGACCGTACGGCCGTACAACCGGTACTGCAGCACGTCAGGGTGGAAACGCCCGCCACCGCACGTCTCGCACGTGACCGTGACGGGGTCGAGGTAGGCCATGTCACTGGTCACGCTCCCGCGCCCCTTGCAGGTCGGGCAGGCGCCCTCGGCGTTGAAGCTGAACAGGCCGGGTTTGACCCCGTGCACACGCGCGAACTCCTGGCGGATGTGGTCCCAGATCTTGGCGTAGGTCGCGGGGGTAGACCGGGGGTTGATGCCGACCGCGCTCTGGTCGATGACGACGACGCCGGGGTTCTGCTTGGGCAGCACCTGGGTGGTCAGCGAGCTCTTCCCCGAACCGGCGACTCCGGTCACAGCCGTGAGGACGCCCAGGGGGAAGTCGACGTCGACGTCGCGCAGGTTGTGCAGGTTGGCGGACCGGACCGGGAGGTGGGCGTCGAAGCGGCGCGCCCTGGAGGCCGGGAGCGGTTCGCGCAGCCCTGTGCCGGTGGCGGTGTCGCTCGCGGCGAGTTCGGCCGGGGTGCCCTCGAAGACGACCGTTCCGCCGTGCTTGCCAGCGCCGGGACCGATGTCGATCACGTGGTCGGCGGCCTCGATGACCGCTCGGTTGTGCTCGACGACGAGGACGATGTTTCCCTTGTCCCGCAGCTGGTACAGCAGCGCGATCAGCCGCTCGACGTCACGGGGGTGCAGGCCGGTGCTGGGCTCGTCGAACACGTAGATCATGCCGGTCAGGCTCGATCCGAGGTGGCGCACGGTCTTCAGGCGCTGCCCCTCGCCGCCGCTGAGGGTCAGGGAGGAACGGTCGAGGGAGAGGTAGCCGAGCCCGACCGTCTCCATGCGCCGCAACGCGGCGATCGGCTGCGCGAGGAGCGAGGCGTCGCCGATCGTGGCCTCCATCGCGACGAGCGTGTCCAAGAGCTCGGTCACCTGCATCGCCGAGAGGTCGGCGATGTTGCGTCCGTCGATGCGCGAGTCGAGGACGGCTCTGGAGAGCCGAGTGCCGCCGCAGGAGGAACAGGCCGCCATGTCGACGACCTTCTCGACGTACTTGCGTTCCTTGGCCTTCAGCGAGTCCAGGCCCGGCTTGACGTACCGCCGGGTGAACCGCTCCACGAGGCCTTCGTAGTCGTTCACCGAGACGTTGCCGAACTCGTCGGGCCGGGCGGTCTGGAAGCCGCCGCCGTGCAGCAGGAGTTCGAGCTTGTCCTCGGAGTAGTCCCTCAGCGGGAGGTCGGAGTCGAACAGTGGCTCGCCGAGGCGGGAACCGGACTGGTCGCCGTGGAAGTGGGCCGTCGCGTAGCGCTTCCAGTAGTTCGTGCCGACGGCGAAGTTGGGGTGCTGGATGGCGCCTTCGTTCAGCGACTTGGACCGGTCCAGCAACCGGTCGACGTCCAGGCTCAGCACTTGGCCCAGCCCCTCGCACTCCGGGCACATCCCCTCGGGCGCGTTGAACGAGTAGGCGGTCGACTCGCCAGCGCTCGGACTTCCGTGCCGGGAGAACAGGACGCGCAGCATCGGCTGGACCTCGGTGAGGGTGCCGACCGTGGAGCGCGCGTTGCGCCCCAGAGCGCGCTGGTCGACGACGATGGCCGGGGAGAGGTTCTCGATGTATTCGAAATCGGGGCGTTCGAACTTCGGGAGCCGGTTCCGAATGAAAAGCGGGAAGACCTCGTTGAGCTGCCGTTGTGATTCTTTGGCGATCGTCTCGAATATCAGTGACGACTTCCCTGATCCGGATACTCCGGTTACCACGGTCAGTGCGGGCGAGGGGACTCGCACGGTGACACCGTTCAGGTTGTTCGCACGGGCCCCGTGGATGATGAGTGCCGGCCTCGTACTGTTCACCGTGTTCTACCTTCTTTCATGGATTATTTCTGGTCATTCACGAGATCGGTGACTCCGGCGACTCCCTGGGGTCCGAGTACCGAGATCACGGCGGGGGTCACGTCCAGGCGTCACGCCCGAAGCTCCCCCCTCTGGTCAGGAGGCTGGCCGCGAACCGGCTCAACGGAAGATCGAACACGTCTTCCACCTGGGAAAACCATGCGGCGCTAGTTCTGCCCTGTTCCTGGAACCGCTCGACGACGGGTCGACGGGTCTCCTCATACACGGACAGCGCGCGGGGGAGGTGGTCAGCGACGGCAATGCTTTCCACCAGCACGAAAGCGTCTTCGAAAGCCAGGTGCGTACCGCTGCCGATCGAGTAATGAACGGTGTGCGCGGCGTCACCGACAAGTACGATGTTACTGCGGGACCACGGACGCACCGTCCGTTCTCGGAATCTACGCCATATCAGGTTCTCCCGAACCGGATCAGGGCGAACGGGGAGGCCGAAAAAGACGGAGAGATCGGCCGGTCCGAGCGCCCTGGCCCCTTCCACCAGAAAGGTACTGGCGGAGTCGCTGAACGGGTAGGCGTGCGCCATGTAACAGCCGTCGACCGCCGACACCCCGAGGAAGTTCAGTTCGCCGAGCGCCTGGTCGAGACCGAGCCAGGCATAGGGCGGGCCGACCTCCTCGACAGTCGTGGTGAAACCGGCCCGGTCCGCCATCGATCCCGCGCCGTCCGCGCAGACCACGAGGTCGTACGAGCTCGCGAGGGCGGAGAGCTTCGGCGCCTCGCGCTCTCGGAGGACCACGCCCTGCGCGCCGCAGGCCTCCCACAGCAACCGCTTCAGCGTGG
>NZ_ANAE01000151.1:0-11270 GCF_000341265.1 Nocardiopsis prasina DSM 43845 | reverse complement strand
TCCGCCGTCCACAACTCGCCGTTCCGGCTGACACCGGTCCGCTCCCAGCGAGCCAGGTGCCGGGCCACGGCGTCCGCCAGGTCAGGCGCGGCACGGCGGAGGAGGTCGAGTGCCTCCGAGGGGAGGATCACGCCGAAGCCGGTGTCCTCTCCCCGGTTCCGTTCCCACACGACGGCGTGGTCCGCCACCCCGCGCTGCTTGACCAGCAACGCGGTGAGGAGGCCCGCCGGGCCTCCGCCGATGACCGCGACTCTCACGACCTCACCTCGGCCCGCTCGCCGACGATGGACGAGAGCCGTGTGGCCACGGTGCGAACCGATGGCATCTCCTCCATCTCCCGCTGAACCGCGGCCGCGGCCCCGCGCTTGGCGGAGGAGGTGAGCACATCGACGGCGGCCTTGGCGAGTTCGGCGGAGTTCAGCCCGTTGGGGTCGACCATCGTGCCCGCACCGCACGCCTCCACCGCCTGGCCGTTGCTCATGCTGACCGTTCCGGCGATGGGGATCACCACCTGCGGCAGGCCCGCGGCAAACGACGTCAGCAGGCTTCCGGAGCCGCCGTGGTGCACGATCGCGTCCGCCTGGTCGAGGGCGAACTTCAACGGCAGCCACCGCTCCAGCCGCACCCATGGGGGCAGCGGGACCGGAAGGCGGTCCAGGACCGCCCCGCCGGAGAGGATGACCGCTTCGCACTCCGTCCCCTCCAGAGCCTCGATGATGCGACGGTAGGTGTCCCCCCGCTGGGCCTGAGCCTCGGTGGTCCCGCAGGTCAGGATCACGCGTGGCACGTCACGCTCGTGAAGGAGCCACGGGGGCACGTCGCCCGCGCCGTTGAAGGACCCGTACCTCATGCCCAGTCGGTGTCGAGGTTTCCCGTTGGTCCAGGGCAGCTCGGCGAAGTTCGGTAGGGACGGCGGCAGCACGTCCAGCTCGACATCGGCCTCGGGGACACAGTCGGGCAGGTCGCCCCGACTGGTGAGCATGTGTTCCAGTGCGGGGGCGAACGTGGGGAGCGGGATCCCGTACCCGTGCAGCACCCCTACGGCTCCGAGCGCGCGGGCCACGACCAGACCACAGGCGTGGATGCCCGGGTACACGACGGCCTCCGCACCCCACTGCCGACCGATCCCGAGCAGGTCGTCGAGCATGCGCAGCCCGACCTCGCCGAAGTAGGCACCGTGCACCCGCAGAGCCTCCGCGTCGTCCGCCGCGTGCCCGGACTCCCCGCGCGCGATGACTTCGAGCAACTGGTCATAGGGTTCTCGCGCGTCGAGCCGACCACCCGCGTCGACGGTGGTGAGCCCGGCTCGGCGCGCGGTGTCCGCCGCGGGGCCCGTGGTGGCCACCAGGACGTCGTGGCCGTCCAGGGTGAGCTGTTGGGCCAGCGGTACCAACGGCAGGACGTGGGAGACAACCGGCATCGATGTGAACAGGTACTTCATGAAGTGGGGGTCACCCTTCCCAAACGATCCAGGCTGAGTCGACCGAATCCGGTCTCGGAGTCGGCCAGGTCCAACGGCAGGTCGAAGTGATCCCGGTCGGGAACGACCTGGGAGACGACCGGGAGGTCGGAGCCCGCGAGACGGGCCTCGTACGCGCGCTGCTGACGGAGATAGGTGCGGGTCTCGTACCGGCCCGCGGCGAGGAGGACCGCGTCGCACCGCGGAGCGGGCATCCACAGGGGGCTGTAGTCCCGTGCGGTCTCGCGGGTCAGGCCGAGGGCGTCGTTGACGTAGGTCTCGGGGATCTCGGTCAGGTCGTACAGGCCGCTGAGCAGGAGGGCTCCCCTCACGCGTGGCGTCGCCGGGTCGGCCAGCGCGCACGCGAGCAGGTGGGCGCCCGCGCTGCTGCCCGCGACGTACATCCGGTCCGGGTCGATGCCGAAGGACGGTCCCCTGTCGGCGATCCACACCAGGGCGCGTTCGACCGAGGCGATCATGTCGGGCAGCGTCCGCTCCGGCGCCAGGCCGTAGCCGACGGCGACGTAGGCGAGGCCGTGGCGCACGGCGTTCTCGGCGGCGAAGCAGGCGTCGTCGATGCCAGACTCCTGCCAGTGCCCGCCGTGCACGAAGACGAGGGCGGGAGACCCGGACGCGCCGGCCGGGAACAGGTGACACCTCTCGCCGGGTTCGTCCCCGTACGGCACGGACTCCTCGACCCGGAGTCGGTCCCGGGCCGCGGCCCCGCGCTCCCGGTACAGGCGCAACGAGCGTCGGGGGTGGCGCGCGACGGAGCTCGGGGAGTACTCGGTGTCGAGGTCAGACGGCATCGGGTTTGCTTCCCTCGATGACGCCGTGCGGCGTCCAACCGTTGCCCCGGATGCGCGTGATGTCCACGAACCCCGTCTCCTCCAGCCAGGTCTCGTGCTCACACCACTGGTAGATGGTCGCCTCCTCGGCGGGGAGCGTCGCGAAGTAGACGTTGTCCAGGGCGGCGTAGAGCGGTCCGCGCCCGTCGTCGTCCGCGAACGCGTTGAAGACCGCGACCCTCCCGCCGGGCCGCAGCGCGTCGTGCGCCTTCTTGAGGAGTTCCCGGTTCTGCTCCGGTGACCAGATGACGAACTGGTGCGCGAAGAGGACGAGGTCCGCACCGGTCGGCCAGGCGTCGGAGAACATGTCCCCGACCACGACGTCGACGCGGTCGGAGAGCCCGGCCGCGCGGATGTTGTCCCTCGCCACCTCGATGGCGCCCTCGAGGTCGAAGACCGTCACCTTCAGGTGGGGGTGGGAGCGTGCCAGCGCGATGGCGTTGACCGCGTCACCGCCGCCGACGTCGAGAACGGTCGCGGTGTCGTGGAAGTCGACCTGACCGAGCAGCACGGGATTGGAAAGCTCGGACCACGCGTGCATGCCGCGGAAGAACAGGCTCTCGAGTTCGGGCGCCTGCTCCAGCCGGGTGTACAGGTCGTTCCCCCGTCCGGGGAGGTGCCTGAGCCCCTCGTTCTCCCCGGTGCGCAGCGACTGCGCGTACTCCGTCGCCGGAAGGTAGGAGAGTCTCTGCTGGAAGTCGATGATGTTGCGGATCAGCGGCCACGTGCCGTCCTTGATCGCTTCGCGCAGCGGGGCGCTCGGCACGTACGTTCCGTCCGCATGGTCGGTGAGCCCGAGCGAGGTCGTGCCGAACATCAGCTTGCGCGCCGACTTCGCGGGCAGGCGCAGCCCCTCGGCCACCTGCTCGCAGGTCGACGGGCCATTCTGGGTGAGGTACTCGAACAGCTGAAGTTCGGAGGCCGCCCGCAACTGCTGGAACGCGGAGAACCCGAATATCAGTGGAACAAGTGACTCCAGGTCGGCTTTTCCCGTCATGTCCTAGCTCCGATCAGTTCGACAAACTCTTGCTCGGCGGCGACGACGCGTCCGGCTGCGGACGCGTCACGAGTCATGGCGTCCCTCCCTGTGCCGGGCTCTCCAGACGGGTCCGGAACGTCCACAGCTCGGGGAAGAACCGGTGTTCGTTGATCTCCCGCAACCAGGAGGCCCCGTCCGTTCCGCCGGTCCCGCCCTTCCCGCCGAGCATCCGCTCGACCACCAGCAGGTGCGTGGCGCGCCATCGGGAGAACTGGTACGCGACCTCCAACAGGCACTCCGCGAGCCGGTGCGGACCCCGGTGGGTCCTCGGGTCGCCATAGATCTCCAGCCAGACATCCTCGACTCCGGCGTTCGGTTCGTGCTGTTCGGTCTGCGGCCGCCGCAGGCAGGACTCCGGGACCGCGAAGCCCCGCCGGCCCAGGTGGTGCAGCGCGGCGTCATACAGCGACGGCTTCGCGAGTTCATCCCGCACCCGCTCGGGCCCCTCGCGCAACGCGGCCCGGACGTGCCGCGCGGGTCGGTTCCCCAGGGAGAACTCCAGCGTGCGATAGGCGAAGGACTGCACGCCGGACGCGTCATCGAGGACGTGGCGGAACGCGACGAACTCGTCGGCGGACATCCCGTTCATGGCCTCCCAACAGGCCGCGAGAACGCCCTGGCTGCGGACAGCCCTGGCCAGGGCCAGGCAGGCGCCGTCGAGGTCGTCGTGACCGAGCTCGGTCCTGGCCGAGTCGAGGTCGTCGGTCACCATCCGGAAGAGCAGCTCCTTGACCTGACTGATCAGGAGGAAGCCCAGTTCTCCCCGGACATCGCTTCGGGGGCGCTGTAGTTCGTGCAGCTCGTCCATGCGTGCGTACGAGACGTACTCGGGTACCCCGGTCATCGTGACCTCTCCAGGACGTGGGCGAGTTCCCGCGCCGCGTGCCACACCTGCACGTGGCTCACGTACAACGGGGCGAAGGCGATCCGGATCAGGTCGGGCGGGCGGGAGTCGATGAGGACGCCGCGCTGGGCCAGCTCGTGCTCGACCTTCGCCGCATCGGGAACGTCGAACGCCACGTGCCCGCCCCGACGGTCGACGTCTCCAGGTGAGGCGAGCCGCCCGATGAGGTGGGGGGAGCGTTCCTCGACGCACGCGAGGAAGAAGTCGGACAGCGATCGGTTGCGTCGGCTCAGCGTCTCGATCCCCGCCCGGGTCAGCGGGCCCAGGGCATGGTGCAGCGCGACGAGGCTGAGAAGCGGCGGAGTCCCGGTCCGGGCGCGGTCGACGCCGTCGGCCGGAACGAAGTCGGGAGACATGTCGAACGGCTTCGCGTGGCCGTGCCATCCGGACAGGGGCAGATCCACGGTGGCCTGCAACCGCTCCGCCACGTAGAGATACGCCGGCGCCCCGGGGCCTCCTCCCAGGTACTTGTATCCACACCCGACGGCCAGGTCGACGCGGTTGTCGTCGAGGTCGATCCGCAGGACTCCCGCGGCATGGCTGAGATCCCATACCGAGACCACTCCCGCGGCGTGGCAGCGGTCGGTCGTCGGTCCGATCTCGCGGAGTTCACCGGTGCGGAAGTCCACTGGGGCGACGATCGCCGCGGCGATCCGCGACCCGTGGGTCTCCAGGGCCGAGTCGAATCCAGCCGAGGACTCGACAAGCACACGGAGGCCGAGCAGGCGTGCCACCGACTGCGCGATGTACAGGTCCGTAGGGAACGCGTCCGCCTCGATCAGCAGGAGCGGCCGGTCCCCGCGTAGACGGCAGGCGGCCACCAATGCGTTGAAGAGCGTGGTCGACGTGGTCTCCCCCGCGACGACGACCTGACCCGGCCCGGCCCCCAACAGCTCTCCGATCGCGTCGCCGACAGTACGCGGCAGGTCGAGCCAGCCCTCGGCGAACCAGGCCTGCACCTGCCGGGGCGCCCACTGGCGGTCCACCACCCGTTCGAGTTCGCGCAGCAGACCCGTGTGCGGAGGCCCCAGCGAATTCCCATTCAGGTGCACGAAATCACCCAAGGAGAATTCGTCCACTCGCCCAGAAATCGGGTCCTCGGCATCCAGTCGCCTGGCCTCATCGAGCGTTTCGCGCATGTGCCCCCTTTCAGGCTCCGAACCGGCGACGACTCCTTCGCCCCGCCGTACGAACCTAGCCGATCGAGAGGACCCCGCACCATCAAAGAATGCTCAGCCCATTGTCAGAAATCCTCTGAAGACAGGGGCCGCGAAGTCGGCCGACAGGTCTCTGATCACCGGTGGCTGCGTCCCGTTACGGCGGCTCGGGACCTCTTCCGGAGGCCATTCCGGACTCACGAACACCGGACCCTCCTCGGGCCACCGGCGCGACCTGGTGATTTCAGCCCTTCCTGGGAAAATTTTAAGTCCTCTGAATATCTTCTGATTGCCGGCCGGACCGGGCTCGCCGAGCATAAGTCAGGAGTATCACCAGCCATGGGGGCCTCATGAACAGAATCGAAATCGCACCGAAGTTCAACCACATAGCCATCCAGACCGATGACGTGGACTCAACGATCCGCTGGTACGGGGACTTCCTCGGTGCCACCGTCGAATGGAAACTCGACACGTTCTCCCCGCTCACCCTCGAACGACTCCCGGGCATCAGGGAACTCGTGGAGCTGAAGGCGGGGGAAGTCCGGTTCCACGTCTTCGACCGGATCGACCACTCTCGGTCCGGGCCGACTCCCCTCGACTACCAGTTCCAGCATCTGGGGCTCGAGGTGGGCGAGGCCTCGCACCTCGTGGAGCTGCGGGAGCGCTGGCTACGCGTGCGGGAGTCCAACGAGGAGATCCGCTGGAACCGGGAGGAGCCCCCGTCGGAGATCGTGGTCGACCCGGACGGAATGCAGAGCCTCTACGTCCTCGACCCCAACGGGTTGGAGATCGAGTTCATCTACTTTCCGAAGGCGAAGGCATGATCGCACCGGACGAGCACGCACCCTTCCTACCGCGGACGCTCCGCCTTCCGCCGACCGGGCACGGGTACGGCGCGGACGACGGCGCCCCCTCCGTCGTCCATCCACTCAGTCAGGAGAAGTACGAACTGTACGGCCCCGCGTGCGCGGACGCGTTCGCTCTCTTCTGGTACCGATGGGTGACAGGGCACCAGATCTCCTTCCTCCTCTGGCGGCTGCTGGGCGACGCCCTCGAACGCAGCGCTCACCGGGCGCCCACGCAGGGGGAACGGGAGGCGATGGCGGCGTGCGTGGACGGGTACAGCACGATGCTGCTCTACTCCGCCACCGTTCCCCGCGCGCTGTACCACACGCACATTCGCGAACGCATGTCGCTCCAGCATCCCGCCTTCAGCGGAGCCTGGGCGCCCGACTACCGTCCGCTCCGCCCGCTCTTCCGGGCACGGTTCCCCTGGCAGGCGGACCCCTCGTGCGGGCCCCTGCGCGAAGCGATCGAGCTCAACCACCTGACGCACGCCCGGATCGCGGACCATCTCGTCCCGGACGGGCAGTCGCTGCTACAGAAGCACTCCGGCAGGGCGGGCGTCTCACAGGAGAAGGAGGACCTGTTCGACGGCTTCTTCATGACCGTACGGGGCTCCGTCAGCCGCTCCTCCCTCTGCGACCAGCTGAACTCCCGGATCGCGGGGGTCACCGCGGACCTGGACCGCAACGGCCTGTATCCCGAGGTCGACGGCAAGCACCACACCCTTGCCCCGGGGCCGTCGGACAACGCGCTGGAGCGCCTGGCCCCGAACGTGCTCCTGCTCGCGCATCGCGCCGCCCAGCTCTCGGCGGACGCGGAGAACTCACTTGAGGAAGCCCACCTATGAAGCACGGCGTCGTGTTGCTGCCCGAGCACGAGTGGAAGGTCGCCGCCGAGCGATGGCGCGCGGCCGAGGAACTCGGATACCACCACGCATGGACCTACGACCACCTGATGTGGCGCTGGTTCGCGGACCGCCCGTGGTACGGCTTGATCCCGACCCTCACCGCCGCGGCCACAGTCACCGAGACGATCGGGCTGGGGACTCTGGTGGCCACGCCGAACTTCCGGCACCCCGCCGTCCTCGCCAAGGACCTCGCCACGCTCGACGACATCTCCGGGGGCCGCGTCATCTGCGGGCTGGGGGCCGGTGCCCCCGGGTTCGACACGACCCTCCTGGGCCAGCCCGAGATCTCCCCGCGCGAGCGGGCGGAGCGGTTCGAGGAGTTCGTCGGCCTGCTCGACACACTGCTCACCACGGGAGACCTGGACCGGTCCTCGCGCTGGTACACGGTGGCCGGGGCGACCTTCCACCCGCGGGCGGAGCAGGGACCCCGCCTGCCCTTCGCCGTCGCGGCCGCCGGCCCGCGAGGGCTGGGGCTCGCTGCCGGGTTCGGGCAGTACTGGATCACCAGCGGACCGCCCAACGACTTCCGCTCGCGGCCCCTGCGCGAGGTCGTGCCGGTCCTGCGTGAGCAGATGAGCCGCCTCGACTCGGCCTGTGAACGCGCGGGGCGCGATCCCGCCGACGTACGCCGCCTGTTCGTGGCGGACGCGTCGGCGGGCGGAATCACCGCCTCCGTGACGGCGTACGAGGACGCCACGAGCGAGCTCGAAGGCCTGGGGTTCACCGACCTCGTCGTCCACTGGCCCCGGCCAGACCATCCCTATCAGGGCGACGAACGGGTCGTCCTCGACTTCGCCCGCAACAACCTGGGCGGGAGGCCGTGATGTCCCGCATCAGAGTGGACATGTTCGGTCTCTCCGCTGGCAGGGGGAGCGTGCTGGACGTCCTCGTACCGGACGCGGACCAGTCATGGGACGCGGCCGCGGTTTCCGCCCACGTGCGCGACACTGACGCGCACGAGACAGCCCTGGTGGTCTCGTGCGCGGACCGCGCCTTCACGACCAGGATTTTCCATGGGGACGGGGAGAGCCCCTTCGGCACACACTCCATGGCCGGAGTGGCCGCCTGCCTGGTCGCGCGCGGACGACTGACCCCCGGTTCCGACCTGGTCGAGCACATCACCCCCAACGGCACCCAGCGGCTCTGGACCGACGGACACCACGTCCGGGTGCCGTTCCACGGGCCTGCGGTCCACCACGCCGTCCCGATCGACCCCGACCTCGTCTCCCCGTACACAGGTCGGGCCTTCGGCGCCGGGGTCGGACGCCGGTTCACACTCGTCCACGTCGACGAGGACCCTCGGAACCTCCCGGCACCGGACCCGGTACTGATGCGGAAGTCGGGCCTCACCGACCTCACGCTCTTCCAGTGGGACCCCGAGCGCCGACACATGGCGGCGCGGGTCTTCGCCCCCGGGTTCGGCTTCCCCGAGGACGCTGGCTGCCTACCCGCCGCCAGTGCCCTCGGAGTCGCCGCGTTGAGCCTCGATCCCACGTCACACGGTGTGCCCGTGACCGTGAACCAGTCGACCGCGCGAGGCACGGAATCCGTCTTCACCTGTGTGGGCGCGATCGTCGACGGCACCGCCGACATCGAGGTGTCGGGAAGGGTCTGGGTCAGGCGGTGACCGCGGGCCGACCGCGGCGCCGAAGCGAGCCTGATCCACGAGAAGGCTCAGCCCAGGGCAACCAGACGGTCGACACGAACTCCTCGAACGGAAGGCACCGTTGACACCCTCAACGAGCAGGGAAGTGGTCAATTGTTCACCGACCTGAACCAATTCCACACATGGTTCGCCCACCGAGCCCAGGAACAACACCACCATGTCACCCGCGTCCCTCTCCAGGACCTCCACGGCTGGACCACCCACCCCGAAACCGGCGACCTCCACCACCACACCGGCGGCTTCTTCACCGTCCAGGGGCTGGACCTGACCCGCTCCGGGCGCGGGGTCGAGGCCTGGCAGCAGCCGATCATGGTCCAGCCCGAGCAGGGCGTCCTGGGAATCCTGGTCAAGGAGTTCAACGGAATCCCCCACTGCCTGCTCCAGGCCAAGATGGAGCCGGGCAACGTCAACGGCCTCCAGCTCTCCCCCACCGTCCAAGCCACCCAAAGCAACATCACCGGCATCCACGGCGGCAGAACCGTCCCCTACCTCACCTATTTCACCGCCCCCAGAAAGGGGCTGGTGCTCTCCGACGTCCTGCAGTCGGAACAGGCCTCCTGGTTCCTGGCCAAACGCAACCGCAACATGATCGTCCGGGTGGACGAACACGTCCCCGTCCTGGACGAGTTCTGCTGGCTCAGCTTCCCCCAGATCAGCGCCCTTCTGCGCCTGCCCAACCTGATGAACATGGACACGCGCACCGTGCTCGCCGGGGCCGCCGGGATCAGCCTCGGCGACGGCGACACCACCGAGGACTCCTTCCGAGGCGACCTGACCCGCTCCCGCGGGGCCCAGGAATCACTCCACTCGATGGTCGAGGTCCTCAGCTGGTTCACCGAAGCCAAAGGACGATGCACCCTGACCCGGCACACCATCCCACTCAACAAGGTCAGCGGCTGGTCCCACCGCGACGGCGCCATCAAACACGACCTGGACCTGCACTTCTCCGTTATCGGAGTTGCCGTGCAGAGCAACAGCCGCGAAGTCACAGGCTGGCACCAACCCATGTTCGAACCCCGCGGCCAGGGCATCATCGCCTTCCTGGTCAAGAACATCCAGGGAGTTCTGCACCTGCTCGTCCAGGCACGCATCGAGACCGGCGCCCTCGACGGAGTCGAGATGGCACCCACGGTCCAGTGCCAACCGGACAACTACAAGTGGCTCCCCGAGGCCCGCCGGCCCCTGTTCCTGGACGAGGTACTCGCGGCTCCGAAAGACCGCGTCCGGTTCGACAGCGTCCACTCCGAAGAGGGCGGACGCTTCTACCACGCACGGAACCGCTACCTCATGGTCGAGGTCGAGGACGACTTCGACCTGGACGTGCCCCAGGACTACACCTGGGTCACCCTGCGCCAGCTCACCGAGCTGGTGCGGTACGGCAACCACCTGAACGTCGAGGCCAGGAGCCTGCTGACGTTCTTCGGCTTCTACGAGGAGGCATAGGACAATGGCCACCCACGTATGGGACTACCTCCCGGAGTACGAGGCGGAGCGTGACGACCTCCTCGACGCGGTCAGCACGGTCTTCGCCAGCGGACGCCTGGTACTCGGAGAGAGCGTCCGGGGGTTCGAGGCGGAGTTCGCGGCCTACCACGGCGTCACGCACTGCGTGGGCGTCGACAACGGCACCAACGCGGTGAAACTGGCTCTGGAAGCGTGCGGGATCGGGCCCGGGGACGAGGTCATCACCGTCTCCAACACCGCCGCGCCCACCGTGGTGGCGATCCACGGAACCGGAGCCACACCCGTGTTCGTGGACGTCCGCGAACAGGACCACCTCATCAACCCCGCCCTGGTCGAGGCCGCCATCACCCCCCGCACCAAGGCGATCCTGCCCGTGCACCTCTACGGCCAGTGCGCCGACATGGACACCCTGGGAGCCATCGCCCGCCGCCACGGTCTGGCCGTCGTGGAGGACTGCGCGCAGGCGCACGGGGCGCGGCGCGACGGCGTCCTCGCGGGCAGCACCGGCGACGCCGCCGCCTACTCCTTCTACCCGACCAAGGTCCTGGGCGCCTACGGAGACGGCGGCGCCGTGCTCACCGGCAACGAGGCCACCGCAGCAAACCTGCGCCGACTCCGCTACTACGGCATGGAACAGACCTACTACGTGGAACGCCTGCCCGGGCACAACAGCAGGCTCGACGAGGTGCAGGCCGAGATCCTGCGCCGCAAGCTCACCCGCCTGGACAGCTACGTGCAGGGGCGCCAGGAAGTGGCCCGACGCTACGAGCAGGGCCTGAGCGACCTCTGCGCTCCGGGCGGGCTCGAACTCCCCTCGGTCACCCCGGGCAACGACCACGTGTACTACGTCTACGTGGTCCGCCACCCCCGCCGCGACCACATCCTGCGTCTGCTGCGCGAACGCCACGACATCGCGCTGAACATCAGCTACCCCTGGCCCGTGCACACCATGAAGGGCTTCGCGCACCTGAACGTGCCCG
>NZ_ANAE01000150.1:9310-12597 GCF_000341265.1 Nocardiopsis prasina DSM 43845 | reverse complement strand
CCGGGATCTCCCCCCTGCCGATGTATCCGTCCCTGCCCCGGGACACCCAGGACCGGGTGATCACCGCCCTGCGCCAGGTCCTGGCCCGCCTCTAGGAGCGCGGAGCACCGACCACCCCCAACAGTCGCACCGCAGACCTCGGTCGAGTGGTATCGGGTCCGGGTGCACCACCGCACCACCCGACAACGCTCCGACCGCGCCAACGAAAGCAGAACCATGTACGGCCAGGACTTCACCGACATCTCCGACCTCATCTACCAAGGACGCGGCAAGGACTACCGGGCAGAAGCCCAACACCTCGAATCCCTGATCCGCGCCCGCCTGCCCCACGCGCGCTCCCTGCTCGACGTCGGCTGCGGCACCGCCGCCCACCTGGCCGCCTTCACCCAATGGTTCGACGACCTCGCCGGACTCGACCTGTCCGAAAGCATGATCGCGACCGCACGCACCAAGAACCTGCCGGTCACCCTGCACCTGGCAGACATGAGCGACTTCTCCCTGGGCCGCACCTTCGACGTCATCACCTGCATGTTCGGGTCCATCGGCCACCCCACCAGCGTCCAAGCACTCACCGACACCCTTCGCTGCTTCGCCCACCACCTCACACCCGGCGGACTGGCCGCCGTCGACCCATGGTGGTTCCCCGACACCTTCCTGGACGGATTCGTCTCCGGCGACGTCATCCACCACCAAGACCGCACCATCGCCCGCGTCTCCCACTCCGTACGCGAGAACAACACCTCACGCATGCAGGTGCACTACACCATCGCCGACCCCACCACCGGCATCCGCCACTTCAGCGAGACCTACGTCGCCAGTCTGTTCACCCGACAGCAGTACGAAACCGCGTTCGAAACCGCTGGGTTCGACCTGGACTACCTCCCCCACCTGCACCGAGGGCGCGGCCTTTTCCTGGCCACACGCCGCTGACCCCCACCCCTGCCGAAAGGACCGAGCGGTTGAGCGAAACCACCCAGCCCACAACATCGCCCCTTGAAGAGACCAGGACGATGACCTCACGGCCCCTGGCCATCGCCGGAGCCCACGAATTCACCCCCACCGTCTTCCCCGACGAACGCGGGCTCTTCCTCGCCCCCTTCCAGGAACCCGCCTTCACCCAAGCCCTCGGGCACCCCCTCTTCCCCGTCGCCCAGTCCAACCACAGCCGCTCCAAACGCGGTGTCGTCCGCGGCATCCACTACACCCGCACACCCCCCGGCACCGCCAAGTACGTCTACTGCCCCACCGGACGCGCCATCGACATCGCGGTGGACATCCGCGTGGGCTCACCCACCTTCGGCCAGTGGGACAGCGTGCTGCTGGACCAGGAGCACTACCGGGCCGTCTACCTGCCCGTGGGCGTGGGCCACGCCTTCATCGCCCTTGAAGAGGACACCGTGATGTCCTATCTGCTCTCGGACTCCTACATCGCCCACAACGAACTCTCCCTGTCCCCCCTGGACCCCGAACTGGGCCTTCCCCTGCCCCAGAACGGCGAAGCGATCCTCTCCGCCCGCGACCAGGCAGCCCCTACCCTCGCCCAAGCCCACGAACAAGGACTCCTGCCCTCCTACACCGAGTGCCTCAGAGTTCAGGAAACAACGCACCACTGAACCCACCACACCGCCCCGTTCCCACGCCCAGTACCCGCAAGCTCACGAGACGCAGCACCGCAGACCCCGGCGCCAGCACGCGCCCCTCCCCTCCCACACCCCACGCCCGCAAACCCAGGAAGCCACGTGCCGCTGAATGAACGCCCCCTGGTCGTGGTGCTCGGAGCCTCCGGATTCATCGGCTCCGCCATCACCCGCCAACTCGCCCGACAACCCCTCCGCCTCAGACTCATCGCCCGAGGACCCACCCCCCTACCCCACAACCCCACCGCCCACATAGAAACCATCCGGGCCGACCTCACCCAGTCCGACACACTCACCCGCTGCGTCACCGACGCGGACGCCATCGTCCACCTCGTCGCCCACCTGGACACCGGCACCAGCTGGCGCGCCACCCACAGCGACAACACCGCCGAACGCGTCAACGTCGGCCTCACCCTGGGCCTCATCCACGCGCTGAGCGCCCACCCGCGCCCCGGACCACCACCCCAGGTGCTCTTCGCCGGAACCACCACCCAAGTCGGGCCCACCACCCGCACCCACCTGGACGGCACCGAACCCGACCATCCCCACAGCACCTACGACCGCCACAAACTCACCGCCGAGAACGCCCTCAAGGACGCCACCACCCAAGGCATCATCCGCGCCACCACCCTGCGCCTGCCCACCGTCTACGGCCCCGCCCCAGACCCCACCACCGGCGACCGCGGCGTCATCTCCACCATGATCCGCCGCGCCCTGAACGGCCAACCCCTGACCATGTGGCACGACGGCACCGTCCTACGCGACCTCGTCTACGTCGACGACATCGCCCACGCCTTCACCACCGCCCTCAACCATCCGGACTCCCTCGCCGGACACCACTGGCTCATCGGCACCGGCCACGGCACCCCCCTACGCGAAGCCTTCACCCACATCGCCCGCATCACCGCCCACACCACCGGCCAACCACCCGTCCCCGTCACCTCCGTCCCACCCCCCACCGAATCCGAGACCACCGACTTCCACAGCATGGTCATCGACCCCACACCCTTCCGAAGAATCACCGGCTGGCGCCCCCGCACCACCCTCACCGAAGGACTCCGCAGAACCGTCACCGCACTCACGGGATAGGCGTGGAGGAAATCCCCGGGCCACTTCGCACAGCCCACGTGTCCACGTCTCAGAGGCCCGGGACTCCGACACGTGGCCGGTCGCCTCCAGCCGTGCAGAGGTGGCGATTTTCGCAACGAAGACGAGGGTTGTCACTTCGTTACAGTGCACTCCGAGACTGCCTACGGCGAGATGAAAAGCCTTGCCAGACAAGGATTTTCGCTGACCCGCGACAAGAAGACCATCGTCGTGATGCGATTCTGACTGGTTGATTAGTCAAGCGCAACACAGTAGTAACTGGATGGCCCGTGCCCTCGAACCCGGAGGTGACCCGAGTCATCCGCTGGAACATCGACAACAAAGTCTTCTGGCCCGCGCTGATCATGGTGGTCGGCTTCAGCGCACCGTTCGTGATCGCGCCGAGAACGGGAGAACGCCTGCTCGGCGACGTCCTGGCCTGGCTCCAGTCCGACCTGGGCTGGGTGTACATGTGGTTCGTCGCCGGACTCGCGGTGCTGCTCGTCTGGCTCGTCTTCAGCCGATACGGCCGCATCAGGATGGGCGGTCCCGACGACCGGCCCG
>NZ_ANAE01000150.1:0-9303 GCF_000341265.1 Nocardiopsis prasina DSM 43845 | reverse complement strand
CCGCCGCGATCGGCGGCGGCCTCATGTACTGGGGCATCATCGAGTGGGCCCACTACCACACCGCTCCCCCGTTCCAACTCGAACCGCACGGAACCGAGGCCGCCGAGTGGTCGGCCACCTACCCCCTGTTCCACTGGGGCCCCACCGCCTGGGCGGTCTTCTGCGTTCCGACCCTCGCCCTCGCCTACGCGTACCACGTGCGCAGGATCCGCCGCCTGCGCCTCAGCGAGGCCTGCCGGGGAGTACTCGGCGACCGGGTCGACCGCTGGCCCGGAAGGCTCATCGACGTCCTCTTCATCCTCGGGATGATCGGAGCGGCGGGGACCTCCCTGGCCCTGGCCGTGCCCACCATCGCGGAGGGCGCCTCCCGCATGCTGGGGGTCGAGCCGGGCGCCGCCCTCAACACCGTGGTCATCGGCCTGTGGACCCTGCTGTTCGCGGGCAGTGTCGCTCTGGGCCTGCACCGCGGCCTGAAGCGGCTCGCGAACCTCAACCTCTACCTGGCCGCCGCCCTGGGTCTCCTGGTCCTGGCGGTGGGACCGACGGTCTTCGTGATCGACACCTTCACCAACAGCCTCGGTCTGCTCGCCCAGAACATCGTCCGGATGAGCACCTACACCGATCCCGTCGGCGGGTCCGGCTTCCAGGAGGTCTGGACCGTCTTCTACTGGGGCTGGTGGATCTCCTACGGACCGTTCGTCGGCATGTTCTGCGCCAAGATCTCCAAAGGCCGCACCGTCAGGCAGATCATCGTCGGCATGTGCGGCTTCGGAAGCCTGGGCTGCTGGCTGTCGTTCGCGCTGCTCGGCAACTCCAGCATGGCCTTCGACCTGAGGGGGCAGGCGCCCATCGTCGACACGCTGGAGGCCGAGGGTGCCGTCCCGGCCATCTTCGCCACGCTGGAGGCCTTCCCGCTCAGCTGGATCATCACCCCGCTGTTCCTGGTGCTGCTGCTGATCTTCCTGGCCACGACGCTGGACTCCGCCTCCTACATCATGGGCGCGGCGACCTCCCGTGACCTTCCCAACGAGGTGGAGCCCTCACGGTTCAACCGCGTGCTCTGGGCGCTCGTCCTCGCGGCCGTGTCGGTCTCGGTGATGTCCGCCGGGGGCACCGACGCGTTGCAGACCCTGTCGGTCGTGACCGCGTTCCCCCTGATCATCGTCCTGAGCCTGGTCGCGGCGTCCCTCGTGCGCTGGCTGCGCGAGCACGACCGCCACCATGGTGTCCGGGAGGGGGACCTCAGGCCTGCTGGCGAGCTCGCGGAGGAC
Source organism: Nocardiopsis prasina DSM 43845 (assembly GCF_000341265.1). GTDB lineage: Bacteria > Actinomycetota > Actinomycetes > Streptosporangiales > Streptosporangiaceae > Nocardiopsis > Nocardiopsis prasina. The sequence continues at coordinate 8,032 of NZ_ANAE01000150.1, read as the reverse complement.
GGTTCCACAGCCCCAACGGCCGGGCGATCGCCAGCATGACCGCGCACGGCACCAGGGAGCCCGCCCCGAGCCAGAGGTTCCCGAACCGCACGGCGATCAGGGGGAACGAGGCCGTGACCAGCCCGCCGCCGATGAAGGGGGAGCGCAGAGCGAAGGTCCGGTCCAGTGCGACCCCGGCGACGGCGTGGAGAGGCGGCCGGGGCGGGTTGCGGCGACTGCGCGACGGGCTCTCCCCCGCCGGGACCACGTGAGGGGGCGGGCGTGACGCTGGAGGACGGCCCGACGTGGGCCGCCCTCCGGCAGGGATCCGGGGCTCACGGCCCCGTGAACGAGGTCATCCTCCGTTGGACTGGCGGATCCCCTCGCCGAGCGCCTCGAAGGTGTAGACGAATCCGCCGTCCTCGCCGCTGACCGTCATGTAGGCGTCGGTCGTTCCCGGGGCGATGGCCAGGTTCGTGGCCGTGTCCAGTCCCCCGGCGTCCTCGGCGGGGACGCTCACCGTCGCCAGGTGTTCGCCCGTGGAGCTGTAGACGAAGATGCTCGGCTGCCCGTGGACGGCCTGGTAGACGTTGCCCTCCGCGTCGACCGCGTTGGAGTCGATCTGGCTCGTCCCGCCGTCGAAGTGGATGCCCGGGTGGGCCGTGGCCACCTCGGTCCGGTCCTCGTTGAGCCCGAGGTAGTCGATGCGGTTCGCGGCGTACTGGCTGACCCACAGGCCGGTGAAGTCCTCGCTGAAGGAGATACCGTTCGGAGCCGGGAGTTCGTCGGCCAGCACGGTGGCCTCGGCCGTGTCCCGGTCGATCCTGACCACCCTGCCCTGGGGGTCCCAGACGGGATCCGAGTGACCCGTGGTGTCACTGACGAACAGGTTCCCGTCCTCGTCGAACGCGAGGTCGTCGGGGAGCATCGGCTTCCCGTCGACGTCACCGGAGAAGAACGTGACCGGGTCCTCGCCCTCAGGGGTGAAGCTGTCGATCTTCCCCCCGATGAGATCGGTCAGGTACAGCCGGTCGTCGTGGGGGCTGAACTGCGCGGAGGTGTACACGCTGGCCTCGTCGGTGAGGACCGGCGACACCTCCAGCGACTCCGTGTCCACCCTCAAAACCTTGGGTTCTCCCGCCGGAGCGGTGACGTCGACGACGAGGAGGCCGCCGTCCGGAGCGAAGGCCGGCCCCTCCAGCAGGGTCATCCCGGTCTCCTCGTGGACCGAGCTCACCCGGACCAGCTGGGAGGCGGTGCGCTCCTTCTCCGCGGCCTCCTCCTGGCCACAGGCGGTGGTGGCGATCAGAAGGACTGCCGTCAGCAGCCCCGTGGTGGCCACCGGGTGGCCGCGTCGGTTCGATTCCATGTCTTCCGTCCCGATCGTGGGTTCCGTGGCGGAGGGGGTCAGCGTTCGTCCGTGGTCGCATGGTCCTGGACCATGACCTCGTGGATGCGGTCCCGCCGCCAGTCCTCGAGCAGCCGGTGGAAGGCCACCGGTCCGGGACCGTAGGACTGCCCGCCCGCGTGGCCGGCGCCCTCGCGGTTGTAGTAGCCGGGAGTGCACTCGCGCTGGAAGTCGACGGTGTCGAGTACGTTCTCGCCGATGGTGCGGGCCCACTCGTCCACCGCGTCCGACGCCGGTTCGATGACACGAGCACCGGTCCTGCGCCCCTCCGCGATGACGGCGGCGATGTGTTCGGCCTGTTCCAGCAGGATGTGCGTGAAGTTCACCGATGTGGCGTTCTGCAAGGGGCCCAGGTGGAAGAGGTTGGGGAAGCCGTCGCTGTAGAAGCCGTGCAGCGTCCTCGGGCCACGGCTCCAGGAGTGGAGGAGTTCCCGCCCGCCGCGGCCCCGCACCGGGAGGGTCCCGGACACCACTCCGGAGACGCCGACGTCGAAACCGGTCGCGAAGACGACGCAGTCGACCGGGTACTCGACGTCGCCCACGACGATCGCGTCCTCGGTCATGCGGGTGATCCCGCCGTGGTCCGCGGTGTCGACGAGCGTGACGTTGGGCCGGTTGAAGGTCTGGAGGTAGTGGTCGCTGAAGCAGGGCCGCTTGCACATGTAGCGGTACCAGGGTTTGAGCAGCTCAGCCGTGTCCGGGTCGTCTACGACCTCGTCCACACGCGCGCGGATCTGGTTCATCTTCCGGGCGTCGGCCAGCTCATCGACACGCTCGCGCTCCTCCGTCGACACGCTGGTGTCCAGCGCCCCGGTGGTCAGCTTCCGTTGCAGGCGCGCCGTCGACGTCCAGCCGTCCCGGGTCAGGTCCGTCTCGACCGGCTCGCCGGAGACGAGGGCGAGGAAGTTCTCCATGCGCTCCCGCTGCCAGCCCGGCTCCAGGGAGGCGGCCCACTCGGGGGCGGTGGGGCGGTTGTCGCGAACGTCCACCGAGGACGGCGTCCTCTGGAACACGTACAGGTGTTCCGCGTCGCGTCCCACGTGCGGGATGACCTGCACTCCGGTGGCACCGGTGCCGACGACCGCCACGCGCTTGTCGGCGAGTCCGGTGAGGCCGCCGCTCTGGTCACCGCNCCCCCGCGGGTGTAGCCGTAGTCCCAGCGGCTCGTGTGGAAGGTGTGGCCGCGGAAGCTCTCGACACCCGGGATGCCGGGGAGCTTCGGCTGGGTGAGCGTACCGGACGACGTGATGACGAACCTGGCCCGCATCATGTCGCCCCGGTCCGTCTCGACCACCCACTCGTCGGCCTGGTCGTCCCAGGTCAGACCGGTGACCCTGGTCTGGAACACCGCATCGCGGTAGAGGGCGAAGGTCTCGGCGATCGCCACGGCGTGTTGCCGGATCTCCTCCCCCGGGGCGTAGCGCCACCGGGGCACGTGGCCGACCTCCTCCAGCAGGGGCATGTAGGAGTAGGACTCGATGTCGCAGTGGATGCCCGGATAGCGGTTCCAGTACCAGGTACCGCCGAAGTCACCGGCCTCGTCCATCATCCGGATCGACTCGACCCCCGCCTGCCGCAGGCGCGCTCCGGCCACGAGGCCGCCGAAGCCGCCGCCGACCACGAGCACCTCCACGGCGTCAGTGAGCGGTTCGCGCTCCGTGCGGGGGGTGTAGGGGTCCTTCGCGTAGTAGCCGAACTCGCCGGACGCGGACCGGTACTGGGACGCGCCGTCGGGCCGGACGCGGCGATCCCGTTCCTTCGCGTAGCGGGCCCGCAGGCCCTGGATGTCGAGCTCCGCCGCGTCAGCCTCGATCGCCGTTCGCGTGTCTGGTGCAGTGCCCATGGGGCTTCCCAACTTCGTCGCCGATGGTGATGGGGGCGCGAGCGCCGAACCGGCGGGGGCGACCGGCAGGCGGAACGGGCCCGTGCCGGTCGGGGCACGCGTGGTTCCGCACGGGAGGCGGCGCGCCTCCATGAAAAAAGGTTAGCATCAAGCTAAGTATTTTCGTCAGCCACGTCCCCGTCGGGGCGGAGCTATCCTGATCGCATGGGAGCAGACGCCACGGAGCAGGGAGAACGCGCACGCGTCGTGCACGAGATCAGGACCCTGACCGCGGCCATGGAGCAGGCCGCGCTCCCCGCGCAGGTCCAGCACCTGCTCTCGATGGACCTGACGATCCAACAGCTCAAGGTCCTCATGGTCCTGGTCACCACGCGGGAGGGAGCGACGGGTCGGGGACTGGCCGCGTCCTTCGGGGTGTCGATGGCCACCATGTCGGGGCTGATCGACCGGCTCGCGTCCCAGGGCATGGCCACGCGCTCGGAGGACCCCGACGACCACCGCGTGCGCCGAGTCCACGCCACCTCCCAGGGCGCGGCACTCGCCCGGCGCCTGGTGATGGAACGCCCGGAGTTCAACGACAGCGTGCTCATGGGCCTGAGCATCGAGGACCTCAACGCCCTCCAACAGGGAATCCGCGCCGTGAGCGACCGCTACGCCAGCCTCGTCGGCGGGTTCGGCGCGGCCTCGGACTCCGCTCCGGCCCACGGGGCCGACGCCACCACCTGACACTCCCCCGCACGGCCTTCGAGTCCGCACCAGGGAACCTCCCCGCGCAGACTTTGGACCGCGTTTCCTCCCATGAGGCAGCGGGAGCCGTGGAGCAGACCGGCGAAAGGGCCGACATGTTCCTCCGTTCCGCTCCATGTTCCGGCCGTACAACCCCCGTTGGAACTCCGTTACCCCCGCACTGGCCGCCGGGGCGCCCACCGCGATCCCGCGATGATTATCCGATTCGCGGGAGGGCAGTCCGTAGGGCAGGGGGCGGATCGTCGCCCTTGGTCGCGAGACGCACCAGTACGCCTTCGACCACCGAAAGGAAGAAGAGGACACTGAAAGGAGGGGTCTGCCGTGACACTCGTAGACGCCCAGATCCAGGACCAATACCCCACCCGTGTCGACCCTGCCCAGGGCCGGGGGTGGATCGAACGCGCCGAACCGACCGTGCACCCCGGGGTGACGGAGGGGCCGGCCTCCGCGAAGGAGCTCACCGACCACGCCCGCGACGGATTCCACATTCAGCGGGACCTGCTGTCCGGGCCGGAAGTGAGCTCCACGCTCGACGAGCTCCGCGCGATGGTCGAGGACCCTGGTATCCGCGCCGACGAGCGCACCATCACCGAACCCGCGTCCGACGAGGTGCGGTCCGTCTTCGACGCGCACCTGCTCAGTGAGCGGATCGCCCGGCTCATCCGGGAACCCCGCATCCTGGACCGGGCACGCCAGATCCTCGGCTCGGACGTCTACGTCCACCAGAGCCGCGTGAACTTCATGCCGGGTTTCCGCGGCAACGGGTTCTACTGGCACTCGGACTTCGAGACCTGGCACGCGGAGGACGGGATGCCCCGGATGGGGGCGGTCAGCCTGTCCATCGGACTGACCGACAACCACCCCTTCAACGGCGGGCTCATGCTCATGCCGGGGGCGCACCGGACGTTCGTTCCCTGCCTGGGACGCACCCCGGACGACAACTACCGGTCCTCTCTGAAGGCCCAGAAGATCGGTGTCCCGCAGGAGGAGGACATCGCCGCACTGGCCCATCAGCACGGGATCGAGCAGTTCACCGGCCCGAGCGGGTCGGCCCTGTGGTTCGACTGCAACAGCATGCACGGCTCCGGGAACAACATCACGCCGTACCCGCGCTCGAACATCTTCGTCGTGTTCAACAGCGTGGACAACGCTCTGGTCGAGCCTTTCTCCGCCCGGGAACGCCGGCCCGGCTTCGTGGCCGCGCGCGACTTCACGCCGCTGCGTTCCTGACTTCCGCGGCCGCCTCCGGGCCTCGCCCGCACCAGGCGACACGCACCGTGAGTGGCGCGTTGACCCGGACCGGGTCCGCCACCGATGATGCTGCGCTATGAACCTCGGTGCCAGCGACGCCACGGACCCACCCGCTGCCGTCGTCGTCCGTGACCTGTGTGTCCGGCGCGGCGGCAGCTCGGTGTTCGACGGACTCGACCTGGAGGTGGCCCGAGGCGGCGTCACCGGTCTGATGGGCCCCTCCGGGTGCGGCAAGACCACCCTGATGCGCGCGATCGTCGGGACCCAGCGTGTCCGGTCGGGCAGCGTCACGGTACTCGGCCAGGAGGCCGGGAGCGCGGGACTGCGGCACCGCGTCGCCTACGACACCCAGGCCGCGTCGGTGTACTCCGACCTCACCGTCGAACAGAACCTGCGCTACTTCGCCCGTCTGGTCGGCGCCTCCCGCAGTGATGTGGGGCGCGTCCTCGACCAGGTGAACCTGCGCGGCCAGGCCGGTCGGAGGGTCGACACGCTCAGCGGCGGACAGGCCAGCCGGGTGTCGCTCGCGGTCGCGATCCTCGGCCGCCCCGAACTTGTCGTCCTCGACGAACCCACCGTCGGCCTCGACCCGCTGCTGCGCGAGGAGCTGTGGGCGGTGTTCCGCTCGCTCGTCGCCGAGGGGACGACGCTCATCGTCTCCAGTCACGTGATGGACGAGGCCCTGCGCTGTGACCGGCTGCTGCTGATGCGCGACGGTCGCGTCATGGCCGACACCACACCCGCTCGGCTGCTCTCCGAGACCGGAGCGAGCGACCCCGACCGCGCCTTCCTGGCCCTGATCGAGAAAGGGGCCGGATGAACCCCGCGCGCACCTTCGCCACGAGCGGTCGCGTACTGCGCCAACTCGGCCACGACCCCCGGTCGATCGTGCTCCTGCTCGTTGCCCCGAGCCTGCTCGTCGGCCTCTTCTCGTGGCTGTTCACCGACACGTCGGTGTTCGACGACATCGGCCCGGCGATCCTCGCCCTCTTCCCGTTCGTGGTGATGTTCCTGATCACGAGCGTCACCACGCTGCGGGAGCGCCGCTCCGGCACCCTCGAACGCCTCCTGTCGACCCCGATCGGCAAGTTCGACCTGATCTTCGGCTACGCCTTCGCGTTCGGACTCACCGCCGTCGTCCAGGCCTTCGTGACGGTGCTGTTCGCCGTGTACGTGTGCGGGCTCGGCGTCGAGGGGCCGCTCTGGTCGTTGGGCCTGGTCGCGGTCGTCGACGCCCTCCTGGGGACCGCGCTCGGACTTCTGGCCAGCGCGTTCGCGCGCACCGAGTTCCAGGCGGTGCAGTTCATGCCCGTGCTGGTGTTCCCGCAGATCATCCTGGGAGGGCTCTTCATGCCACGCGAACAGATGCCCGACGTGCTCCACGCGATCTCGGACTGGCTACCCCTCAGCCACGCGATCGACGCGGTCAACGCGGTGGCGGCCGGGGACGGTGCCTGGGACGTGTACCGGCCACTGCTGATCGTGACCGCCTTCGCTGGGGGCGCGGTGCTCCTGGCCTCCCTCACCCTCCGCCGCCGCACACCCTGACACGGTCACCGGGCTCGATCCGAACGCGAGGCACGCCCCCGGGACACCCACCTTCGAAGAAGCCCTCGAGTGGGCCGCCGATGCGGAGGGAGGCGCCTCCGGCTGCCTGACCCGGGTGGGAGAGAGGTCGTACGAGCCCTTCCACCACCTGGTCTCCCACGCGCTCCAGGACCCCGAGTCGGCCGAGGTACCCGCGGTGGTGTGGAACCTGATCCCGCACCGAATCCCCGTGGAGTACCTGCCGGTCTTCGGCTTCGCCGCCTTCGGGTCCGAACGGTTCACCGTCGCCGAGCACGCCTGGACGCGTTTCCTCGACCGTTTCCCCGAGCACCCCGAGGCCAACCTGGGTATGGCGCTCCTGACTCTGCGGGCCGGTGACCGGTCGGGCGCCATGCCCTTCCTCCGGCGCGCGGTCGTGGACGGGGACCCCCGGGCGATGGCGCGGCTGGGAGAGGTGCTGGCGGAGATCGCGATCAGTGAGGACAGCTCCGTCGTGGAGGAGGCGGCTGACTGGCTGCACCGGGCACACCAGGAGTCTGGGCGTCGTCGCCAGACAGCTCGTCCTCGAGTACATGGGTGATCGAGAGGACCGGGGCGGCAGGAACTCGGCGACCGGAGTGGACGCCGGGGGGAGCGACGGCGGCACCCCCGCGCCCCGGAGGTACTCGTCCGGAAGCTCGTCCACTTTCGAGGACTCCTCCCACTCCGGTGGTTCCTCGTCGGGCGACTCGTCGTACTCCAGCGGTTCCTCCTCCCACGAGTCCTCCTACGGCGGCTCCTCTTCCTACGGCTCCTCGTCATCCAGCAGCGGCCGCTCGTTCCTACGGCGCCGACGACGACTGAGTGCCGGGCTCCGGTCCCTTCGGCGGCTGGACCGCCACCTACGGGGACGACGAGTTCGCCCGGTGCACCGAGCGGGCCAGGGCGATCGCGGACCGGCTCGCCGAGGGCTCCGGGGAGTCGACGGTCGCGCGGATGCGCGAGGCGTTCCGGCGGGCCACGACCTTCGAGTGGATCTTCTGGGACGCGGCCTGGCGTCAGGAGGCCTGGCGGCACTGGCCGTCAGGGTTCCGGGAGCGCGGTGAGCCGGAAGACGGGGATGACCCGGTCGGTCCGCCGCTGGTAGAGGGCGAAGTTGGGCCAGACCTCGCTCATGCGTGCCCAGGCGCGGTCCCTGTCGGCTCCGGTGAGCTCCTCGGCCCGTACGGTCACCAGTCGGCCCGACCGCTCGATCTCCGCCGTGCGCGCGGCCCTCA
>NZ_ANAE01000149.1 GCF_000341265.1 Nocardiopsis prasina DSM 43845 | reverse complement strand
AGGACGACCCGCCCCCCAGCCGGTCCGGGCCGTCGGGGACGCACAGCAGGGGCGTGGTGCGCGGCCGTCCGCTCTTGCGGCCCTTGACGGTGAGCACGGTGTTGGGCAACCCGGCCAGGTCGAGCAGTCCGAGGCGCCCTCGGCTGAGGCGGTGCAGCCTCCGGTCGAGCCAGGTGATCTGGGGGAGGAGCCGGGGCAACCACGGGAGGGCCCCGATACGTACGGCGAGCGGTGTGAACAGGCCCATGTCCGCATCGTAGGCGCCTGCCGCCGGATTCGGGAGACCCCGTGCGGACCACGGGCCGAGCGGTCCGGTCGACCCCGTGGTGGTGGGATCGCGCGGGCTGGGCGCGGCGCGGTCGGTGCTGGGGGCATCGGTGAGCGTCCGTCCGGCGTCCCGCGCGAAGTGTCCCGGTGGCGGTCCTGCTCAGGCACCCCCGCCCCCGCTGAGGGGCCAACGTCCACCCCGACCGGTGGTAACACGCTCCCAACTGGTGTGATGTCCGTCGGGCACGGGAACTCCGCCGTGCCCGGCGGAGTTCCTCCTACGAAGGAACACGCCGATACCCGGACCAAGGGCCTCGGCACCAACGCCCGGTTCTCCCGGCCGTTCGGGCCCCGCCGCCGTTCCCTCACCTCTCCCCCATCACCCGAGGAACCCGATGCCCCAGCTGCACCCCGACCTGTCCGCTGCCCGATTCCTGCCGACGCCGACCTTCGGCCCGCGCACGGCACAGCTGGCACGGCGGCTCACCGAACGCATGCGGCCGGTCCGGGCACCCTCCGACCTCCTCATCGAGGAGCACACCGCACCGGGGCCCGAGGGCGCGCCGCCGCTCGACCTCCGGGTCTACCGGCCACGGTCACTGGAGGGCCCCTCACCCGCGTTGCTGTGGAGCCACGGCGGCGGCTACCTGTTCGGCAGCCCGATCCAGGACGAGAAGGGCAGCATCGAGTTCGCCCGCGAGCTGGGCGCCACCGTGGTCGCGCTCCGCTACCGCAAGGCGCCCCAGCACACCGCCCCCGCACCGGTCGAGGACGCTCTCGCGGCGCTGTCCTGGATGGTCGAACAGGCCGGGCCGCTGGGGATCGACCCCGACCGCGTCGCGATCGGCGGGGCCAGCGCGGGCGGCGGAGTCACGGCCGCACTGGCCCAGATGAGCCTGGACCGGGGCGGTCCCCGCCCCCTGTTCCAGCTGCTCGTCTACCCGATGCTCGACGACCGCACCGCGCTGCGCGCCGACCTGGAGGGACTCGACGTGCGCATGTGGTCGGTGGCCAGCAACCGGTTCGCCTGGGGGGCGTATCTCGGTACCGACCCCGGGGACACGGGGATCTCCCCCTACGCGGCTCCGGCCCGTCGCGACGACCTGTCCGGGCTGCCCCCGGCCTGGATCGGGGTGGGCACGCTGGACCTGTTCCACGACGAGGACCTCGCCTACGCCGGACGACTCCGCGAGGCGGGTGTTCCCTGCGCGACGACCGTGGTCCCGGGGGCCTTCCACGGGTTCGACACGTACCTTCCGCACGCGGAGGTGGTCCGGGAGTTCCGCCGCGAACAGGTCGCGGTGCTGCGCGCGGCCTTCGGGTGAGCACCTCCGAAACCGCCGTTCCGGCGAACATCCGCTTCCAAAGGGACTCGATACATCATTGAATGATGGCGCCACAGGGGGCTTTTCGTGAATTCTGCTGGCCGGTCCCGGTCAACAGAATTCCTCGTTTCACCCTTTGCGCGCGACCGGCTTTCGTGTTTTTCATTAACTGGCAAGTAACCACGCCGAACACGAAGGACGGCCATGACGCCTATCCCCCACTCCGGAATGGACAGACGCGCACTCCTGAGGACGGCGGCCCTCACCTCGGGAGCCGCGGTCCTCGGCGGGTCCCTCGGCGCCCTGGGCGCCGGTGGCGCCTCCGCCGAGACCGTCGACCCCGCCGCCCAGGCAGCGCCCGAACTGTACTGGCGCGGCGCCTGGAACGCGCGTCCGCCGAGCAGCCCCATCCAGGTCCTGGCCACTCCGCCGCAGTACATCGTGGTCCACCACACCGCGACGGCCAACAGCACGAACTACACGCTCGACCACGCCCTGAACCTGTCCAAGTCGATCCAGAACTACCACATGGACAGCAACGGCTGGATCGACACCGGTCAGCAGCTCACCATCAGCCGTGGCGGCTTCCTCATGGAGGGACGCGACCGCACCCCCGAGTCGATCGCGGCCCGCCAGCACGTGGTGGGCACGCACGTGGCGAACAACAACAGCACGTGCATCGGCATCGAGAACGAGGGCACCTACATGACCCAGGGCCCGACCCAGGCCCTGACGAACACGCTGGTCGACACCCTGGCCTGGCTGTGCGGGGCGTACGGCCTCAACCCGGGCAGCGCGATCCGCGGACACCGGGACTTCAACGCCACCGCCTGCCCCGGAGACGTGCTGTACTCCATGCTCCCCGAGCTGCGCAACAGGGTCGCCTCGACCATGCGGGCCCAGGGCATCCCCGTCGCCGCCGCCCCCGCGACGACCGAGAACGGGCCGACCTTCCCGCCGGTCCCCGACGACGAGCCCGACCACGAGTTCTACCACGGCCCGCTCCGGGGCCCGGACGACTTCTCGCGCTGACGTCCACGGAGAGGACACCACCCCGTTCGTTGTCGCTCTCACCCCTCCCACGGCGCCCACCAGGCATGTCGTCGAACGCGGAGAGTGATCTGGTCAATACAATCTGCCGTGACCCCTGCCCGCGCGGTGAGCCCGCGCTGGCGGCGACGACCCGAGGAGCACGGAATGCGGCCGACGAAGGTAGCCGACTGGGACGACCTCGAACCGCTCCGCCCCGCCCACGCGCGGGTCTCCAACGTGGACCTGGCCGTGATCCGTCTGCCAGCGGCCTCCGTGGCTCCCGAGGCCGAATCCACCGGCTCCAGAGCCCCCGGTCCCGAGACCGCCGGCGCCGGGGACGAGGTACGGGTCCTGTACGGGCGCTGCCAGCACCGGGGCGCGCTCATGTCCGACGCCACCGTCGAGGACGACAACCGTCTGGTCTGCGGTGTCCACGGCTCCGTCTACGACGCGCGCAGCGGCGTCAACCTGTACTACGAGGGCGAGGACCTGGAGAGGTTCCAGGCCTGGGTGGAGGACGGCGCGGTGCGGGTCGACGAGGACGAGATCCGCGCCTGGGAACGGGACCACCCGCAGAACTACGACCGCTCCGCCTACCAGGGTTCCTACGCCGACTTCACGGGAACCCCGGACGAACCGTTCAACGACCGCATCCACCAGCTGGCCGAGGAGGGGCTCTCCCGGGTGGGCCACCACGGCGAGGTGGCGGCGATGGGTGTTCCCCGCCACGAACTCCCCTCCTGGGACGACCTCCAGATCGTCACGGCCGAGCTCCACACGCCCCCGCTGCTCGACGACGATCCGGTGGGAACCAGCGTGGTGATCGGCCCCAACGCCCGCCGTCCCCTGGTCCTGGACATCCCGCTCCTGGTCTCGGACATGAGCTTCGGGGCGCTCTCCGCCGAGGCCAAGACCGCGCTGTCCATGGGCGCCGAGCTGGCGGGCACCGGCATCTGCTCCGGTGAGGGCGGGATGCTCCCTGAAGAGCAGGAGGCCAACGGCCGGTACTTCTACGAACTCGCCTCGGCGCGCTTCGGCTACTCGATGGACAGGGTCGCGCGCTGCCAGGCCTTCCACTTCAAGGGCGGCCAGGCCGCCAAGACCGGGACCGGCGGGCACCTGCCGGGCGACAAGGTGAGCGGGCGCATCGCCGAGGTGCGTGAACTCCCGGAGGGGCGGACGGCGATCTCCCCGGCCCGCTTCCCGGACCTCGTCTCCGTCGCCGACTTCCGCCGGGTGGCCGCCGAGGTCCGTGAGGCCACCGGGGGCATCCCCATCGGGTTCAAACTGTCCGCGCAGCACATCGAACGCGACCTGGACGCGGCGCTCCGGATCGGGGTGGACTACGTGATCCTGGACGGCCGGGGCGGTGGCACCGGGGCCGCTCCCCTGCTGTTCCGCGAGAACATCTCGGTGCCGACCATCCCCGCGCTGGCCCGTG
>NZ_ANAE01000148.1 GCF_000341265.1 Nocardiopsis prasina DSM 43845 | reverse complement strand
GGCCCGGCCCCCCCCGCCACTTGGAGAGGCTCGGCCGCCGCGACGTCACCCTGATCATCACCGGGGGCCTGCGGGTCCCGGCCGACTTCGTCAAGGCGCTGGCCCTGGGCGCGGACGCCGTCGCGGTGGCCAACTCCGCGATGCAGGCCATCGGCTGCCTGGGCATGCGTGCGTGCCACACCAACAACTGTCCGGTGGGCATCGCCACCCAGCGACCGCACC
>NZ_ANAE01000147.1 GCF_000341265.1 Nocardiopsis prasina DSM 43845 | reverse complement strand
CCCCCCCCCCCCCCCCCCCCCCCCCTGCCAGTGGCGGAGGCCGCTGAGCGGCTGAACCGGTTCCTGCGTTCGTCGGTGGAGCTCATGCAGGTGATGGCGCGGGCCTGCGGGCACGACCACCTGGGCGGGTTCGGCCCCGACGACCTGGTGGCGTGGAAGCGTGAGCTCGCCGACCTGTCCGGGGTGTCCTACGGCGGCGTCTCCGTCTGAGCCCCGGTGCCCTCACCTGGCTGCGGCCACCGCCGCGTTCAACCGCTCCACGGCCTCGGTGAGCAGGTCCCGCCCGTCCAGGTCCGTGTGACCGAGGGGCAGCATCTCACGCAGCGGTTCGTGCTGGCCCTCCTCGCGCAGGTGGGCCTGGAGGACGTCCTTCCAGGTGCGGGGCTTCACGGCGAACGACAGGTGGAGCGAGAGCTCGTCCGTGGCGGTTCCGGCGTGCGGATGCCCCCGGGGGATGTAGAGCGTGCTTCCCGGGGTGAGCACCGTCTGGAGGACCGGGGCGAACTCCGGCTGGGAACCGCCGCTCGGGACCGTCGGCCACAGCGTCTCCGGGGCGCCCACCGACCAGGACTTGGAGCCGTGGACCTGGCAGAGGAACCCGCTGGCCAGGTCGTAGTGCGGACGCACCCCCGAGTTCCCGGCGGGGGTCAGGAAGGCCGCGCAGTAGACGCCGAAGCCCAGTTCCTCCTCCAGCTGGGACGCGAGCCGTTCCACCTCGGGGACGAGGAGGCGGACCTCCTCGAAGACGATGGTCGCCCCGGCGTCGTGGGCGCGCAGCAGCGCGGTGCGGTCGGCCACGGGTTCCCGCCCCCGGCCGGGCCGCCCGCGATCCGCGCTGAACTCCTCCTGTGGCCTGGGCGCGCCGTCCTGGAACACCCGGAAGCAGGACGCGGGGAGACCGGCCCGGTTCAGCAGGGACAGCGCCGTCTCCAGAGAGAACGCCCCGCCCACGGCGGGCCCGGCCTCCGCGACCACCGGTCGGTGTTCCCAGTGCCCCAGGAAGGCGTCGGAGTCACCGACGATCCGTTCGAGGACCGGGTGGTCGCCCCGCGTGGTCCGGGGAGGCAGGTGCGCTGGAATCATGGGGTCCTCCTGACGAGGGTCGTTCGTGACTCGGCTTCCAGTTCGGCGGCGATCAGGACCGCCAGACGCGGCTCGTGTTCCGCCGGGGGCAGTGGCGGCTCCCCGGCCTGGGCCCTGACGAACGCGTAACCGCTGTCGGCCGCGACGGCCAGGGCCTCCTGGGCCGCGCCCGAGGCGGGGTCAAGACCGCCCAGTTCCCTGAGCACCGCGAACAGTTCCGCCTCGTCACGCAGTTCACGGCAGACGTCGGCGGTCCGGCGGAGGACCCGCGCGCAGTCGTCCACGCGGTCCTGGGAGCGCAGGACTCCGGCGCCCGCCCGCAACACGGCCACCAGGTCGGCCGAGGGGGCTCTCTCCGACAGGGTGTCCAGGGACCGCAGCAGGGAGTCGGTCCGCGACGCGTCGACCAGGGACGCGTGGACCTCGATGGCGGTGGCCCCCAGTGTCGGCACGGTCCCCGGCGCGACGGCGGGGAGCTTCGCGCCGCCTCTCAATGCCAGCAGGGCCGAGGCCTCCCGCACGTGCGGGAGCGTGCGCGCGGTCCCCCGCCAACGGCTGACGTGCGCCGCCAGCAGGTCCGCGCGTCGCCCGCGCGCCAGTGCCTTGGCGGTCTCCACGACGTGGGTGTTCGTGACGAAGGCGCCGCCGCTCTCGGAGTCCAGGACGCCCTCGGCCTCGTCCGGGGTCAGCCCGTGCTCGGGGCCGAGCGCTCCGGCGAAGACCCCGGTGTCCCGCAGGCTGTCCGGCGCGGGGAAGTGCGCCAGGGCACCCTCCCAGTCACCGCGGATCACCCGGAGCCGGCCGATGTTGATCCAGGGTTGGAGGACCCGGACGGTCTCGGACCGGGGCAGCAGCCCCCGCCGGACGAGGGAGAGCAGGACGCGGGCCTGGCGCTGACAGGACCGCTCACTCTCCTCGAAGTCACCGGCCATCGCGAGCACCAGCGCGCCCCGGTTCGCGGCCCGGCAGAAGGCGTCCGCGTCGAAGGGGGTCCGGTGTGACGCACGGTCCATCTCGGCGGCGCACTCCCGGGCCCGTTCCCACACCGACACCTTGGTCAGGCGGTTCTCGGGGGAGAGCAGGCGCAGGGGGAGGTCATGAACGGGTGCCGGCACGTGCGCCCACCTCCGTGTTCCTCGGAGCGGGCCGCTGCGGGCGGGAGGCACGGTGCATCTGCGGCGGAGCCGACCAGAACGTGTCGATGTCGAGGGACCCGTCGCGGGAGCGGATGTCGGCCCTCGCCGGGACCGGGAGTGACTCGAAGGCGTCCCCCTCCACGCTGATCAACTGGTTGTCGAACGAGAAGACGCAGGGGGCGCCGCGTGCCGCCAGCTCTCCCGGCACCTCGAAGCTCCGTCCGCTGTTGACGTTGACCAGGCGGGTCGGGGCCCGACCCGGGTTCCGGGCGATGAGCCACTCCCCGCTGTGCGAGGCGCGGAGCGAGTCGACCGCCGCGCCGAGGTCCAGCCGGTAGACGGCCGCGGAGGGGTCGGCCTCCGTCCGGTGGAAGCGAACGGTGCCCGGCTCGTGGGCCGGGACCACCCAGACACCCCCCAGAACCTCCTCGTAGCAGGCCAGGCGGTGGTCCTCGCCCCCGGGCAGGGCTGAGGTCTCCACCGACCCCGTGACGGGGTCCGCCCTGAGGACGGTCCCGTCCGACAGCAGGCACAGGACGGTGCGCCGCCGGTGCTGCCAGGCCAGGACCAGCGGCGGTGCGCAGAGCCTGCGCGACACCGCGGTCCCGTCCCCGGCGTGCAGGACCAGCTCCTCGGAGGAGGCGGCGACCACTCGGCCGCCGCCCGCCCCGGGCACGCGGGCTTCGAGCAGCAGGGCTCCGGCGGGCGCCGTCCCCTCGTCGCGCGAACCCGCCGCCGGGCTCCACGACCGGACGGACCCGCCGTCCCGGAGGAGGAAGCGTCCCGTGCCCGCCCCGGCGTACACGGCCGTTCCCGGACCGAGGTCGATGATCCGTCCGCTGTCGGGGCCCCACAGTCCCAGCGCCCTGACCTGACCTGAGCCGGTGGTCCAGGCGCACCAGGTGCCGTCGTCGTCGACCGCGACCTCCGCGCCGCGTGTGCCGGTCACCGCGTCCTCCCGTTCGACGCCACCGTGGTGATGGTGGGTCCGATCCAGACCTTCTGCGGAGGGCAGGGCCGCGTCCCCTCCTGGATGCGCACCAGGGGACAGTGCGCGCCCTGGCAGGAGGGCCGGAAGAAGCAGGAGTGGCAGCCGGAGTCCTTGGCGTCGTCGTTGTCCACCCACAGACTCATCAGTTCCTGGTCCAACCCGAGGTCACCGTCGGCGCCGAGCTGTCCCACGGCGTTGCGGGGATCGCGCAGGGCCACGGTGCACTTGTTGACCAGCCCGTTGGGCCGGATCACGAAGGACCACGGGGAGGCCGCGTAACAGACTGAGCCGTTCGGTTTGAGGAACACGTCGTCCGCGGGGGCGAGGCCGGACTCCACCGCGTTCGAGCACAGGTCGAGCTTGGTCATCTCCGCCTGCTTGCCCGCGTAGGCCTCGGACTCCTCGCCCTGGGGTCCGCCCCAGTCGCCGACGGGACGGTAGATGACCCCGAACCGGGGGTCACCGGCGTACAGCCCGCCCAGCTGCTCGATGAGCTCGGGCACGTGGACGCTGTTGGCCTCGGTGAAGTTCGTCCGGACGATCACGCGGAAGTCCGCGTCCGTCTCCGCCATCCGCGTCAGGTTGGCGATGATCTCGTCGAAGGTCTTCCCGCCGCCCATGAGGAAGCGGGAGGAGTCGTGCGTGTGCGCCGGGCCGTCCAGGGTGACCTGGTAGTTGCTGATACCCAACTCGACGCAGCGCCGCGCGACCTCGGGTGTGAGCAGCAGTCCGTTCGTGGTGATGCCCGCGCTGTACTCGATGCCCTCCTCGGCGCAGAACTCCAGGAAGAAGGTGCTGAGCTCCTCGATCACGTCGAAGGCCACCAGCGGTTCGCCGCCGAACCAGGCGACGGTGAGCCGTTCGATGCCGTGTTCGCGGCGGTGGCGTCTGACCAGCGACTTGATGCCCTCCCGGACCTCGGTCAGCATGCGGCCCAGCGCGAAGTCCTCGTAGCAGTAGGTGCACCGGAAGTTGCAGGCCTCGGTGGGCATGATGATCAGTTCGAGGCGGTCGGTCCGGTTCTTGCGCCGGTCCCGCAGGGCGTCGGCCTCCGCCAGCTCGTCGTGCTCCTCGGCCACCAGGAAGCCCTTGGTGACGAGGGTGTCGAACAGGCGGGACTCGTCGGCGGTGCCGGGGTCGGGCCGGCGCAGGACGCTCCGTCGGTTGTGCAGCAGATCGTGCACCCGGTGGCCGACGGGGTCCTGGACGCGGAAGACGCTCCCGCGCATGGAGTTGTACAGAACGACCGCGTCACCGTCGTCGGTCCTGGTGACGACGTTGAACCTGGAGGGTCGGAAGGTACTGGTGACGGTGGTGTCAGCCATGGTCAGTCCTCTGGTGCCGCGGGTTGTGAGACAGGGGCCCCGTGGCGGGAACCGGGATCCTCCGGTCCGCCACGGGGCCTGTGACTACCTCGTCGTCGGCCTTTGGGGCCGAGGGCGGTCTCTGGCTGCTAGCAGCCGAAGTCGATGACCGAAACCTCGTCACCAGCGGCGGACTCGGTGATGATCTCCTCGAACTCCTGCATGGGAACCATTCCTCTCAGTAATCTCAAAAAGGGGGTGGAGCCTACGGGTCTGGTGGACCCGAATTCTCCGGGTGAATCTGTGACATTCGCGCCGAACCAAATGCGAACGGTGCCGAGTCTAGGAGTCTCATTTTTCCCGTGTCAACACGTTCTCCGCGCTTTCCGTGCATTTTTTCAACTGGCCCGAACCTGCCGGAAAAAGGCATGGCGAAACGACCGAGGCGTTCGGCGTGCAAAGAGTTCGGGGATCGCCGGATCCCCTGGTCAGTGCACATCGGAGTCACCTCGGCCTCGCCGGATAAATCGGATTCACATTCTTCCGATCACCCTTCGCGTGCGCCGGTCAATTAATTGTCGGGAACCCTCTCCTCTTCCAGGGAGGCGGCCCGGGCCCGCAGGGCGCGGCGGTCGGGCTTGTCCGTTCGGGTACGGGGGAACTCGTCGAGCAGGTGGATCTCCCTGGGCCTCTGGTGCACCGGCAGGTGGTCCCTCAGGGCGAGGCGTATCAGTGGGAGGGCCTCCTCCCGTTCCGCCGGGTCCACCACCGCGAACGCCACCAGCCGGTCGCCCCTGGCTCGACCGGTCGGGAGACCCACCACCGCCGCCTCCCGCACCGGGTCGCAGGAGGCCAGGACGTCCTCGACGAACCGCGGCGGGATGGTCTCCCCGTGGACGACCAGTGACTCCTTGATCCGCCCCTCGATGGTGAGGTGACCGTCGGGTTCGACCGTCCCCCGGTCGCCGGTGCGCAGCCACCCGTCCTCGGTGAAGGCGGCCGCGTTGGCCGCGTCGTCGTCGAGGTAGCCGTCCATCAGGCCCGGTCCGTGGAGGAGGACCTCCCCCTCGGCCGGGTCGATCCGGGCGGACGACCCCTTGATGAGCGGGCCCACTGTTCCGGGTCTCCAGGCACCGGGGAGTGACTGGGTCACCCACGCCACCGTCTCCGAGAGCCCGTACCCGTCGTGGATCGGCCCGCCGACCAGGTCCGCGTAGGCCTCGACCAGGCCGACCGGGAGCACGTCGCCCCCGCATCCGCGCAGGTGGAGCGCGCCCAGAGCAGTCGCCAGACCCTGGTCGCGGCGCGCCGCGACCAGGAGGGCCGCGTACATCGAACCCACCCCGTCGAGCCTGGTGTAGCCGCCCTCTCGCAACAGGGCGGCCACCCGGTCCATGCTCAGCCGTGACTCCACGTGCATCTCGAACCCGTGCTCCAGCCAGTACTGGACGATGCCCCAGCCGTAGGAGTTGAGAAGGGACATCGGAACCAGCATGCGGTCCCTGGAGGTGATCTCCGCGTGCGCGGCGACGTCGTGCCGGTGGTAGCCGATCGCCGAGTGCGAGAGCTCCACCGCCTTGGGTTCGCCGCTGCTCCCGGAGGTGTAGAGCAGGGTGTGGGCGGACCCCTCGAAGTCGGGCAGCCCCGTGTCCCGCTGGGCCGTCACCGAAGGGGCGCCGCCCTCTCCCGGGGTGACCACGGCGGCCACCCGCCTGGTGCGGGCGACGCCGCGCCACCGCTCCCCCTGGCACAGGACCGGGAAGCACAACGACTCGGCGGCCAGGGCGGTCAGCACCGCGGTATAGGGGTCGTCACGTGCGATGACGACCCCTCGCCCCGGTCCCGCGCCCGCCGAGGCCAGGGCCGTGGCGAGGGCCGCGGCGTCCCCGTGGACGCGGCCGCGGGGGATCTCCTCGCCGTCGATCACGAGTCTTCCTGTCACCTGTCCCTCCCTCTCACGTGTTGGACGGGACCCGGCCGCCCACCCGGGCCGGGCCCGAGTCGGGGACCTCCAGGCCGCGGGCGCGGGCGTCGGGCACCAGGACGGTCACGTCGAAGTGCTCCTTGGTCAGCCGCTCGAAGAGGTTTCCCGGTCCGATCACGTGGACCCGGTCCACCCCCAGGGCGCGGAGCCGGTCCACGACCAGAGGGAAGTCGACCGGGGTGACGCAGTCGTCCCGCAACAGCGAGCGCAGGTCCTCGGCGGAGTCGACGAGCGCGCCGTCCGCCCCCCGGACGAACCCGACCCGCGCGTCCCGGAAGCGGAAACCCGAGACGGCCTCCCCGATCCGGTCGCGCAGCGGGGCGTTCACCCCGCTGTGCTCGGCCTGGGGGAAGGTGAGCACCGGAACCCCTCCCCCCGCCCGGACACCCCGTTCGAGCTGGGGAAGGCTTCCTGCGGAGACGTTGAGCAGGTGGATGGTGTCACTGAAGTGACCCGCCACCTCGGCTCGCCCACCCTCGGCCTCCACCTCCGCGCACAGCTGCGCGAGGCGGTCCCGTCCGACCCGGTACATGAAGTGCGAGACCAGGCCGTGGTCGGTCGCGTTCCACTCGTTCTCGCAGGCCGTGACCGCCTCTCCCAGAAGCACCATGTCCGCGAAGGACAGCGCCCCCGAGTAGTGCAGCGCGGGCAGGTGTCCGATGCTCGCCGCCGCGCACACACCGGCCTCGCCGTCCTCGTCCCTGGCCCGGTCAGCCAACGCCACGCAGGTGACGAGGTAGGCCTGCCGCGCCTCGGGCGAGTAGGACTCCGTCGCCTGGGAGAAGCGGGGCAGGACGCGGTCGCCCAGGACCTCCTCGGCCTGCGCCAACCGCTCTCGGGCGTAGGAGTCGGTCTCCAGGAACTCGCCGACCTTGGCGTGCAGCGGCGGCACCGTCCCGCCGAACAGCACGGCCCTCACGACCGGCCCGCCAGTTCTTCCGTGAAGGAGGACGCCTGGTCGAAGCGGACCACACTCGCCCGCTTGGCGAGGGTCATGAACCGGAAGGACTTCCCGATGAAGTGGCCGGGGCCGACCACGACGAACCGGGTCGTGCCCAGCTCCAGGAGGCGCTCGATCCCTCGGGACCAGTGGACGGTCCGGGTGTACTGGGTGATCAGGGCGTCGCGCACCTCCTCGGCCGTGGCCAACGGTGTGGAGTCCATGTTGCAGAGCAGCGGCACCCTGGGGGTGCGCACCCGTTCGCGCTGCTCCCACTCGGCCGCGAAGCGCTCCTCGGCCGGTGCCAGCATGGGCGAGTGGCCGGGCGGGCCGTGCGGGATGCGGACACCGACCCCGCCCCCGGCCGCCGCGAGCTCGTTGACGGAGGTCAGGGCGGCGGCCTCCCCGGAGACGACCATCTGGTCGTCACCGGTGATGGCGCAGGGCGCCGCGTCCAGGCCCTGAGCGGTGAGCTCCCCGATCCTCGCGAACACCGACTCCAGGTCGACGCAGTAGCAGAAGGTGCTCCCGTAGTCCCGGCCCGCGAAGACCTCGCCCTCGACCGTGGCCATGGTCCGCACGGTGCGCACGGCGTCGTCGAACGAGAGGGCCCCGCAGGCCGCGGCGGCGGTGATCTGGCCCAGGCTCAGGCCCGCCATGTACTCCGCTCCGTCGCGGTACTCGGCGGGCAGGGACTCGTAGAGGGCCACCCCGAGCGCCACCGACATCGGCCGGATCAGCGGCCCCTGGTTGACCAGGTCGGCGTCGGCGGAGTGGAAGGCCTCGTCCAGGTCGACACCGATCGCCTCGGAGGCCTGTTCCAGGCGACGGCGCACCAGGGGCAGGGCCTCGTACAGGTCCCGGTAGTCCCCCGGGCGCATGGCGACCTGGGGGTTGAACAGAATCGCGGTCCTCTGGCTCATCTGGTCTTCGCCATCCCCCGGATCACCGACGTCAGACCGCCGTCGACCACCATGGTCTGCCCGGTCATGTAGCTGGAGCCCTCACGGGTCAGGAAGACCACGGTCTCGGCGATCTCCTCGGGCTGGGCCGGGCGTTGCAGGGGGATGCGCTCGTTGATGATGACCTCCTTCTGCTCGATCGGGAACTGCTGGATCATGCCGGTGTCGTCCGAGTAGCCGGGGGCGACCGCGTTGACCCGGACGCCGTGCATGGCGAACTCGGCGGCCAGGGAGGCGGTGAGCCCGGAGAGCCCGGCCTTGCTGGCGCAGTAGGCGCTCAGCCCGCCCTTGCCGACCAGGCCGAGGATGGAGGAGACGTTGACGATCGCGCCCGAGCCCTGGAGCATCATCGGCAGGGCGCACGCCTTGATGCAGTGGTAGGCGCCCACCAGGTTCGTCTGGATGACGTCGTTCCAGCCCTCGGTGGAGTCCGTGGAGACGATGGTGCCCGCCGTGCAGATGCCGGCGTTGTTCACCAGGATGTCGATACGGCCGTGTTCCCTCGTCAGCTCCTGGACGGCGGCGGAGACCGCCTCGTAGTCGCGGACGTCGACCCTGAGGGCTTGGGCCCTACCACCGGCCGCGCGGATCTCCTCGGCGGTCTTCTCCGCGACCTCCGCCCGGTTGAGGTAGCCCACGGCGACGACGGCGCCGAGGTCGGCCAGCCGCATCGCCACGGCCCTGCCCAGACCGCTGCCTCCGCCTGTGACGAGGGCGACCTTCGAGTTGAGTTCCTTTGTCATGTCACTACTCCTCTGAATAGGCCCTGCGGATGTCCTGTGGCCACTGGTCACGCATGTAGTCGCGCAACAGCGCGCGGGCCTCGGACTTGTCCGAGGCGGGGACGGTGTCTCCGAAGAAGGCGTCGCCCGTCATTCCGCTCTCGTCCGCGCTGTAGTACTCCTCGCGCAGATACGACGTGACGATCGCGTCGTGATAGGCGCCGTCAAGGAAGAAGTAGTCGCGCAACACTCCCTCGATGACCATTCCGGACTTGATCAGCATTCGCACGACGCGGACGTTGAACGCGGCCGTGACGAACTCGACCCGGTGCGCGTTGTGGGCGTGGAACAGTTCGTGGACCAGGAGCCACGACGCCTCGCCGCCGCAGCCCGAGTCCCAGAGCTCGCTGTCCCCGATGACACCGCCGACGGTGTAACTCCCGGGGTACTTGCGCTGGCGCCACTGCACCAGGCCGACGGGGACGCCGTCGTGCGTCCGGACCATCGCGTACCTCTCCGGTCCGGCCGCGATGGCGCCGCGAATGTCCGCGGTGCTCGTGAAGCGGGCGGAGCCGCCGGTGCTGAGTGCTCCGACCATGCCCCGCCGGAACCACTGCGCGACCAGGGGATACTCGTCCTCCTCGATCGCGGAGACCGTTACCAGGGCGCCCTTCACTCGGCGGCCCCCCGGCGCTCGGAGAGGAAGGTGGCGATGGACGCGGGCGTGCGGAAGGTCTCGGTCGCGATCTCGGAGACGTCGAGGTCGTAGCGCTGGCGCAGGTCCGCGAGGAACCGCAGGACGTCCATGGAGTCGATCCCGTAGTCGCACTGCGGGCCGAACAACTCCTCGTCACCGCCGATCGACTCCGGGTCGACATCGATCTCGAACAGCTCGACGTAGACCTTCTTGACTTCGCTTTCGTACGACTCGGTCCCGCTCATCTGGAAATTCCAATCACTGTGGGGATGATGGGTTTTCTTGTATGTTCATTCCTGGTCGACACGGATTCATCGAACAGGAAGATCGAGGTGCAAAATGGCAGGGGAATTCTCAGTGGACGACTCGGTCACTCTCGGGATCATCTGCGAGGCGACCGACGCTTCGGGAACGCGACTCGAAAGGGGCGATCTCCTCCAGGACGTGGGGGTGGACTCGATCGCCGGGTACGAGATTCGTCTACTGATCAGGGAGAGGTGCGGGGTGGAGGTGCCGGAGGAGGGCTTCGAGGACCTCGGCAGTGTGGGGGATCTGCTGGACCTGGTCCGCTCTCAGGCCGCGGAGGCCTGCTGACGGAGGCACAGGCTGCCCCAGAGGAAACCGGCCCCGATGACGGCGATCAGCACGTGTTCGCCCGCGCGGGGCCGGCCGCTCTCCCGGAGCCGGTCGAGCACGGTGAAGATCGTGGCCGCGCCCGTGTTCCCGTACTCCTCGATGGTGGTCACGGCCTTCTCCCGGGGTTGTCCCAGGGCGTCCATCAGGCCGGTCACGAGGTTGCCGTTGGCCTGGTGGAAGACGTAGTGGTCGACCTCGTCCGCCCGCAGACCGGCGAGCTTGAGCGTCTCCTCCACGCTCGGCGGGATGCGGGTCATGACCTGGTCCCACACCTCCGAGCCGTTCATCTTGAGGTACTGGCGGCCGGTGCCCACGACCTCGGGGCCGAACGGCTCCCTGGTGCCGCCCGCGGGCACCTCGACCCCGTGGGAAAGCGTTCCGCCCAGGCTCCAGGAGAGCACTCCGCTGGACTCCTCCACCGGGCCGAGCACGGCGGCGCCCGCCGCGTCGCCGAAGAAGACCCGCGTGGTGCGGTCGGTCGGGTCCGTGATGCGGGACAGGGCCTCCGCTCCGACCACCAGCACCCGCTGGAACTGGCCGCCCTGGAAGAGGTGCAGCGCCGTCCACATGCCGTACAGGCCGCCCGAGCAGGCCGCCTGGTTGAGGTCGAGCGCGACCGCCCGGCGGGCGCCGATCCGCTCGGCCACCGTCAGCGCGGTGGAGGGAAGCAGCTGGTCGAAGGTGAAGGTGGCGACGATGACGCAGTCGAGGTCGGAGGCGTCGGTCCCGGACTCCCGCAGGGCGCGTTCGGCCGCCGCGACGCACATGTCCGTGGTGCCGGTCCCCTCCGGCAGGAACCGCCGCTCGCGGATGCCCGTCCGCGCGACGATCCACTCGTCGCTCGTGTCGAGGTGTCGCGTGAGTTCCTCGTTGGTGACCACGTTGTCGGGCACGTAGGAGCCCACACCCAGGATCCCCACGGGAAACCTGTGGGAGAGCGTGCTGCCGGACGTGGAGGGAACATCCTGGAGCGGTCTCATGACACTTCCTTTGCACTGGGGGGTGCGTGGTCAGGGGGATTCCCCGGAGCGCGGTCCGGGGAGGTGGGGAGTGAGCTCAGCCGCCGTGTGCTGGGGTCGAACGAGACCCACACGGCGACGACCAACATGAGCAGGGTGAATCCCAGGAACAGGGGCAGCGTTCCGGCGAACTGGAGACCGAACCCCGCGGCCAGGGGGCCCAGGGGTGCGGCGATCCCCGTGACGAACGTGCAGGCGCTGCCCACACGGGCCTGGAGGCGGTCGGGGGTGTTCAGGAGCTGGTAGGTGCCGAGGATGATGGACAGCAGCGGCGCGGCCGCCATGGCCGCCGCGAGGGGGAACACCACCGTCCAGTGGTCGATGAGGGGGATCGTGGCCAGCACGGTGACCGGGAGCCACCACAGGGCGGCCAGCACCAGGCCGCGTGCGGAGAACCTGCGCAGCAGGGCCGAGGCGCCCAGCGCGCCGCCGATCCCGCCGAGGCTGGCCACACCGAGCACCGTCCCGATCTGACCGGTGCCGATCCCCGCCTCCGCGCCGACCATGACCACGGTGAGTACCACCCCCGTGATCACGAGGTTCGGAGTGACGCAGCTGAGCAGTAGCACCCGGAGTTCGGTCCGCGCCCAGATCCACGAGAACGCCTCGGTCCAGACGCGGCGCCGGGGCCCGGCCCCCCGCTCCTCGGGCGTCCTCGGGCTCTGCAACCGCTCCCTGACGAAGAGCAGCCCGATCGCGGCGACCGCGTGCCCCAGGGCCGCCGCCCCGAAGGGCAGCGTCCGCGAGGCCGCCATCAGCCATCCGCCGAGCACCGGGCCGATCAGGGAGGCGATCTGGTTGCGCGCCTCGTTCTGGCCGACCGCCGCGGACAGGTCGGACGGTCGGACGATGTGGCGCAGCGCGGCGCGTTCGGCGAAGCGGTAGGCCTCGTGCCCGACCACGTCCACCAACGCCACGAACACCACCAGCCACAACAGCCAGGTCGCTCCGGTGAGCAGTCCCAGGCACAGGACCGCCATGGCCAGCATCCGGGTGCCCTGCGCCACGATCATGAGGGCGCGCCGGTCGAACCGGTCGGCCGCCGCGCCGCCGGGCAGACGGGCGGCGACCGCCGCCACCCCCAGGAGGAAGGTCACCGAGCCCGTCAGGGCCGGTGTCCCGCCCAGGTCGAGGAGGATGACGGGGTAGGCCACCGCCCCCATGCCCGGGCCCAGCTGCGCTGCGAACTGACCGGTCCACAGGATGTGGAACGACCGGTTGCGGCGCAGCGGAGCCGGCTCGCGCTCAGGACTGGCCACGGAGCGCCTCCGCCGGGGGGACCTCTCCCGCCCTCCGCGACGTCAGGACCGAGACCACCATGGAGAACACCAGGGTGACCCCGACCACTCCGACGAGCACGGACACGGGCACCGTGTAGACGACCCCCGGCAGGTCGACCCGCAGCGAATCGACGAGCCCGGGAGAGACCGCGAAGCCCAGACCGACACCGAGGGCGATACCGCTCACGGTGATGACCAGCGACTCGATGAGGAAGAGGCGGCGGACCCCGGAGATCTGCATGCCGATGGCGCGCAGCACCCCGATCTGGTTGCGGCGTTCGGAGATCGACCGGATGCTGACGACCCCGAGCGCGGCGCAGCCGACGACGAGTCCGAAGCCCATGAACGCCATCAGGAGCCACTGCACGACGCCGTTGGACGAGGCCCGGAACTCCACCTCCTCCTGCATCGGGGCGGTGGCGACCCCGTGCTCCATCAGCGCGCGCTGCACGGCGATCTCCAGCTTGCCGACCTCGTCCCGGTCCTGGGCCCGGATGAACCAGTTCCCGGGCACGCTGTCCTCACCGGTGACCCGGCTCATGCCCTCGCTCGAGGTGACGACGTCGCCGAGGTACTCGGCGCTCCGGTCCACCACGCCGATGACGCGGAGCGTGGTGGTGCTCTCACCGTCCGGTTCGGTGACCTCCAGCCGGAGGTTCGCGGGCAGGCTGTCGTCCAGGATGTCCACGCCCTCCAGTTCGAGGTCGCTCCCGCCGCCCACGAAGGCCGCGGAGTCACTGGGGATCATGGCGGCCGAGACCACGGCGGTGTTCGGTGTGCGCCTGAGCTCGTCCCACACCTCCTCGGAGGTGTCCAGGCCGTCCGCGCGCAGGAAGACCGGGTAGCGGTTGCCGAGGAGGTAGTCGTCGTCGGCACCCCACACCCGGACCTCCTCGGCGTCCGCGTCGGTGTCGACCTGGCGCGCCTCGGTGGTGATCTCCTCGTATCCGCCGAGGCGCGCGACCTTCGCGGTGTCCACGCGGGGGCTCTCCTCCAGCACCTGGCGGAGCGCGGGCGGCTCACCCTGGGCGGCGACCCACTCGGCCCGTACGTCGAACCCGCCCGTCACCGAGCGGTGGTCGGAGTAGACCTGGTTGACGGCGGCGGTGACGAAGCCGCTGAGGGTGATGGTGAGGACGACGATGCTCAGCATCGCGATCGTCATCCCGGCCTGGACGCGGTTGCGCACGGAGTACGCCACCGAGATGGGCACGACCGAGGTCATCGAGGGCAGGGGCGCCAGGACGCGGCGCAGGAAGCGCTGGACGAGGTCGCTGTTGGCCACGAACAGCCACACACCCGCGGCCACCAGCGCCATGCCCGCGAGGAAGAACAGGGTGATTCCGGAGCCGGTGTCGCCGAACAGCTCCCCGGGCACGGACCAGAGCACGATGATCACGGCGGCGCACAGCGAGTGGGCCAGCCGCCTGGGCACCCGCAGCCTCGGCAGGAGAGCGCCGAGGCCCCCGACCGCCAGCGTGAGACCGGTCAGGGTCTCGGTCGCGGTGCCGTTCTGGACGCCCAGGGCGACGGTGGCCAGGCCCAGCAACAGGATCAGCGCCAGCAACGGTACGGACCACCAGCGGCGGCGGGACGGCGCCTCCGACCCGCGCAGCGCTGAGACGATGTCGACCTTGGAGGCGCGCACGGCCGCGAAGGTGAACACGACCGTGATCACCCCGACGCCGATGAGGTAGGCGGTAGCCATGGCCACGGGGTCGAACCCGAACTCCAGGGCGGGGGCGGGCATCGCGGGGTCGGCGACGCGATCGCTCAGTACGCGTGAGGCCGCGGCGCCCGCGAACCAGCCCGCCGCCGTTCCGGCGGCCGAGGCCAGGACCGCGTAGCCGAGCCCCTCGACGGTCAGGACGAGACCGAGGCGGGCGCGCTTCATACCCATGGCCCGCAGGACGCCGAACTCCTGTCGGCGCTCGCCCGCGAGCATCATGACGACCAGGACGATGAGGAGCACGCCCGCGACCATCGAGAGCTGGCTGAAGAGGAGGAACAGGGTGCCCAGGTCGGTCGTGAGGCGGTCCGCGCTGTCGTGCGCGGAGGCGCGCAGCGGTTCGGCCTGCCAGCCGTTGTCCTCGACCAGCGAGGAGAGGTCGGTGCGGACCGGGTCCTCGTCCTCCTCCCAAGTGACCTCCTCGCCGTAGGAGAGCGTGACCGTGTTCACGCGGCCGGTGAGATCGGCGGTCCGCTGGAGCGCGGACAGCGGCACGACGGCGGACTCGGGCGGGGTCAGGGGCGCCCCGGCCTCGTAGACGCCGACGACGCGCGTCTGGCGCCCGGCGACCTCGACGGTGTCGCCGCGCTCGGCGCGCAGCTCCCGTGAGGCCTCGCTGCTGAGCAGGACGTCGTTCTCGCTCAGGCCGCCGCGCGCGATCTCCTCGCCGTCCCCGTCGACGAGCTGGATGGCGCCGTCGGTGTTGGCGGCGCCGAGCACCGTCAGCCCCGGGTCGCCGCGGTCGGCCCGCTCGTGGGCGACCGGGAGGCGCAGGGTGAGCATCGAGGAGACCGTGGTGTCGGGATCGTCGAGGGCCTCCTCGATGGCGCGGACGTCGTCGCGCTCCAGCATGGGCGGCTCGTCGTCGGACTCGTCCGAGTCCCGGCTGTCGTCCTCGTCGTCGGTCCCGACCCCGCTCCCGTCCGGGGTCACGACCGCGTCGACCCCACCGAGGTCGGCGGTCTGCTGGGCCCGCATCGCCTGGTGGAGCGCGGACTCCAGGGTGAAGGAGGCGGAGAACAGGAGTGCGGCCAGGGACAGGCCCATGGCCACGAGCACGGTCTGCCCCGGGCGCCGCCAGACGTTGCGCGCGGCGATACGAACACTGAGTCGGCCCCGCGCGGAGAGCGCCACGAGCGCTATCAGCGCCAGGGGCGACGCGACCGCGACGGCCAGCGTGATTGCGTCGTTCATCTACTCGTCGCCCCCGGCAGGAGTGGCGGAGGCGGTGATGGACCTGTTGTTGTCCTCGACGCGGTCCACGCGGCCGTCGAGCATGTGGACCTCGCGGTCGCCGTAGGCGGCCACTTCGGGGTCGTGCGTGACCATGATCAGGGTGAGGCCGTCGGCGTGGAGCTCCCGCAGCAGGGCCAGCACCTCCGAGGTGGAGGCGGAGTCCAGGGCGCCGGTGGGTTCGTCCGCCCAGACGATCGCCGGGGCGTGCACGATGCCCCGGGCGATGGCGACGCGCTGTTGCTGACCACCGCTCAGCTGGGCTGGAAGGTGGTCGGAGCGTTCACCCAACCCCACGCGCGCGAGCGCCGAGACCGCCTTGCGCCGGGCCTCCCTCGGACGCACGCCGCCCAGAAGGAGGGGCATCTCCACGTTCTCCACGGCCGACAGGACGGGGACGAGGTTGTAGCCCTGGAAGACGAATCCGGTCCGGCGCGCGCGCCAGGCGGTGCGCTTGCGCTCCGACATGGCGTGGATGTCCTCGCCCTCGACGAGCACGCTGCCCCCGTCGATGCGATCGAGGCCGGAAGCGCAGTTCAACAGCGTTGACTTGCCGCAGCCCGAGGGTCCCATCACCGAGACCCATTCGCCCTCGGTGACGTCCAGGGAAACTCCGCGAAGTACCGGAACCGTGACCCGACCATCACCGTATGTCTTTGTTATGTCTTTTACGCGCACGACTGGGTTGGTCACGAGTTCCCTTACTTACGTCACGGTCTACCGCCAACCAGTGGCGATACGCGCCCTACACTGTCCGCCCGACCAGTTCCGAAGTTGATCAGGGCTCGATTGCCAAATCGAAGCAGAGGCAATCATTCTTGTCAATACTTCCCGAGGAATCGAACGCCGAAATACCAAGCACCCGATCGGACAGCCCCGTAAAGGGACTGAGTACCGCCCCCTCAA
Organism: Nocardiopsis prasina DSM 43845; assembly: GCF_000341265.1. Classification (GTDB taxonomy): domain Bacteria; phylum Actinomycetota; class Actinomycetes; order Streptosporangiales; family Streptosporangiaceae; genus Nocardiopsis; species Nocardiopsis prasina. The sequence continues at coordinate 6,055 of NZ_ANAE01000147.1, read as the reverse complement.
TGGTTTCACCATGGCCCAAGATGAGCAGGTGGACGGGTTCCCTCGCGTTGTTTCGGACAGGATCAGAGCCGGTTCACACACTCGACTTAGCCCTGGAGCAAGGGGTTCTGGACGGCCACAGCCACGTAGCGTGAATGTTTGAGTACGCGAATCGCCAAACCCGGTGCGCTTCACCGCCACACACTATGCCTCGCAGGCGCTCAACGAGAGCCCCCGCCGGAATCCATTCATGTTCGCGCACCACTCCCGACCCGCAAACCTGGCGGAAAACACGACCCCGCCTACCCCCTTCCTTTAAGACACCTTTAAGCTTCTTTTAAGTTGAAACCGGGAGCATTTCCCGGCGCCACGAAATCGAGCATGACAAAGAAGACCGCCGGACGGTGACGAGGAAGTCACGCACCGAATCCGGCGGTCTATTGCTGTTTGGTGCTACAAATGGTCGGCGAGGAAGTCGCCGATACTCTGCCGCGCGACCTGACTGGCCAGTCCTCCCCAGTTCAGGTCGAACATGTGCTCGGTCCACGGCAGTTCCACATGGTGGTGGGGCACGCCCTCCGATTCGAGGCGGTCGACCATACGGCCGTTGTCCTCGGTTCCCAGGAAGAAGTCGTGCCCGGCGGTGATCAGCAGGGTGGGCGGGCTGTCCGCGTCGACCTGGAGGATCGGGGACATCGCCTCGTACTCCTGCGGGTGCTCCTCCGGCGGGCCGCCGACCATGCGTTCGCTGGACTCCAGCAGCTCGTCCCCGACCGGCGACCTCCGCTGCCGCCAGGGAACCGGGGGTGCCTCGGCGGTCCCGTCGGTCGCCGAGTACCAGGCGACGACCGCCTCGACCTCGGGCACCTCGGTGTCACAACTGGGTTCGGGCGCGTCCGAATACGCGGCGAGCAGCACCAGGAGCCCGCCGGCCGACTGCCCGTTGAGCGCGATCCGCTCGGGGTCGCCCCCGTACTCGGCGGCGTTCTCATACACCCAACCCAGGGCACAGTGCACGTCGGCCAGGGAGGCCGACCAGTCGCCGTCCGGGAAGTACCGGTAGTCCACGTCGAACACCACCCGGCTCCCCCCGCTGTCCGCGAGCCACGTGTCCCATCGGGGCAGCAGGCTCTGCGGAAGGTCCTCCGCGCCGCCGTGCACGTTGACGACCACGGGAAGCCGGGAGTCCTCGGGGACGCCGTCCTCGGGCCGCCACACGTCGAGTTCCAGCGGCTCGCCCTCCGGGCTGGCGTACTCCACCGTGACCGGCTCGCGGTCGGCGGAGGTGGCGAACCCGGCCGCGTACTGGAACGGGTCGAGCCGCACACCCTCGTCGCGGGCCGTCTGCCAGACGGAGACCGAGGGGACCAGGGCCAGGACCATCAGGAGCGCGTTCGACGCCGCGAGCAGGCTCGCTCCGCGGCCACGGACCGAGCGCCTGGCTCTCAGCGCCAGCAGCGCCCCGCCCAGGGCGGGCAGCGCGAACAGGGCCGAGAACTCGAGCACGACCAGCGCGGCCTGCCACATCGCCAGTGAGAGGGGCGGCAGGAGCACCAGGCCGAGCCCGGCCAGGGCCGGCAGGCACAACAGTGCCGAGCCGATGAGGAGACCCCGCGAGCGGGTGGGGGCGTCTGTGGTCAAGCGAGCCAACCTTAATACGTACGTATCGATACGAGCGTATCATTCATGCCCGCCCTGTGCCAGAATGAACCCTGTGCCAAAGATCGTGGACAAGGAGAGCAGACGCCGGGAGATCGCGGAGGCCCTTCACCGGATCGCCGCGCGCGAGGGCCTCGAGGGCGTCAGTGTCAGGACCGTCGCGGCGGAGGCGAGGCTCTCGGCGGGCGCGGTCCAACGGGAGTTCGACTCCAAGGACAAGCTGCTCCGCTTCGCCCTCCACGTGACAGTGGACGAGGTGGCCGAGCGCTTCGGGCGGTTACGCATCGGCCCGGGTCGGCTCGACTTCGCGGGAGCGCTGCGCCAGGTCCTCCTGGAGATGCTGCCCACCGACGAACGCAAACTGGCCCAGGCCCGCATCTGGGCGGCCTTCTACGCCCGGGCGGCGGTGGACCCCGTGTTCGCGGACACCCTGCGAACGCTCACCGAACAGACCCGAGTCAGTTTCCTCCGGCTCCTGGAGTACGCCCGGGAACAGGACGCCCTGACCCCCGACAGGGACCTGGAAGCCACCGCCGAGATGATCCTGGTGATCATCGACGGACTCTGGATCGGCGGCGCGCGACTCCCCGAGGGCGCCCCTCTGGACGGGCACCGCGCGGCCGTGGAGGCCGCCGTCCAGCTCCTGAGCCACTAGCCCCGGCACCCCTCTCCCCTCTCCACGGGAGCGCACAGCACCCCCGACCGCAGGACCCGAACCCGCCCAGGCAAGCCCAAAGGCCCCAGCGGAGCACGAAACTACCCACGGGTAACCCCGGTCTCCACCGCACCAGGCACCGCTCGTTAGGGTTCCCGTGGCCGTGCCTGGGCACCGCTTCCCTGGAGTGGCGCCCCCGCGCGGCCACTGGCAGCACCCGGAGTACCGGCAACACCGGCGACCCGACCGGTACCGCGTCACGGAGTCCAGGAGGCATCCGGCATGTTCGAAAAGATCTTGGTGGCCAACCGAGGTGAGATCGCCATCCGCGCCCTGCGCGCGGGGCACGAACTGGGAGCCCGCACCGTCGCGGTCTTCCCCCACGAGGACCGCCACTCGCTGCACCGGCTCAAGGCCGACGAGGCCTACCAGATCGGCGAGCCCGGGCACCCCGTCCGCGCCTACCTCTCAGTGGACGAGATCGTCCGCGCTGCACGGGAGGCGGGTGCCGACGCCGTGTACCCCGGTTACGGCTTCCTGTCCGAGAACCCGGCCCTGGCCCGGGCCTGCGCGGAGGCGGGCATCACCTTCGTGGGCCCGCCCGCCGAGGTGCTGGAACTGACCGGCAACAAGGCGACCGCGATCGCCGCCGCCAAGCGGGCGGGCATCCCCGTCCTGGACTCCACCGCCCCCTCCACGGACGTGGACGGGCTGGTCGCCGCCGCCGAGGAGATCGGTTTCCCGGTGTTCGTCAAGGCCGTGGCCGGTGGCGGCGGCCGCGGCATGCGCCGGGTGGACGCGCCCGCCGCGCTGCGCGAGTCCATCGAGGCGGCCATGCGCGAGGCCGAGACCGCCTTCGGAGACCCCACGGTGTTCCTGGAGCGCGCCGTGGTGGACCCGCGCCACATCGAGGTGCAGATCCTCTCCGACGGCGAGGACGTGATCCACCTCTACGAGCGCGACTGCTCGGTGCAGCGCCGCCACCAGAAGGTCGTGGAGCTGGCCCCGGCACCCAACCTCGACCCGGAACTGCGCGAGCGCATGTGCCGGGACGCGGTACTGCTCGCCCGCGAGCTGGGTTACCGCAACGCGGGCACGGTCGAGTTCCTCGTGGGCCGGGACGGCCGACACGTGTTCATCGAACTCAACCCCCGCATCCAGGTGGAGCACACGGTGACCGAGGAGGTCACCGACGTGGACCTCGTGCAGTCGCAGATCCGGATCGCCTCAGGCGAGTCCCTCGCCGACCTCGGCCTGTCCCAGGACGCGATCGTCCTGCACGGAGCCGCCCTCCAGTGCCGCATCACCACCGAGGACCCGGCCAACGGGTTCCGACCCGACACCGGGACGATCAGCGCCTACCGCTCCCCCGGCGGCTCGGGCATCCGCCTGGACGGCGGCACCGCGGCGGCGGGTTCGGAGGTCAGCGCGTACTTCGACTCCCTGCTGGTCAAGCTCACCTGCCGGGGCCGTGACTTCGCCACGGCGGTGAGCCGCGCCCAGCGCGCGGTGGCGGAGTTCCGTATCCGTGGCATCTCCACCAACATCCCCTTCCTCCAGGCCGTGCTGGAGGACGAGGACTTCCGGCAGGGCCGGGTGACCACCTCCTTCATCGAGGAGCGCCCCCAGCTGCTGACCGCGCGCCCCTCAGCGGACCGGGGCACCCGCCTGCTCACCTACCTGGCCGACGTGACGGTCAACAAGCCGCACGGTGAACGCCCCCACCTGATCGACCCCGCCGCCAAGCTGCCCGCCGTCCCCGAAACGACCCCGCCCGCGGGGTCCCGGCAGCGCCTGCTCGAACTCGGCCCCGAGGGGTTCGCGCGCTGGCTGCGCGAGTCCGACGTCCTGGGGGTCACCGACACCACCTTCCGGGACGCCCACCAGTCGCTGCTGGCCACACGGGTGCGCACCCAGGACCTCCTGGCGGCCGCGCCTGCCGTGGCGCACACCCTGCCCGAACTGCTGTCGCTGGAGTGCTGGGGCGGCGCCACCTACGACGTGGCCCTGAGGTTCCTGGCCGAGGACCCGTGGGAGCGGCTCGCGGCGCTGCGCGAGGCCGTGCCCAACGTGGCCCTCCAGATGCTGCTGCGCGGCCGCAACACCGTCGGGTACACCCCCTACCCCACCGAGGTGACGCGGGCCTTCGTGCGGGAGGCCGCCGCCACCGGCGTGGACGTCTTCCGGGTGTTCGACGCCCTGAACGACGTCGAGCAGATGCGCCCGGCGATCGACGCGGTACGCGAGACCGGCACCGGGCTGGCCGAGGTCGCCCTGTGCTACACCGCCGACCTGTCCGACCCGGCCGAGAAGCTGTACACGCTGGACTACTACCTGAAGCTGGCCGAGCGGATCGTGGAGTCCGGGGCGCACGCGCTGGCCATCAAGGACATGGCCGGACTGCTGCGCGCACCGGCCGCGTCCCGCCTGGTGAGCGCGCTGCGCCGCGAGTTCGACCTGCCGGTCCACGTGCACACGCACGACACCGCGGGCGGCCAGCTCGCCACCTACCTCGCAGCGGTGAACGCGGGCGCGGACGCGGTGGACGGCGCGGTGGCGTCCATGTCGGGCACCACCTCGCAGCCCTCCCTGTCCGCGATCGTGGCCGCCTTCGACCACTCGGACACCCCCACCGGGCTCTCCCTGGACGCTGTGAACGAACTGGAACCGTACTGGGAGTCGGTGCGCCGGGTGTACGCGCCGTTCGAGGCCGCCCTGACCTCGCCGACCGGACGCGTGTACCACCACGAGATCCCCGGCGGCCAGCTGTCCAACCTGCGCACCCAGGCGGTCGCGCTGGGACTGGGCGACCGGTTCGAGGACATCGAGGCCGTGTACGCCGCCGCCGACCGCATGCTGGGACGCCTGGTGAAGGTGACCCCCTCCTCCAAGGTGGTGGGCGACCTGGCCCTGCACCTGGTGGGCGCGGGGGTGGAGCCCGAGGAGTTCGAGCGGGACCCGGGCCGGTTCGACGTGCCCGACTCGGTGGTGGGCTTCCTCAGGGGCGAGTTGGGAGTGCCCCCGGGCGAGTGGCCCGAGCCCTTCCGCACCAAGGCTCTGCGCGGCCGGGGCGAGGCCCGCGCCACCACACCGCTCAGCGATGTGGACCGCGCCGGGTTGGCCGAGGAGCCCCGGGCCACGCTGAACCGCCTGCTGTTCGCCGGTCCCACCAAGGAGTTCGAGGCGCACCGCGCCGCCTACGGCGACACCAGCGTGCTGGACAGCCGGGACTTCTTCTACGGTCTGCGCGAGGGAGAGGAGCACGTGGTGGACCTGGAGCCGGGCGTGCGCCTGCTGATCGGCCTCCAGGCGGTGAGCGAGGCCGACGAGCGCGGCATGCGCACCGTCATGACCACCCTCAACGACCAGATGCGACCGCTGCACGTACGCGACCGGTCACTGGCCTCGGACGCGCCCGAAGCGGAGAAGGCCGACCGTGACGACCCCTCCCAGATCGCGGCGCCCTTCGCCGGGGTGGTCACCCCGACCGTGGCCGTGGGCGACGAGGTCGCGGCCGGGGACACGGTCGCGACCATCGAAGCCATGAAGATGGAGGCCTCCATCACCGCCCCACGTGCCGGGGTGGTCGCACGGGTGGCCGTCGAGGGAGCCCAGCGGGTGGAGGGCGGCGACCTGATCGTCCATCTGAACTGAGGCGTCGGGTGGCCGTCGTCGACGACGGCCACCCACCTGCCGGTGCGGAGCGAGAGGCTCCCTGCCGCGGGCGTTCCGTGTGGGGGCTGGGGCGCGGAGGCTGGGGGG
>NZ_ANAE01000146.1 GCF_000341265.1 Nocardiopsis prasina DSM 43845 | reverse complement strand
CGCCGCCCCCCCCCCTGCCGGTGCGGAGCGAGAGGCTCCCTGCCGCGGGCGTTCCGTGTGGGGGCTGGGGCGCGGAGGCTGGGGGTACGGGGGTCGGGGGCACCGGTCAGACTGCTCCCGACCGGATCGGTAATGCACACCCCTCAGCCCCGGACCCTCAGCGCCGGAAAGCGTCGACGTCACCACCCCTCACTCCGCACGGGCGTGGAACCACTGGCTCGGCGGTAAGGAGAACCACCGGAACGACCGGGAACTCGGCGACCAGATCCTCGGGCGGCCCCGGCCTACCGGGGCCACACCCCGGCGGAGTTCACGTCCTACTTCGACGGCCTGGAACTGCCCGCCCCCGGGGCCGGTCCCCCAGTGGCGCCCGGAACCGGTGGAGGTCGGCCGCGCCCCGGACACCGACATGTACCGCGCCGTCGCGCGCACATCCCGAACGGCCACGCCGCGCCCGCCCGGAGTGTTCCCGCGTGACGGTTTCATACGATGTAGACCGAATCGATCACGCGGGTCCTCCCGCGACGGAAGGAGCCCCGGTGGTTGACGTGCCCGAACGCGCCCTGGTTGTGATGGCCCACCCCGACGACGCCGATTTCTCGTGCGCCGGGACGGTGGCGCTGTGGACCCGGGCCGGGACCGAGGTGGTCTACCTGATGGTCACCGACGGCGAGGCCGGTGGCGACGCGCTCACCCTGGACAGCTCGGAGATCGCCGCCATGCGCCGTGAGGAGCAGCGCAGAGCGGCGGCCGAGGTCGGGGTCAAGGACGTGCGCTTCCTCGGCTACCCGGACGGGCGCGTGGAGCCCACCCTCGACCTGCGCCGGGACATCGCACGGGTGATCCGGCAGGTCCGGCCCGAACGCGTCGTCATCCCCAGCCCGGAACGCGACTGGGACAGCGTCGCGGCGAGCCATCCCGACCACATGGCCACCGGCGAGGCCTCGATCAACGCGGTCTTCCCCGACGCCCGCAACCCGCACGCGCACCGCGAACTCCTCCACGAGGAGGGCCTGACCGCGTGGACCGCTCCCGAGGTGTGGGTGGCCGGCGGCCCCGCGCCGCACCACTACTCGGACATCACCGACGTCTTCGAGCGCAAGGTGGCGGCGCTGGCCGCGCACGAGAGCCAGATCGGTGACATCAGCGAACTGGAGCCCATGCTGCGCCAGTGGATGGCGGCCAACGCCGCAGAGGGCGAGCTGCCCGAGGGGCGCCTGGCCGAGGTCTTCCGGATCGTCCGGACCGCCTGAACCGTTCCGGGGCGGGGGCGGGCGCCCTCGCCCCGTGGAGGAAGGGGAGCACGATCGCGACCTATCCTCGAAGGGTGACGAACACGTTCCACCCCAGCGGCCTGGTCGAGACCGCCCGCCGTGTGAGCGACGTCCTCGGCCCGGGGCCGGTGGTCGCGCTGACCGGCGCGGGAATCTCGACGGACTCGGGCATCCCCGACTACCGGGGCCCGGGCTCGCCGCCGCGCACACCCATGACCTACCAGGAGTTCGTCGCAGACGCGGCCTTCCGACGCCACTACTGGGCGCGCAACCACGTGGGCTGGCGCCACGTGGCGGACACCGCCCCCAACGACGGCCACCGCGCCCTGGCCGATCTCGAACGCGCCGGGAGGGTGTCGGGGGTCATCACCCAGAACGTGGACACCCTGCACGACGCGGCGGGCAGCCGAAGCGTCATCGACCTCCACGGCCGCTACGACCGGGTGATCTGTCTGGGCTGCCGGGCCGTGACCGCCCGCGCCGAGCTCGCGGTGCGGCTGGACGCGCTCAACCCCGGCTTCGCGGAGGAGGTGGCCGACGTCGAGGTGGCCCCGGACGCGGACGCCGTCCTGGCCTCCACCGAGCACTTCCGGGTGGCCGACTGCACCTCCTGCGGCGGTGTCCTCAAGCCGGACATCGTGTACTTCGGCGAGAACGTGCCCAGGCCGCGGGTCGAGGAGGCCTACGCGATGGTCGACCGGGCCGTCGGGCTGCTGGTCGTGGGGTCGTCGCTGACCGTGTTCTCCGGCCGCAGGTTCGTGAAGCACGCCGTGGGGCAGGGCAAACCAGTGGTCATCGTCAACCGGGGCACCACGCGGGCCGACGACCTCGCGGCCCTGACGGTGGGGTACGGCTGCTCCGAGGTCCTGCGCGCGCTGGCGGAGGACGCCCGGGGCGACTCCGCGTGACGCCGCCCGCGCCCGACATGCCGCCTATGTATACCAACCGGACGGTACAGTAACCCCGAGGCGACCATCGACGCCCCTCCACCGCCTCCGGCGCGTCTCCTCCGGGCGGGGAGGACCAGGATCCGAGCGCACACGGAGGTCCACGTGCCGATCAGCAACAGGAACATCCTCGTCTCCGGGGGCGGCGTGGCCGGGAGCGCGCTGGCCACCTGGTTGGCCCGGCGGGGGTTCGCGCCCACCGTGGTCGACCTCGCCCCGGAACCGGGCGCGGAGGTCGGCCCCGCCGAGGTCTCCCGCCAGGGGATGGCCCTCCTGGACCGGATGGGCCTGGGCGAGAGGGTGCGCGCGCTCGGTTCTCCCGTGGACGAGGTGCGCACCCACGTGAGCGGACGCCGGGAGCCGGCGTTCCTGCCCGGCGAGCCCGGCAACCTGACCGTCCGGCACGGCGACCTGATCCGGGTCCTGCGGGAGGACGACGGCGGGGTCGAGTACCTCCTCGGCGACGGTGTCACCGCGCTGGAACAGGACGACGAGGGCGTCGACGTCACCTTCGCGCACGCCCCCGCCCGCCGCTTCGACCTCGTCGTGGGCGCGGACGGCCGGAACTCGCCGGTGCGCACACTGGCCTTCCCCGGGCCCGACGACAAACGCCTGCGCTACCTGGGCGCCAACACGGCGATCTTCGAGACGGCCAACCTCCTCGACGCCGACAACACCACCGCCTGGCACGTGTGGCCGCACCGGGGCTGTCTGGTCACGACCCTGCCCGGCGGGGACCGCGCCTCGGTGGTGCTGGTGGTGCGCGACCGCTTCCCGATCGACGCGGACTCCATGGACCAGGACGCCCGGCGGCGGTGGGTGGAGGAGGCCTTCGGCGAGGACGGCTGGGAGATGCCCCGGCTGCTGCGCGCCGCGCGCGACGCCGACGTCCGGGTCCTGCCGTCCACGCAGGTACGGATGGACGTGTGGGAGCAGGGCCGCGTGGTGCTGGTGGGCGACGCCGCCTCCTGCCCCGACCATTTGAGCGGGCAGGGTCCGACGATGGCTCTGATGGGCGCCCTGGCCCTGGCGGGCGAGCTGGTGTTCACGCGGGGCGAGCACGGGCGGGCGTTCTTCTCCTACGAGGCGGCGTTGCGCCAGTCCGTGCGCGAGGCCCAGACCGTGGCCCCCTACGTGGTGGACAGCGTCGCTCCGGAGGCGGGCCGCTACGAGACGTGGATTCGCGAGCGGGCCGAACTGGCCCTGGCCCGGGGCACCCTGCTGATGGGGCGCCTCGGCATCCGCCCGCCCATGGACAGCGTGGGCGGGGAGTTCGCCCTGGAGCGCTACGCCGGGATACTGACCGCCTGAGACTCCGACCGGGGGCCCGCCCGCGCGGCGGGCCCCCGGTGTTCCCGGGAGTCGTGCGCGTGCGCTACGGTAATGATTATCGTTTTCATCCTAGGGAGGTCCACTCCGATGACCGTAGCGACACCCCTGCCCGTCGTCGTGGTCTCCGGCCTGCACCGGCTGGCCCGCCGCAGCACCGTCGACGACCTCATCACCGCCGTACCCGGCTCCATCGCCCTCCACCACGACATGGACGGTATCGGCGAGGGGATCGTCCTCCGGGTCACCCGCAGCAGATGGGGTGTCCTCGACCGCGCACACCTCGACCTCGACCACCCCTGCGCCACCTGCGCCCTGCGCGAGGACCTCCTCCCCGTCCTACTGGACCTGGCTGAACGCGGCGAGCACAGCCTGTGCGTGGTGGAGACCTGGGACGCGGTGGAACCCCGCTCCGTGGCCGAGGCCGTCGCCGCCCACGAGGATCTGCGACTGGCCGCCGTGGTCACCGCCGTGGACGCCGAGCGCCTCCTCCCGGACCTTTCCAGTGTCGACGACCTCTCCGACCGTTCCCTGACCGTCGTCTCCGAGGACCGGCGCTCCGTCGCGGAGGTCCTCTCCCACCAGATCGAGTACCCCACGGTGGTCACCCTCCACGGAGAACACCACCGGAACGAGGCCCGCTCCCTCGTCACGCACCTGAACCCCGCGGCCCTGGTGGTCCCGCCCGGCGGCGGCCTGGTCGCCCTCACCGAGGGACGCTTCCTCCCCGACGCCGCCGCCAACCGGCTCAACCCGGCCTGGGCCCAGTACTGGGACCTGTCCGACGACAGGGTCAGCACCGTGGTGTGGACCCGCAAACGACCGCTGCACCCCGTCCGACTGCACGAGTCCCTGGAGCGGATCGTCTCCACCGGACTGCGCGGACGCGGCCGGATCTGGCTGGCCAGCAGGCCCGACACGCTACTGGCCTGGGACAACTACAACGACTCCCTGGTGCTGGAGAGCGCCGGCCCCTGGCTGGACGCCCTGCCCGGGGCCGCCCTCGACCTGGTCTCCGAGACCCGTCGCGCCTCGGCGGACCTGGACTGGGACCCGGTGGTGGGCGACCGCCGACAGCACCTGGCCTTCACCGGGGTCGACCTCGACGCCGCGCGGCTCGTGGAGCTCCTCGACTCCTGCCTGCTCACCGACGAGGAGGCCGGGCGCCCCCTGGCCGCGGACCCCTTCGCCGACGCGATCTGACCAGCCGCAGCATTCCGACGCCCCGATGACCCCACCACCGGAGGAGGACCCGTGCCACAGAGGACCCGACGCCCCGACCCACGAGGCGCGACGCGACGCTTCGCCAACCCGCTGGGCGACGCGGACCACGTCGACTACAAGGACACCAACCTGCTCCGCAAGTTCATCTCGGAGAAGGGCAAGATCCGCAGCCGACGGGTCACCCGCGTGACCGCGCGCCAGCAACGCCTGATCGCGGCGGCGGTCAAGAACGCGCGGGAGATGGCCCTGCTGCCGTACCCGTCCACGACCAGGCGGGACTGACCGCCCCACCGGACCGAACAGGACCGGCCCCGGAGCGAAGGGCCGGAAGACGACCGACGACCAGGAGGAGACCACCGTGTCCCGTGTCTGCCAGGTGACCGGAAGGGCACCCAGCTTCGGCAACGCCATCTCGCACTCCCACCGCCGCACCAGGCGTCGCTTCGACCCCAACATCCAGAACAAGCGCTACTGGCTGCCCAGCGAACAACGCTTCGTGAAGCTGCGGCTGAGCGTCAAGGGCATGCGGGTCATCGACGCCCGAGGCATCGAACGCGTGGTCGCCGAGATCCGCGCCCGGGGAGGCAGGGTCTGATGGCCAAGAAGAGCAAGATCGCCCGCAACGAACGGCGCAAGGAGATCGTCGCCCGCCACGCAGAGCGGCGGTCCGAACTCAAACGCCTGATCAAGAGCCCGCACACCGGCGAGGCCGAGCGCGCGAGCGCCGTCGCCGAGCTGCGCCGCCAGCCGCGCGACGCCAGCGCGACCCGGGTCCGCAACCGGGACGCCGTCGACGGCCGCCCCCGCGCGCACCTGAGGAAGTTCGGACTGTCACGGATCAGGTTCCGGGAGATGGCCCACCGCGGCGAACTGCCCGGGGTCACCAAGTCCAGCTGGTAACCGGGCCTGCCGTGTGGGCGCGCTGACGCCCACCGGCTCCGAGAACGGGACCGACCGTTCGCGATCCGGTCGGCCCGAGGGTTCCCGGGGCACTCCCTCCCCCGGGAGCCCCCTCCCCCGTCCCCGGGGACCCGCCCCCGCGCTCCCCGCGCCGAGAGCCGTGAGAGCACTCCCCCAGCTCACTCCTTGGGCGGGGCCGTACTGTCGCGTCGGACCAGACGAGTGGCCAGTTCCACCCGCGTGGTCTCGGGCTCGTTCCCGTTGACCAGGTCGAACAGCATCCGGGTGGCCATCTGCGCCATGTCCCGCAACGGCTGCCGGACGGTGGTCAGCGGCGGGGTCGCCCACCTGGCCTCCGGGAGGTCGTCGAACCCCACCACCGAGACGTCGTCGGGCACACGCAGGCCCCGCTTGTACAGGACCTCGTAGGCACCCCGGGCCATCTGGTCCGATCCCGCGAAGATCGCGGTCGGCGGTTCGGGCAGGTCGAGCAGGATCTCGGTGAGGTCCTTGCCGGTCCCCGCCAGGAAGTCCCCGTGGGAGACGTAGCCGTCGGGCACCGGGAGCCCGGCGTCCCGCATGGCGCTGCGGTACCCGTCGACCCGGGCCCGACTGCACATGACGTCGGCTGGCCCGGCGAGCATGGCGACGCGCCGGTGGCCGAGGCCGATGAGGTGTTCGGTGGCGGTCAACCCCCCGTCCCAGTTGGCGGCGCCCACCGCCGGGATCTCTCGCGCGGGGTCGCCGACCGGGTCGACGAGCACCACGGGCACGCCCAGCGCGTCCAGCTGTTCCTGCTGCTGGGAGGAGAGCTCGGACAGCACCAGGACCACGCCGTCCGAACGCCGGGCCTGGATGTTGTCGAGCCACTTGCGGCCGGGCCTGCTGCGCTTGCGGTCGTGCACGGCGGAGACCACGACCCCGAAACCGGCGTCGTGCGTGACCTCCTCGACCCCGGTGAGGATCTCCATGGCCCAGGGGCTGCCGAGGTCCAGGAAGACGAGGTCGATCAGACCGACCGGGCGGCGCTCGCGGTGGCGGCGCTGCTGGTAGCGGTGGTGTTCCAGGAGCCGTTCCACCTGTCGCCGGGTCTCGGCCGCGACGTCGAGATGGCCGTTGATGACCTTGGAGACGGTCGAGACGGACACCCCCGCCTCACCAGCGATCTCGGCCAGGGTGGGGCGACGCTTCGCCATGTGCCTCCTCGTCGTCGGGGACCGGGTTCCCTCGGTTCGCTGCGCTGGATTGTATCCCGAAAGTTTTCGAGGACGCACACCGAAACCTCCTCGCAACGAGAACTCCCCTTGACGGGGACACAGGGAGAACTTAGCGTCGTGCTTCCCGAAAGCTATCGGAAACTTTTCGTCAGCTTGCGGCTCCCCCCGGAACAACGGAAGAACGGTGTACACGCCATGAGTCGCACCCACCGGACACGTGTGATCGGCAGTACCGCTCTGGCCCTCTCCCTCCTCGCCACCGGCTGCGGCACCTCCGGCCCCGGAGGCGGTGACGCCCTACAGGTCTGGGCCCTGGAGGACGCGGCGGTCAACGAGATCGTCGAACGGGGCATCGAGGCGCACAACGCGTCCCACGACGTGCCCGCCGAACTGGTCACCTTCGTCAACGACGCCTACAAGCAGCGCCTCCAGGTGGCGCTCGGCTCCCCCAACGCACCCGACGTGTTCTTCAACTGGGGCGGCGGCAACCTCGCCCAGTACACCGACCAGGGCCAGGTCCTCGACCTCACCCCGACCCTGGACGACAACCCCGGGTTCCGCGACGCCTTCCTGCCGAGCGTCCTGGACGTGGCCGCCATCGACGGCGCCTACTACGGCGTGCCCCTCCTCGGCGTCCAGCCCGTCGTCATGTACTACAACAAGCCCGTCCTGGAGGCGGCCGGGCTCCAGCCCCCGCGGACCCTCGACGACCTGCACGAGGCGATCGAGCTCCTCCAGTCGGACGGTGTCACCCCGATCGTCCTCCCCGGCGCCCAGGGCTGGACCCAGCTGATGTGGTTCTCCTACCTGGTGGACCGGATCGGCGGCCCGGACGTGTTCCAGGCCGTCGTCGACGAGGAGGAGGACGCCTGGCGGCACCCCGCCGTCCTGGAGGCCCTGGCGACCTGCCAGGACCTGGTCGACCGCGGGGCCTTCGGCTCCAACTTCACCTCCATCGACTACGACAACGGCAGCGCCTCCGCGCTCCTGGCCACCGGCGAGTCCGCGATGTTCCTGATGGGCAGCTGGGACATCGCCCAGCAGATGGACAACAACCCCGGGTTCGTGGAGAACGACGAGCTCGGCTTCACCTCCTTCCCCGTCGTGGAGGGCGGAGCGGGAGACCCCGACGCGATCGTCGGCAACCCCAGCAACTACTTCTCCGTCAACAGCGACAGCCAGCACGCTGAAGCGGCGACCGACTTCCTCGTCGAGACCATGGCTTCCGAGGAGTACGTCGACGAGCTCATCAGGGCAGGTCAGGTCCCCGCTGTCGAGGGCATCGAGGACCAGCTCCAGGAGAGCGACCACGCCGAGTTCGCCACCTTCACGCACCAACTCGTCTCGGGTGCGCCCACCTTCACCCAGTCCTGGGACCAGGCGCTGGCCCCGGCGGCGGCCGAGGCCATGCTGACCAACCTCCAACTGCTCTTCATCGGCGACATCACCCCCGAGGAGTTCGCCGAGGACATGGAGCAACAGCGGTGAGGAACTCCGCCACGGAACGGCCCGGACTCCTCTGGGTCGCCCCGGCCCTGCTGTTCTTCGGCCTGTTCGGCCTGGCCCCCGTGGTCATCGTGGGATACCTCAGCCTGACCTCGTGGAGCGGGATCGGCTCTCCCGAGTGGGTGGGCCTGGCCAACTGGTCCGCGCTCACCAACGACGGCCGGGTGCGCGGCGGCCTCACGATCACCCTGACCCTGACCGCCCTGTGCTGGGCGACCCAGACCCCGCTGGCCCTGGCGTTCGGAGTGTGGGCGGCCGGCCCGCAGCGCGTCCGAGCGGTGGTGAGCGCGGTCTTCTTCCTGCCGCTGCTGCTGTCCACCGCGGCCATCGCCCTGGTGTGGAAGGCGCTGCTCGACCCGAGCTTCGGCATCCCCTCCCAGGTCCGCGAGTGGTTCGAACTCAGCCACAGCAACGTGCTCGGCGATCCGACACTGGCGCTGTACGCGATCGTCTTCATCCTGCTCTGGCAGTTCCTGCCGTTCCACATGCTCCTGTACCAGGCGGCCGCCCGGCAGATACCGCGTTCGCTCCATGAGGCGGCCGAACTGGACGGGGCCTCCGCCCTCCAGCGTTTCCTGCGCGTGACCGTGCCGCAGCTGCGGCACACGATCATCGCGTCGTCGGTGCTGATGCTCGTCGGGTCCATGACGTACTTCGAGACGGTCCTGCTGCTGACCGCCGGCGGCCCGGGCAACGCCACCCGCATCCTGCCGCTCCACATGTACAACCAGGGCTTCGTCGCCTTCGAGATGGGCTACGCGAGCGCCATCGCGGTGTTGCTTGTGGTCCTGGGAACGGGGCTGTCGCTGGCGGTGGTCCGGGCGACCGGCTACTCCCGGATGACCAGCCAGAGAGAGGGGATGTGACATGGCCTCCCGAAGCAGACCGGCGTACGCCGCCGGGGCCGGGGCCGCCCTCTGGCTGCTGGTCGTGTGCGTCCCCCTGTACTACCTGGTCGCCACGAGCCTGCGCGGACCCGGTGACTACCTGTCACGGGGCCCGCTGTCCCTGCCCGAGTCACTCACCCTGGACAACTACCGCAACGTCTTCGAGGTCGGGTTCCTCGGATTCCTCGCCAACAGCCTGATCGTGGCCGCGGGGGCCATCCTCCTGGTGCTGCTGGTGGCGGTACCGGCTGCGTTCGCGATCGTGCGCGGACGCAGCCGGGCGGTCCGGATCAGCTTCACCCTGTTCCTCCTGGGGCTGGCGGTACCGGCCCAGGCGGTGATCATCCCGATCTACCTGATCATCACCCGACTGCACCTGTACGACAGCCTGCCCGCGATCATCCTGCCGACCGCCGCGTTCACGCTGCCGATCTCCATCGTCGTGCTCACCAGCTCCCTGCGGGACGTGCCCGGCGAGCTGTACGAAGCGATGGCGCTGGACGGGGCCGCGACCTGGCAGGTGTTCCTCCGCCTGGTCCTGCCCCTGTCACGGCCCGGCGTGGTGACGGTGGCGATCTTCGTCGGCCTCAACGCCTGGAACAACTTCATCTTCCCGCTGGTGCTCACCCAGAGCGAGTCCAACCGGGTCCTGCCCCTCGGACTCTGGGCGTTCCAGACCCAGTACGGAACCGACGTGCCCGGCCTGATGGCCGCGGTGGTGCTCTCCACCATCCCGATCCTGGCCCTGTACCTGTTCGGCCGCAGACACCTCCTGGGCGGTCTCGCCGCCGGTTTCGGCAAGTAGGACCCCACCCCCTCCTCGAAAGGCCGTGATGACCGCGACCATCCACAACCCGGTCCTGCCCGGGTTCCACCCCGACCCGTCGATCCTGAGGGTCGGCGAGGACTACTACCTGGCGACCTCGACCTTCGAGTGGAGCCCGGGAGTGCTGCTGCACCACTCCCGGGACCTGGTCCACTGGCGCCCCCTCGGCGGCGTCCTCAACGAGGACCGCCTTCTCGACCTGACCGGGCACCGCGACGGGGCGGGCGTGTGGGCGCCCTGCCTGTCCCGCAAGGACGGAGTGTTCCACCTGATCTTCACCGACGTGGAGAACTACGCCGGAGGCTTTTGGGACACGCCCAACTACGTGACCACCTCGCCCACCCTCGACGGCCCGTGGAGCGACCCCGCGCCGATCCACTCCATGGGATTCGACCCGTCCCTGTTCCACGACAAGGACGGCCGGAGCTGGGTGGTCACCAGCCTGATGGACTGGAGGCCCGGGCACCACGCCTTCGCGGGGATCGTGCTCCAGGAGCTGGACACCGAGTGGATGCGCCTCCTGGGCGAGCCGACGGTGGTCTTCGAGGGCACCTCGGCCCGGGTGACCGAAGCGCCGCACCTGTACCGCGAGAACGGGTGGTACTACCTGGTGACCGCCGAGGGCGGGACGCAGTGGGACCACCAGGTGACAGTGGCTCGGTCCAGGAGCGTCACCGGGCCCTACGAGGTGGACCCGGCCGGGCCCATGCTGTCCTCACGTGAACACCCCTCACTGCCCCTGCAGAAGGCCGGGCACGGGAGCCTGGTCAGCACCCCGTCGGGCGAGTGGTTCCTGGCGCACCTGGCCTCACGACCGCTCACCGAACGCGGCCGCTGCGTGCGCGGACGCGAGACCGCCCTGCAACGGGTGGACTGGGTGGACGGCTGGCCCCGGATCCGCGACGGGGTGCCGCACGTGGAGGTCGAGGGGCCCGACCTGGAGCCGCACCCGTGGCCGGAGGTGCCCGAGAGGGACGACTTCGACGCGCCGGTGCTGCGCCCGGAGTGGAGCACGCTGCGGCGCCACGTGGACGAGGAGTGGGTCTCGCTGACCGAGCGTCCCGGACACCTGCGTGTGCAGGGCGGGCAGTCCCCCTCCGGGACCCGCGCGCCCAGCCTGGTGGCCCGACGGGTGCAGCACGAACGGTGCGTGCTGGAGACGGTGATGGAGTTCTCCACCGACACCTTCCAGCGGATGGCCGGACTGACGGCGTACTACAACATGCGGCAGTGGCACTACCTGCGCGTCGGCTTCGACGAGCGGGACGGACTGTTCGCCGGTGTGCTCAGTTCCGACCGGGGACGGGTGCGCGAGTCCGGGGACCGGGTCGACGTGCGGGGCTGGGAGCGGTTTCACCTGCGCGCGGAGATCGACGGAGCCGCACTGCGGTTCGCCCTCTCCCCCGATGGCCAGGACTGGACGCCCGTCGGCGGGGTCCTGGACGCCAGCATCCTGTCCGACGACTACGCCGCAGAGAGCGACGGTGAGACGGCGACCATCTGGGGCTTCACGGGCGCGTTCCTGGGTCTGTGGGTCCAGGACCTGACCGGCACGGGTTGTCACGCCGACTTCGACCACGCCACCTACCAAGGATCCTGAGTACCGGGGAGCGCTCTCCTGACGGGGCGCTCCCCCACCTTTACTACGTAGATTCTTAGTACTACGCCAGCCGGTCGAGCGCGTCGAGCTGCGCGGGATTCGGGCGCAGAGTCCGCAGCTCGCCGAGCAGCCGCACCAGCCTGCCCCGAGCGGCGGAGTGACCCACTCCCCCGACCTAGACCCATCCCCGCGTACGCGGGGAGCACACCACCGCGTCAGTCGACGAGGACGACACCTACGGTCCATCCCCGCGTGCGCGGGGAGCACGCCCGCCAGGTTATGACCCTGGCTACGAACAAGGGTCCATCCCCGCCTGCTCGGGGAGCACCTGGTGGTGAACATGTACGACAGCCGCCGCGGGGGTCCATCCCCGCGTGTGCGGGGAGCACGGCTTGCGGGTGAGCAGGTCCGTGATGGCCTCGGGTCCATCCCCGCGTGCGCGGGGAGCACCCTCCACGGACCGCGAACGCCACACCACACACGGGTCCATCCCCGCGTGCGCGGGGAGCACACTCGTTGACCTGCGGTTCCAGAGCGCGAAACCAGCGAAATCTACAACTTGTCGAGAAACAGACTCCGAAGACATACACCCCAAAGGGAACCCACGCAGGGGCCTCTCTCCCGCTCACCAGAGCAGGCTACCGATCTTCGGGTCAGCCGCCCAGGGCAAGACGCAGCCCGAGGGTGAGCATGACAAGGGCGATGATGCCATCGAGCACCCGCCAGGCTCCGGGCTTCGCGAAGACGGGGCGGAGCAGCCGGGCGCCGAAGCCCAGGGCGAAGAACCACACGAAGCTTCCGGTGACCGCACCGCCCGCCCACCACCAGCGGGCCTCGCCGACCTGCTGGCTGGCGACCGAACCGAGGAACAACACGGTATCCAGGTACACGTGCGGGTTCAGCCAGGTGAGGGCGAGGGCGGTGACCACCGCCGCTCCGGTTCCGGTGGAGCGGGTCGTCGCCAGCGCGACCCCCGCACCCTGAGTGGGCTGGGCGGGTTCACTCTCCGTGGGGACCAGGACCTCGGCCCGCCCCGGTCGCAGGGCACGGTGGGCCGCGAACAGTCCGTAGACGATGAGGAAGCCCGCGCCGAGCAGGCGGATGACCACCATGGCCGTGGGCATCGCCTCGACCAGGCCACCGATGCCCACGACACCGGCGGTGATGAGCAGGGCGTCCGATACCGCGCAGACCAGCACCACGGCCAGCACCGAGGACGGCCTGCCGTCGATGCCGAGGCGGAGCAGGTACGCGTTCTGGGCACCGATGGCCACGATGAGCGCCAGTCCGGTGCCCAGGCCCATCAGTGCGGGGAGAAGGGTTTCGTTCACGGGACAAGCCTCCAGGAAGGAGCCCGTGCAGTAAAGCTAAACTTTCTCAGATCCCCTTAGAGATGCTTATGACAGGAGCGTACGGTGCCCTTTCAGTTCGACCATCTGCGCACCCTGACCGCCCTCGTCGAGGAGGGCACCTTCGAGGCGGCCGCGCGACGGCTACACGTGACCTCCTCGGCCGTGTCCCAGCGGGTCCGGGCCATGGAGCAGGCCGCCGGTCAGGTCCTGGTCCGCCGCACCAACCCGGTCCTGCCGACCGAGGCGGGCGACGCGGTGCTGCGTCACGCCAGGCAGGTGCTTCTGCTGGACCAGGAGGTGCGCTCCGAACTCAGGGCCGCGGGCCACGAGGGCGGCCGCACCCGGGTGCCGTTGGCCGTGAACGCCGACAGCCTGTCCACCTGGTTCCTGGAGGCGCTCCCGACGGAGTCGGGGGCCGTCTTCGAGCTCCACCGCGAGGACGAGGAGCACACCACGGGCCTGCTGAGGTCGGGCGCGGTCATGGCGGCGGTGACCTCCACCCCCGAGGCGGTCCAGGGTTGCTCCGTGGAGCCCCTGGGCGGGCTCAACTACCAGGCAGTGTGCGCCCCTGGCTTCGCGGAACGGTACGACGCCACCGATCCCGCGCGCCTACCGGACGCGCCGATGGTGAACTTCGACCGCAAGGACGACCTCCAGGACCGCTTCCTGCGCGATCTCACCGGTGAGGGGTCCCGGGGGCCGACCCACTACGTTCCGGCCTCGGAGGACTTCGCCCGCGCGGTGCTGCTGGGTTGGGGTTGGGGGGTGGTCCCCGAGCAGCAGTGCGCCGAGGCCCTGGCGTCCGGGAGGCTGGTGCCGTTGGCGCCCGGCAGGCCCGTGGAGGTCCGCCTGTACTGGCAGCGGTGGAACCTGCGTTCGCCCCTGCTCGACGAGGTCACCCGCCACGTGCGTGCCGGGGCCGCCGCGTACCTGCGCCCGGTGTGAGTCCGGAGGCGGGATGCTGGCGAAACCACCATCCCCGCTGAGCGCGGGGAACACTCGAACTGGCGCGCACAGTGTGTCATCCCTGGTGGGCGGAGCATCCCTCACCGGGAGAAACCAGCGGGATCCCAGGGCGCGTGTGGGCGGTTCCGTCGGGTTCTCAGGGCTTTCCCACGGTGCTCTCCCGGGGCACGAGGGCGAAGCCCGGCTGCACGCGCCTGGGCGCTATCGCCCGGTTCGCGTCGGCCAGCCGCTCCAGGAGCGCGTCCGTGGCGGCACGGGCGATGGCCCTCTTGTGCGGGGCCACGGTGGTCAGGGTGGTGGCGCCGTACCTGCCGTCCTCGATGTCGTCGAAGCCCACCACCGCCACGTCCTCGGGGATGCGCAGGCCGCGTTCAGTGAGGGTGCGCATGGCCCCTATGGCCACGAGGTCGTTGTAGCAGAACACCGCGTCCGGGCGGACGCCCGAGTCCAGGAGGCGGGCCATCGCCTGGGCGCCGTCCTCGCGGGCGTAGCCGTCGGTGACCGCGACGAACTCGTCGCCGGTGGGCCGCCCGTGCTCGGTGATCACCTCGCGCCAGCCCTGGAGGCGCAGGTGGGCGGTCTGGCGCGCCCGTCCGTGCCGGGCGCCGAGGAAGGCGATCCGCTCCCGGCCGATCTCCACCAGGTGGGCGGCCGCGGTGCGGGCGGCGGCGACGTTGTCGATGGCGACGTGGTCGTGGGGGGCGTCGTACTCGCGCTCGCCGAGCAGGACCAGGGGCGCCTCGCTCTCACGGGCGAGCAGGTCCTCGTTCTCCAGTTCGATGGGACTGAGGATCAGCCCGTCGATCACCCGGGCCCGCAGGCCCTGGGCGAAGAGGACCTCCTGGTCGCGGCGGCCGCCCGTGTGGTCGAGCAGCACGATGTAGTCGAGCCCGCCCGCGTACTCGATGACGGCGTCGGCGAGTTCGGCGAAGTAGGGGTTGCCGAGTTCGGGCAGGGCGAGGGCGATCATCCCGGTCCTGCCCTTGCGCAGGTGGCGGGCGGTGAGGTTGGGGCGGTATCCGAGTTCGTCGATGACCCGCTGGACGCGCTGGCGGGTCTCGGGGGTGACGTGCCGGTAGCCGTTGACGACGTTCGACACGGTCTTGACCGACACCCCCGCCCGTAGCGCGACGTCCTTCAGGCTGATGCCCACTCGCTTCCCCTTCCGGGCCGCTGTACCCAGGGCCGTTGAGTTTTACATCGTTATACAACACGGGTGCGTTCTCTGCCCAGCGTTGCTGACGGGCTGGTTTCCCCCCTGTGTCGGTCCCTGAGGTTTCCCCAGATGTCCAGCGGGTTTCCTTTCAGGGTCTGGACAGGACTCGTTGATCGTGCTGTCATCTTGGCTAAGTCAGGTTTCCCACGTTGTAAAAGCGGGGGTGGCACTGCCTCGTGCAGGTCCTCCCGCACCACTCGACACGGAGAACCCCCCATGAGACGTCAACCCCCCGCGTCCCTGTCCCCGAGTCCCGCCCGCCGGACGACCGTCCGCGCGGCCGCCCCCGTTCTGGCCGCGTTCCTGACCGCTTCGGCGCTGACCGCGCTCCCGGCCGCAGCGTCGGACGAGCCCCGCCTGGAGACCCCCTGGACCTCGGAGGTCTCCCCGGACAACGCCCTGCCCGAGTACCCGCGCCCGCAGATGGTGCGGGAGGACTGGGAGAACCTCAACGGCCTCTGGCAGTGGGCCCCGGCCGAGGACGGCGAGGCACCGCCCTTCGGCACCGACCTGGACGGCGAGATCCTGGTCCCCTACCCGGTGGAGTCCGCGCTGTCCGGCGTGGAGGAGCACCACGACCGCCTCTGGTACCGCCGCACCATGGAGGTCCCGGACTCCTGGGACGGCGACCGCGTCCTGCTCCACTTCGGCGCCGTGGACTGGGACTCCGAGGTGTGGGTGAACGGCACTTCCGTCGGCTCCCACAAGGGCGGGTTCGACAAGTTCTCCTTCGACGTCACCGACGCCCTCCAGGAGGGTGAGAACGAGGTCGTCGTCGGGGTCCACGACCCCAGCGACGAGGGTGAGCAGCCCGTCGGCAAGCAACGGCTGGAACCCGGCGGCATCTGGTACACGACCTTCACCGGCATCTGGCAGACGGTGTGGATGGAACCGGTCTCCGAGGCCCACGTCACCCGGCTGGACATCACCCCGGACGTGCCCGGTGAACGGGTCGAGGTGGTGGTGAACGCGACCGGCGCCGAGGACGCCACGGCCACCGTCACCGTCCTGGACGACGAGGGCGCCGAGGTCGGCTCGGCCACCGGTGCCCCCGACTCCGCCATCACCGTTCCGGTCCCGGACGCCCGCCTCTGGAGCCCGGACGACCCCTACCTGTACGACGTGGACGTCACCCTCACCTCCGGCGACGGAGGCGAGGTCCGCGACGAGGTCGCGGGCTACACCGGGATGCGCTCCATCGAGACCGGTGAGGTGGACGGGGTCCTGCGCCCGCTCCTCAACGGCGAGTACGTGTTCCAGGTGGGCACGCTCGACCAGGGCTACTGGCCGGACGGCATCTCCACCGCACCCACCGACGAGGCCCTGCGCTTCGACATCGAGTCGCACAAGGAACTCGGCTTCAACACCATCCGCAAGCACGTGAAGGTGGAGCCGGACCGCTGGTACTACTGGGCCGACCGGCTCGGCGTGATGGTCATGCAGGACATGCCGTCGATGTCGGGCGACCCGAGCCAGGCGGGGCGCGACCAGTTCGAGTCCGAGCTGCACGCCCTGGTGGACGAGCACCGCAGCTTCCCGTCCATCGTGAACTGGATCGTGTTCAACGAGGGCTGGGGCCAGTACGACGGCGACGCACGCCTCACCGACGAGGTCAAGGCGTCCGACCCCTCGCGCCTGGTCACCGGCGCCTCCGGCTGGCACGACACCGGCAACGGCGACATCGTCGACTCCCACATCTACGTCGGCCCCGGTGATCCCGCGCCCGCGGAGGACGAGCGGATCTCGGTGCTGGGCGAGTTCGGCGGCTACAACCTCCCGGTGGAGGGCCACGAGTGGAGCCCCGGCGACGGCTTCGGCTACGAGGACATCAGTGACGGCCACTCCCTGGCCACCCGCTACGTCGGCCTGATGGCGGGCGTGCAGCGGCTGGAGCGCACCCACGGTCTGTCTGCGGCGATCTACACCGAGATCACCGACGTGGAGACCGAGCTCAACGGGTTCTGGACCTACGACCGCCGGGTGCTCAAGGTCGACCCCGAGGTCGTCGCCGGGGCGCACGAGCAGCTGCTGTCCGGGGAGCCGGTCGGCGGGGTCGCGGACGTGCCCGTGGAGGAGAACCTGTCGCTGCGGGTCACCACCCCCGGCCACGAGGACCGCTACCTGGCCCACGAGGGCGGGCTCGGCGTCACCGCCCCGGTGGACGGTGACAGCTCCGAGACCGACAGGTCCGCCGCCACCTGGCGGTTCGTGCCCGGCCTGGCCGACGACCAGTGCCTGACGCTGGAGTCGGTGGACCATCCGGGCGAGTACCTGCGGCACAAGGCGTCGCGGGTGGGCCGGGAGCCCGCGGACGGCTCCGGCCTGTTCGACCAGGACGCCACCTGGTGCGCCGTGCCCGGACTGAGCGGCGAGGGGATCTCCCTGCGCTCCTACAACTACCCGGACCGGTACCTGCGCCACCACGACTCCGAGCTCTGGCTGTCCGGAGCGGGCACCGTCGGCGAGGACCACGACACCGCCGAGCACTACGACCACGACACCTCGTGGTCCGTGGAGACCCCCTGGTCACCCTGAGCCGTCGCCCCCGGTGACCCTCGGATCCCGTGACTGACCACATCCCTCAGCGGGGCGCCCCCGACCCGGCGCCCCGCCCCTCCCGCACCCCTGCGCCGGCTCCCCTCAGCCGGCTTCCCCTCAACCCGGGCGGAGACCGGACATGATCGAACACCACACCCACCACACCGGCGCGGGAACGCTCTCCCGACCCCGTCGGGTCCTGCTGGCCACCGCCGCAGTGGGCGCGGCCCTGACCCTGGCGGCCACCGGCTGCGCCCGGGGCGAGGACGACGTCGCAGCGGGGAACGCCGCCGCCGGGGACACCGAGGGCCAGGCCCAGGTCCTGGACGAGGCGGCCAGCGGCGGCCAGACCTGCAACGCTCAGGACCACGGGATCGAGCCCTTCGATCTCACGGACAAGAAGGTCGGCTTCTCCCAGTCCGAGGCCGAGTCCAACCCCTTCCGCATCACCGAGACGCAGTCCATCAAGGACGAGGCCGCGGACCGGGGCGTCGAACTCATCACCTCCAACGCCCAGTCCGACTTCTCGCAGCAGATCAGCGACGTCCAGGACCTCATGTCCCAGGGCGCGGAGGTGCTGATCATCGCGCCGCTCAACTCCGACGGCTGGAAGCCCGTCCTGGACCAGGCGCGCGCCGACGCGATCCCGATCCTCACCATCGACCGGCCCATCAACGGCACCGCCTGCGAGGACTACGTGACCTTCATCGGGTCCGACTTCGTGGAGCAGGGGCGTCGCGCCGCCGACCAGATGATCGACGTGCTGGGCGGCGAGGGCGAGGTGGCCATCCTGCTGGGCGCGCCCGGCAACAACGTGACCACCGACCGCACCAGCGGCTTCCTGGAGCGGATCGAGGCCGAGGCCCCCGGGATCGAGATCGTCTTCCAGCAGTCCGGCGACTTCACCCGCGAGGGCGGGCAGTCGGTGACCGAGCAGCTCATCCAGTCGCAGCCCGACATCTCCGGGATCTACGCGCAGAACGACGAGATGGGCATCGGGGCGGTCACCGCGCTCAACGGCGCGGGCAAGGCGCCCGGCGACGTCCGGATCGTGACCGTGGACGGCACCCAGGCGGCGGTGGAGTACATCGTCGACGGGTGGATCGCGGCTGTCGTGGAGTCGAACCCGCGCTTCGGCCCGCTGGCCTTCGAGGCGGCCTCGGCCTTCGGCTCCGGTGAGGACGTCGGCACGCAGCTGATCATCACCGACCGCGAGTACGACGCGGACAACGCCGAGGAGGAGCTACCCCATGCCTACTAGGGGTTCCGGTCGCGCCCCGGGCGGGGCGCCCCCGCGAGCGGAGGGGGTGGGACGGTGACCGTTCCGGTCCTGGACACCCGCGGGCTGACCAAGCGGTTCCCGGGCGTCCTGGCGTTGGACGGGGTGGACTTCGAGCTGCTTCCCGGCGAGGTGCACGCGCTCGTCGGCGAGAACGGCGCGGGAAAGTCCACCCTGATCAAGGTGCTGACGGGGGTGTACCAGCCCGACGGGGGCGAGCTGCGCCACCACGGGGAGCCCACCCGGTTCGCCACTCCCCTGCACGCCCAACGGGACGGGATCGCCACGATCTACCAGGAGGTCGACCTCCTGCCGCTGCTGAGCGTGGCCCGCAACCTGTACCTGGGGCGCGAGCCGAGGCGGTTCGGGCTGATCGATTTCGCGCGCATGCACCGCGAGGCCGCCCGGACGCTCGGGGACTACGGCGTGGACGTGGACGTGCGCCGTCCGCTGGGGACCCTGTCCATGGGCGCCCGGCAGATGGTGGCGCTGGCCCGGGCGGTGTCGGCGCGGGCCCGCGTGGTGATCATGGACGAGCCCACGTCGTCTCTGGAGCCGCGCGAGGTGGAGACGCTGTTCGGAGCGATCGAACGCCTCCGCGAGGACGGTGTGGCGGTGGTCTACGTGAGCCACCGCCTGGACGAGCTGTTCCGGGTGTGCGACCGGGTGACGGTGCTGCGGGACGGCCGCCTGGTGCACCGGGGCGCGATGGCCGGGTTGGAGCGGCTGCGGCTGGTCTCGCTGATGCTGGGCCGGGACATGGAGCGGGTGCGGAGCGAGGGCGCCACCACGTTCTCCGGCGACCGGGAGGCGTGGTCGGGGACCCCCGCGCTGGAGGCCGAGGGGCTGAGCGCCCGGCACCGGCTGCACGGGGTGTCGCTGACGGTCCGGCCGGGCGAGGTCGTGGGGCTCGGCGGACTGCTGGGGTCGGGGCGCACCGAGACCGCGAAGGCGATCGCGGGCGCGCTGCCGTTGGACGCGGGCCGTGTGTCGGTGGTGGGCGCCCCGTTGCGGACGGGGTCCACGGCTGCGGCCATCCGGGCGGGGGTGAGTCTCCTGCCGGAGGACCGCAAGCACGAGGGCGTCGTGCCGGGCCTGTCGATCCGGGAGAACATCGCGCTCGCGGCCATGCCGGGCCTGAGCCGGTTCGGGCTGGTGTCCGAGCGGGCGATCGACCGGGTGGTGGAGCGGTTCATGGAGCGCCTGCGGATCAAGGCGGTGGGCCCGCACCAGAAGGTGGAGGAGCTGTCCGGCGGCAACCAGCAGAAGGTGCTGCTGGCCCGGTGGCTTGCGCTGAACCCCAGAGTGCTGCTGCTCGACGAGCCCACGCGCGGGATCGACGTGGGCGCCAAGGCGGAGGTACAGAGGTTGGTGGACGAACTGGCCGAGGAGGGCCTGGGCGTGCTGCTGGTCTCCTCGGACCTGGAGGAACTGGTGGAGGGCGCCGACCGGGTGGTGGTGCTCAGGGACGGAGCGGTGGTGGGTGAGCTGGTCGGTGACGAGGTCACCGAGGACTCCCTGCTGGCCGCGATCGCGCGGGGCGGTGAGGAGCGGTGACCGTCTCCCTGCGCGGGCGCCCCCGGGTGGACCGCGAACGGCTCCTCCTGTGGATGCGGGACTACGGCGTGTACGTGGGCGTGGCTCTGGTCGTGTTGTTCAACGTGGTGTTCACACCGAACTTCCTGTCCTTCGAGAACTTCCGCACGCAGGCCGTGCAGGTCGCCCCGGTGCTGATCGTCGCTCTTGGCATGGCGTTGGTGATCGCGACCGGCGGCATCGACCTCAGCGTGGGTTCGGTGATGGCGCTGTCCGCCGCGATGATCTCGCTGTACCTGGGGTACGGGCCGCTGGTGGCCGTGCTGGTGGCGGTGGGCGTGGGCGCCCTGGCCGGGGCTGCCAACGGTGTGCTGGTGGCCTTCGCGGGTGTGCAGGCGATCATCGTGACCCTGGCGATGATGATCGGCGGGCGGGGGCTGGCCCTGGTACTGCTCCCGCAGCTGGACGGCGTGCGCAACCCGGACCTGAGGGAACTGGGTTCGGGGTCGTTCCTGGCCGTGCCCTACGTGGTGTGGATCGCCGCTCTGCTCGTGGCGGCGGTGGCGTTCCTGGTGCGCCGGAGCGTGTTCGGCCGACGCCTCGTGGCGGTGGGCGGCAACCGGCGCGCGGCCGAGCTCTCCGGGCTGCCGGTGCGCCGGGTACTGCTGGGCGTGTACGCGCTGAGCGGCGCGTTGGCGGCGGTGGCCGGGGTCCTGGTGACCGCCCGGTTGCAGGCGGCCGACCCGAACTCGGTGGGCGTGCTGATCGAACTGTCGGCGATCACCGCCGTGGTGGTCGGCGGTACCCCGCTGACCGGCGGGCGGGTGCGGATCGCGGGGACGGTGGCCGGGGCGGTGCTGATGCAGCTGCTCGTGGCCACGCTCATCAAGCACGACCTGCCGCCGTCGTGGACGCAGATGGCGCAGACGGCCGTGATCATCGGCGCCGTCTACCTGGCCCGGGATCGGGGGAGGACATGAGTACCACCGTGAGGGGACCGGGGCCGCGCGCCGGTGGCCGGGGGCCCGCTCCAGGCGTGCCCTGGCGTGAGCTGGCCGCCCGGCACGGCGCACTGGTGGTGCTGTTGCTGGTGGTGGCGGTGGCCGGGGTGAGCCTGGAAGGCTTCCTGGCCCTGGGCAACCTGAACCGGATCGCCGTGAGCGCGTCGTTCCTGGCGATCATCGCGCTCGGCATGACGTTCGTGATCATCACCGGCGGGATCGACCTGTCGGTGGGCACGGTGTTCGCGCTCGGCGGCGTGCTGGCCGCGTGGGCCTCGCAGTACGGGGGCCTGGCGCTGATGGCGGTTCCGCTGGCGGTGTGCGGGCTGATCGGGCTGCTCAACGGGGTGCTGATCGCCCGGGCACGGCTGGCGCCGTTCATCACGACTTTGGCGACCATGCTCGGCGCGTGGGGGCTGATGCTGTCGGTGTCCGACGAGGGCAACACCACCTACCTGGTCCCGGACGGGATGGCGCTGTCGGCGCTGGTGCACGGGAAGCTGTTCGGGGTGCTGGGGTACCCGTTCCTGCTCGTGGTGGGGGCCTTCGTGGTCGGCGGCCTGGTGCTGCGCCGGACCACCGTCGGCCAGCACGTGTACGCGGTGGGCGGCAACGAGCGGACCGCCGCGCTGATGGGCGTGCCGGTGGCGCGGACCCGGATCGCCGTGTACACGTTCTCCGGTCTGTGCGCGGGCACGGCGGGGGCGCTGAACGCGGTGTGGCTGGGATCGGGGGTGACGATCTTCGGGATCGGCACCGAACTCCAGGCGATCTCGGCGGTGGTGATCGGCGGCACCCTGCTGACCGGCGGCTACGGGTTCGTCGGCAGCACCCTGGTGGGGGTCCTGCTGCTGGGGGTCATCCAGAACGTCATCAACGCGGTGGGTTCCCTGACCTCGGCCTTCCAGGAGGTGGTCAGCGGTCTGTTCCTGATCATCGTGGTGCTGGTGCAGCGGCACCTGAGCCGGGGGCGCGATCCCGGCTGAGCCGTCCCGTGGGCGTGCGCCCGCCGTTCCGGCTCCCGGGGCGGCGGCGCTACGCCGGGGCCTTCGGCCCGCTGTGATCGTCGTCGAGGAGCCGCAGGTCGCGTTCGGTGACCACCCCGAAGTGGAGGGCCTTGTCGATGAGGACCTGGGACCGCCATCCCTGCCCCTGTCCCCCGCCCTCCAGTTCGACCTTGAACTTGTCCTTGAGCAGGTAGTTGACCTGGGCGTTCACGGCCGCAGTACCGATACCCAGGCGCTGGGCCACCTGGTTCTGGGTCGGTACCGGCGGGGTGAGGCCGCGCAGCCGGGGTTCGCAGAGGGCGACCAGGACGCGGTAGTAGGTGTGCCACCGGTCCATGCGGAAGCTGTTGGCCTCGGTGCGCTCCCCGGTGGAGTCCGCCCAGTCGTCCTCGGCGATGCCCGGGGACTCCGGGGAGAGGACGGCGCTGCACGCGGCCGGGGCCATCACCAGGAAGCTGTGCTCCCCCGTCGCTCCCGGGACGCGCACCCGGGAGGTCTCGAAGGGCACCACCATGCCGTGGGTGTTCGGCTGGACCTGCACGTACCCGGCCAACCGCTCCGTGTTCTCCACGATGTAGGACTTGTTGGGGCTCAGGTTGCTGATCCGCCAGTGGTCCCCGTGGGAGGTGATCTCTCCGGCGTGCCGGTGCACGGCCCGGTCTCCTGCTCCGAGCCTCATGTCCACGTCCCGGTCCCGACCGCCGCGCCCGAAGGTCCGGGTCTCCCCCGGGGTCAGGTGGTGGGTGTCCATGGGGGTGTCGCTCTCGTAGTCCTGTTGGACCGTGACGACCAGGTCGAGGTCGTCGGCCGGGAACAGGTGCACGCTCATCTCGCCGTCTCCAGGGGGTCAGAGGAGAAGCGGCCTCCGGGGTGGGGGCCCGCCCCCGCAGGATACGTCGCGGCCCCCGACTGGCGGGGCGAGCGCCGATCCGCGACCTCCGGGCCTCGCCGCCGTAGGTTGGTGGCGGCACCGCCCCACGGGCACGGGGATCACCGAGTTCACCGAGGAGTATCCATGGGTCTGAACGCGACACCGGTCGACCTGGGCAGGTACGGCGTCTGGCTGAGCCACCAGAACCTCGACGAGGACGTCGCCGCCGAGATCGAGCGCCTGGGGTTCGGCGCCGTGTGGCTGGGCGGCTCCGCCCCGGCCGACCTGGAGCCGGTGGCCACGGCCCTGGCGGCGACGTCGCGGCTGGCGGTGGCCACGGGGATCGTCAACATCTGGGCGTCCTCCGCCGAGGAGGTCGCCGACTCCTTCGCACGGCTGGAGTCGGCCTACCCGGGACGGTTCCTGCTGGGCATCGGGG
The DNA here is from genome assembly GCF_000341265.1 of Nocardiopsis prasina DSM 43845. Taxonomy (GTDB): domain Bacteria; phylum Actinomycetota; class Actinomycetes; order Streptosporangiales; family Streptosporangiaceae; genus Nocardiopsis; species Nocardiopsis prasina. The sequence continues at coordinate 39,375 of NZ_ANAE01000146.1, read as the reverse complement.
CCGGGCACCGGGAGCTCAACGGCCCCGAGGCGGTCCGCCCGCTCCAGGGGATGCGGGACTACCTGGACGTGCTGGACCGCGGCGGCGTACCCGCCGACCGGAGGGTGCTGGCGGCACTGGGCCCGAGGATGCTCGGCCTCAGCGCCGAACGGGCGGCGGGCGCGCACCCGTACCTGGTCACCCCGGCGTACACACGGTTCGCGCGCGGCGTGCTCGGCGACGGACCGCTGCTGGCCACCGAACACAAGCTGGTGCTGGGCTCCGACCCCGCACGGACCCGGGAGGAGGCCCGCCGGGGCATGTCGTTCTACCTGGGCATGCGCAACTACGCGGCCAACCTGGAGCGGTTGGGGTACACGGTGCTGGACCTGGCCGACGGCGGCAGTGACGCGCTGATCGACGACCTCGTCGCGCAGGGCGACGCGGACCAGACCGCGGCGGTGCTGCGGGCGCACCTGGACGCCGGGGCCGACCACGTGGTGGTGCAGCCGATCCCCGGGGAGTCCGGCCTGCTCGGCACGCTCGCCCGGCTGGCCCCGGCGCTGACCGCCTGACTCGTTCCGGACCGGGGCCGGCCTCGGCGCGGGGCCGGCCTCGGCGCGGCCCCGCATCGGACGGGGATCCTGTTCAGTCCCGGTAGAGAGCGGCCAGTTCCTCGGCGTAGCGGTCCTCGACCACGCGGCGGCGGAGCTTGAGGGAGGGGGTCAGCTCACCCGTCCCCGGCCCCCACTCCCCCGACAGCAGTCGGTGGCGCTTGACCTGTTCGGGACGGCTGAGGCGGGTGTTGGCCGCCGCCACCGCGCGTTCGACCTCCGCCACCACGTCCGGGTGGTCGGCCGGAACCGCTCCCCCGGTGTCGACCCCGTGTTCGCGGGCCCACGCCAGCGCCATCTCGGGGTCGAGGACGAGCAGCGCCACCAGGTAGGGGCGGCCGTCGCCGTGCACGAGGGCCTGCCCCACCAGCGGGTGCTCCTTGAGGGTGTTCTCCACCAGGACGGGCGGGACGTTCTTCCCGCCCGAGGTCACGATGATCTCCTTCTTGCGGTCGGTGATCCACAGGAAGCCGTCCTCGTCGTTCCGGCCCACGTCCCCTGTGGCGAACCAGCCCTCGTCGTCCGTGGCGGGGCTGACGGAACCGTCCGGCTGGAGGTAGCCCTCGAAGACCGAGGGTCCGCGCAGGAACACCTCGCCGTCGTCGGCCAGCCGCACCTGGACGCCCTGGACGGGGCGGCCCACGGAGCCGAGCCGGTTTCGGCCGACCTCCGGGGTGTTGAGGGTGGCCACGCCCACGGACTCGGTGAGCCCCCACACGTCCATGACGGCCACGCCCAGGGAGGACCAGAAGCGCAGCACGTCCACGGGCATGGGCGCGGAGGCGCTGGAGGCCAGGCGCAGCCGGTCCAGGCCGAGTCGGGCCAGGAGCGGGGTGAGCACGGAGGCGTGCGCGTCCCGGTACCGCTCCTCCAGGTCAGCGGGGACCTCCTCGCCGCGGGCCCGCCGCCCGTGGTAGTCGCTGGCGACCTCGCGTGCGGCGTCGATGACGGCGGTGAACTCCTCGGGCAGGGCGGCGAGGGAGGCCCGCACACCGGTGGCGAGCTTCTCCCACACGCGCGGCACCCCCACGAAGTGCGGAGGTCTGATCTCGGGCAGGGCCCGGGCGAGTGCGGCGGGATCGGCGCACATCCACACGNCGAGGGGCAGGTAGACGCTGAGCAGCCGTTCCGCGATGTGGGCCAGCGGAAGGTAGCAGACGTGGCTGGGGTGGTCGGGCAGGTCGACGGCGGCGTCGAGGGCGGTGGCCTGGGCGAGGACCTGCCGGTGGGTGATGGCGGCCCCCTTGGGGTCACCGGTGGTGCCGGAGGTGTAGACGACGGTGACCAGGTGGTCGGGTGTGAGGTCGCGCCACCGCTCGAAGGCGCCCGAGGGGGCGGAGCCGGTCAGTCCGTCGTAGGGGGTGTGGCCGCGCCCGGGATCGGGCCGGTCCAGCACCACGAGGGTCTCCAGGGCGGTGCCGGGGTCGTCGAGGAGCTTCTCCCAGTGGGCGGCGACGTCGGGGTCCTCCACCACGGCCATCCGGGCGCGGCTGTGACGGCAGACGTAGCCGATCTGTTCGGGGGCGGCGGTGGAGTAGACGGTGGTGGGGACGGCCCCGGCGTGGACCAGGGCGAGGTCGGAGAGCCAGTGTTCGGGCCGGTTTCCCATCATGAGGAGCACGTGGTCGCCGGGCCGGACGCCGAGGGCCGCGTACCCTTCGGCGAGGGCGGACACCGTCTCGCGGGCCTGCTCCCAGGTGAGGGTGGACCAGGTGGTGGCGCCGGGTTCACGCCAGGACAGGGCTGGGAGACCGGGGTGCTCACGCGCGTTGCGCAGGAGGAGTTCGGGGAGAGTGCGGTTCGTGGGATCGTCCTCGGTGCCGGGGGCGGAGGTCATCTGTGCTCCTGGGGGGCAGCTTCCTCTACTTTGTGATCCAGAACACACACGAGCCTAGCATTCCGCCTTTCCTCGGAAAGGGTTTCCCGTGGGCGCTTTCCAGTGAAAGGAGCGGCCCGGACCAGGGGTGATCGGACGACCCGCCGACCATCCCGCCCCGACCCCCCGACGCCCCGAATGCTACTCACGGGTAATGTTCACTAAGGTAACCACCGGTAACACCCTGCCGCCCCACCCCCGCGTCCCCGCGTGACCCCCAAGGAGCCCCCATGCCCGACTTCTCCCTCCAGCTTCCCGAAGAGATCAGCGACGTCCGGGACTGGGCCCACGGGTTCGCCGCCGACGTCATCCGCCCCGCCGCCGCCGAGTGGGACGAGCGGGAGGAGACCCCCTGGCCGATCATCCAGGAGGCCGCCAAGATCGGCCTCTACTCCCTGGACTTCTTCGCCACCCAGGCCTTCGAGGAGAGCGGCCTGGGCATGGCCGTCACCATCGAGGAGCTGTTCTGGGGCGACTCCGGCATCGGCCTGTCCATCATGGGCACCGGCCTGGCCGCCGCCTCGCTGAGCAAGACCGGCACCCCCGAGCAGATCGGCGAGTGGGCCCCGCAGATGTTCGGCACTCCGGACGACGTCAGGCTCGCTGCGTTCTGCGCGTCCGAGCCCGACGCCGGTTCGGACGTCTCCGCCATCCGCACCCGCGCCGTCTACGACCAGGCCAAGGACGAGTGGGTCATCAACGGCGTCAAGACCTGGGCCACCAACGGCGGCATCGCCCACGTGCACGTGGTGATCGCCTCCGTGGAACCCGAACTCGGCTCACGCGGCCAGGCCTCGTTCATCATTCCGCCCAACACCCCCGGCCTGTCCCAGGGCCAGAAGTTCGCCAAGCACGGCATCCGCGCCTCCCACACGGCCGAGGTCGTCCTCGACGACGTCCGCGTCCCCGGCTCCTGCCTCCTGGGGGGGAAGGAGAAGCTGGACGAGCGGATCGCCCGCGCCAAGGAGGGCAAGCGCTCCAAGGGCCAGGCCGCCATGAAGACCTTCGAGGCGACCCGGCCCACCGTCGGCGCGATGGCGGTGGGCTGCGCCCGCGCCGCCTACGAGTACGCCCGCGACTACTCCACCCAGCGCGAGCAGTTCGGCAGGCCGATCGGCGACAACCAGGGCGTGGCCTTCCTCCTGGCCGACATGGCCACCCGCATCGACGCCGCCCGTCTGCGGGTGTGGCGGGCCGCGTGGATGGCCCGCAACGGCAAGGACTTCGCCAACGCCGAGGGCTCCATGAGCAAGCTCTACGCTTCGGAGACCGCCACCCTCGTCACCCAGAACGCCCTGCGCATCCTCGGCGGCAACGGCTACACCAGGGACTACCCGGTGGAGCGCTGGCACCGCGACGCCTCCATCTTCACCATCTTCGAGGGCGCCAGCGAGATCCAGAGGCTCATCATCGGCCGCACCGTCACCGGCCTGCCGATCCGCTGACACACGGGTGAACCCGCAGGTGAGCGGGGAGACTCAGGGTGAGGAGGTGAGGCCGGTGTTCGCATGGCCCGCACTCGGCGTCCTGATCGGCATCGCCGTACCCGTCGCGATCATCTTCCTGGTGCTGGCGATCTTCAGGATCGTCCAGCGCCAGGCGGAGAAGGCCGTCCGCTCGCCCGACTACTGGGACCAGGTCCCCGGCGGTCGGACCGACGAGGACGAGGACCGGGGCCGCACCGGAGACGACCGGTAGGCCCCGGATCCCCGGCCCCCGTTGGCCTCGGGGCACCGATCCGGTGGGGAGCTACTCCTTGGAGGCGGTGGCGCCCCACCAGATGTTCACGTCGGAGTCGACCGCCCAGCGGTCGATGTCGCGCAGTTCCTCATCGGAGAAGTCCGTGTGGTCCACCGCACGGAGGTTCTGCTCCAGCTGCTCCACGCTCGAGGCGCCGACCAGCGCCGTGGTGACGGTGCGCGGCCCCTGGTCCCGCAGGACCCAGGAGATCGCCATCTGGGCGAGGGTCTGACCGCGCTCGGTGGCGATCTGGTTGAGTGCCCGGGCCCGGCCGAGCACCTCTTCGGTGAGCATGTTCTCCCGCCAGCTGGGCCGCCCCACACCCGCTCGGGAGTCCGAGGGCACCTCACCGCCCAGGTACCGGGAGGTGAGCAGCCCCTGGGCCAGGGGGGAGAAGGCGACCACGCCCATACCCTCGTCCGCCGCGGCCTCCAGCAATCCGTCCTCGACCCACCGGTTGAGCATCGAGTACGAGGGCTGGTGGACGACCAGCGGCGTACCGAGGTCGCGCATGATCGCCGCCGCGCGCCGGGTCAGCGACGGACCGTAGGAGGAGATCCCCGCGTACAGGGCCCGCCCGGACACCACCGCGTGGTGGAGGGCCAGCATGGTCTCCTCCAGCGGTGTGTCCGGGTCCGGCCGGTGGCTGTAGAAGACGTCCACGTAGTCCAGGCCCATCCGGGCCAGCGAGCGGTCCAGCGAGGACAGCAGGTACTTGCGCGAACCGCCCCGCTGGTGCGGCCCCGGCCCCATCACCCACCCGGCCTTGGTGGTGATCACCAGCTCGTCGCGGTAGGGACCGAGGTCCTTCGCCAGGGCGCGGCCGAGGTTGACCTCGGCGCTGCCCGGCGGCGGACCGTAGTTGTTGGCCAGGTCGAAGTGGAAGACACCGAGGTCGAAGGCGCGGCGCAGGATGCGGCGCTGCCCCTCCAGGTCCCGGTCGTCACCGAAGTTCTGCCACAGTCCCAGTGACAGTCTCGGCAGGTTCAGCCCGCTCCTGCCGCAGGTCCGGTACTCCAGAGACTCGTACCGGTCGTCGTCCGCCACGTACGTGCCCAAACTTCCGCTCCCCTTCCGTCCAGCCGATGTGCCCGTGCCGACGCTACTCGTCGATGGTCAGCTCGCCCATCCGGTCCCAGCCCTCGCCGTCGACCACACGGCTGACGATCAGCGGGGTCTCCTTCAGCAGCGGCTTCATCGAGGCCAGCCCGGCACGGAAGTGGTCGCTGTTGACGTGGGCCTCGGCGGCACCGTCCTTGAACGCCTCGACGAGCACGAACTCGTCGTCGCGCTCGACGCTGCGGGACCACTCGAACCACAGGTTGCCGGGCTCGGCGCGGGTGGCCGCGGTGAAGTCGGCGACCGCGTCGAGGAAGCCGTCCACGGCCTCCGGCTTGGTCCGGAACTTGACGACGATCAGGATCATCCCGCATCTCCTTCGATGTGTGCCACGGGGCGCGCGGTCGTGCCTCGCCCCTTGGTCGACCACTCTCCCAGAGCCAGGAGGGTCGGGGCTCGACGGCCCGGGCACAAGGGGTGTTCGTCCCCTCACCCGGGACCGTGGCCGGCGCCGCACGGCGTCAGGGCGTCGGGGCGGCGGGGCGGCGGGGCGGCGCCGAAGCGCCCTAGGCTCCGCCGAGGGTGGTACCGGGCAGGCGGGTGGCGCGCCACTCGCCGTCCGAGTCCTCACGCACCTCCAGGGAGCCGAGGGTCTCCTCGGCGTGGACCATCTCGACGCTGGCGACGAGGGTGTCCCCGTTCAGGTCGGTGCTCACGGTGACCTCGCCGACCTCGATGCCGTCCGCGTCGGGCAGTCCGGCGGCGTAGGCGGGAAAGGCCTCCACGCAGTCCTGTCCGTCCTCTCCCTGGCCGATGATCGCCGCCTGGGCGCTCTCGTCAGCGAAGGTGCAGGCCAGCTCCCCGTCGTCGACCGCGAGCGCGGCCACGAACCCCTCCGCCACGGTGCGGGCGGCATCGGTGGCCTCGGCGGTGTCCTCCTCGCTGGGTTCGGAACCGCCCTGGGCGTCCGCCGCTTCCTCGACGGCCTCTTCCTCGGGGGCCCCGTCCCCTCCCGAACAGGCGGTGAGCGCGAGGAACAGGGGCAGGGCAGCACACATCAGGGTGCGTCGCATGGGGGGTCGCCTTCCGTGGACGGACTGGGACGGCCGACGGCGGGTGCGGCGGGGGTGGGCGCCATCGGTGTTTCCGGGACGCACCATTGTTACCGCATTCACCCGATCGATGACTACGTGTGCCCGCCATTCGCTCCCTGGCACACCCCTGACCAGGCAAAGCATGGGTCCGGGTTCGGTTCGGCTTGACCCGGCCCGGGGCACCCCTCCAGCGCGCACTCCGCGAACACGCGCGTTCAGACCGGGCGACCTACCGGAAGGGTCCGATGACCGACCTCGACGACGACCGCGAGGCCCAACGCGAGCTGGAGGGCCTGAGCCCCTTCGAACTCAGGGGGCACCTGATGGACCTGGCGGGGGACTCCTCGCACAAGAGCGCCCACGCCATGCTCAACGCCGGACGCGGGAACCCGAACTGGACCGCCGCCCCTCCCCGTGAGGCGTTCTTCCTGCTCGGCCGGTTCGCCGTCCTGGAGTCCCGCCGTACCTGGAACGAGTGGCCCGCCGTCGCGGGGATGCCCGCCGCCGAGGGCGTCGGCGAGCGCTTCTCCCTGTTCCTCGACCAGAACGCGGGCGAGCCGGGCGCCGACCTGCTCCGCCGCGTCCTCAACCGGCTGGAACCGCACCGCCCAGACGAGGTCCTGCACGAACTGGTCGACGGCGTCATCGGTGACAACTACCCCGTGCCCGCCCGCATCCTGCCGTTCGTGGCCGAGTCGGTGCACGAGTACGTGGTCCGGGCGATGGGCGACCGCGCCCCCGAGACCCCCTACGACCTGTTCGCGGTCGAGGGCGGCACCGCCGCCATGTGCTGTGTCTTCGACTCCCTCCAGGCCAACCGCGTCCTGCGCCGGGGCGACCGGATCGCGCTGATGACACCGATCTTCACCCCCTACCTGGAGATCCCCCGCCTGGACCGCTACGACTTCGACGTCGTGGAGGTCAGCGCCTCGCGGGGCACCGAGAGCGACTTCCACACCTGGGACTACGACGACGCCGAGCTGGAGAAGCTGGCAGACCCGTCGGTGCGCCTGGTGTGCCTGGTCAACCCGAGCAACCCGCCCTCGGTGGCGTTGTCCGAGCACTCCCTGGAACGCGTCCGAGACATCGTGGAGCGGCGCAACCGCGACCTGGTGATCGTCACGGACGACGTGTACGGCACGTTCGTGCGCGGCTTCACCTCGCTGATGGAGGTGTGCCCGCGCAACACCCTCGGCGTGTACTCGTTCTCGAAGTACTTCGGTGCGACCGGCTGGCGCCTGGGAGTGGTGGCCCTCCAGCCCGACAACGTCGTGGACGATCTGATCGCCCGCCTGGACGGGGAGGACGCCGAGGCGGTCCGGCGGCGCTACGCCCCGTTGTCGCTGGACGTGCCGGGGATGCGGTTCATCGACCGCATGGTGGCCGACAGCCGTTCCGTGGCGCTGAATCACACCGCCGGGCTGTCCACGCCCCAGCAGGTGCAGATGGCGCTGTTCGCCCTCTTCTCGCTCACCCACGCCGACGAGGAGTACCACGCACCGGTCATGAGCGTGCTGGACCGGCGGCTCGCCGCGCTGTCCGAGGGCTGGGCGTGCCCCTGCCCACCGACACCCGTCGCGCGGGCTACTACGTCGAACTCGACCTGATGTCCTGGGCCGAACGCCACTGGGGCGCCGAGTTCGCCGAGTGGACGCGCGCGAACTACGAACCGGTGGACCCGGTCCTGCGCCTGGCCCGGGAGGACGGCGTGGTGCTGCTCAACGGCGGCGGCTTCGACGGCCCGGAGTGGTCCGTGCGGATCAGCCTCGCCAACCTCGACCACGAGGCCTACAAGCGGATCGGGCGCGTCCTCAGGGAGATCGGCGAGGAGTACCACCGGAGGTACACCGAGGCCACCGAGCGCCCCTGAGACCGACCCGAGAGGAGGGGACTGGTTCCACCAAGGGAGCCGGTCCCGGAGAAGGGCCGACCCGTACGCAAGCGCATCGGCCCGTGTAGGAGCGGACCGACTTCCTTGGGAGGCGGGCGTTTCCAGCGAGCGAGACGGGGGCTTGTCCCCCGGGGCGGCCTCTGGTGATATGGAGGAGGGTGACCGGCATCACGGTATCCACTGGCGCACAGAGCACGCGCGGGCGTGCCACCAGCGGTTCGGCGCGCGCACGGGCGCGCGGGGAGCCGCGCCGCCGTGCGTCCGCGCCGGAGGTGACATGTCGTACCGACTACGGGACGGTGCCCGCGGCGCCCTCGTCGCGGACCTTCCCCCGACCCTGGGGGCCAGGCTCCGCCCCCTGGTGCCGCACCTGACCGAGGAGGCCGTGGAGGCCATCCGGCGCCGGGCCGAGGCTCATGCCCAGGCGTTGGAGCCCGCGCACGTGGAGTCGGTCCGGGCGGTGATCGGGGCCGCCGTGCACACCTTCCTGGACCGGATCGAGGACGGCGTGAGGGCCACCGGCGCCGGAGACGGCGAGGCCGCCCCCGGCGTCGAGCACACCGGCGCGATCGAGCGGACCTTCCGCGCGTTCGGGGCGGGTGAGGCCCGGCAGGGACGCGGCCTGGAGTGCCTGCACACCGGCATGCGCACGTCGGCAGCGGTGGCGTGGCGTCGGTTGGCCGAGGCCGACACGATCGACCGGGACCAGATGGCCGCGCTCGGCGAGGCGCTCTTCGCGTTCCAGGAGGAGATCTCCTCGGCCGCGGCGGAGGGGCACGCCCAGGTGCGGGGCGCCGGGGTGGAGGCGCTGCGACGACGCCGCTCCCGGCTGCTGGAAGTGCTGTTGGCTGAGTCCGGGACGGAGCCGGAGGCGCGAACGGTGTCCGCCCTGGCGCGGGCGGCGCGGTGGCGCGTGCCCGAGCGGGTGGCCGTGGCACTGCTCGACCAGGAGGGGTCGGCGAGTGCCCCGGTGCTGCCCTCGGACGTGCTGGTGGACCTGGACCGCCTGGAGCCGTGCGCGCTGGTGCCCGACCCGGAGGGCCCGGGCAGGCTGAGGTCGCTGGAGCGGTCGATGCGGGGCTGCCGCGCGGTGCTCGGTCCGGCTGTGCCCCTGGACGAGGCCCCGGCTTCCCTGTCGCGGGCACGGGAGCTGGCCGAGCTGGCGCGGGCCGGGGTGGTGTCGGGGCAGGGCGTGCTGCGGTGGAGCGACCACCTGCCGGAACTGCTGCTGTCGCGGGACACGGCGCTGGTCGCGGAGCTGGCCCGGGTGCGGTTGGCGCCGCTGTCAGCGATGCGGGAGCAGCAGCGGGAGCGGATGGCCGACACCCTGCTGGCGTGGTTGGAGTCGGGGTTCAACGCCAACGGGGCGGCGGAACGGTTGCGCATCCATCCGCAGACCGTGCGGTACCGGATGCGGCAGCTGGAGGAGCTGTTCGGTCCCGGTCTGCGGGATCCGGGGGCGCGCTTCGAGTTGGAGCTGGTGCTGCGGGCCCGCAGGCTGCTGGGCCCGCTGGACCGGGACCGATGACATACCGAACAGTCGGGATGTTCCCTGCGCGATGGTGCGCGGGGAACATCCCGAGGGAGCCCCCTCCAGGCCCGCCAGCGGACCCGCCCGGGACCGCGGGCCGGGTCAGCCCCGGGGAGCCAGGGCCCTGACCACCGCGGCCGGATCCGTGCCGGGCGGGCCGATCGGGGCGATCACCGGAGTGTCCACGCCCGCCTCGACGTAGGCGCCGATCCGCTCACGGCAGTACTCGGCCGGTCCGTGCACGACGAGTTCGTCCACCACGGAGTCCGGAATCGCGGCGAGCGCGCCCTTGCGGTCCCCCTCCTCCCACGCCTTCCACATGGGACCGAGTTCCTCTCGACCCAGCCACTCGTGGAAGGCCCGGTAGACGGGGACGTTCAGGTAGGCCGAGATCGCCCACCGGCCGATCCCCCGCGCGGTGTCGGCGTCGGTGTCGGGCACGGCGAAGATCCGCGCCACGATCTCCTTGTCGTCACCGAACTCCCGCACGATCGGAGCGACCGTCCGCACGTCCTCGGCGGACAGCCAGTTGAGGATGGCGCCGTCGGCCTCCCGCCCGGCCAGACGCAGCATGCCCGGGCGCAGCGCGGCCACCAGGACGGGCGGCACCCGCTCCGGGACGGCGCCGAGCGTGAACCCGCGCACCGAGAAGGTGTCGTAGTCGGCCCTGACCTTCTCGCCGGTCAGCGCCTGGCGCAGGAAGCGCACGGTGTCGCGGACCCTCTTGTAGGGCTCCTCGAAGGGGAGGGAGTTCCAGCGCTCCACGATCACGTTCGAGGAGGTGCCCACCCCCAACACGAACCGGCCGGGTGCGGCGGCGGCCATGGTGGCGGCGCTCATGGCCAGGGTGGCGGGGCCGCGCGTGTAGACGGGCACGATCGCGGTGCCCAGTCGCAGTCTCGGCGCCCACACACTGGCCAGGGCCAGCGGGGTGAACGCGTCGGTGCCGTTGGCCTCGGATGACCACGCGTCGGTGTAGCCGAGGTCGGGCAGGGACTCGAACAGTGCGCGCTGGCCGGTCAGGGGGACGCCCTCGAAGGGAACGGTGATGCCCCAGCGTTCGGTCATGGTGGCTCCATGGGTCGGTGGGCGGACCGAACCGGGTTCGGTCCGGTGTGGCACGACCGTACCCCCGCCGAGGTCCGCGCAGAAGACCGCACCCCGCCCGTCGGGGCGTATGTTCGGTGCAGGGCCCGCCAGCGGGCCGGAACGGACGACCCCGAGAACGAAGGAGGCCATCCCCGTGGCCAAGCCACCCTCTCCCTACGACTTCCTGCCCGACGTCGACGCGTTCACCGTCACCAGCGACGACGTCAGGGACGGCCAGGGCCTGCCCCGGGCGCAGGTCAGCGGGATCATGGGTGCCGGGGGCGAGGACGCCTCCCCGCACCTGTCCTGGAGCGGGTTCCCCGAGGGGACCCGGAGCTTCGCCGTGACCTGCTTCGACCCGGACGCTCCCACCGCCAGCGGGTTCTGGCACTGGTCGGTCTGCGACATCCCCGTCGACGTGACCGAGTTGGCGGCTGACGCGGGCAACGGTTCCGGTCTGCCGGAACAGGCGATCACCCTGCGCAACGACGCCGGGAGCCACCGCTACATCGGTGCGGCCCCGCCCGCCGGGCACGGCCCCCACCGGTACATGTTCGTGGTGCACGCCGTGGACGTCCCGAGCCTGGGCATCGAAGCCTCCGCGAGCCCGGCGTTCCTCGGCTTCAACCTGTTCTCGCACGCGATCGGCCGCGCGGTCGTCACGCCCACGTACGAGCAGGGCTAGGGGGTCTCGACCCCCGCCGCCGGAGGGCGGGTGACGCACCGAGCGCGTCACCCGCCCTCTGCCCTTCCTCCCGGGGCCGGTGAGTACACGCGCGAGAGGCCCGTTTGGTTGTCCCGGCAACCGCATCCGGCCAATCCCGAGCCGCGGGGGCACTCCCCCGTCTAGGCTCGGGCCATCCCCTCGGCCCACTCGAATCTCGCTCGGAAGGGTTCAGCCGGTGCCACAGCAGACTTCGAGGAAACCGACCGTCGTGGTGACGACGGCGGGCTCCGCCCCCACACCCGGAACCATCCTGCGCCTGCGTGAGAACGGTTTCCGGGTGGTGGCCACCGACCTGGACCCGGCCGCTCCGGGCCTGTACCTCGCCGACCGCGGCTGCCTGGTACCGCCGGGCGACAGCGAGGCCTTCCTGCCCCGGATGCGTTCCCTGTGCGCCGAGGAGGACGCCGCCGCCGTGGTGCCGCTGGTGGACGAGGAACTGGTCCGGGTGACCGACCTGGCCAAGGACGGGGTGGCGGTCCTGCTGCCCCGTCTGGAGTTCGTCAGCACCTGCCTGGACAAGTACGCCCTCATGCGGCAGTTGGAGGACGCCGGGATCGGTGTGCCCCGCACCTGGCTCGCCTCGGAGTGGCCCACCGACGCCGCAGACAGGTCGCCGGGCGGGCTGATCGTCAAACCCCGCAGCGGTCGGGGCAGCCGGGGTGTGATGGTGGTCGACTCGGCCCGCGACATGGCCCGAGCGGTCTCCGAGAGCGGTTACGCGGCCGACGACCTGATCGTCCAGGAACGCGTCACCGGCCCCGAGTACACGGTGTCCGTCGTGGTGTGGCGGGACGGCGACGTACAGGCCGTGGTGCCCAAGGAGGTCCTCCTCAAGCAGGGGGTCACCAAGTACGCGGTCACGCGGCGCCACCCGGAGGTCGTCCGCACCTGCCGGGCGGTCCAGAACGCCCTGCGCGCGGACGGACCGTTCAACGTCCAGCTGTGCCTGGACGACCGGGGTCAGCCCCGGGTCTTCGAGATCAATCCCCGTTTCTCCTCCACGGCGGCGCTCACCGTGGCCGCCGGGGTCGACGAGATCACCGGTCTGCTCCGCCAGGCCGTGTGCGACGGCCCCCGACTCACCGACGAATGGCGTGAGGGTGTGGCCATGGTGCGGCGCTGGACCGACGAGTTCATGTCCGAGGAGCGGTTCGCCTCCCACGGGATCTCCCCCGCACCCACCCCGACCACCAGCGGCGGGGGATTCTCCCTGCCCGGCGGGGTGGGCACCGGAGAGCGGTCCGCCACCTTTCCCGCGGCCCGATGAGCCCTCGGCACGCGCTGTCCGAGGCGATGGCGAACGCGGTGGTGGAGGTCGGCGGGCTGTTGCGCGCGTGGCGTTCGGACCCGACGGCGCGCGACGGTGTGTGGGAGGGGAGCCAGTTCAAGGCCGAGGCCGACGCCAGGGCGCACCGGGCGCTCTCCCGGAGACTCACCGGCATCGACGCCAGCATCCCTGTGGTGAGCGAGGAGGACCCGGACTCGCTGACCCGGGAGCGCCCGCCCCGGTACTGGCTGATCGACCCCATCGACGGCACCGCCAGCTACGCGCACGGGTTCGACGGGTACGTGACCCAGGCCGCGCTGGTTGTCGGGGAGCGCCCCGAGGTGGCGGCGGTCTTCGCCCCCGAGAGGGGAACCCTCTACACGGCCGTGCGCGGGCGGGGCGCCTGGCGCGACGGCCGGGCGCTGCCACAGCAGCCGCCCGCCCCTCCCGGTCAGGGGGTGCTCACCGACAACACCCCCGCCCCCTCGGGCATCGCCCGAAGCGTGTACGACCACTTCGGCTACGACGGGTACCTGGAGAGCGGGAGTATCTCGCTGAAGCTCTGCCGGATCGCCGAGGGCGACGCCCAGCTGTTCGTGAAGGACGTCCCGGTCCGTGACTGGGACGTGGCCGCGCCCGGTCTGGTACTGGCCGAGACGGGGGGTCTGCTGACCCGTCTGGACGGCTCCGGGTTCACCTACCAGGGGGCCTTCGAGCACACCGGGCTGGTGGGTGCCGCGGATCCGTCCACGTGTCGCACGGTGTCCCGTTGGTTAGCGCTCTGACCTGCGGCGAAACCACTCCTTCAGGGGTGGTTCGCAAGCCGTCCGAACTGGTGACCCGGGGCCCTTTCGCGCGCCGTACACGGCGCGTATCGTGTGGGAACCAACGCGCCTTTGGGGGTGGGAAGTGGAGGCCCAACGTCTGCCGCTGAACCAGATGCGCGCCTCGGACACCGAGCGGGACCTGACGGTCGACCGCCTCGCGGTGGCGTTCTCCGAGGGCCGTCTGGACCACGAGGAGTACGAGCGCCGTGTCGGTGCGGCCCTGTGCTCGGTCATGGTCGGTGAGCTGCGTTCGCTCACCGCGGACCTCCCCGAACCCGAACTCCCGGTACCGCAGCCCAGGTTCCACCGCGAGTCGCGTCCCTCCCCCGAACCGGCCGGTGTGCTGGTGCCGTGGGAGGAGTGGGGCGAGGAGTGGCGCTGGTGGCTGGGCGTGGCCGGGGCGCTGACCGGCGTCTGGGGTGTGGCGAGCCTGCTCGGCGGCGAGCTGGTTCCGTACTGGCCTCTGGTTCCCCTGGGGATCTGGGCCGCGGTCCTGCTGGCCTCCGCGATCTGGCCCAGCGAGGAGACCCCGCCCTGACCCGACCCGCGCGGTCACGGCCCCGGGGAGACCCCTCGGGGCCGGAGCGGCCCGCGCACACGGTGAGTCCCCGGGGGGCCGTTCAAGTACCAGCCGCCAGTCCTCGGGACCGGCATGAGCTCCCGGAGCGCCCACTCGGTAACCCGCGACAGCCCCTCGGGGAGCAGGACCGGGGCACGGCGCGGACGTGCGCGAGCAGGGCACGGGGTTGTCCACAGGCCTGCGTCGTCTGACTGGTGATGTCTCGGGCCGGAGGGCGATACTCGACATATCGGGGGACTCGCGCCTTCGCCCGCATGGTGCTGCCCGGAGAGGGGTCAGCCCACGGCGTGCAGCCAGCGCACGGGGGCGCCGTCACCCGCGTAACGGAAGGGTTCGAGTTCCTCGTCCCAGGCGCGGCCGGTGAGCCGGTCGAGTTCGGCCGCGAGCTCGGTGCCCTCGGCGGCCGCGGTGGCCATGGCGGCGCGCAGTCTGCCCTCGGGAACGAGTACCTCACCGGCGGCGCTCGTGACGGCGGTGAACACCCCGAGGGATGGCGTGTAGCTGTAGCGCATGCCGTCGCAGCCGGGCGACCCCTCCTCGGTCACCTCGAAACGCAGGCGCTGCCATTCGTTGAGCGCGGAGGCCATCGCCGCCGAGGTCCCCGGCTTCCCCTGCCAGTTGAGCTCGGCACGGTGATGGCCGGGGGCCGCCGGCTGGGCGGCCCAGTCGAGTTTGACGGGTACTCCAACAACGCCCGCGACCGCCCACTCGACATGTGGGCACAGCGCCGCGGGCGCGGAGTGGACGTACAAGACGCCACGTGCGGACACCGAACCTCCTGATACGAACGAGTGCGCTTCCCCGACGCCCTCGTACTCGAGAAGGTTGCTTACCCGCCTGAATGCCTTTTGCCCCATTGTGCCCCAATGGCACCCTGAGAACCATCTCGCACGCTGGTATTTTCCAGCGTTCCCACCGCGCCCGCGGCACCCAGTGATTAGCGTGTGCCCCAGGCGGCGACAGGGAGTCCGATCATAGTGGGGGCGGATGTGCCAGACCAGACTCGAGAGGGCATCCACTCTCCGGAAACCCACGACAGAAACGCCCATCCGCACTGTTCAGGGTATGTTTCTACCACTTCCTTGCCGGTTCCGGCCACATCCGGCCCCGCCCCGGCGCCCCCTCCCGAGGCGGTCGAGCCCACCGACGCCGAACTCGTACTGGGCGCCTGTCACGGAAGGGCGGACGCCTGGGAGGCCATCGTGGACCGCCACCTCGCCATGGTGAACGCCATCGCCCGGTCCTACCGGCTCCCCCAGCAGGACCGCGAGGACGCCGTCCAGACGGTCTGGCTCCGCCTCAACCAGCACCTGCCCCGCCTNCGCCCCCTCCCCCGCCTCCACTCCCCGCACCGGCTCGCCTCCTGGCTGCGCCGGGCCACACACACGGCCTGTGACCGCCAACGGCTGCACCAGCGGCGCTTCGTCCCCACGGACCCCGTGGACATGGACGGGTACGCCCACGACCAGGACGACCCCGAGCTCCGGTACCTGCGCGACGAACGGAACGCCGCTCTCCACCGCGCCGTCGACGGCCTCACCGACCCGGTGGACCGCCGGGTAGCGCGGCTCTACCTGGACGACTCCCCCGACGCCGGACCGATCTCCCACCGGACCACTCCGAACCAGCGGCGGCACCTGATCCGTCAGCTTCGCCGTTCCCTTCGAGCGAACACTGATCCGAGTGAAAGGCGTGCGTGAACCGTGCGGAACGATCCAGACCCCACTCAGGACCGAGCCGGTCGGGCCGCCGCGCTGGCCGCCTTCGACCGCTCGTTCGACGGTGCCAGGATGGCCAGAACCGTCAGTGACACGGCCCCGTCCCCCACGCGACCACTCCAACGCGACGAGCAGGGAACCGCTCCGAGCGTTCTGAGCTTCGACCTGGACGGCGTCCACCTGGACCTCCAGGTACGCGCCCGCGGCGACCAGCGCCTCCTGTCCGGCCTGGTCAGCGGCGAGTTCGACCACGTGGACGTGCGCCTGCGGCGCCTGGACGGCACACTCCTCCTGTTCGTCGGACTCGACGGCCGCTTCGACACCTCCGTGCCCTCCGGGCCGCTCTGCCTGGTCGTGGAACGACCCGACCACCCTGCGACCGTCACGGACTGGTTCACCGTCTGAGACCCGCCCGGGAGACGGGAAACGGATACGACCCGAACCCGGTTTTCTCCGTGCGCCAACTCACCTCCACGTGTCTGGCTTCGCCCCGGTTCGCCCCACCCCGCCACCGATCGGTTGTCCACAGGTTGACGCGGGCCACTCCCGCCTGGACGGACGCGCTGCTATCACTGGAGTTGATCGGCCCCCTGGCGAAAGAAGGCTGCCGGACGTGCTCCCCAGCGCAACGCCCGCCCGCTCGACCACAAGCCCTCCCCCGGACGACCCACCGTTCCTGGCCACCGGACGCGCACTGTTGGCGCAGGTCACCCAGGGCGTGCGGTTGGCGCAGACCGGACGCTTCGATCAGACCGTGGTGCTCCTCGACGACAGCAGAAGGCGCCTGCGCGGCCACCCCGTCTCCGAGCTCGACCCCGTGCTGCCCGGGGTACTGACGGACCTCGGGCTGGCCCAGACCATGTGCGGACGGTTCGGCCCGGCCGCGGACCACCTCAACGAGGCGCTCTCCCTGGCCGACGAGCGCCGCCTCCCCCTTCTCGGGCTGGTGGCGCGGCACAACCTGGGCTGCCTGGACCTGTACCGGGGTGACACCGCCGCCGCCCTGACCACCTTCCACGAACTCACCCACCAGATGCCCGACGACCGCCAGGACCCGCTGCGCGTGGACCTGGCCGAGGCCCTGCTCGCGGTGGGGCTGGTGGAGGAGGCCGGGCGCGTCCTCGCGGAGGCCCCGTGGCGGGCCGACGAGGACGACACCGCGCGCGTACTGGTGGAGGCCAAGCTCCGCCTGTTGGAGGGCGACCGCTCCGGTGCGCTCCACCTCACCCGGAGGGTACGCGCGGGCCTCGGGCCGGGCTCGCTCTGGCACCGTCTGGCCGGGCGGCTGGAGGGGGTGGCGGAGGCCGCCACCCGGAGCCTGGCACCGGCCAGGAGGGCCCGGGACCTCCTGGAACTCCGCGTGCCCGCCGTGGCGCAACCCTTCGCCGACGGGCCCGCCGGCTGCACCGGTGACTCAGGTGGAGTGGCTGGCACAGGAGCCGCAGGTGGCGCGGTTGTCGCGGGTGGCACAGGTGGCGCAGATGGAGCGGAGGGCGCGGGTGGCACAGGTGTCGCAGGTGTCGCAGGTGTCGCAGATCGCGCGAGTGTCGCGGGTGGCGGAGGGGACGGATTCCGGAACGCGTGGGACGTCGCCGGGAGGCGGGGAACGCTCACGGACGCGCGTCGGGCGCTGGACCGTCTCGCTGAGCGCGGCGCCCCGGCGCCCGGACCCTGGTTGGGGAGCGCCGACCGCGACCCCCACGTGATCCGGGCCGGGTTGGAGAGCTCCCTGCTCGCCGGTGACCCCGCGACCGCCCTGGAGTGGGCGGAGATGAGCCATACCTGGGCCGACGGACTGGCACCGGCACCGGACACCGCCGCCGCTCCCAGGATGGCGGACCCGACCGGCCGCTACCGTCTGGCCCTGGGACGCGGCGCCGGCCCCGAGGCCCACCACCACGCGCGGCGCTGGGAGTCGGCTCACTGGCGGGCGCCGCGGACAGAGGACGGCGGAGCACGCCAGCACCGGCTCCCGGTGCTGGAAGCGCTGATGGAACGCCTGGGCGGCCGGGCGTTCGTCCACTACGCGGTGGCGGGCTCCGAGGCCGTGGCACTGGTAGCGGTCGCCGGGCAGGTGCACGCGCGGGGGCTCGGCCCCCTCGTGCGGATCCGCCGGGCGCTCGGCAGGTTCGTCCACGAGCGGAACGTGCCGCTTCCCCACGCGCGCTCCGCGGCGCGCACAGGCCCGCTCCGACTCCCCGGCCCGCCCGGAGACGCCGCACGGTCGTCCCCGGCGGACCTGGTCTCCTCGACCCTGCTCGGCCCGATCCTGCCCGTGGTCGGAGACCGGCCCCTGGTGGTGACGGCCGCGCCGTACCTGGGCGACCTGCCCTGGGGGCAACTCCCGGCCCTGCGCGGACGGCCGTTGCGCCTGGTGTCCACGGCGAGGTCGTGGGCCGAACGGCCAGCCACGAGGCCCAGTCGGGACAGAGTCCTGCTGGTGTGCGGGCCGGAGCCCCGCATGGCCCGGCTGGAGGTGGGCGCCCTGGCCGGGGTCCACCCGGGCGCGCGGGTCCTGGTGCGCGCTGGCCAGGCACGGGTCCTGGACGCCCTCGCCCAGTGCGACCTCGCCCATCTGGCCGGGCACGGGAGCGTCGGCGACCGGACACCCATGCTCGGCCGATTCGACCTGCACGACGGGCCGCTGCTCGCCTGCGACCTCGCGGCGCTCCCCGCCGCCCCGGCGCTGGCCGTCCTGTCCAGCTGCTGGGGAGGGCACGGGTTCGGCGGCGCACCCGGGCGTTCTGGCGGCTTCGTGGGCGCGCTGCTCGCCCGGGGCACGCGCACGGTGGTGGCCAGCCCGGTGCCGGTGGACGACGAGCGGACGGGGGTGGCCATGCGTGCCTTCCACCGGGCGCTCACCGACGGCACCGAGGTGTCCGAGGCCGTGGCGGAGCACCTCGGCCACCTCGGATTCTGCTGCTACGGGGCCTGAGGGCCCGGGGCGCGGCGGTCCTTGATCACCGCCGCGCCCCGCGGGTTCCTACCAACCCCGCTCGCGCCACTCCGCGAGGTGCGGACGCTCGGCGCCCAGGGTGGTGTCCCCGCCGTGCCCGGGGTAGACCCAGGTGTCGTCGCCCAGCGCGCCGAAGAGCCGCTCCGACACGTCACCGAACAGCGTCTGGAAGTCCGCGTCGGACCAGGTCTTACCGACCCCGCCCGGGAAGAGGCTGTCGCCGGTGAACAGGTGGGTGTGGCCTTCGGGGTCGTCGTAGCGCAGGGCGATCGACCCGGGCGTGTGGCCGCGCAGGTGGATGACGGTGAGTGCGCTGTCCCCGACCGGGACGGTACCGCCGTGTGCGACGGGCTCGTCCACGGACACCGGCAGTTCGTCGGCGTCGTCGGGGTGGGCGACCGTGCGGGCACCGGTCTGGCCGACGACCTCGGCCAGGGCCTGCCAGTGGTCCTGGTGGCGGTGGGTGGTGACCACTCGGGTCAGCCCGTCCTCACCAATCAGCTCCAGGATTCGGTCGGGTTCGGCCGCCGCGTCGATGAGGACCGCCTCGCCCGTGCTCCGGCAGCGGAGGAGGTAGGCGTTGTTGTCCATCGGGCCCACGGCCAGCTTGGTGATCGTCAGATGCGGTAGTTGGCGCAGGTCGGCGGGGCCGCCGACCTTGGTATCTCCGGAGTAGCTCACACGACCATTGTGGCCTGTCGTGGGGAGCGTACGAACCCGGGTGGGACACCCGGTGATCCGGGTGTCCCACCTCCGCGCCCATGCGTGCTCCGAGACGGTGTCACCTGGCCCAGCGTGGCGGGCGCTTCTCGAAGAAGGACGCCCTGCCCTCCGCCGCGTCCTCCCCGGCGAAGAACTCGGCGGACAGCTCACCCATGCGGGTGAACACCTCCGTGCGGCGGTCCGGGGCGGCCTGGGCCCCGCCGCCGAGTTCTCCCAGGAGTTCCTTGGTGCGGGAGAGAGCGCGCGGGGCGGAGCCGCGCAGGCCCTGGAGGACGGCGTCCACCGCCTGCTCCATGTCGCGGTCGGAGACGGCCTGTGTGATGAGCCCCGCCCTCGCCGCGTCGGAGGCGTCGAAGAGTTCTCCGGTGAGGAAGTAGCGGCTGAGCTGCCGCGAGTGCATGCGCGCCGAGACCGGGACGGAGATGATCGCCGGGACCACACCGATCCGCACCTCGGTGAAGGCGAAGGTGGCGCTCTTGGGCGCGAGTGCGATGTCGGCGGCGGCGACCAGGCCGATACCGCCCGCGCGCGCGGCGCCGTTGAGGACCGCGATCACCGGTTTGGGCCCGCCCATGATCTGCTCGAAGATCTCCGGGAGCTCCGGTGCGGGCTCGACCGGGGTTCCCTGGAGTGCGGCGCCGACCTCCTTGAGGTCCGCACCCGCGCAGAACACGGGACCGCTGCCGGTGAGGACGACGCCCCGGACCTCGTCGTCGGCCATGGCGGCGGAGAGCGCCGAGGAGAGCTGGGTGCGCAGCCGAGCGGACAGCGCGTTGCGGTTGCGTGGGGAGTCGAGGGTGATGGTGGCGATGGCACGGTCGACACTCGACCGCACGAGGGGGGCGTCGTCCGAGGGGTTCGGGGGCGTCGGGTGCTGCGTCATCGCAGGCTGACCTCTCTCCGTTGAACGCGCGCGGACCGGCCACGGCGGCCGCGTCTGACTGGCGGCGGTACACGCGGCCGTCACGGCCGGGGTCCACCGACGCCGAGTCTGCCGGGCCCGTGTTACGGGCGGCCGCGCCTGTGTTACGTGCACCACACGCTAGCGCTCACGGACGTCACGGCCCGCACCCGCCCCACGGAAGCCACCGAACGACGCTCGGTCACCGAGACCCCGCGTAGGACGGCGCGTGGATCACCAGCCCGGAAACGCGTACCTCGCCCACAGCGGGCGGGGCCGGGGCGTCCTCCTTGAGGCCGCCCCGGCCCCGCCGGGTGTTTCGGGCGAGTCAGCCGGTCAGCGCCGGGTGGTCGCGGCGGACAGTGCGTCCGCGAAGTGCAGCATCGTGGTGACGGCCTCGGCCCCGTCGGCCGCCTCGCTGACCCTCAGGGTGAGCGGTTCGGCGGTCAGGGCACCCGTGTAGCCGTGGTCGAGCTCGCAGCTCTCGTCCGCGCAGGAGGCGGGTTCGAGGTCGATGTGCGCGACCGCACCCCAGTTCACCGAGAGGTTCACGCTGAGCACCAGCTCGCTGGGCAGGCTGCCCGGCGTGTACTGGGCGGGGTTGGGCACGACCCGGGTCAGTGCCACCGACTGGATGTTGCCCAACTGGATGCTGTCGGTCGTGGTGGAGGCGTGCGAGGTCCCACCGGGTTCGGTGGGCGGGTGCTCGTCGGTGTGGCAGACGACGAGGCGGGTGGCGGTCAGGAGCATGACGGTGATGTGCCGCCGCATCTCCATGGCCGGGTCGAAGGTCGCCTCATGGTGCACGATGAACGCCTCGGCGGCCTCCTCGCCCAGGGTGGTCGCGACGGCGTCGATGACCAGAGCGGGGTAGTAGCCGCTCCGTTCGATCTCCAGGCGCCAATCCGTGGACACGGCACGTGTTTTCCTCATACCTCTATCCTGCCCCCTTCCGGCGACACTTCGCGACCGTCCACCCAAACGTGAGGCCCACTCCCTGATCAGAACGTCACCCCGCGCAGTCGGCGCGGGCCCACGTCGGGGCGCACATCGGGGGCCTCGCGCAGCCACATGCGGGCACCCAGGACGTGGGCTCCGGTGGCGTTGACCAGAACCGGGTCCAGGTCCACGTAGCCGATCTCGGGGAAGGCCTCCACCAGGCGGGACACCCGGATGAGCAGCTCCTCCAGTGCCTCCACGTTGGGCTGTTCGGCCAGTGAGGTGGCCCCGGCGGGCAGCCCGAACAGCAGCGGGGCGGCCCGGACCGCGTGGATGAGGTCGGCCGCGTCCATGTCGGTCAGCGGAGCCAGCCGGAAGGAGCGGTCGTCGAGCAGCTCGGCGGTGACGTCCGCGAGCCCGAAGGAGACCACCGAGCCGAAGGACTGGTTGTCGCCCGCGCGCACCACCGTGGGCACACCGGGCGCGGCCATGCGCTGGACCACCAGCTCCGCCTCACCGCCGAAGCGGTCCTCCAGGGACAGGTAGGCGCTCCGGACGTCCTCCGGGGTGCGCAGGTCCGCGCGGACAAACGTGCCACCCGCGCGTACCCGCAGGTCGGGGGCGTCGGCCTTGACCACGGCGGGGTAGCCGAGTTCACCGGCGGCGACCACGGCCTCCTCGGCGGAGGTGACCTTGATGTCCGGGTAGGCGGCGATGCCGTAGCAGGCCAGGAGGTCGCGGGCGTCCTCCGCGGAGATCGCCGTCTCCTCGTCGTAGCGGCGCTCGCCGCCGAACCAGGCGATGTCCTCCTCGGTCGGCGCGGCCTTCTTGAGAGCGCGGCCGATGGTGGCGCGGGCCCGGGCGCGGTCGATGTCGGGCAGCTCCGGGTGGCGTCCGGGCTTGCGGTTGCGCCACTGCGCGTACCGGGTGGCGTGGGCGACGGCGCGGACGGCGTCCTCGGGCGAGGGGTAGGAGGGCACCGACCCGTGCAGGGTCTGCCCCTGGTCCCCGACGTGGCGAAGTTCCTCCGGGAGGCCCTGGCGCGCGAGGTAGGTGGTGACGATGGGCTTGTCGGAGTCCAGCGAGCGGGCACGCAGCACCCGGGCGACGTCGTCGCCGATGGGGTGCAGGGCCGGGACGAAGACCACCACGATCGAATGCACGTCCTCGGCGGCCTGCGCGGCCCGGATCGCGGTGTCGAAGTCGTCGGCGGTGGCCTGCGGGCCCAGGTTGACCGGGTCGTGCGGTTTGAGCCCCTGGCGGACGGCGGCGTCCTTGACCAACAGCTCCAGGGAGTCGGAGTTGCCGATGATGCCCACGCGCGGCCCGTCGGGCAGCGGCTGGTAGGCGAACACCTGGGCGGCGTCGAACATCTGCGTGATGTCGTCCACGCGCACCACGCCCGCCTGTTGGAACAGGGAGGTGACGGCGTAGTCGGGCAGGGCCAGGCCACCGGCGGCGTGCCCCGTGGGGGTGGTCTGCGCGGAACCGCCGCTGCGCACGGCGACGACCGGCTTCTGCTTGGCCAGGCGCCGGGCCAGGCGGGTGAACTTGCGTGGGTTGCCCAGGGACTCCAGGTACTGGAGGACCACCTTGGTGGCGGGGTCCTCCTGCCAGTACTGCATGAGGTCGTTGCCGGACACGTCCGCGCGGTTGCCCGCGGAGACGAAGGTGGACAGCCCCATCCCGCGTTCGGCCACCCGTTGGAGGATGGCCCGGCCCAGGGCCCCGGACTGGGAGAAGAAGCCGATGGGGCCCTGCGGCGGCAGGTCCGGGGACAGGGTGGCGTTCAGCGAGACCGTGGGGTCGCTGTTCGCGATGCCCAGGCAGTTGGGCCCGACCACACGCATACCCGCGGCGCGGGCGGTGCGCACCAGTTCGTCCTGGCGGGCACGCCCCTCGGGGCCGACCTCGCCGAACCCGGAACTGACCACGATCAGCCCGTGCACGCCCTTCTCGGCGCACTGCTCCACCACGTCGACGACGGTGTCGGCGCGCACCGCCACCACCGCGAGGTCGATCTGGTCCGGGATGTCCAGGACGGAGGGGTAGGCGCGCACGCCCACGACGGCCTTCGCCTCGGGATGGACGGGGTAGACCGGTCCCTGGAACTCCCCGCCGAGCAGGTTGCGCAGCGCGGTCTGGCCGATGGTGTGCGCGGTGCGGCTGGCGCCGATGACGGCGACGGACTCGGGGAAGAGCAGGCGGGCGATGGAGCGCGACTCGGCGCGCTGTTCGCGGGCCCGCATGACCTCCGTGGAGTCATCCGTCGGCTGGAGGTCCAGGGTGAGGCGGATGACGCCCTCGTCGAAGGTCTGCTGCGCCGTGTACCCGGCCTCGCGGAAGACGTTGATCATGCGCCGGTTCTCGGGCAGGACGTCGGCGATGAAGCGACGCACCCCCCGTTCGCGGGCGGCGGCCCCGATGTGCTCCAGGAGCACCGAGGCCAGGCCCCGCCCCTGGTGTCCGTCCTCCACGACGAAGGCGACCTCGGCCTCCTCGGGGGCCACCTTGTCGTAGCGCACCACGGAGACCATGGAGTCGGAGATGGTGGCTACCAGGGCCACGCGGTCCTCGTAGTCGACCGTCGTGAAGCGTTTCACGTCCCGGTCGGAGAGCTTGGGGTAGGGCGCGAAGAACCGGTAGTAGATCGTCTCCGGCGAGAGCCGGGAGTGGAACTCGCGCAGCAGGTCGGCGTCGTCAGGGGTGATGGGGCGCAGGTGCGCGGTGCCTCCGTCGGTCAGGACGACGTCGGCTTCCCAGTGGTTCGGGTAGGACTGCACGACAGCGAGACTAGACGACAATCGGCCGAATTCGGAGAAAGTCCATGCGGGGTGACCGAAATCGACCCCCTGGAAGGGCCTGGGCTGATGGGTGTCGACGGCCCCTCCGGCCCGAGCCGGGGGCACCCGGGCACCCCCGCCGGGGCGCTGACTGGCGTCCGAGATAACGCCGAGTGCGGATAGTCTTCCTGGGTGGGTCGAAACCCCCTGTGCGCAGGGGCTCGCGACCCGCGACAGCCCCGCGCGACCGCGTGTCCCGAGTGCTGTCAGTTCGTTACCCGACACTGATCGTTAAGCTGTTAACGTCGTGCGGGCACAGATTCTCAAACCCTCGGTGGTGGCTGGCGAAATGACTCGAGTGGTCGTGATCGGTGATCTGATGACCGATGCCGTCGCGCGCGCGTTCCACCCGTTGGCCCGCGGCAGCGACACCCCTGCGTCGGTGATCATGTACGGCGGCGGTTCCGGTGCGAACATCGCCTCGTGGCTCGCGGTCGAGGGCACCGAAACCACGTTCGTCGGCCGTCGCGGCTCCGACATCACCGGGCGCACCCGCGAGATGGAGCTCATGGGCTACGGCCTGGACTCCCGCATGGTGATGGATCCCGAGCGTCCGACCGGCACCTGCGTCGTGATGATCACCCACCGGGGCGACCGGACGATGCTGAGCGACCCGGGCGCCAACGCCCGCCTCCAGCCCGAGGACCTGCCCCGCGACGTGTTCGGCCCCGACGGTCACCTGCACGTGTCCGGGTACACCCTGATCAACTCCGACTCCCGCCGCGCGGCCCGGGTGGCCCTGCGCATGGCGCGGGAGAGCGGGATGTCCATCTCCGTGGACGGCGGCTCGCACGCGCCGCTGGAGCGCGCGGGGGCGGAGAACTTCCTGGACTGGACGCAGGGCGCGCGGTTGCTGTTCGTCAACGTCAACCAGGCCCGGGTGCTCACCGGCCGTGACGACGCCGAGGCCGCCGCGAAGGTGCTCACCGCCTGGTACCCCAACGTCGTGATCAAGCTCGGCGAGGAGGGCGGACTGTGGGCCTCCAAGACCCGTGAGGACTGCGTGACCGCCCCCGCCGAGCCGGTGGACCCCTCCCCCGGTTCGGTCGGCGCCGGTGACGCGTTCATCGCCGGTTTCCTCCCCGCGTGGCTGACCGGTCGGCACCCCAAAGAGGCACTCGGCCGGGCCAGCAGGCTGGCCGCCCGGGCGCTGCACCAGCCGGGCGCCCGCCCGGACCTGGGTGAGGGTCAACCGGTGCGCCGAGGAGCGCCCCGAGGCCAGCGCCTCCGCTAGCGAGTTCCCCGACAGGGCCCCGTCACCTCCAGGTGGCGGGGCCCTGTCGTGTCCGCCCTCGCGCCCCTCCTGCCGGCACGCGCCCCGAGCGGCTCTCAAGGGCGCGCGCCACGAGGACACCGGCCGGAGCCACGGCGGGCTGACCCCTGGTCGAGCTTCCACGCCTGCGGGACCGGGCGAGGGACCACCTGCCCGGGGCGCCGAGCAAGCGCCCGGGCAACCGGGGCGGGCGACCACGTCTCCCGGACACCCACCCCCGGCCCGCACCGGTCAGCCTCCCGTGGTCGCCAGAGTCAGGGGCAGCACCTCGGGGGCACCCGCCTCACGAAGCAGAGCCGCGCCCACGGTCAGGCTCCACCCGGTGTCGGCTTGGTCGTCGACCAGCAGGATCGGACCCGGGTCGTCCCTCCGGAGTTGGGCCACGCGCTCTCTCAGCTCGGGGCCGGCCGCCAGCGCGTCGTACACCTGCCCCAGGCGCATGGCGCTGTTGTGGCGGCGGGCTCCCGGGCCCTCCGGTGTCCGGTAGGACAGCGAGCCCAGCGGTGTGAGCCGGCCGAGCTCGGCGATGCGGGCGGCGAGGTCACCCACCAGGGTCGGCCGCGAGATCGACGGCATCGCGACCACCCCGACCGGACGGTTCTCCCAACCCCACGCCGCGAGCACGCGGACCACTCCCTGGAGGAGACGCTCGTCCACGGGGGTGTCCGGCGCGTCCTCGGCGAGGACGCGGCGCAGCTCGGTGCCCCAGCCGATGTCGGTGAGGCGGCCCAGGGCACGCCCCTCCCCCGCGCGCAGGTTCTCGGGGATCTTGCCGGACAGGCTCACCCCGAGAGTGTTCATGCCGGTGGGCCACTGGCGGCGCGGCGCGAGGGGCGTGCCGGGCCGGTCCAGGTGGTCGGCCGCGGCCTGACGGCGTCCGGAGTCGACGTCGGTGGTCCAGAACTGTCCGGTGCACACGTCGCACCGGCCACAGGGTTCGGCGCCCGGATCGTCGAGCTGACGGCGGAGGAACTCCATCCGGCAGTTGTCCGTGGAGACGTAGTCGAGCATGGCGCGCTGTTCCCGTTCACGGGCCGCGCTGACGGCCGCGTAGCGCTCGGCGTCGTAGGTCCACGGTTCGCCGGTGGCGGTCCAGCCGCCGCGCACCCGGCGCACCGCCCCGTCCACGTCGAGCACCTTGAGCATCTGCTCGAGGCGGGTGCGGCGCAGGTCCACCCGGGTCTCCAGGTTGGCGGTGGACAGGGGTTTGTCGGACTCCGCCAGCACCTGGAGGGTCTGGCGCACGGTGTCCTCCGGCGGGAAGGAGAGCCCCGCGAAGTACTCCCAGATCCGGACGTCCTCGCGGCCCGGCAGGAGCACCACCTCGGCGCGCTCCACACCGCGCCCCGCACGGCCGACCTGCTGGTAGTAGGAGATCGGCGACTGCGGGGCGCCCAGGTGCACCACGAAGCCCAGATCGGGTTTGTCGAAGCCCATGCCGAGCGCACTGGTGGCCACGAGCGCCTTGACCCGGTTGCCGAGGAGGGCGTCCTCGGCGAGTTTGCGCTCGTCGGGGTCGGTCTGCCCGGTGTAGGGCAGGACCTCCAGGCCCTGCTCGGTGAGGAAGCGCGCGGTCTCGGCTGCGGCGCTGACGGTGAGCGTGTAGACGATGCCCGAACCGGGGATCTTGGGCAGGTGCTCGGCCAGCCAGCTGAGCCGCGCGGTGGGATCGGGGAGTTCGGCCACACCCAGGCTCAGGCTCTCGCGTTCCAGACTGCCGCGCAGGACCAGGGTGTCGGCGCGGTCGGCCCCGGCCTGGAGCTGTTCGGCCACGTCGCGGGTGACGCGTTCGTTGGCGGTGGCGGTGGTGGCCAGGACCGGAACCCCGTCGGGCAGGTCGTGCAGGAGGGAGCGGATGCGTCGGTAGTCGGGGCGGAAGTCGTGGCCCCAGTCGGAGACGCAGTGCGCCTCGTCGATGACGACCAGACCCGCCCCCGCGGCGAGTTCGGGCAGGACGCGGTCCCGGAACTCCGGGTTGTTGAGCCGTTCGGGGCTGACCAGGAGCACGTCCACCAGACCCTGGGAGACCTCGGCGTAGGTGGACTCCCATGCGGTGGTGTTGGAGCTGTTGATGGTGCGGGCGCGGATGCCGGCGCGCTCGGCGGCAGCGATCTGGTTGCGCATCAGCGCGAGCAGCGGGGAGACGATGACCGTGGGCCCGGCTCCTTCGGCCCGGCGCAGGGCGGTGGCCACGAAGTACACCGCCGACTTGCCCCAACCGGTGCGCTGGACGACCAGCGCCCGGCGCTGTTCGGCGACCAGGGCGTGGATGGCGGTCCACTGGTCCTCACGAAGGCGCGCGGACTCTCCGGCGAGGGCGCGCAGGTGCCCCTCGGCGCGTTCACGCAGGACACCGCCGGTGGCGGCGGGCGATGCCGAGCAGGCGGCGGTCGGTGCGTCGGGGACGGGGACGTCAGGCGGGGTGGGAGTGGCCATGAGTCCTTGGTACCAGAGGCCGCGGGGGTGGACGCGGTTGTCCACAGGTGCGACCGTTCCGGGCGCCCGTGGGCGTGGGTTCGCGCGACGGCTCCGTGGGCGAACTCTCAGCGGGCCCGCACGGAGGCCACGCGACGCACCAGGGCCCGTTCGGTCGCTTGACGGCTCCGGCCGCACCGCCGAACGCCACCGGGCTCCACCCGGCCGCTCGGCGGCGTTCCCAAGCTCCCTGTCCTTCCTCGCAGTCCCGTGGCCCCCGCCCGGAACGCCGCTGAGCGGGTCGACGGAGGAGGTGAGGCGCTTCCTCCGGCCCTGGATCACGTCCGGGGCAGCGGGTACGGACGGGAACCGGGTTCCGGGTTCCACAGAGGCGGCGCCGGTAACAGAATGGAAACTTTCCAGTTATGTGGCATTGCGCTCACCGAGTGTCATCTGAACACTCGACGCCAGGGCTCATGTCTCCCAGGAATGGGAGCGCTCCCGATCACGTGGGCTCCCCCGAGAGAAACACGGAAGGCAGACGATGGCGCAACCACGAGGCCGCCCCACCAGCGGTTTCCTCCCCCGATCCCCCCGACACGCGCACCCGCGGACCCGGACCTCCCTGGGTCTGCTGGCCGCCGCCTCCGCCCTCGCGGTCGGCGGCGCGACCCTCGCGGTCACCGGCGCCACGCCGGCCACCACGGTCTCCGCCGACAGCGCGGCCGAGGTCCCGGTCGGCTCCGGCAGCTACACCACCACGCTCCCCGCGGGCGCCTCCGGCCCCTCCGACCTCAACGGCGCTCCCGTCGCGCCCAAGGTCACCGACGACCACACCGGTCCAGCCCCCACCAACGAGTGGTGGTCGTCACTGATCTTCCAGCGCTACCCCGACAATCCCCACGGAGAGAACCTCTTCGCGCACCCCCTGAGCTACAAGCCCCACGAGGGCGGGCTCGACATGGGCTACCCCGACTCCCACCAGATGGTCGGCGACGACCTCAAGTACGAGTACACCGCCGTCTCCGACCTCACCCTCGGCGCGGCCGGTCTGGACTCCCCGGACACCCGCACCGCGGACAGCGGCGACTGGACCGTCACCGCGCAGTGGGAGGGCGGCGGGGCCCAGCTCCGGGTCACCATCGGCCAGGGGCTCCCCTTCGCCTACGCCGAGACCGACGGCGCCGGGGCCGAGGTGACCTTCTCGGGCACCCCCGAGATCTGGCACGAGGACGGCTCCACCGTCGGTGCCACCGTCAACGGCAGGCACTACGCCCTGTTCTCGCCCTCCGACTCGCCCTGGAGCGTCTCCGGTGACACCCTCACCGCCGACACCGGGGACGACGGGTACTACTCGGTGGCCGTCCTGCCCTCACCCGAGGACCTGGACGCCTTCGCCCCCTACGCCCACTCCTTCGTCACCGGCTCCGTCGTGGAGTACGACTACGACGAGGCCGCGTCCACCCTCACCAGCACCTACCAGCTGGAGACCGAGGCCAGGGAGGGCGAGGAGACCGGAACCCTCACCGCCCTGTACCCCCACCAGTGGGCCAACGCCACGAGCGACCTCACCGACCTCGCCTACGCCTCCCCCCGCGGTGAGATGAAGGTCTCCGAGGGCGCCTCCTTCACCACCGAGCTGACCACGCAGGGCATCATGCCCAGCCTGCCCACCGTCGACGCCGCGGACCACGAGCGGCTGGCCTCCCTGATCGACGAGGTCCTCGCGGAGGAGGAACTCTTCCCCGAGCCCGGCGACACCTACTGGGACGGCAAGGCCATGGGCCGTCTGGCCCAGCTCATCCCCATCGCGGACTCCATCGGCCACACCGAGGCCCGCGACGAACTCCTCACCCTGGTCCAGGAGCGCCTGGAGGACTGGCTGACCGCCGGGGGCACCCGCCAGTTCCACTACAACGAGGAGTGGGGCACCATGCTCGGCTACCCCGACAGCTTCGGGGCCGCCACCGAACTCAACGACCACGNCGCCCCGGCCCCTGCCGTTGTCGCCCGCTACGATCGCGACTGGGCCGACGAGGACGCCTGGGGAGGCATGATCCGCCTGCTCATCCAGGACGTGGCCGGAACCGAAGGCGACATGTTCCCGCGCCTGCGCTCCTTCTCCCCCTACGCCGGGCACGGCTGGGCCTCCGGCCACGCCGGGTTCGCGGCGGGCAACAACCAGGAGTCCTCCTCCGAGGGCATGCACTTCGCCGCCGCCACCGCCCACTTCGGCGCGCTGACCGGCGACGAGGAGCTGCGCGACCTCGGCGTCTACCTCCACACCACCCAGGCCTCCACCATCGCCCGCTACTGGCAGAACGCCGGCGGGGACACCTTCCCCGAGGACTACCCCGAGGACGTCGTGGGCATGGTCTGGGGCGACGGCGGCGACTACCGCATCTGGTGGGACGGCGGCCACGAGGAGCACTACGGCATCAACTACCTCCCCATCACCGCTGGCTCCCTCTACCTGGGCCACGACCCCGAGCACGCCGGGGTGATCTACGAATCACTCGTGGACAAGCTCGGCGGGGAGCCGGAGATCTGGCGGGACATCCACTGGGCGCACCGCGCGCTCTCCGACGGCGAGGACGCCCTGCGGATGTTCGAGGAGCAGTGGCAGACCTACGAACCCGAGGCGGGCGGCTCCAAGCCGCACACCTACCAGTGGGTCTCCACCCTCGCCGAGCTCGGCACCGTGGACGTGTCCGTGACCGCCGACACCGCCCACTACGCGGTGTTCGACAAGGACGGGACCAGCACGTACACCGCCTTCAACCCGGGCACGGGCCCGCTCACCGTCTCCTTCTCCGACGGCACCTCGCTTGAGGTCCCCGCCGGGGAGACCGCCGTGACCACCGGCTGACGGTCCCTCCCTCCGCGCCCCCTCCCGTGACCGGGCGCGCGGCGGGAGGCGCACCCGCGACACGCGAGTCGGGTTTTCCGTCCCCGGGTCCTCCGGGGACGGAAAACCGTGTCGAAGACGGTGCGAAACCCCCCAGTCGCGCGACTCACACACGCCCAACCACGCGCCCCGGTACGTTTCAGTCCCTGGCACAGGCCAGAATTACGGACATGGCCCGTACTACTTCCCGTCCCCCCGAGGATCTCGCCGAGAAGATCATCGACATCGACGTCTCCGAGGAGATGCGCGGCAGCTTCCTGGAGTACGCGTACTCGGTGATCTACCAACGCGCGCTACCCGACGCGCGTGACGGCATGAAACCGGTCCAACGGCGCATCCTGTACCAGATGAACGAGATGGGCCTCCGGCCCGACCGCGGCCACGTCAAGTGCGCCCGCGTTGTCGGGGAGGTGATGGGTCGGCTGCACCCCCACGGCGACTCCGCCATCTACGACGCCCTGGTCCGTCTGAGCCAGGCCTTCGCCATGCGCGTCCCGCTGGTCGACGGCCACGGCAACTTCGGCTCCCTGGGCGGCGACGACGCCCCGGCCGCCATGCGGTACACCGAGGCCCGTCTGGACAGCGCCGCGGAACTCCTGGTGTCGTCCATCGACGAGGACGTCGTCGACTTCAAGCCCAACTACGACGGTCAGGAGACCGAACCCGAGGTCCTACCGGCGGCCTTCCCCAACCTCCTGGTCAACGGCGCGTCCGGCATCGCGGTCGGCATGGCCACCAACATGGCCCCGCACAACCTGGGCGAGGTGATCGCCGCCGCCCGCCACCTGATCGCCAACCCCGAGGCCACCCTGGAGGAGCTCACCGAGTTCGTCCCCGGACCCGACCTGCCCACCGGCGGCACCATCGTCGGCCTGGACGGCGTCCGCGACGCCTACCGCAAGGGCCGCGGCACCTTCAAGACCCGCGCCACCGTCGCGATCGAGAAGGTCTCCGCCCGCCGCACCGGCCTGGTCGTCACCGAACTGCCCTACAGCGTCGGCCCCGAGAAGGTCATCAGCCGCATCAAGGAACTGGTGCAGTCCAAGAAGCTCCAGGGCATCTCGGACCTGAAGGACCTCACCGACCGCAACCAGGGCCTGCGCCTGGTCATCGAGCTCAAGAACGGGTTCAACCCCGAGGCGGTCCTGGAGGAGCTCTACCGGCTCACGCCGATGGAGGAGACCTTCGGCATCAACAACGTGGCCCTGGTCGACGGCCAGCCCCAGACCCTGGGCCTGCGTGAACTGCTCGAGGTCTACGTCAACCACCGCATCGACGTGGTCCGCCGCCGCAGCGAGCACCGCCGCAAGAAGCGCCAGGAGCGCCTGCACCTGGTCGCGGGTCTGCTAGTCGCCCTGCTCGACATCGACCGCGTCATCGCGCTCATCCGCGAGGCCGACGACACCGCCGCCGCGCGTGAGTCCCTGATGGGCGCCTACGACCTGTCCGAGATCCAGGCGCGCTACATCCTCGACACCCCGCTGCGCCGCCTCACCCGCTTCGACCGGCTGGAGCTGGAGACCGAGCGGGACAAGCTCGACCTGGAGATCGAGGAGCTCACCTCCATCCTGGAGTCGGACAAGAAGCTGCGTCGCGTGGTCTCCAAGGAGCTCAACGACGTCTCGAAGAAGTTCGCGACCCCGCGCCGCACGCAGCTGCGCGAGAGTGACGGGGTGGCCCGCGCCGCCGTCATCCCGCTGGAGATGGCCGACCAGCCCTGCCACGTGCTGTTCGGCGTCGACGGTCACGTCGGCCGCACCAAGGGGGCGACCCCGCCGCGCGTGTACACGGGCCTGCGCGCCAAGCACGACGCGATCGAGGTCTCGGTCCCGACCACCTCGCGTTCGGACATCGGGCTGGTCACCGACCTGGGCCGGATGATCCGCGTCCCTGTGGTGGAGCTGCCCGAGCTCCCTGTCGACGGCGAGGGCGAACCCGAGCGTCCGCCTCTGGCCGCCGGTCTGGACGTCGGCGAGTTCGTCCAGCTCGAAGAGGGCGAACGGGTCGTGTCGATCGTGTCCATGAACACCTCCGGGCCCGGGTTCGTCGTGGGCACCGTAGGCGGGGTGGTCAAGCGGGTCGCACCCGACTTCCCGCCGAACAAGGACGACTTCGAGATCATCACACTCAAGGACGACGACCGCGTGATCGGCGTCACCCAGCTGTCCACGGGCGACGAGGACCTGGTCTTCATCACCTCCGAGGCGCAGCTGCTGCGCTTCTCCGCCTCCACCGCCCGGCCGCAGGGCCGCCAGGCGGGCGGCGTGGCCGGGGTCAGACTCTCCGAGGAGGCCCGCGTGCTGTGGTTCGGCGCGGTGCCCAGCCCCGAGGACTCCCTTGTGGTGACCGTGTCCGGCGGCGACGCCCTGGAGGGCACCCAGCCCGGGTCTGCCAAGGTCACCCCGTTCGCGTCCTACCCGTCCAAGGGGCGGGCCACCGGCGGCGTGCGCTGCCACCGCTACCTGAAGGGTGAGGACACCCTGATGTTCGCGTGGGTGGGACGCGCACCGGCCCGTGCCTCACGAGCCGACGGAAAGCCGGTCCGCCTGCCCGACCTGACCGAGCGCAGGGACGGCTCCGGCGAGGCCCTGACCAGTGCGGTCGTCACGGTCGGCAGTGGCCAGACCGACTCCGGAATCACCCCTCCGGGCTCAGGGGCCTGAGTACAACCCGACCCAACGTGCACGCGGATGTGCTTGTCTGTGTGCACGAGAGTCCATGCACCCAAACGACACAGGGAGTCACCGAAAGTGAGCGACAGCACCGACGCCACCCCTCCCCCCGGGGTCTTCGACGACGTGTTCGGCGCCAACGCCGACTACGCCGCCGACTTCTCACTCAACGGCCTCAAGCCGTTGGCGGCGAGAGGTCTGGCCCTCGTCACGTGCATGGACTCCAGGATCGAACCGCTGGACATGCTCGGCCTCGAGCCCGGCGACGCCAAGATCCTGCGTAACGCGGGCGCCCGGGTCACCGACGACACCCTGCGTACGCTGGTCCTCGCCGTGTACCTGCTGGGTGTCGAACGAGTCCTGATCCTGCCCCACACCAAGTGCAAGATGGCGTCCGTGGAGAACGACGACGTCGTCCACGACCTCATCCTGAACGACTACGGGGTGGACACGCGCAGCCTGGAGTTCAAGACCGACAACGACCAGTTGGGCGCGCTCCAGCACGACCTCGAGCGCATCCGGCACCACCCGCTGCTGCCCAAGGGCCTGCCGGTGGCCGGTGCGATCTACGACGTGGACAACGGCAGCGTGACCCCGGTCGACCTCTAGTCGGCCCGGTGAACACACGACCGCCCCCAGCCGAGTACGGCCGGGGGCGGTCGTGTGTCGTTTCCGGGAAGGTGTCGCGAGGGTGCGGCACGGGGATCACTGTGGTGGGTGGTGCGCACCACCACCCGTCCCCGCCCCCCGCACCCGCCTCGCCCATCACCCGGGAATGCCGCCCCTTCCCGGACGGTTGTGACCCGGGACGGTGGCACCGTCGAGAGGAGCACCGTGGAAGAGAGCACCTACGACACCTACAACCGAGCCCGCATGTTCATGGAGCTGGGCGACCCGATCTACGCCGCCCGGATCCTCGAACCGGTGGTGGAGAACGAGCCCGGCAGCCGCTCCATGTTGGAGCTTCTGGGGCGTGCCTACTTCCACTCCGCTCAGCTCAACAAGGCCGAGTCGGCCTTCCGCAGTCTGATCGAGCTGGACCCGGTGGACAACTGGGCGCACATCGCTCTGGCACGCACGCTGGAGAGGCAGAGCCGCCACGAGGAGGCGGCCACCTACCGGCGCATGCACGCGGTGATGTCGGGCGGTTCCCTGGACTGACGGGAACACCGAACCGGGCCGGGCCTCCCAGGGCCCGGCCCTGTGTCGTCCGGAACCCGGTGGGATCGCGGGGAACAAGCCATCGCACCGCAGACGCCGAAGGTTCCTCCGCGAGGCGCCGACCCCGGGACGAAGCGAAGCGGCAGGCCCGAAAGGATGCGGGTAGCCTCCTGACCATGGCTCCCTTTCCTGACCGCCCCGACCCGGACCTGCCCTGGGTCGACCGATGTTCCGACAGCGCCCGTTCCTGGGCGGACGAGGCGGTCCGCAGGGTGATCGCCGACGACACGCGTTCGGCCGACACGCACCTGCACGTGTTCCCGCTGCCCCCGGAGTGGGGCATCGACCTGTACCTGAAGGACGAGTCGGTGCACCCCACCGGCAGCCTCAAGCACCGGCTGGCGCGGTCGTTGTTCCTGTACGGGCTGGCCAACGGGTGGATCACCGAGGGCACCACGATCGTGGAGGCCAGTTCGGGCTCCACGGCGGTGTCGGAGGCCTACTTCGCGCAGTTGGTCGGGCTGGACTTCATCACGGTGGTCCCCCGCCGGACCAGCCCGGAGAAGATCGCGCTCATCGAGAGGTACGGCGGTCGCTGCCACTTCGTGGACAACCCGCCGGACATGTACACCGAGGCCGAGCGCCTCGCCGCCGAGACGGGCGGCCACTACATGGACCAGTTCACGTACGCGGAGCGGGCCACGGACTGGCGGGGCAACAACAACATCGCCGAGTCGATCTTCGAGCAGCTCGCCATGGAGCGCCACCCCGACCCGGACTGGATCGTGGTGGGCGCGGGCACGGGCGGGACCTCGGCGACCATCGGCCGCTACCTGCGCTACCGGCGCCTGCACACCCGCCTGGCCGTGGTGGACCCCGAGAACTCGGCGTTCTTCCCGGGCTGGGTCACCGGTGCCGCCGACTACGCCACCGGCATGCCCTCCCGGATCGAGGGCATCGGCCGCCCCCGGATGGAGCCGAGCTTCGTACCGTCGGTGATCGACCTGATGATGCCGGTGCCCGACGCCGCGAGCATCGCCGCGATGCGCCACCTCAACGACGTCACCGGCCGGTGCGCGGGCGGATCGACCGGCACCAACCTGTGGGGCGTGTGGCACCTGGTCGCCAGAATGCTCCGTGAGGGCCGAGGGGGCAGCGTGGTCACCCTGATCTGCGACGGCGGCGAACGGTACCAGCAGAGCTACTACAACGACGCCTGGGTGTCGGAGCGGGGCCTGGACCCCGGCCCGTACCGGGCGGCGATCGACCGTTTCCTGGGGGACGGGGTCTGGGAGCCGCCGAAGGCCCCCTGAGCGGGAACACGAACGGGCCCGCACCGGCCCGGGGTTCGATCGAACCCCGGGCCGGTGCCGGCCCTCGCGTGTGGAGCCGGTCAGGCGTCGATGCGCTCCAGGTCCAGCTCCTGGGCGCCTTCCTGGATGAACTTGCGACGCGGCGCCACCTCGTTGCCCATCAGCAGGCTGAACACGGACGCGGCCTCCTCCGCCTGCTCCACCCGGATGCGGCGCAGCGTGCGGTGGCGCGGGTCCATGGTCGTCTCGGCGAGCTGGTCCGCGTCCATCTCACCCAGACCCTTGTACCGCTGCACCGGCTCCTTCCAGGAGATCTTGCGCTTCTCCAGGTCCAGCAGGGTACGGCGCAGCTCGGCGTCGGAGTAGGTGTAGACGTACCGGTCCTCGGGCTTGGCCCCGCGCTTGCGCCGGACGTTGGTCAGCTCGATGCGGTGCAGCGGCGGCACGGCCGCGTACACGCGCCCGGCCTCCAGCATCGGCCGCATGTACCGGTAGATGAGGGTGAGCAGCAGGCACCGGATGTGCGCGCCGTCCACGTCGGCGTCGGCCATCAGGATGACCCGGCCGTAGCGTGCGGCGTCGAGGTCGAAGGTACGCCCCGAACCGGCCCCGATGACCTGGAGGATCGCCGCGCACTCGGCGTTCTTGAGCATGTCCGCGACAGAGGACTTCTGCACGTTGAGGATCTTGCCCCGGATGGGCAGCAGCGCCTGGAACTCGGAGTCTCGGGCGAGCTTGGCGGTGCCCAGGGCGGAGTCACCCTCGACGATGAACAGTTCGCTGTGCTCCAGCCCCTCGCTGCGGCAGTCCACCAGCTTGGCGGGGAGCGCGGAACTCTCCAGGGCGTTCTTGCGGCGCTGGGTCTCGCGCTGCTGGCGGGCGGCCAGCCGGGCCTTGGCGGCTCCGACGACCTTCTCCATGACCGTGCGGGCCCTGGCCTTCTCCGCCTTCTTGGTGGAGGTGAGGAACTCGCGCAGCTCGTTGCCGACCACCTGGGAGACGATCCGGGAGGCCGCCGAGGTGCCGAGGATCTCCTTGGTCTGCCCCTCGAACTGCGGCTCGGGCAGGCGCACCGTGACGACGGCGGTCAGGCCCTCCTGGGTGTCGTCCTTGGTGACCGGGTCGTCGCTGTTCTTGAGCAGCTTGGTGGCGCGCAGCTGGTCGTTGATCACCCGCACCAAAGCGCGTTCGAACCCGTTGATGTGGGTTCCGCCCTTGGGGGTGGAGATGACGTTGACGAAGGAGCGCACGGTGGTGTCGTAGCCGGTGCCCCAGCGCAGGGCCACGTCCACGTCCAGGCGGCGTTCGACGTCGGCGGGCACCATGTGACCGGACTCGTCCAGGACCGGGACGGTCTCGGTGAAGTTGCCGGAGCCCTGGATGCGCAGGACGTCGCTGACCGGGTCGTCGGGGGCCAGGAAGGTGCAGAACTCGCTGATGCCGCCGTCGAAGCGGAACTCCTCGGTGTAGGCGGTCTCCCCCTCGGCGCGCTCGTCGCGCACCGCGATGGTCAGCCCGGGGACGAGGAAGGCGGTCTGGCGCGCCCGGTCGAGCAGGTTCTCCCGGGTGATCTCGGCGTCCTTGAGGAAGATCTGCATGTCCGGCCAGAACCGGATGCGGGTGCCGGTGATCTTCTTGGCGATCTTGCGGACCTGTTCCAGCCCGGACACCGGGGTGAACTCGGCGTCGGGGCCCGCACCGGCGAACCGTCCGGCGATGCCCCGGCGGAAGCTCAGGGCGTGCGTGTGCCCCTGGCGGTCGATCTCCACGTCCACGCGGGCCGAGAGGGCGTTGACGACGGAGGCGCCGACGCCGTGCAGACCGCCGGAGGCGGTGTAGGAGCCCGAGCCGAACTTGCCGCCGGCGTGGAGCTTGGTCATGACCAGTTCCACACCGGAGAGTCCGGACTTGGGCTCGGTGTCCACGGGGATACCGCGCCCGTCGTCGCTGACGGAGACGGAGCCGTCGCTGTGCAGGGTCACGTCGATGCGCCCGCAGTGGCCGCCCAGGGCCTCGTCGACGGAGTTGTCGATGATCTCCCACATGCAGTGGGTGAGGCCTCGGCTGTCGGTGGACCCGATGTACATGCCCGGCCGCTTGCGGACCGCTTCGAGGCCCTCCAGGACCGACAGGTGCCGAGCGGAGTAATCCTCGGGATCGTGGACGGCTGCGGTCAAGGCGGTCACTCGGACATCTCCTGCGTCTTGAGGGCCATCGTGGCTGTGCGGCGCGTGCCCTTTGTACCGCGCCGCGCCGACTGTTGAGGGGGCCAGGCTACGGCGAGCCGGGGACTTTGCCGTGGCACGGCCGTGTGTGGGCGGGGTCGTGTCCCCCGGGTGCGGGTCTCCGGCGTCGACGCCGGGGCCGCCGTGACGGGCTCCACGCACCCGTGTGCGGGTCGGAGCGGGCCGACATGGGGGTCGGACGGGGCCTGCCCGCGCGAGACTACCACCTCTGGTGGATGCGACCTGGATACTCCCGTTTTCCGGGGATAGCCAGGCCCCCCTCAGGGGTACAACAAGAACGAGGAAGCGTGTCCGACGAATATGACCCATTGGGTACCAGACGGGCACGAACCGGGCGGATTCCGCTGTCGGCGTACACGGGACCCGGTTGGGAACGTCTGGGTCGGGTTAGATGTTGTCAGAGGTGACTAACGCCGAGTATTGAGGATGGCGAAGTGACTGGAACCCTTGCCCCCACTCAGCCGCTGACGGCTGCTGACCGCTGCGACCGCTGTGGTGCACAGGCGTACGTCCGGGTGCTGCTGAACTCCGGCGGCGAACTCCTGTTCTGCGCGCACCACATGCGTAAACACGACGACTCGCTCCGCAAGATCGCCTC
The DNA here is from genome assembly GCF_000341265.1 of Nocardiopsis prasina DSM 43845. Lineage (GTDB taxonomy): Bacteria > Actinomycetota > Actinomycetes > Streptosporangiales > Streptosporangiaceae > Nocardiopsis > Nocardiopsis prasina. The sequence continues at coordinate 435 of NZ_ANAE01000146.1, read as the reverse complement.
GGACATCCAGGACGAGACGGACAAGCTCACCAAGAGCGACAAGGACGCGGAAGAGCGTTAGCCACGACGACCACGAAACGTCGACGGCGGTCCCCGGATTCCGGGGGCCGCCGTCCTCGTTCTGGGGTGTGACACCCGGGACGCGAGTGACGTACGCGATCTCGGGAACTCCTCGGGGATCAGGCCCGAGGAAACACGGGCCTCCGCCGGGGTCCCAGGTGTGACCCTGAGAAGTGAGTGACGTGTCCAGCCCGGGACCCGGCTCCATGGATCCCTTCCGGGTTCCGGTCCGGAGACGGGTCGTCCCTGGCCGAGGACCCAGGGGTACGGCACTCCGGCGGGGCCGGAGCGCCACCTCAGTCCGCGAGGACCCGGTTGTGGTAGCGCGAGACCTCCTCGAACCCCGCACTCCGGTACAGGCGCAGCGCGGGTTCG
>NZ_ANAE01000145.1 GCF_000341265.1 Nocardiopsis prasina DSM 43845 | reverse complement strand
TCGCCCAGGATCCCCCCCGCCACACCGCGCCCGCGGGCCGCACGGGCGGTGACCATCGCGCAGACCGCCACCGACTCCCCGTCCAGCACCGCGCAGCCCCGGCCCTCCCCGTCCTCGTGGACCCCGTAGGCCGTGGTCACCTGGTCGAGGATGCGCAGGACACCGTCGGCCCAGTCCGGGGACACACCCGTCTCGGCGAAGAGTTCCGTCCAGCGCGGCGTCGGCGCGTCCGAGACCAGGGTCCGCCCCGGGGCGTCCGGCCGCTCGGGAAGCTCCCTGGCCAGCACCAGGGTGGGCTCCACCAGCTCGTACCCGTGTTCGGCAAGGCGGGTGTCCACCGCCTCCTCCCCCGGCCACACCTGCACGCAGGGGCGGAGCCCATGGGCGCGGTAGAACCGGGTGACCTCCGCGACATCGGCCCCGGGGTCCTCCACCACGGCGCAGTTGGCCCGCTTGGTGAACCCGTCCGCCAGGCCCAACCTCCAGCCCGCGCGCGACTCAGTCCGGAAGGCGGGCCAGTCCCTGGACACCCGTTCCGCCCACGTGTGCATGTTCGTCCCCTCACTGTCCCGGCTGTCGGAAGCCGCACATCCTATCCGGCCGTTCACGCCCTAACATGGGCACGGTCCCCGCCCCACCCGTGACCTGGAGAGTCCATGTTCATCCTGCTCCCGCCCTCCGAGGGCAAGGCCACCTCCGGCGAGGGCCCCCCGCTGGAGGTGGGGTCACTGACCCTGCCGGAGCTGACCGAGACCCGGGAGCGGGTCGTCGACGCGCTGGCCGTACTCTGCTCTGGCCCCGAGGACGCCGCACGCGAGGTCCTGGGCCTGTCGGTGTCCCAGACCGACGCCCTCAAGCGCAACCTGGACCTGACCACGGCTCCCACGCTGCGCGCCGCCGACCTCTACACGGGTGTGCTCTACGACCGCTTGGGGCTCCCGGAACTGCTCGGCGAGCACGGTGCCGCCGCGCGCGAGCGCGTCCTGGTGTTCTCGGGCCTGTGGGGCGTGGTGGGCCCCGCCGACCAGCTGCCGCCCTACCGCCTGTCCATGGGAGTGAAGCTGCCGCCGCTGGGCGCCCTGGGGACGTACTGGCGCGGGGCCATGAGCGGGCCGCTCGGAGAGCTCACGGAGGGACGCCTGCTCGTGGACTGCCGGTCAGCGGCCTACGCGGCGGCGTTCAGGCCCACGGGCGCCGCCGCCGAACGGACCGTCGCGGTGCGGGTGCTGCGCGAACGCGAGGTCGACGGCGTGACCAAGCGGTCCGTGGTCAGTCACATGGCCAAGGCCACCCGGGGGGACATCGCCCGGGTACTGGTCAGCGAGAACGTCCAGGCCGACAGTCCGGAGGAACTGGTGGCGGCGCTGCGCGACCTCGGGCACACCGTGGAGCTTCCGCCCGCGTCGAAACCGGGCACCTCGCGCACGATGGACGTCGTCGTCCGCGACTGATCCCCCGAGCGGCCCGGGGCGGGGGCGAAACCGTCGACCTCGGGCTTCTTCGCAGGTCAAACGGGACGAACCATCAGGAAGGCCGGATCACGGCACTTTTATGCCGCACCTACAGCACGTGGGGCAGCATGGTGGCCATCGGATGGAGATCGGACTCCGTGCGGGGACAGTGAGTGCCTGATGACATGCGAGGGACACGCGGGCGTCGCCACACCCGTGGGCATGCAGGGGGCATGAACGCCAGGCGCGCCCTCCCGGTTCATCTCGGGAGGGCGCGCCTGTTCTGCTTCTCAGCCTGAAGCGTGGGTCTTCACCCGGACCGGCTGACTAGTCCAGGTAGTCGCGGAGCACCTGGGAGCGCGACGGGTGACGGAGCTTCGACATCGTCTTGCTCTCGATCTGCCGGATGCGCTCACGGGTGACCCCGTAGACCTTGCCGATCTCGTCTAAAGTCTTCGGCTGACCGTCGGTGAGACCGAAGCGCATGGAGACGACGCCGGCCTCGCGCTCGGACAGGGTGTCGAGCACCGAGTGCAGCTGCTCCTGGAGCAGGGTGAAGCTGACCGCCTCGCCCGGCTGGATCGCCTCGGAGTCCTCGATGAGGTCACCGAACTCGCTGTCGCCGTCCTCGCCCAGCGGAGTGTGCAGGGAGATCGGCTCGCGGCCGTACTTCTGCACCTCGACGACCTTCTCCGGGGTCATGTCGAGTTCCTTGGCCAGCTCCTCCGGGGTGGGCTCGCGACCCAGGTCCTGGAGCATCTGGCGCTGGACGCGGGCCAGCTTGTTGATGACCTCGACCATGTGCACCGGAATACGGATGGTGCGGGCCTGGTCGGCCATCGCGCGGGTGATCGCCTGGCGGATCCACCACGTGGCGTACGTGGAGAACTTGAAGCCCTTGGTGTAGTCGAACTTCTCCACCGCGCGGATCAGACCGAGGTTGCCCTCCTGGATCAGGTCCAGGAACAGCATGCCGCGGCCGGTGTAGCGCTTGGCCAGGGAGACGACCAGACGGAGGTTGGCCTCCAGCAGGTGCTTCTTGGCGCGGCCGCCGTCCTCGGAGATCCACTCGAGCTCGTCACGGAGCTCGAAGGTGAGGACGTCGTTCTCCTCGGAGAGCTTCTCCTCCGCGAACAGACCGGCCTCGATACGCTTGGCGAGCTCGACCTCCTGCTCCGCGTTGAGGAGCGGGACCTTACCGATCTGCTTCAGGTAGTCCTTGACCGGGTCCGCGGTGGCACCGGCGGCGACCACCTGAGCGGCGGGGGCGTCGTCGTCATCGTCGTACAGGACGAAGGAGTCGTCGTCCTTGCTCGGCTTGACGGGCGCGCCGACGGTCTCGGGCTTGGCGGGCTTGGTCTCCTTCTCCGGCTCGGCCGTGTCCTCGACCAGCTCCAGCTCAGCGCCGGTGTGTTCGAGGTCGTCGTCCAGGCCCTCCTCGGCGAAGTCACCGGAGCCCGAGGCGAGTTCGAGGTCCTTCTTCGTGGACTTCTTGGTCGCCGTCGCCTTCTTGGCGGGGGCGGCCTTGGCGGCGGGCTTCTTGGCCGTGGCCTTCTTGGGGGCGGCCGCCTTCTTCGCGGTCGCCGCCTTCTTGGCCGGGGCCTTCTTCGCGGTGGAGCCCTCGGAGGAGTCGACGACGGCGGTGACCGTCTCCGGCTGGTCCTGAGCGGCCGCCGCACGGGCGGGCTTGGCGGCCCGGCTCGTGGTGGTGGTCGAGCGGGTGGTGGTGGTGCTGGACCGAGGAGCCGCCGACTTGCGCCGCGTGGTCTTGCGCCGCGAGGAGGCCGACTCGGGAACGAGTACGGTCACGCCCTCCTTGGCGAGGCTGCGGAGCACGGACTGCGCCTGCGACATCGGGATTTCGGCCTCTTCGAAGGCACGGCGCACGTCCTCGGGCTCAAGAAAGCCCTGGGACCGCCCACGCTCGATCAGCTGCTGAATGACGGGCTCTTGCAGTGACTCGGACTGCTTCGAGCGAGTCGAACTGGCAGATGACACAAACACCTCTCGAACGGACGTGTGGCGAGAATTGATCGGACCCGGTGGTCCGGATTGGCCGGGACCGGGCACTGCACCCTCTCCCACCTGCGGCCTGGGATCGTCCCCACTGGGCGGGGAAGCCGTGGTCACCTCCGCTTCGCGGGGCGCGGCGGCTTCTTCACTGTAGGCAAGGCAATGGACTTGTTCGTACGGTCTACCGCTCCGACGCGGAATCGATCACCGGAAGCTGAACGGCGAGCAGAGTGACGTCATCGTCCTGCTCATACCCATCGAGCATTCTCTCAACAAGGTACTCCAGCATCTGCTGTGGATCGCCCACCACCTCGGGACGCGCCCTCGACGCGACCCTGACGAGCTCGTCCAGACCGGCGTCGACGGATCGTCTGCGGTTCTCAACCAGTCCATCGGAGTAGAGGGCGACAGTGTTACCGGGTTGCACGAAGAATTTGTGATGCCCCCTCGGAGAGCTGACTCCGAGCGGTGTGTCGGGCTCGGTGTCGAGCAGTGAGGGCCCGGCGTTCCCGGCGACCACGAGCGGCGGGAGGTGCCCCGCGTTGCTGAGGTCGAGCTGTCCGGTGACCGGGTCCAGGACGAAGTAGACCAGGGTTGTTACCTGATCCATTCCCTCTGTGGCCGTGAACATGCGGTCCAGCCCGGTCAACACGTCGGCCGGTTCGGGCATGGAGAAGGCCAGGGCGCGCAGCGCGTTGCGGATCCGGCTCATTCCCGCGGCGGCCTGGATGCCCTTGCCCATGACGTCACCGAGGACCCCGGCGACCCGCCCGTCGGACAGGGGGAAGGCGTCGTACCAGTCGCCGCCCACCTGCACGTGCTGTGAGCCCGAACGGTAGTAGGCGGCCAGCCGCACGCCCGCCACCACGGGAAGCTCCTCGGGCAGGAGGCTGCGCTGGAGCTCCTCGGCGGTGCCGTGTTCGCGTTCGTAGACGATGGCCCGGCCGATGGCCAGGGCGCACTGTCCCGCGAGCGCCTCCAGGAAGACGCGTTCCTCGTCGGTGACGTCGCGCTGGGCCCTGAACGAGAAGCGCAGCGCGCCGATGGGGCGGCCCGCGGCCATCATGGGCAGCGCCACCCAGGCGCGCTCCGAGGTACGTTCCAGCAGTTCGTCGACCTCGGGGGCGTGATCCATGAGCTCGCGCAGATCGGCGGGGCTGGCCGCCAGTCGCGGCGCCCGGGAGGCCACGGCGCGGGCCGCGACGTCCGGGTAGTCCAGGGAGAAGCCGCGTTCGGGCAGGCCCAGGCAGCCGTCCGCGGAGAGCACCCGCAGGCGCAGCCGGTCCCGGTCGAACAGGGCGACGGAGGTGTGGTCGGCGCCCACGCCGGAGCGGCCGATCTCGGACATGGCCTGGACGACCTCGTCAGCGGTGAGCGCCTCGGCCAGGTCCGAAGTGGCCTTCTGGAGGCGGGCGGTGCGCATGGCCGCCTCGCTGAGCTGCTGGTTGAGGCGCTGGCGGAGTTCGTCGGCCTCGCGCTCGTTGGTGATGTCCACCAGGGTGCCGACCCACTCGGCGGTCGCGGCGCCGTCCATGATCGGGTTGGCCCGCGCCCTGTAGTGGACGTGCCCGCCCGCGCGGGTGCGCACGCGGAACATGGCGTCGAAGGGGGTGACGTCCAGGACGGCGTCGTCCCAGGCGCGTTCGACACCGGGGCGGTCGTCGGGGTGCACGGCGTCCAGCCAGCCCCGGCCGAGGTAGGCGTCCAGGTCCTGGCCGGTGATGGCCCGCCACTGGGGGCAGTCCTCGCGGACGTCGCCGCCCGCCCCGGCCGACCAGATGATCTGGTTGCCCGCCTGGAGCAGGGCACGCAGGCGCTCCTCCTCGCGGTGGGAGGCGTCCTCGTGGTCCCGGGCGGCGATGAGGGCGATGTGGCGAGCGCCGTCGGAGGGGTCGTTGACCGGGAACCAGGTGAGGTCCCATGTCTGGCCGGAGGCGGTCCGGTGGCGGCCGCGCACGGAGCGTCCGGTGTCGCGGACCTTGGCGACGGAGGTGCTGTGGGCGGAGGCCCCGTCGGGGTCACCGGCCTGTTCCCCGGCTTCGGCGGGGGTGCGTCCCAGGCAGCGGTCGGGAGTACTGCCGAGGACGGAGGCCATGCGGGCGTTGATCGACACGAAGACGTCGTCGGGGCCCAGGAGCGCGAAACCGATGGGGGCGTCGGTGAGGAGGGACTTCACCGCGTCCGGCAGTTCCGCCGCGCTGATCCTGGGTGGGGGAATGGACGTCTCGGCGCTCAACTGCTCGACACCTCCGGAACCGTCGGATTCCCCAGCCGGGTTTCGATGGGGGGCTTTCTGGACCGCGTGGTCCCCTGTGCACCGTGCCCGCCACCCGTTCACGGTGGCGCTCTGGCGCTGGGTGCGCGGCGCCGATTCCGGTCGGGGGGCTCCGCGGCTCCCAGGAGTCACGCTCCATGACTCCTCTCGGCCGCTGTCACGGCTCAAGCATAAGACACACCCGCTGACTCGCAACGGCCGCCGGTGCGGGGGACCCGCCGTGGACACGGAAGGTAAATGTTAGGCCACGGTGTCGCTTCGGCACAGTCGACCGGGGGGTTTGCGGGCGTGGTTTCCCATAATTCACGATGCCTCACGAGGGGACCGGGTTTGCGCCGAACCCTTCGAAACGAGAACGTTATATGTCTGAAAGGTCCATTTCTCCGTGATGACCTGCGGCGACAGAGCCATCCGGGTAAACGGGACCTCCCCCAGGTTTTATCAACAGTGTGCCGCGACGAGGGTTGACTGTCCGCCCAGAACAAGTGAAATAGGTGGAGGTCACCGTCCAGACCATCATCAGCTAGGGGTGTGAGCGAGAATGCTCCAGACCTTCCCGGTCCAGGATCTCAGACAGATCTCGGCACGGCTCCACGACGAGTTCAGCGGGCTGTCCCCCCGCTGTGTGGAGCGCTGTGTCAGCGATACCTGGCACTGCGTCGAACACCTGGGCATCACGGTCACACCACACCTCGTCGAGCGTGTCGCCCGTGAGCACCTGGAGGCCATGGTGAACTCGGTGCCGCCCTCCACGGTCCGCAAGACCGTCCGCCGCACGGGGACCACCCTGCTCACCGGCCACCGCGCGGTACACGAGCCGCGCTGAACCCGGTGGCACGACAGCCGGGCACGGACCCCCACGGGAACCGCGCCCGGCTGTCGCGCCGCCCGGCACCGGACGGTCACGGGTCAGTGACCGACTCCTCGCGGACCCGTTGTCCACAAGCGGGAGCGGACCCGCTTCCCGCTGGCATACGCTTCAGTTCGTGCCATCCCCTTCGCCCACACCCACAGGCCCCGACGTCCCCGCCGCCGCCTTCGAGGAGATGCTGCGCGCGGCCAGAGCCCTGCTCGCCATGCGGCACCCGCTCGACGCGGAACTGGCCTTCAGTGCGCTCCTGGGCTCCTGGTGGGGTGAACGACTGCCCGGGGTCGACGTGGAGCGGCTGCTCGGCGAGGGGCTGATCACGCACGCCACCGCCTCCGGAAAACCGGCCGGTCTCGGCGTTCTGGCCGCGGTCACGGCGCTCGGCACCTCCCCCTCACAACGGGAACTGGCCGAACAGGGGATGATCGCCCTGCGCGAGCGGGGGCTCCAGGCCCCGGCCTGGGCCGCCCAGCTGGGCGCGGTCTCCCCCGTGGCCGCGTACGTCAACGGCGACCGGTTCGGCGACACCGACGACGTCGTGTGCGTGTTCAGCAGGGACGCCCCCGGCAGCGACGGAGCGATGCCGCCCGAACACGCGCTCATCCTCGTCCTGGACCACAACAGCGGCGGTCTGCTGCGCGACGCCTGGGTCACCACCAAGGTGGAGCAGCTGTTGGAGCAGTGTCGCGAGCGCGCCGAGAACGACGACCTCGCCCGGTTCGAGCGGTTGGAACTGAGCGAGGCGCGGTCCCTGCTCTCCCGCGCGCTGGAACGCACCGAACGGGTGGTGACGGGGGCCGCCGCCGACCCCTCCACCGGACCGACCGTGGAACCGGTGGGGATCTCCTCCGCCGACCTCGCCGGGGGTTCGCTGGCCTCGCACTTCGCGCTCGCCGCCTCCCGGGTGCAGCGGCTCCCCCTCCCACCCGAGGGGGTGGCGGCCTCGCCGGTCCCCGTGTGGCGGCGCGACCGGCGCGCGGTGCTGGCCGCGCGCTTCCTCGCCTCGGACCAGGCGGCCGAACTCTCGGACTCCTACGCGGCGAGCCGGTGCGTGGACCACATCATCGCGCACGGCTGCGACGTCGACTCGGGCCGACCGCTGCGGGTGAGCCCCCGCAAGGTGGAGTCGTTCCTGCTGCACTGGCTACCCGGCCGGGTGGTGCTCCTGCCCGAGGAGCAGGAGGCCATGCCGCACGTCCTCGCCGCCTGGGTGCGCTGGGCGGGTGCCCGCTCCCAGCTTCCGGAGGTGGCCGTGGGCGCCACGCTGGACGCGGTGTGGGAGACCATCTCGGCCTTCGCCTCGACCTACCGCGACCCGGCCCGCCCTCTGGGCCTGCGCCAGGAGGCGGTCCGGCGGCTGCTCCCGGACGGCGACTTCGCGTCCCTGGCCCGGCGCATGTTCGCGTTCCCCCTGCTGGCCAGCGAGATCGTCACCGGCGCTCCGGAGGAGGAGTTCGCCCCGGACACCTCCCGGGGCCGACGGGCCCTGCTGAGGCTGGACCACTACGGCGAGTACGAGGCCGCCACCCCGCACAGCGGCCGTCACCACTCCACCGGGCAGGACCGCTGGTACCGCCCGGTCACCGGCCTGGACCCCGAGCGGGAGCGCGAGCTGGACCGCCACGAACGCCTCGCCAAGAGGCTCTGGGACGGCCGCCCCGCCAACCTGTGGGCGGCGGCCCGCCGGATGCTCGACCNCCAGGCCCGCCCGACGGTACTGGCGGCCCTCTCCGAGGAACTGTCGAGCGCCACCAGCGAGAGCGACCTCCGCCGAAGACTGGACGCGCTGTAGCACCCAGCGGTCCCGCGGGGCCGCTCGCAGGCAGGGACGTCCCGATCCGCCCGGCAGGACCGCCCGTCTCCCTCCCGAGCGCTCCCGGTCAGCAGCGACGGGTACTCGGCCGTTCGGACACCGGCCGCGAGCCCCTGCTCTCCGTTCGGCGAGACGAGCCGCGTCCCGCGCGAAGCCCTCAGAGGGTCAGTCGAGCATCCGGTCCCTGAGGGCCTCCACGGTCCCGGCGGAGAGCCTGAGACCGTCGGCCACGTAGGCGTCGAAGGAGCCGTACAGCTCGTCGATGTGCGCGAAGGCGGTGTCCAGGTAGGCGGCCCGGACGCGGGTCATGGGCTCCACGTCCTCCCACGGGAGCTGGCTGTCCTTGGACAGCTGGCGCATCCAGTGGTCGGTGTTGGCCTGGCGTTCGTTGCTGACCAGGAAGTCCTCGGTGACCGCCGCGCGGTCGACACCGAGGAGGGTGAGCAGCAGCGCCGCACCCCAGCCGGTGCGGTCCTTGCCCGCACTGCAGTGGAAGACCAGCGCGGTCGGCCCCTTGGCGGCGCGTTCCACCAGGTCACGGTAGCCGTCGAGGGCCTCGGTGTCGGAGACCAGGGCGCGGTACACCTCGAGCATGAACCGCTCGGCCGCTCCGTCCCCGAACATGGCCCTGGCCCGTTCGGGGTCGGCGAGCAGCTCGACGAAGTTGGCGCCCGCCGCCTCGGCGTCCTGGACGCCCACGGCGGCGTACTCGGCGCCCTCGGGGACCACGTCGGGGAGGCGGTCGCGCTCGTGGTGGGTTCGCAGGTCGATCAGCTGGCGGATGCCGAACCCCTGGTACGCGGGCAGGTCGTGTTCGGCGATGGTGTGCAGGGCGTCGGAACGGTAGAGGAGACCGCCGCGCAGGGTACGGCCGTCCTTCGTGCGGTGGCCGCCGAGGTCACGGAAGTTGGGGGCACTGGAGAGGAGGAATCCGTCATTCGTCACGACGCAGACGATACCCACCGCTCCGGTGCCCGTCACCACTCGGTTCCGGGGTGGGTCAGTCAGTCCGTGGACCGCATCGCCTCGATCTCGGCGCCCGCCTCCTTGACGTCCTTGGCGGTGTCCACCCCGCGCCAGAAGCCCTCGATCCGGAACGCGGTCAGCTTCCCCTCCTTGGCCAGGTCGGGGAAGGTCGAGGACTCGTGGTCGCCCTTGACCGGCAGCAGCGGGGTCACGCCCGGCTCGAACAGGTAGACGCCCGCGTTGATCCACACCGGCAGGAGCGGGCTCTGTGTGAAGCCCTCGATGCGGTCGTCGCCGTCGACGTCGACGATGCCCCAGGTGGTGCGGAACTGAGCCAGGGCCAGGGTGCCCAGGCCGCCCCTGGCCCGGTGGCGCCTGGTGAACTCGTTTAGCGGAAACCAGGTGAGCACGTCGCCGTTGAGGGCGAAGTAGGGGGCTCCGGGGTCGCGGAGCCCGGTGGCGGCGTAGCGCAGGGCACCGCCCCGGCCCAGCGGCTCGCCCTCCACCAGCAGGGCGATCTCGGGGCCGCCCCTCCGGTTCTCCAGGTGTTCGCGCAGGACCTCGGCCTTGTAGCCGCAGGAGACGACGACCTGCTCGACCCCGTGCGAGGCCAGCCACTCCAGCTGGTAGTCGATGATGGGCCGTCCGGCCACCTCCACCATCGCCTTGGGGCGGGTGTCGGTGTAGGGCCGCAGCCGGGTGGCCTGTCCTCCAGCGAGGATCAGCGCCTGCCTGACGGGGGACTCGGAGGATGTGGGTGCAGCGGTCATGTACTGGACAGTAGCAGGAGGGGGGTCGCGAATCCCTAGCTCTGCTGGGTCGCGTCGGAGTAGGCCCTGCGCACGTCCTCGCTGGTGACCACGGTCAGCTCGGCGGCGGTGGCCGACTCCCCCACTTCCTGGGAGACCCGCAGGTCACGGTGGGAGCAGGCGCGTTCGTACAGCGAACGCGCGAAGCGCCCGTTACCCAGTTCGTCGATCCACCCGGTCCCGCACACGTGCGTGAAGATGCTGTGCAGGTCCTCACGCGCCGTGTCGTCGAAGGCGTCTCCGGTACGCGCCGCCACCGTGTCCGCGATCTCGGACAGCTCGTCCGGACTGTACGACGGGAACCGGACGCGCACGTTGAACCGGGAGGACAACCCGGCGTTGGAGGCCAGGAACCGCTCCATCTCGTCGGTGTAGCCCGCCAGGACCACCGCGAGCCGGTCGCGGTCGTCCTCGGCCCGCTTGAGCAGGGTCTGGATGGCCTCGGCCCCGAAGGCGTCGCCGCCGCTGTAACCGGGGTTGACCAGGGAGTAGGCCTCGTCGATGAACAGCACCCCGCCCAGGGCCCGGTCCACCAGGCGGTTGGTCTTGACGGCGGTCGCGCCCAGGTGCTCGCCGACCAGGTCCGCGCGCTGGGCCTCCACCACCTCGGAGCGGCCCAGCATGCCCAGGGCGGAGAAGACCCGGCCGAGCACGCGCGCGACCGTGGTCTTGCCCGTGCCCGGGGGCCCGGTGAAGACGAAGTGCCGCATCGGCGGCTGGTGCGGCAGCCCCTGCTCCTCGCGCAGACGCGCCACGCGCAGCTGCGCGACCAGGGACCGCACCTGTTCCTTGACCGGTTCCAGGCCGATCATCCCGTCGAGTTCGGCCATCGCCTCCTCCAGGCCGGGGGACTCCCCGAAGCCCGGAAGGCGCGAGGTGAGCTCGGAGTAGGCCGACTCGACGTCCACCGCGTGCACGGTGACCAGTGCGTCCGCGGTGGGGCGCAGGGTCGGCTCGTCCCCGTTGGTCCCCGAGGTGACCACGCGGACGTCGCGGGCCTGGGAGGCCTTCTCCACGACGGAGCGCGCGAAGCGGCCGTTGCCGAGTTCGTCGACGGCCTCGCGCTGCACGGTCTGGTCGAACCGCCGCCGCAGCGTCCGGGCGGCCTCGGGGTCCAGGAGGTCGCCGCGCTGGGCCACGAGGGCCTCGGCGATGCGGAACAGTTCGGCGGCGGAGTAGCTGGGGAAGCTGATGCGGGTGGCGAACCTGGATGCCAGGCCGGGGTTGGTGGCCAGGAAGGCGTCCATCTCCTTCTCGTACCCGGCGAGGATGACGACCAGCTGGTCGCGGTCGTCCTCGGCGCGCTTGAGCAGGGTCTGGACGGCCTCGTTGCCGAACCGGTCGGCCTGGCCGTCGCCCTCGTTGACCAGCGAGTAGGCCTCGTCGACGAACAGCACCCCGCCCAGGGCGCTGTCGATGAGCTCGTTGGTCTTGATGGCGGTGGCACCGAGGTACTCACCCACGAGGTCGGCGCGCTGGGCCTCCACCACCCGGGAGCTGGGCAGGAGGCCGAAGGAGTGGAAGATCGTGGCGAGGGTGCGGGCGACGCTGGTCTTGCCGGTGCCGGGCGGCCCGGAGAAGACCAGGTGGCGCAGGGGGCGTTCCACGGAGAGCCCGGCGTCGGCGCGCAGCCGGGCGGCCTCGATGGAGGCGGCGATCCCCCGGACCTGCTGTTTGACCGGGTCGAGGCCGATCATGTCCTCCAGTTCGGCCAGGGCCACGTCCACGGGGACGGGTTCCTCCTCGCCGCCGGCACCGTGGTCGGCGGCGGCGCCCCGGTGCGGTGCGTCCGAGCCCCGACCGCGCAGCCCCTGGGCGGTCCGGCCGTCGGACCCGCCCGAGGCACCGTTCCAGTCCGATCTCCCGGAGGAGTTCCCCCGGGGCGCCTGGGCGTCACGTGGGCCCGGCCCGGATCTCGAGGTGCTGTTGCGGCGCTTCTCGTCGTTCTCCCGGCTCTCCTTGGCCACCTGTCCTGAGGCGACCAGCCGCCACAGGAGGCAGGCCCCGGCCGCGGCGTAGAGCGCGGCGATCCCCGCACCGGCCGGGAAGGGTTCGACGATCATGCCGAACAGCGCCACGGAGAACCCGGCGACCAGCCCGGCGGTGAGCGAGAGCAGGGCGGTGTGCCAGGCGGGGAACTCGCGGGCGCGGCCCGCCGCGAGGACCACCAGGAGGGGCAGCGGCAGGACGAGCAGGGTGACGGGTTCGCCCCTGAGCGGGATCTGGAAGAGCGGCACGGCGATGGCCAGCCAGACCACCGAGACCACCACCGTGAGGAAGGCGTCGAGGGAACGCATCAGGGCGGAGAACGCCACCAGCGCCAGCAGGGTGCCGAACAGGACGTTGAGTACGGGCAGGCTCAGAACGAAGGCCGCGACCGCGACCACGGTGAGCACGACCAGGGCCGCCACCAGGCGCCGTCCGAGGGGCACCCGGTGGTAGACGGCGCGCATGCGGTCCAGTCCCGAGACGCGGTTCGGCTGCGCGGCGGCGGTGGAGCGCGTCTCGCGCGTCATCCGTAGCCCCTTCCTGCGTGGGGGTCGCGTGGGCGGCCCGGGGGCGGGCCGGGTCGGAGGGGCCGACACCCGCGATCCGGTCATGAGCCGGGTCGTCTTCCTCTGGGCCGTGCTCGGCGGGCACGGCCCAGGAACAGCCTTGCCCCAAGTGGGGCCGGATGTCCAGTGCGGGGCGCCGTGTCGCGGGCCGCCCCGGCAAGGATCAGAGCAGCGGGATCTGGCCTCCGGGGGCGGCGCGGACCCGGCGCAGGTGGCTCCATCGGGGCAGGTCGTCGAGGTAGGACCAGCTCATGCGGTGCTGCGGGGTGGGTCCGTGCTCGGCCAGGTTCGCCCGGTGCACGGGCGAGGGATAGCCCGCCGCCCTCTCGAACCCGTAGCCGGGATGTTCCTCGGCGAGCTCGGCCATGAGGGCGTCGCGCCGCACCTTGGCCAGGATGGCGGCTGCGGCCACGATCACGCAGGTGAGGTCGCCCTTGACCTGGGTGCGCACGCGCCAGGGCCGACCGATGAAGTCGTGGCGGCCGTCCAGGATCACCGCGTCGGGACGGGGTTCCAGTGCCTCCAGGGCGCGGCGGGCGGCCCGGTGCAGGGCCTCGGTCATGCCGACCTCGTCGATCTCGGTCGCCTCGGACCACCCGAAGGCGTGGTCGGCGACCCAGGGTTCGATCTGGGCGGCGAGCTCGCGGCGCCGTTTGGGGGTCAGGCGTTTGGAGTCGGTGAGTCCGGCCGGGGGCTCGCCCTCTCCGGGGACGGCGGCGCAGACCAGGAGGGGCCCGGCCCAGGCGCCTCGGCCCACCTCGTCCACACCGGCCACCACCCGCGCGCCCGAGGCACGGAGTTCGTCCTCGACCTCGAAGGTGGGAGCGGGGATCGGTTCGCTCTCGGGGGGGCTGTTCTTCTGGGGAGTCGTCGTCGGCACGCCACAACCCTAGAGCGGGTGGGTGACCTTCCGGGCCGGTTCGGCCGAGGAACGGGACAGGCGCGGGGAGAACCACCGGGCGGCAGGGGACGGCCAATCCGGTGGGTTTTGTGCGACTCACCGAGAGTCACACCCAGTCATGAGCCGTGACTTTCGGTAGTTTCCGCTTGTTGGAAACGCCGTGCCGGGCCGCCCGGGAGGAATGGACATGCAGCAGACCAGGCCGAGAACACGGCCCGTACCCCCACCGCGCCTCCCGGCCCGCCCCACCCCGAAGCGGCGGACCGCTCCACCGTTCCTGCGCGGCCGCCTCTACGACGTCATCGCGGCCGGCACCCGCGTGGGTGTGGGCTGGGTGTTCGCTGAGTACGGCCTGGCCCTGCGCGGCCGGGAGGACGTGATCGCCGAACGCCTCTCCGGAGCCGGGACACCCGCCGCCGCGTTGGTCGCCCCCGTACTCCCCGCGGTGCTCGTCGCCCTCTCGGTGGCCTTCGCCGTGGGTCTGCTCACATGGCTCACCGGCCCGCTCCTGGCCCTGGCAGCCGTCGCCGGGACGCTCGCCGCGACGGCCGCTGCCCCCTCCCCGTTCGGCTCCTGGGGAGCGACGGCGCTGGTCACGGCGGTGTGCGTACTCATGGCGGTCGGCGGAGGACGGTGGTCGTGGGACCACCTGGTCCTCTCACCCCGCTCCCGGGGGTCCCACCAGGTCCGACGCCGAACCCCGTCCCTGGCGCGGGGGAAAGCTCCCGCCTTTTCACCCCGTCGCCCCGAACACGCCCCGCCTCTGCTCTATCCTGTGGAACAGGCCGCACCGCGTAGGCCGAATCGACTGTGACGCGGCCCGTTCGAGCCCCTCGGCCGCCCATCGGGCCCGCGTCGCCGTGACCCGGATTCGATGGAAGGATCGCCATGTCCGCCTCAGCTTCGGGCCCGACCCCTGACGGGTCCGTGGCCAAGCTGATCGAGATCGCCGAGAAGCCGACGCTGGGCCAGCGACTGATCAGCTGGGCCTCCCGTCCGCCCGGCCGCCTCTACATCCCCGCGTGCGCGGTGATCGGACTCGTCCTGCTCTTCGAGGACAGCATGCCCGCCGGGCACCTGCCCACCTTCGTCGTCGGACTCGGCGGCGGCCTCCTCCTGGCCGGGATGGGGGCGCTCCGTCTGGGGATCGCACTGGCGGTCGCCCGACCGATGATCCGCCACTACTGGCTGCGCTGGATCTCCGCCCCGCTCATCGCGTTCGTGGCGCTGAGTCTGGCCGTCGCCGACGTGCCCCTCCAGACCCGTGTGCAGGCCTCCTCCGAACAGCTCCTCGAACTGCGCGACGAGGTGGCCGACCCCACGACCATCCCCCGCAACGGGGAGTGGACCGGCCTGTACGCGCTGCGGAGCGTGTCGGTGGCCGACGACGTCACCCACTACGAGGTGGAGAAGGCCGGACTCCTCAAACCCGCGGGACTGGCGCACAGCACCGAGGAGATCCCTGTGGGGGTCTTCGTTCCCGGCCAGGGCTCGCGGATCTACGAACACGTCTCCGGTGACTGGTATGTCTGGGTGGACCACTAGGGGGCTGGCCGTCCGCCGGAACGGACGGTCCCCCGACCACCTCTTTACTCGGCGCTGTCCCGCTCCAACCTGACTCTCACCCTCGACGTGTAGACATGGGTCCGTCCCCCGGGAGACACCCTCACGGTTCTCCCCCACGGCAGTCTCGTTACCCGAGAAGAGGACCCATGCGCGAGTTCGCGCTCACCCTTCACCTGCGTCTGCACGACTCCCTCACCGCGCTGCGCCGCGCCCACGCCGTCGGCGACGACGACCTGGCCACCGCCCAGGCCGGAGAGGTCGAGGACCTGGTGGAGATCGCCGCACGGCACGGAATCGACATCGCCGGGTACGCGGGCCTGACCTCCCACCGGGCCCTGACCGCGGCGAGCTGAGCCCGCACTCCCCCAGTACACACGCGAGGGCCCCGCCANGGGGGGCCCCCTTCGCGTTCCGCCGTTCCGTGCCGTCGGCCAGGTCGGGGTCAGCGCCCCCGACGACCTCCCTGACCGCTTCCGTAGCCCTCACCGCGCTCGAACTGCTGACGCATGGCGGTGTCCTGCTGGCTCTGGTACTCCTCGGCCATCTGCTGCTGACGGGCGGCGGCAGCGGCCACCGAACCCTGCACGCCGTCGAGGGCGTCCTGCGCGGCCGAGGCGCCCAGCGAGCGGGAGGACCCGCCACCGTTGTTGAGCACCTGCGGCAGCAGCTGGGCCGTGATCAGCGTGGACAGCGCCGAGCCGTCACCGGATCCGCCCTCGGTCTGGACGACGACCGGCCTCGGGGCCCGCTCCGCCAGCGCCGCGCCGACATCCAGGCGGCGGCGGGCCAGCTCGTACTCCAGCACCGCCCGGTTGTCCCGGTAGGCGGTGGCCAGGCGGTGCTGCGCCTTGGCCTCGTTCTCGGCGGCGACCAGGTCGGCCCGGCCACGCGTCTCGATCTCGTACCGCACCCGCTGGGCCTCGGTCTCCTGCTCCTCCAGCATCTGCGCCACGTCCTTGCGCGCCTTGTTGAGGGAGGCGTTGACCTCGACGATCTTGGCGTCGCGGGTCTTCTTGGAGCGCTCGATGTCCATGAGCAGAGTGTCGATGCGACGCTTGCGGGTGAGCTCCCACTCCTGCTCGTAGGCCACCAGCTCCTTGGCGACCCGCTCCCGGGTCGCCAGGTGCTGCTGGTACTGGCTGGGAAGCTGCACGTCCGGAATGTTGCAGCCCGTGATGGTCACGCCGTACTTGTGCAGCTGCGTGTTGAGCAGGCTGCGCATGTCCTCGACGTTGGAACCGCGCAGGTCGTACGCGGACTCGGTGTTGACCATGCGGCTGCGCTGGCGGATGGCGTCCTGCACCGCGCTGGACAGCACCAGGTCGAAGTTGCTCGCACCGATCGAGGTGACGAACCGGTACGGCTCCTCGATCCGGAACTTCAGGAAGAACTCGATCGACTTCAGCGGCACGTTCTCCCGCGTGGGGCAGGCCAGCACGGGGGCCGTGTACGGGATCTCCGTGCGGGTGTCCACCACGAAGTCCACGCGCGACCACGGGTGCCACAGGTAGTGGCGGCCCGGGCCGATGCTCTTGGCGAAGGCGCCGTACTTGGTGAGGATTCCGGTGGTGCCCTCCTCGATCTCCACGATCGAACCGCGCCACCACCACAGGCCCGCCGCGAGCACGCTGAGCACGCCGACGAACAGGGTCGGCACGGCCAGAGCGCCGTAGGCGAAACCGGCCACGCCGCTGCCGAACGCGACGTTCAGCGACATCATCAGGGCGGAACTGATCGCGAACAGGCCGAACCAGACCAGAATGGTCCAGCGCAGGCCCCGGTTGTCGCGCGGTATGACCACGGGAACGATCGCGCCCTGGTCACCGCCGCGCAGCAGACCGGCGAGGTCGCCCCACGAGGCCAGGGACTCCTTGATGTTGGAGCCGCCGCCGGGGTTGAAGGACTCACTCATCTACTGACCTCCCGGGTACTGGCCCTCGGAACCGCCCTGCGACCACGGGGGCGGCGGCGGGTCCTGCGGGTTCTGGAACGGAGCGCCGGAGGGCGGCGGGGAGTCGGCCGGGGCCTGGCCGGCGGACGGCTCCGGTGCGGCTTCGGAGATGCGCTCGTCGAGGGAGTCGTCGCTCACCGACTGGCGGATCTCCTCCACCAGGTCCACGCCGGGGTCCTCCGCCGAGGGGCCGCGGCGCTCGTCCGCCTCGTCCTCCACGAGCGCGCTGATCTCCTGCTGGCGCTCGGAGATACGGGCGTTGATCGCGCCCAGACGCTCACGGATCGCGGCCATGTCCTCGTCGGAGAACAGGGCGGCGTCGGTCTGGCCGATGATCTCCTGCGCGATCCGCAGGTAGTCGACGCTGGCGCCGTCTCCCGAACCGATCCGCAGCACCTGCGGGAGGCTGTCGGCGACGGACTCCAGCTTGTCGAGGAGGTTCTCCCGGAACCGGTAGTTGAGGATCTCGGGGGCCTCGGCGGCGCTGACCGCGCGGATGTCCAGGGCCTGGGCCTGGAGGAGCGCGGCGTTCGCGTTGGCCTCGGACTCGGCCTCCACGAAGCGCTGCCGGGCGGTGGCGCGGGCCCGGTTGGTCTCGCGCTCCAGGGCGGTGTCCATCTGGGCCTGGTACTGGGCGATGTCGGCCTGGATCGCGGAGAGCGTCTCGTTGAGGGTGGCGAGCTCCTTGTTCAGGTCACCCTCGTTCTGCTCCTTGCGCAGCTGGAGCTCGTACTCGAAGGTGTACGCGTCCTTGGCCACACGCACCATCTCCGGCGCCGCCAGGTCCATCCGGTACTCCTGGCTGGAGGGCTCGGCGTGGGTGATGTTGGCACTGGTCAGGACGACGATGCCGCCGAACTGGCGGTTCAGGGAGTCCAGGAGCGCCTGGGTGCTCTCGCCGACCATGTCGTAGATCGCCGAGGCCTCCTGCTCGTAGATGAGGCTGCGGGTGGTCTCGCTGATGGCGTTGTTGAGCTTCTCCTGGAAGCCGGGCACACCACCCAGCGTGTAGACGAAGTCGGTGGCGTTCTCGATCTTGAACTGCACGAAGAGGTCGACCGAAGCCTGCACGCCGCTCTTGGTGGGGGCCGAGCGGATCGGGGCGTTGAACGGGTACTCGCGCGTGGTGTTGACGATGTAGGAGACGCGCTTCCAGGGGTTGAACAGGGTGACCCTGCCCGGCTGGTAGAGGTTCTCCATCTTCCCGAACCGCGTCACGATGGCCTGGCAGCCCTCCGGAACCATGACCATGCCCTGGCGCCACCACATGAAGGCGGTGACGGCGATGGTGATGATCCAGTAGTGGACGCCGAAGAAGGGGTTGAGCAGCGGGTTGGCGCCGCTGACCATCGCCGTGGCGGCGGAGGTCGAGAAACCGACGACACCGATGACGAGCAGGGCGATGGCCGGCAGCATCGTCACGAAGGTGCGCCCCCGGGGGATGACCATCGGGCAGATGACGTGGACGGGGCCGCTCCCGCCGCGCTCGTAGTAGCTGCGGTTGAGGGCCTCGCCCGCGTTGCTCAGCGAGGTGGTCTTCTGCTCGATCCGGGTGTCGACGGAGGCGCCCTGCTCCCGTGCCGCGACGAAGTCACGGGGATCGAGGCCGCCCTCCGTACTCTTCCCGGACCGCTGGCCGGAGTCCTGTCCGGTCATCTGGCCCGCGGCCTGTTGGACTGCGTCGGTCATGGCCTGGCGCGGGTCGCCCCCCTGGGCGACGGCGCCGGCCGCGCCGCGCACCGTTTGCGCGAACGACATAGGCATGCACTTCCTTGTGACGGAACGTCGGGAACTATCGGCTTCGACGTCGCGTACCGCGACCTGGTTCCAGGTCGGGGCGGTTTCGTTTCAGGACAAACCGGTAGTGGTCAGCTCCCAGCTTGGCACGGGGGCCAGCCGAAACCCATGGGTGTGTCCCGAGCGTGACGCGGAATCAGCCGCTCGGTGATCCGGGGCCGCCAATGCGTGCCGGATGGCGCGGCCCCGGGCGCGGGGCTAGGGTGGGTTTTCGGATGCTTCGCCGGTGGCGACTCCGCCGCCACCGATGCGGGCGGCCGCCTGCCCTACTGTGTTCCTGCTACGCAGGCTCCGTCTGTCTCGTGCGGCGGGGACCCGCCCCGGGGTTGGCTGTCCGAGCTTCATCTGCCGCGGCCAGAGGCAACCTGGTGGTAACGCGAGGCCACCGCGCCGCAGGCGTCCGTTGAGGGTGGTGGCGGGCGACGAAGAGGGGACACACCGCGCCGCAGGCGTCCGAAACCACACCCCACCCTCGTCAAGACCGCATCGCACCGAACGGGGAGTTCTCCATGCCCGCAGTACCCAGTGCC
>NZ_ANAE01000144.1 GCF_000341265.1 Nocardiopsis prasina DSM 43845 | reverse complement strand
GCCCTGCCCCCCGCCGGTCTGATCGGCGGCTACTCGGTGGCGCGCGCCACCGGAAACCGACCCCTGGGCGGCGTGGTCCTGGCCGGTTTCGGCGCGGCGGCCTTCGAGACCACCCGCCGAAGCTCCGGTCTGGGCACCGCCGTCGCGCTGACCGGCGTGTACGTGGCCGCCTTCGGCCTGTCGCACCCGCTGGCGAAGAAGGTCGGCTCGTGGCCCGCCGTCCTGGGGGTGACCGCCGCGACCGCCGCCGTCGCCGTGGCCTCCAGCGACCGCTCCGAGGCCTAACGGCGGTGGATGTAGGCCTCCAGCTGGGCCCGGTCGTCCTCCAGACCCCGTAGACGGCTCTTGACGAGGTCGCCGATGCTGACGATCCCGGCCAGGCGTCCCTCGGCTGTCACGGGGACGTGCCGGAACCGGCGCACGGTCATGTGTTCGCTGACCTGCTCGACGGTGTCGTCGGGGGTGCAGGTGAAGACGTCGGAGGTCATGATGTCGGAGACGGGGGCGGACATCAGCTCCGGCCCCCGGCGCTCCAGGTGCCGGACCACGTCGCGCTCGGAGACGATCCCGACGAGGGTGTCGTTCTCGGCGACCACGACGGCGCCGACGTTGTGCCGGGCGAGTTCGGTGACCAGTCGGGCGACGGTCGCCTCGGGGGCGACGCTCACCACCTCCGGGCCCTTCGCCCGCAGGATCGCGGCTATCAGCATGGGAACCACCTTCCACTGGCCGTCGCCGGGTGCCGAAGGGGTACCCGTTCCCCGCACCGCCAACCAAAGGTGTGGACCACCAGCAGGCGGGCTCCCTCCGGAACCCGGCCCCCGGGAGTCAGCTGCACCCGCTGGTGGCGCCACAGCCCTCACAGGCGAAGCAGCTGCCCGCGGGGCGCATCCTGGTCCCGCAGGTGGTGCACAGCGGGGCGTCGGCCATGAACCCCTCGTCGGGGGCCGCCCGTTCGGGGCGCTCCTCCCGCGCAGGCGCCTCGGCGGAGGCCGCGGACTGCGCGTACGACTCCACCTGAACGGCGGCCTGGGCCGGGTCCTCCCCGTGGACCCGGGCCTCCCGCTCCGAGGCGGACAGCACCCCCAAAGCGGCCCGCTCCTCGTGGGGCAGGTGGTCCAGGGCGAGGCGGCGGAAGATGTAGTCCACCACCGACTGCGCCATACGGATGTCCGGGTCGTCCGTCATGCCCGCCGGGTCGAAGCGCATGTTGGTGAACTTCTCCACGTAGGTCTCCAGCGGCACCCCGTACTGGAGTGCGATGGAGACCGCGATGGAGAAGGCGTCCATCACCCCCGCCAGGGTGGAGCCCTGTTTGCCGAGCTTCAGGAACACCTCGCCGAGCCCGCTGTCCGGGTAGGAGCCCGCGGTGATGTACCCCTCGGCGCCGCCCACGGAGAACGACGTGGTCTCGCTCGGCCGCTTCTTGGGCAGTCGCCGCCGCACCGGCTTCGACGCGTCCTCGGCTTCCGCGGCGGAGGCCGACAACGGCTGGCCCACCTTGCAGTTGTCCCGGTAGACGGCCAGGGCCTTGAGCCCGAGGCGCCAGCCCTCGTAGTAGATCTCCTCGAAGTCGGCGACCGTGGCTCCCTCCGGCACGTTCACCGTCTTGGAGATCGCCCCCGAGAGGAACGGCTGGGTGGCGGCCATCATGCGCACGTGCCCCATGGGCTCGATGTACCGGCGCCCCATGGCGCAGTCGAACACCTCGTAGTGCTCCCGTCGGAGACCGGGAGCGTCCACCACGTGCCCGTGTTCGGCCACGTGGTCGACGATCGGCTCGATCTGCTCGCCCTGGTAGCCCAGGTTCCGCAGCGCCCGGGGGATCGCCTGGTTCACGATCCGCATGGACCCGCCGCCGACCAGCTTCTTGTACTTGACCAGCGAGAAGTCCGGCTCGATCCCGGTCGTGTCGCAGTCCATCATGAACCCGATCGTCCCGGTGGGGGCGAGAAGGCTCGCCTGGGCGTTGCGCCAGCCGTTGCGTTCGCCGACCTCCAGGCACCGCTCCCACTCCCTGGTGGCGGCCGCGTGGACGGGCTCCTCCAGTGCGCCGACGGTGCGCAGGCCGTCGTTGGCCGCCGCGTGCTTGCGCATGACGCGCTCGTGGGCGCTCTGGTTGCGCCCGTATCCGTCGTAGGGGCCGACCACACCGGCCAGTTCGGCGCTTCGGCGGTAGGCGGCAGCGGTCATCAAAGAGGTGACGGCGGCGGCCACGGCCCGTCCGCCCTCGGAGTCGTAGGCGTGGCCGGTGGCCATCAGCAGCGCGCCCAGGTTCGCGTACCCGATCCCCAACTGCCGGTAGGCGCGGGTGGTCTCACCGATCCTCTCCGTGGGGAAGTCCGCGAAGGTGATGGAGATGTCCATCGCGGTGATCACGAGTTCGGTGAGCCGGATGAACCCCTCGACGTCGAACGTGTCGTCCTCGCGCAGGAACTTCAGCAGGTTGATCGAGGCCAGGTTGCAGGACGAGTCGTCCAGACTGAGGTACTCGCTGCAGGGATTGCTCGCGCTGATGCGGCCGGTCTCGGGGTTGGTGTGCCAGTCCTGGATGGTGCCGTCGTACTGGATGCCCGGGTCGGCGCACTCCCACGCGGCGGCGGCCATGCTGTGGAAGAGCTCCTTGGCGTCGACGGTGGCGATGACCCCGCCCGTGGTGCGGGAGGTCAGACCGAACTCGGAGCCGGTCTCCACCGAGCGCATGAACGCGTCGGACACGCGGACGGAGTTGTTGGCGTTCTGGTACTGGACGCTGAACATGTCGTCGCCGCCCAGATCGACGTCGAAGCCCGCGTCGCGCAGCGCGCGGATCTTGTGCTCCTCGCGCGCCTTGGTCCCGACGAACTCCTCGATGTCGGGGTGGTCCACGTCGAGCACCACCATCTTGGCCGCGCGACGGGTGGCGCCGCCGGACTTGATGGTCCCGGCGGAGGCGTCCGCGCCGCGCATGAAGGAGACCGGGCCCGAGGCGGAGCCCCCGGAGGACAGCAGCTCCCGACTGGAGCGGATGCGCGACAGGTTCACCCCCGCGCCGGAGCCGCCCTTGAAGATCAGCCCCTCCTCCTTGTACCACTCCAGGATCGACTCCATCGTGTCCTCCACGGAGAGGATGAAGCACGCGGAGACCTGGGCCTTCGAGGTGGTGCCGACGTTGAACCAGACCGGGGAGTTGAAACTGAAGAGCTGGTGGGCCAGGGCGTACTTGAGTTCGTGGTCGAAGACCTCGGCGTCCTGGTCGGAGGCGAAGTAGCCGTGCTCGCGGCCGGTACTCGTGTAGACGCCGACGACGCGGTCGATGAGCTGTCTGAGGCTCGACTCGCGTTCCGGGGTGCCCACGGCCCCCCGGAAGTACTTGCTCGCCACGATCTGGGTGGCGTTCACCGACCAGGTGACGGGGAACTCGACGCCGTGCTGCTCGAAGTTGACGGTGCCGTCGCGCCAGTTGGTCATGACGACGTCGCGGAGTTCCCATTCGAGGGTGTCGTACGGATGGACGCCCTCGGTGGTGTTGACTCGGCCGATCGTCAGGCCCTTGCCCCCGCGCCTGGTCGTGCCGTTCGTCCTTCGCGTCATGGCGACCCCTCCCCGAAGGTCATGCGCGGACCCGGCGGTGACCGCGCGGACGTTCATGTGTGTTCGGGGTGGTGCGGAAGGCACGGTCTCTGCCCGGCTCTCCGCCCACCATGCGGCGGCCTCCGGGGTTACCCGGTGGTGTCGACCGCGGGTTCTCCCTCGCGGTCCTCCCGCAGGCTCGCGATCTCGGCCTCGAAGTCGGCGAGGCTCTCGAACCCACGGTAGACGCTCGCGAAGTGCAGGTAGGCGACCTCGTCCAGGTCACGCATGGGGCCCAGGATGGCCAGGCCGATCTCGTGGGCGGGCACCTCGGCCACGCCCCGGCCGCGGATCTCCTCCTCGACCTGCTGGCCGAGTTTGGCGAGGGCGTCCTCGGAGACGGGACGGCCCTGGCAGGCGCGGCGTACCCCGGCGATGATCTTGGTGCGGCTGAAGGGTTCGGTGACCCCGGACCGCTTGGCCACCATCAGCAGGACGGTCTCCTGGGTGGTGAAGCGCCGCTCGCAGACGGGGCAGGTCCTGCGGCGCCGGATGGCCGCGCCGTCGTCGGTGGACCTGCTGTCGATCACCCTGGTGTCCGGATGACGGCAGAACGGACAGTGCATCCCGGTTCACCTGGCTTTCCTGTACCCGACCAACAACCCTGGAGGTCTACTTAACCACAACTTATTGACCACAGCCCCCATGTCAACACCAGATGTTGTGGTCGAACCTAGGCGTTGGGGCGGACACCCGCAACCCTGACGACGGCGTGTCCCCAAACCCGGAACAGGGGCGGCCGAGGAACGGGGTTCGAGGAGGTGGAAACGGGGATGTGCGGCTCCGGGAGACGAATCCAAGGATAAGGGGGCGCGGGCGCGCGGCTCGACGCCCGCCACGCCTCGGCGCCGACCGAATTCCCCCCTCTCCTGTCAGCACGGAGTGGCGGCGGGGCACGGCGAGACGAACCCCATACCGGAGCGCGCATTCCACGGACAACGGCCACGGCGAGCGTGTACACACATAAGTCCGGGCCATCGGAAATCGGGACGCGAAAACACAATGCGAAATCCGTGCGCGCCCTCGTCCACACGTTCTCGAACGCTTGTTTGATATCACCGTGTGCAACGACTAAAGTTGACCTTGATTTCACACCGGCTTCGCCGTCCGGTCCGCGTGGCCGATCCGGCCACACACAGGCCCTGACCGAACCGAACACCGAGGAGGCCCGGCCGTGCCGGAGGAGAACCCCGGAGCCGTCGGCTCCGGACCCACCACCGTTCTTTCGCCCGTGGGCGACCCGGGCCCGCCCGGGTCCGACACCCCCAAGCTCACCGCACGTCAGCAGAGTGTCCTCAACTGCATCCAGCGGTACGTCCGGGAACGGGGTTACCCGCCGTCCATCCGGGAGATCGGCGACACGGTCGGCCTGTCCAGCCCCTCCAGCGTGGCGCACCAGCTCAAGGTGCTCCAGCGCAAGGGTTACCTGCACCGGGACCAGAACCGGCCGCGCGCCGTGGAGCTGCGCACCCCGGGCCGTGAGGCCTCCCAGACCCTCACCCAGGAGGAGCTCACCGCCGACTCCACCAGGGCGGCCTCGGTGCCGCTGGTCGGCCGGATCGCGGCCGGTGGCCCGATCCTGGCCGAGGAGGCCGTGGAGGACGTCCTGGCGCTGCCGCGTCAGCTGGTCGGCGAGGGCCGCCTGTTCATGCTCACCGTGGTCGGCGACTCCATGATCGACGCCGCGATCACCGACGGCGACCTGGTGGTGGTCCGTCAGCAGCAGACCGCCGAGAACGGTGACATCGTCGCGGCGATGCTGGACGACGAGGCCACCGTCAAGGTGCTGCGGCGGGAGCCGGACGGGCACGTGTGGCTGATGCCGCGCAACGACGCCTACGAGCCCATCCAGGGTGACGAGGCCACCATCCTCGGCAAGGTCGTCACGGTCATGCGCCGGGTCTGAGCCCAGGTCCCGGAGCCGGGGGTGGTGGGCGTGCCGATACGCTGAGGGCGTGTCGACACCTGCCTCCGCCCCCGTGTCCCCTTCCCCGAGCCGACCCCGTGCCGCCCTGGCCGCGGCCCTGGTCGCCGGGGCCCTGCTGGTCTCCGCGTGTACGCCCAGCGACGGTGACGGCCCCGAGCTACCGGGTGCCGCCGGGCAGGAGCGCGAGGTCTCCTTCGAGGGTGGCGGTTTCACCGTGCCCGGCACCTTCACCGCTCCCTCCGGCGCCGGCGAGGGCTCCGTCCCGGGGGTGCTCATCGTCTCCGGCAGCGGCCCCACCGACCGGGACGGCAACGGCGCCGCGCGACCGGACGCCAACACCAACCTGAACCTCGCCCGGGTGCTGAGCGGTGCGGGCGCCGCTTCGCTGCGCTACGACAAGTTCGGCAGCGCCGATCCGGCCGACATGAGCGAGGCCGAGGAGGAGGCTCTCGACCAGCCGGTCGACCCCCTCGTCTTCGACCGGCAGATGGCCGCCGCCTACACGGAGCTGGTCTCCCAGCCCGAGGTGGACCCCGAGCGCACGGTCATCCTCGGCCACAGTGAGGGCGCCCTGTTCGCGCTGCGCGCCCACGAACTCCTCGACGCCGAACCCGCACTGGTGCTGGCCGCTCCGCCGGGCACCCGCATGCTGGATCTCATCGACCGCCAGGTGTCCGAGCAGATCCGCACCGCCGAGGCCCAGGGCGGTGTCGGCGAGGTGACCGCCGCGCGCATGCTCTCGGACCTGCGGGCGGGCCGGGCCGCCGTGCGCGCGGGCGGGGAGCTGCCCGAGAGCGACACCACGGGGCTGTTCGACGAGAACAGTGCGGACTACCTGACCTGGATCGACTCCTTCGACCCCGTGGAGCTGGCCGAGGGCCTGCCCGGGGACACCCCGGTACTGGTCCTGTGGGGCGACCAGGACGCCCAGGTGAACGAGGAGGAGGTCGACCGGCTCATGACCGGTCTGGACGGCGCCGAGCGGGTGGACCTGTCCGGGGTGGACCACATCCTGCGCGAGTACGACGACACCCCGGGGGCCGCCGCCCTCGACGCGGACCGTGCCTTCTCCCCCGACGTCACCCCGGCGCTGGAGCGGTTCCTCGACGGTCTCTGGTAGCCGACCCGGGAGCCGCTAGTCGTCCGCGGGCGCGGGCAGCTCGTCGACGACGGCGCGGGCGAGGATCTCGGCCTCCTCGGCGGCGGCCACACCGTCCATGGAACCGATCGCGTCGTAGTCTGTGGCGGCCGTGTAGCAGGACTCCACGTACAGGTTGGAGACCCGCACACCCACGCAGCCCACCTCGAAGGCACCCTCCTCGACCCAGGTGAGGGCCTCGTCCCCCAGGCCCTCCACGGGCTGGGCGTCGCTCTCACCGGCGGTGGAGCGCAGGGTTTCGGCGGCGGTCTCCGGGCCTGCCTCGACCGGGGCGGCGACCAGGACGAGGGTGGCGGCGGACGGCACGGAGGCCCCCGCTCCCTCGGGAGTGGCCCAGCGACACTGCCACCCGGCCCCGAAGGGGTCCTGGGCGCTGCCGACGGTCTCCTCGATCTCCCTCTCGTAGCCGGGCACCAGCTCCTCCAGGGCCTCGGTCTCACCGGTCCCGCACTCGGGCGCGGCCTCGAACTCGCCCAGTTCCACGTCGTCCCGCAGCAGGAACCAGACGAGCCACGCGGCGAGCGCCAGCACGGCCACGACCAGGACGACGAGGAGGGTGACGGCCAGTCCCCGGCTCTGCGGCGGGGTGGTTCCGGGGTCCTCCGGCTGCCCGAAGGCGGGTGGGGGCCCGGGGTGGGGGGTGCTCACAGGGCCTCTCCCAGCTGTTCTGCGAAGGCCACGACGGTCTCCTGGGCGCGGTCGTAGGACACGGGGTCGTCCTCGTCCATGGCGCTGTAGGAGACGCGGACCAGCAGGTTGTCGCTGTGGAAGGCGAGTTCGGCGGTGCCGGGGACCTGGCCGCGCCAGACCTCGGCCTCGGCGCCGGTTCCCAGGGCCACGGAACGACCGCGAGCCGGGGCCATGGCGGTCTGGGCCCGGGCTGCGGACTCGTCACCGGTCACGGCCGGTTCGGCGGAGGCGTCGGTGAAGCGCGCGGACAGATCGACCCGCAGGACCCCCTGCTCCTCGGCGTCGAGTCCGGCGGTGGTCCACACGCAGGAGGTGCTCTCACCGCCCGCGAGCGGGCCGCCGTCGTCCGATTCCAGGACGGCACCGGGCAGCGCCTCGGCTATGGCCTCCTCCGGGACCACGCCGCACGGTGGCGCCGTGGTGTGGGCGTCACCGCCCCGGGGTTGGTCCGGGTCTTTCCCCGTGAGCCAGAGACCGCCTCCGACAGCGGCGGCGGAGACCGCCACCGTGCCCGTCACCACGATCGCCGCCCGCACCCAGGGTCTGGGTCCGGAACCTGTCGCAGAGCCCACCCGGCCACCGCCTCCCCATCAGTTCTCACGCCCAAGGTAGAGGGCGGTGGCCGCCACCGCGACCACCGCCCCGTGCGACGGATCAACCGACGACGATGTTCACCAGCTTGGGTGCGCGGACGATCACCTTGCGCACGGTCTTGTCACCGATGAAGCTCTGGGCCTTCTCCGAGGCCAGGGCCAGGCGCTCCAGCTCAGCGGCGTCGATGTCGGGGGACACCGAGAGCTTGTCGCGAACCTTGCTCTGCACCTGCACCACGCAGGTGACCGACTCCTGGACCAGCAGTTCCGGGTCGGCCTCGGGCCAGTTGCCGACGGCCACCGAGCCGCTGCGGCCCAGCTTCTCCCAGCCCTCCTCCGCGATGTAGGGCGCGAACAGGGACAGGGCGACGGCCACGAACTCGGCAGCCTCGCGGACGGCCGGGTCGGCGGCGCCGGGCCCGGAGTCGATCGCCTTGCGGGCGGCCGAGACCAGTTCCATGCAGCGGGCGATGGCGACGTTGAAGCGCTTGTCCTCGACCAGGGCCGTGATCTGGTCGATGGAGCGGTGCGTGAAGCGGCGCAGGTCGGTGTCGCCGGTGGAGGGGTCCGTTCCGGGAGCGCTGCCCGCACCGGCCTCACTCATCACCCGGTAGGCGCGGTTGAGGAACTTCTGCGCGGCGACCACGGACACGTCCGCCCAGTCCACGTCCTCCTCAGGCGGGGAGGCGAAGAGCATGGTCAGTCGGACCGCGTCCACACCGTAGGCGTCGATCTCCCTGCCCAGGTCCACGCCGTTGCCCAGCGACTTGGACATCGCCCGGCCCTCGTTGATGACCTGGCCCTGGTTGGTCAGACGGCGGAAGGGCTCGGTGAAGCCGACCATGCCCATGTCGTAGAGGACCTTGGTGAAGAAGCGCGCGTACATCAGGTGCAGCGTCGCGTGCTCCTTGCCGCCGATGTAGTGGTCGACGGGACCCCACTTGTTCACCTCCTCGGTGTCGAAGGGGGCCGTGTCCAGGTGCGAGGAGACGTAGCGCAGGAAGTACCAGGACGAGTCCACGAAGGTGTCCATGGTGTCGGTGTCGCGCTCGGCCGGACCGCCGCAGGACGGGCAGTCCACGTGCAGCCACTCCTTGGCGGCGGCCAGCGGGGAGATGCCCTTGGGGGCCAGCTCGGCGCCCTGGAGGTCGGGCAGGGTCACCGGCAGCTGCTCGTCGGGAACGGCCACCTCGCCGCAGGAGGGGCAGTGGACGATCGGGATCGGGGTGCCCCAGTAGCGCTGGCGGGACAGCAGCCAGTCGCGCAGGCGGAAGTTGACCGTGGCGTCGCCGGTGCCCCGCTCACGCAGGATGCCGATGATGCGCTCGATGGCGTCGGTCTTGGTCAGGCCGTCGAGGGGGCCGGAGTCGCGCAGGACGCCCTCGCCCGCGGTGGCGACGCCGGTCTCGGCGGGGTCGGCCTCACCGGTCTCGACCACGACCCGCACGGGCAGGTCGAAGGCGAGGGCGAAGTCGAGGTCGCGCTGGTCGTGGGCGGGCACCGCCATGACGGCGCCGTGGCCGTATCCGGCCAGAACGTAGTCGGCGGCCCAGACGGGCATGCGCTCGCCGTTGACCGGGTTGATCGCGTAACGGCCCAGGAACACTCCGGTCTTGGGGCGCTCGGTGGTCTGGCGTTCGATGTCGGAGAGCTTGGCGACCTCGGAACGGTAGTCCTCGAAGGCCTCGCGCTGCTCGGGCGCGCACAGCTCAGCGGCCAGGTCGGCGTCGGCGGCCACCACGAAGAAGGTGGCGCCGTAGAGGGTGTCGGGCCGGGTCGTGTAGACGGTGACCGGCTCGTCGCGGCCCTCGATCTCGAAGCGCACGTCGGCGCCGGTGGAGCGGCCGATCCAGTTGCGCTGCATAGCCAGGATCTCGTCCGGCCAGCGGCCGCCGTCCAGCTGGTCCATGTCGTCCAGCAGGCGCTGGGCGTAGTCGGTGATCTTGAAGTACCACTGGTTGAGGGCGCGGCGCTCGACGTCGGCGCCGCAGCGCTCACATTTGCCCTGCACGACCTGCTCGTTGGCGAGCACCGTCTGGTCCTGGGGGCACCAGTTGACCAGGCCGTCCTTGCGGTAGNNGAACCAGCCACTGGTTCCACTTGTAGTACTCGGGGTCACTGGTGTGCAGGCGGTGCGACCAGTCCAGGGCCAGGCCGTAGCGGCGCATCGAGGAGGCCTGGGTCTCGATGTTGGCGTACGTCCACTTGTAGGGGTGGTCGTTGTTCTTGATGGCCGCGTTCTCGGCGGGCAGGCCGAAGGAGTCCCAGCCGACCGGGTGCAGGACGTTGTCGCCGCGCTGGAAGCGGTAGCGGCCGATCACGTCACCGATGGCGTAGGCCTCCGCGTGGCCCATGTGCAGGTCACCGGAGGGGTAGGAGAACATGTCGACGATGTACGAGCGGGGGCGGGTGTCCCCCGGGTCCGTGTCGGCCTCGAACGGAAGCTCGGCGGCCCAGCGCGCCTGCCACTTGTCCTGGAGGGCGCGGGCGTCGTAGGTGTCGCCCGTCGTCTGGTCGCCGTCTACCGCTGTCATCGCTGAGTGTTCCTTAGCCGGTTCTGGGTGTGTTGCCTTCAGGTTAGCGGCTGCGGTACACGGCCGAAGACCGGTTTCCCGCCGTCCGGGCCGGGACCCCGAACAGGGCTGGCCTCACGGAGGGTGACCAGCGCACCGGTGATTTTCCGGACCCTGCGCCCCTCCACACCGACCGCCCGGTTTGTTACTCTGCCGTCAAAGTGGCGCAGAACACGCGATCCAGGTCACACCTGGCCTTCGTTTCACCTGTCCGGATTCACATGTCTGCGGGAGGCCCCCATGTTCAACCTGTCCGTGCTCCTTGAGGACGGCGCCCGTTCCGCGCCCGAGAAGGAGTGCCTGGTCTTCGGCGACACCCGGCTCAACTACGCGATCACCGACATGATCGCCAACCAGGTGGCCAACCTCCTGGTCTCCAGGGGGGTGCGCCCGGGCGACCGGGTGGCGCTGGCCAGCCCCAACCTGCCGTACTTCCCGTTCGTGTACTTCGGCGCGCTCAAGGCGGGGGCCGTGGTCGTCCCGCTGAACGTCCTGCTCACCCCGCGCGAGCTCGCCTACCACCTGGAGGACTCGGGCGCCAAGGCGCTCTTCGCCTTCACCGGAACCCCCGACCTCCCGCTGGGGCAGCGTTCCTTCGAGGCGTTCGGCCAGGTGGACGGCTGCGAGACCTTCGTGGACATGCCGGCCACCGCAGGAGCCACCGAGTCCACCATCGAGGGCGCCGAGACGATCTGGGCGGCCCTGGCCGGACAACCCGGCACCTTCGAAACCGTGCAGTCCGGGGCCGACGACACGGCCGTCATCATCTACACCAGCGGCACCACCGGCAAGCCCAAGGGCGCCGAGCTGAGCCACAACAACCTGATGATGAACGCGGTGGTCGCCTCCAACCTGGTCAACGCGCACCCCGACGGCCGCGACGTGTCCCTGACCGTCCTCCCCCTGTTCCACATCTTCGGGCAGACGGTGATGCTCAACGCGTCGCTGTACCGCCACGGCACCATGGTCCTCATGCCCCGCTTCGACGGGAACCAGGCGCTGGAGCTCATGCAGAAGGAGGGCGTCACCGGGTTCGCCGGCGTGCCCACCATGTACTGGGGTCTGCTCAACGCCGCCCAGCAGGCGGAGCCGGGGAAGTACGACCTGGAGGCCATCGCCCGCAACGTGGTCGACGCCGTCTCCGGTGGTTCGGCCCTGCCCGGCCAGCTCGCCGAGGACTTCACCAAGCTCTTCGGGGTGGGGATCAAGGAGGGCTACGGCCTGTCCGAGACCTCCCCGGTGGCCACCTTCAACAACCCCGCCACCGGCGCCAAGACGGGTTCCATCGGCCGCCCGGTGTGGGGTGTGGAGATGAAGCTGATCGACCCCGAGTGGAACGAGGTCGTCGGGGAGGGCGACAAGGAGCCGGTCGGCGAGATCGCGGTCCGCGGGCACCTGGTCATGAAGGGGTACCACGACCGCCCCGAGGTGAACGCCGAGGTCATCAGGGACGGCTGGTTCCGCACGGGCGACATCGCCCGCCGTGACGACGACGGTTTCTACTTCATCATCGACCGCTCCAAGGACATGATCATCCGTGGCGGCTTCAACGTGTACCCGCGTGAGGTCGAGGAGGTCCTGATGACCCACGCGGCGATCAGCCTCGCGGCGGTGGTGGGCGTCCCGCACGAGACCCACGGCGAGGAGATCAAGGCGTTCGTGATCCTCAAGGAGGGCACGGAGGTCTCCGCCGAGGAACTGACCGCGTTCGCCCGCGAGAGGCTGGCCGCGTACAAGTACCCGCGCCGGATCGAGTTCCGCTCGGAG